>CAZHLM010000046.1:0-14390 GCA_964533295.1 uncultured Verrucomicrobiota bacterium
GGCCTATCAATCCACTGGAGCGAACGGGGCTGCGCGCCGTCGCTCAGTTTGAGCGATAGGCGTCGAAGCATGAAGCGCGGCACAAAGATATTGTTGGGTGTAGTTTCCGGCATTGGCCTTCTCGTGCTGGCTGCTCCGATTCTGCTTGAGTCGCCTTGCTTAGAGTTCGATGGTTGCGGGTGCGGCAGGCAGCGGGAGTGGGCTTGCTTCGAGTTCGCGTGCTCCCATCGCATTCGGTTCATGAAGTGTCACGTGGTCATCAAGTCGCCGGGGGTGGAGAGTCACCGGCATGAGTATTGGGATGCACAGTATCAGCGGATTGGTTGGCTGGAGTTTTTCCGGTATCTGTCATCGCCCATCAATCCGCTTCAGCCAACGCGCGCAAGCGCGCGTGGCTGATCTTTATCGTTGGGGCGACTGCGCCGCGATTCCGTCACGAAGCGATCTCTCCGAATCATTTCTTCGGATCTGATCGGTCGCGCGGGGGACCGGCGGTGGGGGGGGGGGGGGGGGCGGTCATAGACCGCCGCTACAGGCGGGGACGGCTCTACGGCCAGTAGGCGGGTTCGGCGGGGGTGGCGGCGAGGCGGTCGGCCAGTCGTTGTTTCATGTGGCCGGTGATGCACTCGACGATTTGGCGGACGACGGTGTCGGGCGCGCCGTCAAAATATTTGCTTTGCAGCCGCATGTCGCAGGGGTCGTTGACGTAATCTATGACGATGTATTTCCCGTCGCGGTCGAGGGCGATCTCGGTGCTGAAGAAATCGAGTTGGGCCACTTCGGCGACGATGCGGACGATGCGGGCCAGTTCGTCGGCGTTGACGACGGCGTGGTCGGCGGGCGTGAGGATGGCGTAGCGGTGGGTTTTGTCGTCCCACCAACAGGGGATGATCGTGCCGCAGACGTGATAGACGCGGAACCAGGCGCGGCGGCCGCCGAGGATTTGCGGTTCGATCCGCTGCTGTATGAGGAAGCGTTGGTGGCGCATGGTGCTGCGGGTCTGGAGGACGTGGAGCGCCTCGGTGGCGTTGAGCGCGACGCCGACGCCGCCGCCGCCTTTGGCGGGTTTGACGACGAACGGTTTGACGAACGGTTCGAGGATGCGCGGGTCAATCTCCGGCTCGGTTTCGTGCGGCGGGAGGATGACGGTCAACGGCAGTTGCAGACCGCGCAGCAGGAGGTCGCCGTGGATGTTGGCCTTGTCAATCGAGCGTTGGTAGTGGTGATGGGCGTTGATGAACTTCGTGCCCCTGGCTTGGAGCAGTTGGTTGAACTGAAGAAAGCGGTTGTCGTTGTCGCTCGCCCGGTCGAGGCACCAGAGAAACCGCCGTTCGTCGTTCTGCACTTCGAGGTAGGTTTGTTGCAGGTTGTGCGGGCCGACCAGGTAACAGCGGATGCCGGCATGGAGACAGGATTGGTCGAGGAGGTGGACGAAGTCGTGGTCGTACTCCCAGTTCCACGCGAGTCCGAAATGAATCTCGGCCGACCGGCTAGCTATGGCGTCCATGAACGGTCTCCACGCAGTGAGGCGAGAGCGCATCCTGTACCAATTGACTGCGGATGGCCAGGACCGCGGCTTCGCCCCGGGTGCCGACGGGTGCGGGAGGCGTAGCGGACGTCAGTTCGGTCGGTTCGGGGTATTCGAACACGTGTCCTTCGTAATTGCGAATCAGCACGCGTTCTTCATCGTGCGCCAGGACGTATTCGGGCGCGACGGGGACTTTGCCGCCGCCGCCCGGCGCATCAATCACAAATTGCGGCACGGCATAGCCGGTGGTGTGGCCGCGCAAGGCTTCCATGATTTCCAAGCCGCGGCGCACCGAGGTCCGCAAGTGATGCGTCCCCTTCACCAGATCGCACTGGTAGATGTAATACGGACGCACCCGCATCATCAGCAGCTTGTGCACGAGCAACTTCATTACCGACGGATCGTCGTTGACCCCGCGCAACAACACCGTCTGGTTCCCCAGCGGCACCCCCGCATCGGCCAACCGACCGCACGCCTCCCGGACTTCGTGCGTGGCCTCGCGCGGGTGGTTCGCATGAATGCTCACCCACAACGGATGATACTTCCGCAGCATCGCCACCAACTCCGGTGTGATGCGTTGCGGCAAGAAAATCGGAATGCGCGTCCCGATCCGCAAAAACTCCACGTGCGGAATCGCGCGCAACTGACTGAGCAAATGTTCCAGCCGTTCGTCGCTGAACAACAACGGATCGCCGCCGCTCAACAATACGTCCCGCACCTCGGTGTGCTGCCGGAGGTAGTCCAGCGCCGCGGCGAACTCCGTGTGCAGATGTTGCTCCCCGGCTCCGCTCACCACGCGGCTGCGCGTGCAATACCGGCAATACGCCGCGCAGCGATCCGTCACCAGAAACAACACCCGGTCGGGATACCGATGCACCAGTCCGGGCACCGGCATGTGTTCATCCTCGCCGCACGGATCCACCAGCTCCCACGGCGCGGCCGTCATCTCCTCGATTCGCGGCACAACCTGCCGGCGAATCGGACAATCCGGATCGCTCCGGTCAATCAGGTTGAAAAAGTACGGCGTGATCGCCAGCGCCAGATGATGCCCGGCCAACTGCACGCCCAGCCGTTCCTCATTCGTCAGCGCCAACAACCGTTCGAGTTGTTCGAGCGTCGTGATTCGGTTCCGCAACTGCCAGCGCCAGTCGTTCCACTCCGCGTCGGAAACGTGCGCCCACGGCCCTTTCCCGGCGTTGGGAAAGCGACGACTCAGCGGATCGCCGTTCGGTTCAGATTCTCCCCGCTCCATTGGCATCGCGAGTATAGGATGTCACCCCCCTCTGTCAAGATTCCGGGTTTGTTGCGCGCGCCGCACGTGTTGAGCGGGTCCGGAATTGAAGGGCGTGCATCCCGGTCGTTTCGGATTCGCGCCGCGACGATGGTTTCCACCCCCCACCAACGGCGGGCAGCCGAGACGACCGGCCTGCCCGCCCTCCAAAACTTGCGGTGCCCCACCCCCCATCCTTGACGCCCCCGGCAAGTGCGCGTAGCATCGCCGCGACATTGTGAAAAAACTGATCGTAGTCCTGTTGCTATTGATCGTGACGGTCGGCGCGGCGGTGTGGTTCTACCTGCGCCGACCGGCCCCGCGCGCGGCGGAATTGCTACCGGATACCACTCTCCTCTTTCTCCGCATCCCGGATTTTGCCCGCGCGCGCCACGAGTTTCGCCAGACCGGCGCGTACCGGCTCTGGGAGGAACCGGCCGTGCGCGCGTTCCTGGAAAAACCGCTCGCCGCGCTGGACGCGGCGGTCGGCGCGCCGCACGTCACGAACAATCAACGCGCCCGCGACCTGATTCTCGACACGTTGCAGGGCGAGGTTTTTCTGGCCGTGACCCGTTTTTCCCCGCTGATGCCGTCGCAGCCCGGCCTGGTATTCGGGACCGACACGAAACAGAACCTGCTTCAGACCAAACTGGTCGTCGGCACGTTCGAGCGGAACATTCGCAAACAGCAACCGGCGGGCGCGCTCGTCACCAAAAAATATCTCGGCCACGAATACACCGCCTGGCGGCGGGACGAGACCAACACGATTTGCTACGGGTTTCTGAAATCGCTCTTTCTGATCACGCTGCAGGAGGATGTGTACCGGGATCTGATCGCGCGCCATGCCCAGGCCAAGCCGGCAAGCACGCTGGCCGGCCACGCCGCGTTCCAATCCTTCCTCAACCAGATGCAAAGCGGCGACCAGTTCGCCGCCTTCCTCAACTTTCAGCCCATCACCGCCCTGCTGGCACCCCTGCTCGCCTTCCAAAACCAGGGAACCAGCGCCCTCCAAAAACTCGCCGCCATCCAGTCCACCGGCCTGATCCTGAACTTTGCCGGCTCCCAAATCCACGAACGCCGCATCACGCGCTACGCCCCCGGCGCGCACACGCCGACCGCGCCCATCGCCCGCCGCACCCTCGCGTTCACCCAACCGGACACCCTGGCCTACCTCGCCTCCGCGACCGATCTCGCGTCGTTCTACACCGAAACCGCCACCGCCCTCGTGCAAGCCGGTCTGCCGAAACCCGCGGCGGTGATCAACAACCTGGAACGCGACCTGCGCCGCGCCAACATCCGGCTCACCGACGACGTGCTCGCCAAACTCGGCCCCGAAACCGCGTGGATCGTCAACTGGCGCCCCACCGCCCGCGCCCCGGAAGTCGCCTACATCGCCACCGTCCGCGACCCCGACCGCGGCGCGTTCGACAAAGTCCTCGACGTGCTGGCCACCCACCTTCTCGCCGCCGCCGAACTCGACGCGCCGTGGAACGTGACCGAGCACCGCGGTCATTCCCTGCGGTCGCTGGTCATCGGCGCCGCAACCATCGCGCCCACCTATGTGTTGACCGACGAGTTTTTCATCCTCGCGCTCACCCCGGACTTCGCGCGCGCGTTGCTCGACCAACTCGCCAATCCGAAACCCACGCTGACCGGCAGTCCCGACTTTCAAAAGGCCACCGCCCACCTGCCGGGCACGGTGACCGATTTCAGCTACGTGGACCTGCGCGCGTTGTACCCGCACCTGACCGGCCTGACGCGCGAACTGCCGCCGAATGAATTCCTCGACTTGAGCCAGTTGCCCGACGAGGCGGTTGTCACGAAACATCTCGCGCCCTTCGTCGCCGCCACCACCGGCACGGCGGAGGCGACGGTCACCCATTCCTCCTCGCCGATTGGCAGCCCGCTTGGTTTGGTGGCGGGTGTGGCGGCCGGCTTCTTGATCAACCGCGCCGCTATTCTGCCAAACGGAGCCATGCCGTTTTTAGATACGGACGCTCGCCGCGCGCCACGCGGAAATCCGCCGGCTGCGTCCCCCACTCCGCCGACTGTATTCGCCGCCCCGCCGCTGCAACTGAGTCTCGAAGCGCCCGCTGAAACTCCTCCACCCTGAACGTCCGCTGGTTCGTCGAACAGAACAACCAGCCGCCATCGGCCACCCGCGGCACCGCCAGGCGCGCCAGCTCGCCGTAGTCCCGCTCGGCCCGAAATGACCGCCCCTGTTTCGTCGTCGAGAACGTCGGCGGATCGAGCACCACCACGTCCCATTGCCGCCCGCGTTTCGCCGCCGTCGGCAACCACGCGAACACATCACCGGCGACGAACTCGTGCCCGGCCACCGGCAAGCCGTTCAACGCGAAGTTCTCCCGCCCCCACTCCAGATAGTTTCGCGACAAATCCACGCTCGTCGTCCGCGCCCCGGCGCGCGCCGCCGCGACCGAAAACGCGCCGGTGTAGGCGAAACAATTCAACACCGATTTGCCGGCCAGCGGCATCTGCAACAACCGCCACCGGTTCTCCCGTTGATCCAGAAACAGACCGGCCGACAACCCTTCATCGAACCGGATCCGGTACCGCAACCCGTGTTCCGTCGCCACGCACTCCGCCGCGGCGCCCCGCACCAACCGCGCCGCCGACCGCCGCCCCTTCAACACCGTCTGCTCATACACCGCCTGGGCGCTCAGAGACTCCACCACTGCGGCGCGCTCGCCCTCTTCCTGCCACTGCACCAACGCCTGCCCGCCAAACCAATCCACCACCACCCCCGGACAGCCATCCGCCGCGCCGTTGACCAGCCGGTAGGAATCCGTGTCGCTGCCGCCAAACAACAACTCCCGGTACTCCCGCGCCGCCGTCAGCGCCGACAAATCCTCAAACGCCGCCGGCACGGACGCGGTGAACGTCACCGGCTCGTTGGTCACCGGATGCGCGATCGTCAGCCGATGCGCGTGCAACATCAACCGCGGCGCCGGCGCCCCGCCGTACTCCGTGTCGCCGAGGATCGGGAAACCGCACTCGCGCGCGTGCTGCCGGATCTGATGCGTCTTGCCCGTCACCGGCCGGGCGGCGATGAGAAAGTGACCGGCGTGCGGCTGGAGAAACTCGAACTGCGTCTCCGCGTTCGGCGAGCAGGCGTTGACCAGCGTGCGCTTCGGTTTGCTCACGCTAAGCAGGAGATACTCTTTGCGCAACGCGCGCCGCTCGAATTGCCGGGCCAGCGACTGATTGGCCGCGCGGGTCTTGCCCAGGACCAACACGCCCGAGGTGTCCTTGTCCAGCCGGTGCAGAATCGCCAACTCCCGGCCGCGCCGCCGTTGCAGCCATTCATGAATCCCCTCCGGCGCCTGCGCGTCGGGCCGGTGGGTGTTGAGGCCGGACGGCTTGTGGATAACCAGCAGATGCTCGTCTTCGAATAACACCAACCCGTTCACGAGTCGGTTTTCGCCGCGCGGCGGCTTTCGCGGAAGTAACTGGCCAGAAACGTCGCCGTGATCGCCGCCCACATAATCACCCCGGTCGGCTCGCGGATCGCGCCCATGTCGTGATTGTCGTAATGCTTGATGCACATCACCGCCGACAGCAGCGTCAACGCCCCAAACGTCACCGCCATCAACAGGCTGGGATGGCGCCGCAACTCCGCCAGCCAATCCCCGCCGCCGTCCTCCGCCCGCGCCGCCTCGGTGACAACCGGAACGGATTCGACGACGGTTGGTTTTTTCTTCTTCTTGCCCATCTGCGTGAAAGAGACAGTTCCGGCGCCGGCTCCGTTCAACCCGGCGGCCAACCCAGCGCGCGACCACCCAGCACATGAATGTGCAAATGCGGCACGCTCTCGCCGGCGTCCGGCCCGTTGTTGATCACCAGCCGGTAGCCGCTGGAGGCGATGCCTTCCCGCCGCGCCACCTCCGTCGCCACCCACAACAAATGCCCCAGCAACCCCGCGTCCGCCGCCGTCGCCTCGCCGACCCGGGCGAGTTCCCGGCGCGGAATCACCAGCACGTGAACGGGCGCCTGCGGATTCACATCGCGAAACGCCACCGCCCGGTCATCCTCGTACACGATGGTGGCCGGAATCTCTTTGGCCGCAATCCTGGAAAAAATCGTCTTCATTCCACCACCGCCAGTTGCAACGCCCGCGCGCGCGCCGCGCGGGCATACACAAACTCCAAAATCTCCTGCGCCAGTTGCCGGCAACCCGCGCCCCAGCGTCGCGCCCCGCGCAACCGCAACACACACGCCCGCAACCCGCTGACCCGCACCGCCCGCCGCTGCTGCGCGCGCCCCAACGCCGCGCCCAGTTCCCGGTAAAACGCCAGTTCAAACCCCACCCCGGTACGCGCCGCCAACACGTCCAACCGAATCTCCTCGCCGCCCCCCGTCGCCTCGTCGTACCCCAGGATCAACAACACGGCCTCCACCATCTCGGCAATCTCCACCGTGGTGACAATCCGCTCCGCCGCATGATCGCGCGCGTATTGAAACACCGCCCCGGCCACCGTCTCGGCCACCGCCCGGCCATCCTCATCGGCGCCGGTCACCCGCTGCACCGCCGCCGCAAGCCGGTCTTCCGCGAACGGCTCCAGCTCACCGGCGTCGTTGCGAACCCAAACCAGATTGTCGCGCGCTTGAATCATCGTCGGCCCGCTCGTTTTTTGGTTTTGCCCGGCTTCATCATCCGCCGGATCTCCTCGACGAATTGTTCGGCATCGTGGAACTGCCGGTACACCGACGCGAAGCGGACATAGGCCACTTCATCGAGCCGCCGCAAATGACGCATGACTTTTTCGCCGATCTGCAACGACGTGACTTCCCGGCCGAACTCGTTCTCCAACTCCGTCGTGATCTGCTCGACCACACTGTCAATCTGCTCGGTGTTGACGGGTCGTTTCTCGCACGCCTTTTCCAACCCGTCGCGCAACTTGCGGGGATCGAACTCCTCGAACTCCCCGCCCCGCTTCTTCACCCGCATCCGCTCATGGAAAATCGTCTCATACGTCGTGAACCGCGTCTCGCACCGCAAACATTCCCGCCGCCGACGGATGTTCACCCCGTCGCCGCTGCTGCGGGATTCCACCACCTTGTCGTCCAACGACCCGCATTTCGGACAGCGCATGGCCGAGTTCTGCTAACACGCCCCCGGAACCCGGTCAAGCGCACAAAACCACCTTCCCCCGCGCGTGCGGCGGCCCCCGAGTTTTGAACCGGCTCCGAATTGTAGGGCGCGCATCCCCGTCGTTTGGGGTGCCCGCTGCGACCTTGGTTCACACTCCAATCCGACGGCGGGCAGCCGAGCCAACCGGCGTGTCCGCCCCACAAAACTTGCAGTGCACCCTCCGCCCGTGCGGCGCGCTTGACGGCGAAAACCCGACCGGCTACAAACCGGGGCAGGATTGCTCACCGAGTGAGGGCCGGCCAGCCATCCTACCCGACAAGACGTCGAGCACCATGGCAACCTCACATTCCAGCCACCGCGCCCCCGCGCAAGAAAAGCACCCATGAACCGCATCTACCAAGGCAAGGTCAAAAAAAGTGGGGCTGCGAAAGCCCCGTGCGGAAGTCATCGTTGCCTTGCGGCAGCGGCTCGGCTCTTCCCAACCATCGTCTGCAAAAAAGGAGGGGCTAAGCTTGCGCCGCCCCTGTACAAGAGTTGCGGTTTACTGGCCAGCCTGCTCTCGTTGCCGACAGGTTTTACAACTCTGGCCACCGCAGGTTTTGATCTCGGCGTTAGAATAGCCGGTCACCAATGAAAGGTCAATTATGGATTACGTGATAAAACAACCATCACCGGCCGCGCAACCCCATGACTGGATCAATGACCCGTTCTACACGAGCAAGCTCGTCTTGGGGATTGACATTGGCATCGAAGGGATAGGCATTTGGCTGCGGCAAGGGCCAAATCCGATTTTCTTTCGCACGTTCAAAGTCACCTTACCGGAAGCCGCACCACTCGAAAAACGCCGAGAGAAACGCGCAGGTCGTCGAGCGCGGCAAAGCCGAAAGCACCGTGATGTCCTCCTGCGGAATTGGTGTCAGAAGTGGGGACTCACAGATGAGAAGGATTTGCAGCGATTATTTGCCGATCCTCGAAAAGGCGAAAAGCCTGAAATGCACAGACCGTTCGAGTTGCGCCTT
The DNA here is from genome assembly GCA_964533295.1 of uncultured Verrucomicrobiota bacterium. Lineage (GTDB taxonomy): Bacteria > Verrucomicrobiota > Verrucomicrobiia > Palsa-1439 > Palsa-1439 > OMJI01. The sequence goes on from CAZHLM010000046.1 coordinate 8,931, forward strand.
CGGGCAATTACTGAAGGCAAACAACTCGGCAGCCCGCAGGCGCTTGTGATCTGTTTGCGGCACATCGTGCGGCATCGCGGCTATGATTATCACCTGACGAATGACGGAGAATTCCCGTGGGGTGATGAATTGACAGTTTCGAATGTTGTGGACTGGGCGAAGAACGCAGTTTGCAGCCCCATTCTAAAACAACAAATCTTGGACGACTTTCTTCAACAAGGCTGGATCGAGAAGAACAAACGCACCGAGAACCTTTCGGCAGAAAGACGGCAGGAGCTTGAAGATGAGAATCGAAAGCGGGTTGAGGAGGCACTGAATGCTTCGGAGTCGAGATTTCACAGCGATCCGATTCGCAAAGCGATCGAAGAAAATCTACGGGAAATGCGGCAAAGCAATCTTCGCCCTGCTATTCGCGGTGAGCAGTACGACCATCCCCGCGAGTTAGTGAAACGGCATGTTAAGGAGATCTGCGAAAAGCACGCGCATCTTTTCGGTGGGAGAGAGAAAATGCAGGCGGCGCTCGCTGAGCTGATTGGAAACGACTTCGGCAAGGAAGGAAGGGAGCATCGCGATTTCGACGAGACATGTATTCTCGACTATCACCGGAAGACTGAAAAAGAACGCCAGAAGCACGCGCAACGCAAAACGGGAAAGTGCCCCTTTGCAAAAAGGCTCGTCGGCAAAGATATCGTCTGCAACTTCAATCATCATCCCGACGTGCGCCGATTCAAACTCCAGCTTTTTCTCGCAGAGCGGCAGTTTATTTCTGAGGAAAAAGGCAAGGACTACGCGACTGTCCAACTGCGGGATTGGCTTTTCCAAGAGTTTCTTGAGCCGGATATTGCCGCGACTCGCAACCTTTGGGACAAAGATTGGCCTGTCGACGAAAAACCGCCGTTGCGACCAGCAAGACTGACCAAAAGGGCTTTTGAAGAAAAGGCTGGCTTGCATCTTCTTTCATTTGGCTCGACCAAGAATCGCACTCACAACGGGAATTTCTTCGACCAGCTTACCGATCTCCTCCGGCAGGATTATGCTGTCTTGAAAAAGCGGGCGAAACTCAGCGGGGAATCCGCCGCACAACTTTTCAAAAAAGCCACCAAAAACGGGATGGACTTCAGCGCGGAGAATGTCCGCAGGAATCTGGCTGAGTATTACCAAATGCGCCGGGACATGGAGGGTGATTTCTTCGGTGTTTATCCGCAGGTGGAGTTCTTGATGGGGCATCGAAAGCAGTACGACGAGAACGGCAATCCGAACGACAAGACAAAGGACGGGAAACCGCAGTACCACGGCATTCTGCGGCGGTTATTTGCCGGTCAGTTGCGGCTCGACGATGGCACGCTGGTCGATTTGGAGAACGAACTCGGCGGTTTGACCAAGCCGGATTACGTCGTGATCGAAACCATCGCTGACATTCCGCGCAACGAAAAGGAACGACAGGAGTATCAAGCCGAACAAAAGCAACGCCGTGAGTTTAAGCGCGATCTTTTCGGAGACAAGCCGTTAACCGACGAACAGAAAAAGCGCTGCATTCTTTTCGAGCAGCAAGATGGTCTGTGCCCGTATACGGGCAATCGATTGAACGACCCATTGGGCGACGACCTTGCCATAGACCACATTTTCCCAAAAGCCAAAGGCGGCATCAGTGAATTGCGAAATCTTGTTTTGACACACAAGACAACCAACCACGCCAAAGGCGAACGGCTTCCCTATGAAGCGGCCAGTTTGCCGAATAACCCATTCTTCGGTCGCTCGTGGAAAGAGATCGTCGCCGATTTGCCCAAGATGAAAGGCTGGCGACGGGGTGGCCGGGAGGACGTGCTGGAGAAAATCGACATCTTCATGTTGGAGGATTCTTCGCAAGCGCCGGATTGGGGCAACACGACGCGCGTCGCTCAGCTTGCCCGCCAACTCCGTGAAGAAGTCATCCGTTGGCTGGGAATCCGGCAGGAATTCAGTGATGTTGCAGATCCAAAAGAGCGCGACAATTTGATTGCCAATGAGATCGCCCGCAGAATCGGCACGCCGTCTGGATTCATGACGGATTGCTGTCGCAAATCATGGCTGGATGAAGACAATCTCCCGCGCGGTTTCAAACTGGTCGAGACGCAAGAAGACGGGAAAACGGTCAAACGCATCGTCAAGGATCGCGATGACTTGCGCCACCACATGATTGATGCGGCAATCCTCTCGCACATTCCACCGGGCAAAGGCATGAACGCAGCGAACTGTGGCGGCATTTTCAAAGTCACCGCCAAGGAAGGCAACGTTACGATGGAGGCGTTACCGGGACTTGGGCCGAACCTGGCATCTTTTGAAGCCCAACACAAAGACGAATGTCTTGTCAGCGAATCGCAGCGCACCAAATCCAAAGCCAAGCGGTTTGAGGAAACCATTTACAGCCCGCCGGACAAGGATGGCAACATGACGGCGCGCACGAAGTTGTCTGACTTGGTAAAGCGCCTCATCAACAAGGAGAAGGGAGTCAGCGCTGAGAAGGTGTTTGAACTTTTCGAACGGGCAAGACTCACCGGCAAGATTCCCCTGGGAAAAGTCTGCAAGAAAGAAGGGCTGCCGGACAAAACCGAAAAAGACGGGCTTTCTTTCGAGACAGTCAAACGATGGTGGGATAACTACCAGAAGATGTTCTTCACCGTTGAGGAAGTGACGAAGTTCTTGCGTGAAAAGGGAATCAGCGAGGAATCGCTTCCGGATGCAACAATCAAGGACTGGAAGTGGAAAGGGAAAAAGTTGAAGCAGCGCGTAACGAAAGATGCGTTGCGCTGGTTCTTGGAGCGTAACATCAAGTCGTGGTTAAGCGATTTCAAGAAGCAAACGATGACACTGCCGCAATTGAAGGAATTCCTGCTGGCAAAGGAATTGAATGGCGAACCGCTTACCGATGGAGCCATTGAAAAATGGTGGGGCGATAAGCCAGAAAGAAAGATCGGAATCAAGGAACTGGGAAAACTATTCCGGGCGAATCGCGTTTCGTTATGCCCACTCCCGGATGCGCGATTGGAGGAGCTTTTCGAGGGCGGGATTCCTTCCGATAATGAGTTGCGCCTACCCGATGGGACGCTCATCACCTCCATTCCAGAGGTTGCAGACAAGGAAGCACCGACTTCCCTGATGCCTCACAAAAACCACAAGAAAGAAGTGGTCGGCTTCAAGAAGGCAAGGGAGAGTTTCGTTCGCGTTGAAATCTGGTTCACGGAATCGAAGGATAAGGAAGACAAAATTGTTCGCCATTATTGGCGTCGTCTCATTCCCCCCGCGCGCGGGCTAGCGGCCTTGCCTGAGCGCAAAATGAGATGCACCGGCCAACCACTCACTTGGCATCGCCCACTTACCGACGATGAATTGAAAGAGCTGAAGCTATACGACCATCCTGCGGTGAAACGCTTGCGAAAGAAATTCGAGAAGGAAACCAAACAATGGGAGCGTCAAGCCGCAAAAAAAATAATAGCAGAGGCCGAATTCAAGCTGGCCGAATCAATCCAACCGGCCGCGCCGCCCAAGCCTCCAGTAATCTCTCTGCGCAAAATCTATACAGGCTTACCGGCGGGAGCTAAGCCGCTTCTCGACAAAAAGCTCTGCCGGATCGCGAAGGGCGACTTGCTCCGCGTCCCGCTCAGTCACGCCGGCAAGATTTGCGACAAAGAGGCAGCGAAGGCCATTCGTTGGTATCGAGTCGCGGCCATCAAGAGTGGTGGCGAGATCACTATGACTCTTGCTGAATTTGATAAACCAGACACCGAAAAGAAGAAGAGGTTGCGCGAAGACGAAGCGTGGCTTGTGAAGGTTTTCATGCAGCGTCCCTCGACAGCGGAGGACTTGGCCTATTTGTTGGAGCTAACGCGCGGCCATGATCAGCCATCTCATACTGCTAAGTGAAGAACAGAATCTTCATGTAAACGATGGCAAGCTGATTTCCGGTCAGCGCAAGATCGCCATTGAAACGCTCGGCAGCGTGCAGTGCTTCTCGGCAGCGTGCCAGTGGTCGCAAACGGCGTTGGAGATGCTATCCACGCAATGCCCGGTCGTCATGGCCCGGTGGGATAAGCAGCAGAAGAAATGGAAGACGTTCAGCCTCGCGCCGCGCGCCCGGTATGTGAACCCTACCGCCTTGTGGAAGCTCTGCCGGCTCTCGCCCCAACGCGCCACCCAACTCGCCAGCGGCCTGCTCTGGACAAAAGTCAGCAACCAACACCAGATGTTGCACACCTTCGATCCCCGGCTCTCCGACAAGCCGCAACTCAAGGAGAACTCCTACAACCGCATCCTGCGGCTCGAAGCCAGCTACTCCCGATTCTTCTGGCCCCGGTATTTCTCGGCTCTGGCCAGTGACCTGTTCGAGCGCGAACACCGCAAACCGCAGCATCCTCTCAACGTTGCCCTGAACTACGGCTATGGTTTCCTCTATCACGCCCTCGAATGGCAATGCCTCGCCTCCGGCCTCGATCCGACCGTCGGCATCATCCATAAACTCCGCCGCAGCCGGCCCAGCCTCGCCTGCGATTTGATTGAACCGCTGCGCTGCGCCGTCGAATTGACCGTCGTGCGCCACTTGGACGATGTGCAAGAACCGAAACGACTGGCCGGTCACTTCGCCGAGATGCTGGAAACGCCGTTCACCTACCGGGACGGCAAGTTCAAGCTGCGCTCCATCGTCCGGTTGATGGTCGAATCATTCATCCGCTCGTTGGACGGCAAGGAAACATTCCAACCCTTCGTGCTCCATGCTCGTGATGCTTGCCTATGACACCCCGGAGCAGAAGGACCAGACCTTCCTTCGGAAAGAGTTCGAGCGCGTCGGCGGCACGCGCGTCCAGTACAGCATCTACCTGTTCAACGGCGAACCGCACGAGTGCGAGCGCGTGATCCGCTACATGCAGCGCGTCGCCAAAGGCATCCCCGGCGACATTCGCCTTTTTCCGATGGAAGAATCTACTTGGGACGCTCAAATCGTCATTACCGAGTGTGTCGAAAACACCAAGCGGATCGCCGAATTAGCCGAATTCGTAAAAGTGTGGTGAGCCGAACCCGCTCATATCGAGCGGATTCGGCCACACAGATACCAAATTGCCCCGTGGGGGGCGAGATCAAAACTGCTGCCAGGGGAACGGAAACATCGTTACCCAGATACCAAATTGCCCCGTGGGGGGCGAGATCAAAACGTTCCGGCAAAGTGCTGGCGGAGTTCTGGACGGATACCAAATTGCCCCGTGGGGGGCGAGATCAAAACCGGCTGTGCCAATGCCAAAGGTGGTGCCTGGCGATACCAAATTGCCCCGTGGGGGGCGAGATCAAAACCGGGGAGAGTGTTTTATTCTCCGGCTGCCCGGATACCAAATTGCCCCGTGGGGGGCGAGATCAAAACACCGTGTGACCGACCAAAGGCTACACCTGTCAGATACCAAATTGCCCCGTGGGGGGCGAGATCAAAACCGGAAA
>CAZHLM010000046.1:14400-29415 GCA_964533295.1 uncultured Verrucomicrobiota bacterium
GGGCGCGCGCCGCCGAAAAGTTGGGTTGGCCAAACGGCACTTTGAGGATGGGGGAACGGCGCGGGGTGCCGTCTTGCCGACCGGCCATCTGCGCGAGGGGCGGGGTGTGGTACTGTGAGCGGGTGATGCGGAGGTGGTGGATGATTTATTTGGTGTTGACGGTGGCGGGGTATGGGGCGTTGTGCGTGTGGGTGCGGGTGCGGGAGACGCGGATGATTTTTTATCCGTCGCGGTCGTGGGTGGCGACGCCGGCGGCGGTGGGGTTGGGGTACCGGGATGTGGAGTTGGTGGCCCGCGACGGGGTGCGGTTGCATGGGTGGTGGGTGCCGGCAAAGGCCGGTGCGGGTGCGGTGACGGTGTTGTTTTTGCACGGGAACGCGGGGAACATTTCGCATCGGCTGGAGAAGTTGGTGATGTTGCATGAGCTGGGGGCGAATGTGTTGTTGTTGGATTACCGGGGGTATGGGCGGAGTGAGGGGGAGCCTTCGGAGGAAGGGACGTACCGGGATGGGGAGGCGGCGTTGGCCTGGTTGCTTGCCGGACAGATGGAGGGCCGGGTGGGAACAGATGGCCCGGTCGCACCCGGAAGGGTGCTCCCACAATCCGGACAGGACTCGGTGGATGGGGCGGCGGAGGTGGTGGTGTTTGGGGAGTCGTTGGGGACGGGTGTGGCGGTGGAGTTGGCGGTGCGGCATCGGGTGCGGGGGGTGATTCTGGAGGCGCCGTTCACTTCGATAGCGGATGTAGGGCAGCGGTTGTTTCCGTATTTGCCGGTGCGGTGGCTGGCGCGGACGCGGTATGAGAATCTGGCGAAGATCGGGCAGGTTCGGGCGCCGGTGTTGATTTTGCACAGCCGGGAGGATGAGATGTTCGGGTTGGCGCATGCGGAGCGGTTGTTCGCGGCGGCGGCCGAGCCGAAGCGGTTGGTGGTGTTGGCGGGGGGGCATAATGACGCGTTTTGGGTGAGTGCGGAGGTGTATCGGGCGGCGGTGCGGGAGTTTTTGGGCGCACCGCAGGTTTTGTAGGGCGGGCATGCCGGTCGTATCGGCTGCCCGCCATTGGTTGGGAGGGTGAACCATGATCGCGGCGCGCACCTCAGACGACGGGGATGCGCGCCCCACAATTCCGTGCCCGTTGAAGACTTGCGGTGCACCGGGAGTTTTTGGCGCGTTGAAAAAGCTGCTTTACAGGCCGGGGAGCGATTCCTATACTGCGCGCGCCTTCATTCAGGAGGAGTTACGGAGTTTGAGATTCGATGATCACAGTGGATAAGAAGAACGAGATTACCAGGCAATTTCAGTTGCACCCGAAGGATACGGGTTCGGCGGATGTCCAGGTGGCCATCCTGACCGCGCGGATCAATGAGTTGACCGAGCACCTGCAGTCGCATGTGAAGGATCACAGCTCGCGCCGCGGTCTGCTGAAAATGGTGGGCGAACGGCGGCGGTTGCTCGATTATCTGAACACCACCGATACGAAACGCTACCAGGAACTCATCAAGAAGTTAAACCTCAGAAAATAAGGCCGGGCTGAGGACTGGTGTGGATTGATGGATTGAGATCGGGCGATCCTGCCGCGGGCGGGGTCGTCCGATTTCATTCCATTGGTCCTTTCCTCTTGCCCCGCCGCCATAGGAGTGGATATGTCGCAGAATGTTACCTGCTCGATCGGAGCCAGTTCGCTGATCTTTGAAACCGGCAAACTCGCCAAGCAAGCCGACGGCGCGGTCACCGTCCAGTGCGGGGAAACCGTGGTGCTGGTCACGGCGGTGGCCAGTTCGGGGACGCGGGACACGCTGGATTTTTTCCCGTTGACGGTGGATTACCGGGAGAAGGCGGCTGCGGCCGGCAAGTTTCCCGGCGGGTATTTCAAGCGGGAGGGTCGTCCCACCGAGAAGGAAATCCTGACCGCGCGCATGGTGGATCGCCCCTGCCGACCGTTGTTCCCGGAGGGGTTTTACAATGACACGCAGATCATTTCGATTCTGCTCAGCACCGATGCGGAGAACGATCCGGATGTTCTGGTGATCAACGGCGCGTCGGCGGCGCTGACGATCTCGGATATTCCGTGGCAGGGACCGATCGGCGCGGTGCGGGTCGGGCGGGTGGGCGGGCAGTTCATCGCCAATCCCACTCACGCGCAGCGCAAGGAGAGCGATTTGGATTTGATCTACGCCGGCAGTGAGAACGATCTGGTCATGATCGAGGGCGCGGCGAAGGAGATTTCCGAGGCGGACATGATGGCGGCGATTGCGTTCGCCCACGGCGAGGTGCGCAAGATCATCGCGGCGATCCGCGACTTGCAGCAGCGGGCCGGCAAGCCGAAACGCGAGGTCAAGCTCTATACCGTCCGGCCCGAGGTGCTCGCGGCGGCGCGGGCCATCGTGGGCGGGGAGATTTTGTCCGCGATTTTGACGCCGGGCAAGCTGGCGCGCGAGAAGGCGGTTGCGGCGTTGAAGGAGAAAGCGCAGGCCGGGCTGGCGGAGAAGTTCCCGGATGTGACCGAGTTCGAGGTGCGCGAGGCGTTCTACAAGATTCAGTACGAGGCGATCCGGACGTCCATTTTGCGCGATGGCAAGCGCCCGGATGGTCGCGGTCCGCGCGAGATCCGGCCGTTGCGCGGCGAGGTCGGGTTGTTGCCGCGGACGCACGGCTCGGCGATTTTCTCGCGCGGCGAGACGCAGGCGCTGGTCTTCACCACGCTCGGATCGAAGTCGGACACGCAGGAGATGGATGGTTGGACGGGGGGACCGACGGAGAAGCGGTTTATTCTGCATTATAATTTTCCGCCGTTCAGCGTCGGCGAGACGGGGCGGACGGGCGCGCCGGGTCGGCGCGAGATCGGGCACGGGGCGCTGGCGGAACGGTCGCTCGAACAGGTCATCCCGGCGGAGGCGGATTTCCCGTACACGATTCGCGTCACGTCGGAAATCATGGAGTCGAACGGCTCGACTTCGATGGCGACGGTGTGCGGGGCGACGTTGTCGTTGATGGATGCCGGGGTGCCGTTGACGGCGCCGGTGGCGGGGATTTCGATCGGGTTGTTCACGGATGAAACGACCGGCCAGGCGGTGACGGTGACGGATATTCTCGGCTCGGAGGATCATTTTGGGGACATGGATTTCAAGGTGGCCGGGACCCGCAAGGGAATCACCGGATTCCAGACCGACCTGAAGCTGACCGGCTTGAGCCACGCGCTGACAAAACTGGCGTTTGAGCAGGCGCGCGAGGCGCGGTTGAAGATTCTGGATGTGATGGCGCAGGTCATCGCCGAGCCGCGCAAGGAGATGTCGAAGTACGCGCCGCGCATCACGACGCTGAAGATCAACCCCGAGAAAATTGGCGCGGTCATCGGCCCGCAGGGCAAGGTCATCAAGGGGATTGTGGACGCGACCGGCTGTCAGATTGATATCGAGGACGACGGCACGATCCACATTTTCTCCAGCAACGGAGACGCCGCCCGCGCCGCGCAGGAGCAGATCGAAGCGATCACCGCCGAGGTGGTCGTCGGAAAGATCTACCGGGGCAAGGTGGTGGGGATCAAGGAATTCGGGGCGTTCGTCGAGGTCTTGCCGGATCGCGACGGTCTGTTGCACATCAGCGAAATGGCCGAGCACCGTGTCAACAAGGTCGAAGACATCGTCAAGATGGGCGACGAAGTCTGGGTCAAGGTGTTGGGCGTGGACGACCGGGGCAAGATTCGCCTGAGCCGCAAAGCCGCCATGGCGGAGCGGGATGCCGCCGCAAAACCGTAGCCGGGCGGCCAGCGGCCGGCAGGAAAGTTGTTGTCATGTTCGCAACGACCTTTTATATACGCAGACGTGTTCCCGTTACCGACACACCTGCCTAATCGAGGAGATATCATGCAACGGTCATTCTCGCGCCCTGCGCGCATTGTCGCACTCACAGCTTTGGTCTTACTCGCCGCCGCGGGCGTTGCGCGGGCGCAAGACGCGGCCGCCCCCGCCCCGGCGGGGGACAAGGACAAGGTCAAGACCACCTCGGCGTGGGACATGATCAAGCACGGCGGTCCGTCGCTGGCGTTGCTGGGGCTTTGCTCGGTGGCGACCGTCACGCTGATCATCGAGCGGTTCATGTATTACCGCAAGGCCGCCGGCAACGCCGAGGAGATCATCAACAAGATCAAGCAGGCCGGCACGATGAGCGAGGCGTTGGCCGCCATCGAACATGCCCCGGGCATTGCCGGCAACATCTTCCGCCAGACCCTCGCCGCCGCCCGCGACGGGTATGAGCCGGAGCAAATCGAGCAGTTGGTGCAGGGTTACGTGACCAAGGAGTTGATCAGCATGGAAAAATTCCTGCCCCAGCTCGACACGTTCGTGACGATGTGTCCGTTGATCGGCCTGGCCGGCACGACGCTGGGCATGATCAAATCGTTCAGCATCGTCGCCGCCATCGGCATGAGCGACCCGACCAAGCTGGCCGGCGGCATCTCGGAAGCGCTGGTCAACACCGCCGCCGGGCTGCTCGTCGCCATTCCGTCCCTCTTCGCTTACAACTGGTTTACCGGCAAGAAAGAGGCCATTCTGATGGACATGGAAAAAGGCCTGTCGGAGTTGATGGTCATCCTGAAATCTTCCGCTGGCAGTCAATAATTCGATTCGGCCATGAAGCTGAAACGCCGCAAAGTCAAACGCGGACGGGTCGAGATCATCCCGATGATTGATACGATCGTCATCCTCTTGATCTTTTACATGACCTTCTCGCGTTTTGCCGACGCGGCGAAGGAAGGCAAAATCGAACTGCCCAAGACGAAAGCCGGCAACACGCTGGAAATCGGCCCCGGTCAGGTCGTCGTCAACCTCCTGGAGTCCGACCTGATCTCGGTGGACAAGACTGAATACAAGATGAACCAACTGCCGGCCCTGTTGTTGCGATTCAAGGACGGTCTGCCGAAAGACCAACGCGCCACCGTCATCCTCCGCGCCGACCGGCAAAAGGTGACGTACAAGGATCTGAGCGATTTCATGAAAATGTGCGCGAAGGCCGGGATTGTGGACGTGACCTTCGCCACGCTGGAGGGTGGCCAGTGAAGCTCGCGCGCCGTCATGCCAAGCGCGGCCGGGTCGAGATCATCCCGATGATTGACACGATCTTGATCCTGCTGATCTTCTACATGAGCTTTTCCCAGTTCAAGGTCGAGGAACGGCGGATTGACGCGAACCTGCCGGTCTACAAGGCGGTCGCCAGCGGCGCTGTCGCAGAAGAACTTGAATATACCCTTCACGTCAAAGACCGTGACAACATCGTCGTCAACGGCGGCGCGGTGCTCGACGCCATCAGCCTGCGCGACGCGATGCTGACGCTGGCCAGCATCGGCCAGAAAGTTCGCATCATCATCGAAGCGGAGCCGGACACGGTGTACGAAGACGTGATTGCCGCACTGGATGCCTGCGCGTTGGCTCAACTGACCAAAGTGGCGTTTCGGCCGCTCGCGGAAGCGCCGGCCACCCCATGACCCGCGCGCGCTTACTCCTGCTGGCCGGGCTGCTGCTGACCGCCCCCACCCTGCCGGCCCAGCAACGTGCCGAGGAACCCAAAGCCCCCACCCAGGTCGCCTTCGAAAAAGGCGAGGAGTTGTACGCCGCCGGCAAATTCGCGGAGGCGCTCGCAGTGTTCTCCGAGTTTGAACCCGGTCGGAAACATTCCCTCAGCTTGCTGGCGCCGCGCGCGATTTATTTCGCGGGCTGGTGTCTGGTGGGGCTGAACCGCACATCCGATGCGCTGGCGAAATTCCAACTGATCGTGGACAAGTTTGCCGACCGGGACGTGGCCGCGGAAGCGATGCTCAAAATCGCCGAGTGCCACCGGGACCTGAAGCAAATGCCCAAGGCGCTCGAGACCTACCGGGCGTTCCAAAAGAAATTTCCCCAAAGCAGCTTGTTGCCGCAGGCCTACCTCGGCGAGGCGTGGGTGCTCTACCGGCAGGGCGAACTGGCCCCCGCCAAAAACATCGCCGGGCGCGTCTTCCGCGAATTCGGCAACAACGCCAGCGCCCGGCTCGATTCGCTGTTCCTGCTCGGCCAGATTTTCACCGACGAAAAAAACTTCGAGGAAGCCCGCAAGGTGTATGAGGAGTTGAAACGCCTCCGCAACAACCCCCGCGTCAGCGCCGCGCTCTACCTCGCCGCCGATTCGCTCTACAACAACGCCGAAAAACTCAAAGCCGGTGGCCAGTCCCAGGCCGCCTATCAACAGTACGACGACGCCATCCAGTATTTCGAGCGCGTTGTGTCGCGCGACTCGCTCGTCGCCGACATTCAGAAACAAATCCGCGACCTGCGCAGCCGCATCCCGCGGGCCAGCCGCGAACAACGCGAGGCCATTCAAGCTCGCGTCGAGGAACTCCAACGGCTCGCCACCGATGTCGGCCGTCAGGAAGATTACCGGCCGCTCGCCCTGTTCCGCATCGCCAACGCCTATCAGTCCACCGACCGACCCGAAGAAGCCAGCCTGGTCTATCAACATTTCCTCCGCCTCTACCGGCAATCGCACAAAGAACTCGCCGCCCAGGCCCACTTCGGCCTGATCCAGACGCTCAACCTCCGCGGCCAGGCCGAAAAAGCCAAACAAGCCACCGACGAATTTGAAAAACAATTTCCCGACGTGAAAGGCAAGGACATCGTCCTCTACGCCAAATTCCTCAAGGGCGATTCCGAATTCAAAACCCAGCAGTTCGAGGCCGCCCTCGCCTCGTTCCAGGATTTTCTGAAAACCAGCACCAACGCCGAACTCAACCAGACCGCCGAGTTCTACATCGCCGCCTGCCACTTCGGCCTCGAGAAATTCGACGCCGCGCGCGACGCCTTCGCCGCTTTCCTCCAAAAACATCCCCAGTCCTCGCTCCTCCCCGACGCCCAGTTTCGGCTCGGCCGGTGCTATTTCGAGCTTTCCCGCAGCGATCGCGGCGCCGACAAGGAAACCCGCCGATCCAACCTCGCCAAAGCGGCGGAGTTGTATGAAACCGTTCGCGCCGCCAACAAAAAACCCGAGTTGCTCGCCGAGCTGACCTTCCAACTCGGCTACCTGTACGCCTTCCTCGGTGAATTCGAGCCGGCGGCCTACGAAAAATCCGCCGCCGCGTTCCGCACCTACGCCGAGAAATGGCCGGACGAACCGCTCGCGGCCGAAGCGCTGTATCAACTGGCGCAATCCGTCAACGCCGTCAAAAAACACGACGACGCCATCGCCGCGCTCCAACAACTCGTCGCCAAATACCCGGCCGACAAACTCGCCCCGTGGGCCGCGTATGGCATCGGCGCGGCGCACGCAGCCGCCAATCGCCCGGATGACATGATCACCGCGCTGCGCGCGTTTATCGCCCAGTTCCCCACCCACGAAAAAGTCGGCGAGGCGTATTACACCATCGGCCAGAACTACGAAAACCGCGGCAAGAGTCCCGAAGCCATTGCCGCCTATCAACAACTGGTGGACTTCGCCGCCCAGGCCGGCGAGAAAACCGACGCGTTGCTCAATCCGGCCACCGCCGCCCAAATCCAACTCGCCAACCTGCTGGTCAAAGGCCGCCGATTTGACGACGCCGTGTCCGCCTGTCTGGAGTTCCTCCGCAAATTTAGCAACCAACCGGTTGCCATCCGCGCCATCATCACCCAACTGGCCGCGATGTACCGCGGCAACAAGCAAGTGGACCAGGGCCAGGCCAAACTGACGGAACTGGCCGCGCAGTATCAACAGAACAGCGATGTGCGCATCACCGTCGGCACCGCCCTGATTGACCTCGCCACCGCCAAAGGCGACCTCCAGGCCGCCTACGCCGTGGCGCTCAAGCTCAAAGTGGATCCCGCCCAGGACAAACTGACCGCCCTCAGTTACATCGCCATGGGCAATACATTTCTCAAGACCGGCCATCCCGCCGACGCGCGCGACGCTTTCCAAAAAATGCTCGCCGCCTTTCCCAACGACGAGCGCAACACACCCGTCGCTCTGACCGGCCTCGGTACCGCGCTGCTCAAACTCAACCAAACCGCCGAAGCCGAAACCCAGTTCCGCAAGGTCCTCGCCGAGCATCCGCGGCACGCCGCCGTGCAAGGCGCCCATCTTGGCCTGGGCCAAATCGCCGAGGCGCGCGACCAACTCGAAGACGCCGTCCGCGCCTACGACGCCGCCGGCGCGCGCTCCGCCCGCAACGAAACGGAACAGGAAGCCGCGTTCCGACTCGGCAAACTCCTGCACCTTAAGAAAAACGATCCCAAAGCCGCGCTCACGATGTATGGCCGATTGCTCCTGACCAACAACCCGCTCGCCGAAGAGGCCGTGTTCCGCTCCGCTCAATGCCACAAGGCGCTTTGCCTCGGCGGCGAACGCAGCGCGTGTGAAGTGGCGCGCCGCAGTTTTCAGTCGTACCTCGCCCGTTTCAAGACGAACGGACGATTTTTGACGGAGGCCCAGCAGGAACTCGACGCCCTGCCGCCTCCACCCCCGGCACCGGGGCGTTGATTCCACGACGAACAACAAACGACGGAGGTGTCCGATGAATGTGGTGACGAACCGCTGGGTCGGTTGGCTGCTGGCGCAGACGCGCCTGACCCGGTACGCGGTCAGCGCCGTGCTTCTGCATCTGGCGTTGTTGATCGCAATCGGCTCTATCAAATTCGTGCATGATCTCACCCAACCCGCTCCGCCCAAGGAGATCCACTGGGGCAACCTGTCCGCAGTGCCGGGCGAACCGGCCGCGGATGATTCCGGCGCGACAACCCGCGCGGGCGGCGCCGGCCGTCCCGGCGACGCTGACCGCGCTCCAACCAGCGGGGGACGTTCCCCGGCAACCGCGACCCGGTGGCCGACCGCATCCCTGACCGGCACCATCCCGGTGCCCGGGGCCGCGCTCACGCAGGCGTTGACGTTGGAACCACCGGGCCGGGTCGCGTGGACTCCCACCGGCTCGACCGGCCCGCAATTCGGTCTTGGGGTGCCCCCCGGCATGCAACAGCGTCCCGGCTTGCGTGGGATCCGCGACGTCGGCCCGCCCGGAACCATAAAAACGGAAGAGACACCGGCGACGGAACGCGCCGTTGTTGCCGCGTTGCGCTGGCTGCAGGCGAACCAAAAGCCGGACGGCTCCTGGTCGTGTCACACCAGCGACGCCGCCGGCACCGGCTTGGCGTTGCTCGCGTTCCTGGGTCACGGCGAGACGGTGGACTCGCGCGAGTTTGGCGAAACGGTGGATCGCGCGCTGAAATATCTCGTGCGCACCCTTCGCGACGACGGCCTCGTGCCGGGCGGCAACCTCTACGCGCAGTCGCTGGTGACGCTGGCGCTGGCCGAGGCGCACTCGTTGACTCCCTCCCCGTATCTCGTCGAGCCGCTGGAGCGCGCCGTCCAACATCTCGTCCGCGCCCAGCAGGTTCCCAAAACCAACCCGCTCCACACCGGTGGCTGGCGCTACACGCTCACCGCCGCCGATGCGGATTTGTCCGTGACCGGCTGGGTGATCATGGCGTTGAAATCGGCGCGGCTGGCCGGTGTGGCGGTGCCCGACGAGACCTTCGCCGCCGCAGAACGATTCGTCTGGGCCATGCACGGGGGGGATGGCTTCGGCTACAGCTCGCCCACCCCGACGCCGGTGATGAGCGCGGTCGGAGCGGTTTGCCTGCAGTTTCTCGAACGCGGTGACGACCGCCGGGTGCGCGCCGCGATGGATACGTTTCGAAACACTCTCGTCAGTTGGGAACAAACCGCCGGGGAGTTTGTCTTGTACGGGTGGTACTACATGACCCAGGCGATTTTCCACCACGACGCCGACGCCGCGCGGGCCTGGAACGCGCGCCTGAGCGCCGAGTTGGTCGCGTGGCAACGAGGCGACGGCAGTTGGCCGGTCCCACCGCGCAGCCGGTTCGAGACGGAACAGCTCGCGGCCTCGCCCGTGTACGCCACCGCGCTCGGGGCGTTGATTTTAGAGGTGTACTATCGGCATCTTCCGTTGTATCGTATGCCCCAGAAACCGAAGGCGCTGGAGACGCCGCAAACCTATGCCTGGGCGGAGTAACGAGCCATGAAAGTGATCACCAACAACTTCCTCGCGTGGTTGATGAGCCTCACCACCATCATGCGCTATTTTGTCATCGCACTGTTGCTGCACGTCGCGATCCTCGTCGTGCTCGGCTCGATCAAGATTGTGGTGGCCGTGCCGGACATCATCGCATCCTTCACGGGCGCTCCGCTTCCGCCGCCCTCGGATGATTTGCCGGATGATCCGTATGCGGCCTACCGGGATTTCGAATACAAAGGCCCCGAACTCGGCGACGGCGGCGGTTTGGGCGGGAAAGGCCCCGGCGGCTCGCCGTTGGCGGGCGGCCAGCAATACAGCGCCAGCATTCAGTCCGCCGCCGTCGCCGCGGAAGCGCCCAGCGTCGGCGAAGTCATCGGCGTCTTCAGCGACGCGGCCACCGCCATCGCCCGCCCGGTCTCGACCGGGCCGACCGGGGTTGGCAACGCTCCGGTCAGTGGTCTGGGTGACGCGTTGGCCGGCGCCGGCATCAAAGGCCCGGGCGGTCCGTGGCTCGGCGCGGGTCGGATGGGACCGAAACGCGCGATCAACCTCAAACAATACGGCGGCAGTCAGGAAACGGAGCGAGCCGTGCTCGCGGCGTTGCGCTGGTTGAAAGCGAACCAGCGGCCCGATGGTTCCTGGCCGCTGCGCAACGACGCCGGCACCGCGCTGGGCGCGTTGTGTTTCCTGGGCCATGGCGAGAACGCGGATTCGCCGGAGTTTGGCGCCACGGTTCAGAAAGCCCTCGAAAAACTTGCCAAAGCCGTGCCCGCCAACGGCAACGTCACCGGGGCGATGTACGAACAGGGATTGGTGACGCTCGCGTTGTCGGAGGGCTACATGCTGACCAGTTCGCCGATGTTGCGCGAACCCCTGGAGCGGGCCACCAAGCTGATTTTGACCGCGCAGAAAGTTCCGAAGACCAACCCGATTCACACCGGCGGATGGCATTACAGCCCGCAGGCGGCAACCGCCGACACGTCCGTGACCGGCTGGGTGTTCATGGCGATGAAATCGGCGAAGGCAGCCGGCATTGAAGTGCCGCAGGAACACATGGATCTGGCGGCCCAGTACTTCTGGAACGCTTACCATCCCGGCGGCGGCTTCGGCTACAACGGCCCCGCCCTCGGCGGCGCGATGACCCCGGTCGGCGTCTTCTGCCAGCAAATGCTCGGCAATGGCAAAGACAAGCGTCTCGACAAGGCGCTGGACAACATGCGCAAGGAAACCATGAACTGGGAGACCGACGGCGGGTGGGCGATGTATCGCTGGTATTATCACACTCTCGCCATGTTCCAGGGCGGCGGGCAATACTGGGGCCCGTGGAACAAAATCATGCGCGACACGCTGCTGAAGACGCAAAAGGAGGATGGCCACTGGCCGGTGCCTCCCAAGAGCGCCGAAGCCGGACACCTCGGAAACGATCCGCTGGGACCCAAAGTCTATTCCACCACGCTCGCCACGTTGATGCTCGAAGTGTACTACCGGTACCTGCCGATCTATCAGTTGATCGAGCAACCCACCGTGCCGAAACCAGCGCCAACCACGGCTGTCAAGAGCTGACCCGAGAGAATTGGTTCGGCGACCGATCCCCAAAATCGTCCCGGCGGAACCGCCTGGATTGAGGCGCGACCGTTACGGCTTGCGGGCGCCCTTCTGGCATTCGGGTTTGCCGGCCCCGAGCGGCTCTTTCTTCTGGGTGATGTTGGTGGCGCCGCCGACTTTCTCGCGGTTTTCCGCGATGTAGCCCTGCCACGCGGCCGGCACGTCACCCTCGGCAAAAATCGCCTCCACGGGACAGACCGGCACGCAGGCCGTGCAATCAATGCACTCGTCGGGATGGATGTAGAGCCGGTCGTCCACTTCGTAAAAACAATTCACCGGACAAACCTCCACGCAATCCGTGTACTTGCAGCCCACACAAGGTTCCGCCACGACGTGTGCCATGATTCTCTCCTTTTGCTATAGTCGGCGGGGTGAATGCCGACGCGCGCACTCTAACAACCCGCCTCAAAAAAATCATCCACAAACTTCGCGCCGCCTACCCGGATTTTCACTGTGCCCTCCATCACGACAACCCGCTCCAGTTGCTCGTCGCCACCATCCTCAGCGCCCAATGCACCGACGAACGAGTCAACCAGGTGACCCCCGCCCTGTTCGCCAGGTACCGGACCGCCGCCGATTTTGCCGCCGCGCCGCCCGGCGAGTTGGAAGCGTACATCAAGTCCACCGGCTTTTTTCGCAACAAGGCCAAGGCGATCCGCGGCTGTTGCCGGGCGCTCGTCGAACAGCACCACGGCCAGGTGCCGGCCACCCTGGCCGAACTGGTGCCCCTGCCGGGCATCGGCCGCAAAACCGCCAACGTCGTCCTCGGCGTGGCCTACCGGCGCGCGGAGGGCATCGTCGTGGACACCCACGTCAGCCGTCTCAGCCAGCGTCTCGGTCTGACGAAGCAGAAAACCGCCGAGAAGATCGAGCAGGATCTGATGCGGATCACGCCACCGGCGGATTGGATTGATCTCTCCCATCTGCTGATTTGGCACGGACGAAAACGCTGCAACGCCCGCCAGCCCGACTGCATCCAATGTGAAATTCAAAACCTATGTCCCCAAATCGGAGTCAACCCATGCCCACGCTCAAAGTCGGCGACAAAGCCCCCGCGTTCCTTGAACTGACCGCCAACAAAGGCAACACCGTTGTGGTCTATTTCTATCCAAAAGATTTCACTCCCGGTTGCACCACCGAAGCGTGCGAGTTCCGCGACCTCTACGAGAAGATTCGGGAGCATGACGCCGTCGTCCTCGGCGTCAGCCCCGACTCGCCGGAAAGCCACGAGAAGTTCATCGCCAAACACGGCCTGCCCTACTCCCTGGTCGCCGACGAGGACAACTCGATCTGTCGCGCCTACGGCGTGTGGGTCGAGAAAAGCATGTACGGAAAAAAATACATGGGCGTCGAACGCAGCACCTTTGTCATCGGCCCCGATGGTCGGATTCAAAACATCTTCCGCAAGGTCAAAGCCACCGGCCACGCCCGCGAAGTCCTGGCGGCGCTCGGTTGAGCGCGACGCCGACCGATGCCGGTGAATTGCGACCAACGCCGGGCCGGTCAGAGCGGATAGACGCGGTTGGCTTCGCGGCCGGCATGCGCGACGAATGACCAGAGCGTGCGTTCGCCGTTTGGCCCGGTCCACAGGACACCGGTGCCGTCTTTCAGGACGGTGCGTCTGTGCATGAGCGGCCGGTACTGCTTGTAGGCGGCAATGGCGCGCTGGATGGCCGCGAGGCTGGCCGGGTTGCGTTCCGCTGGCGGCACCAGGTAGAGGCTGAGCATCGGGGCGCGTTTGTGGGCAAAACACTGGAACAGCATGTCCACCGGCTCCTGACCGCGCAGGATCCGCGAATCCCACGAGTTGCCATACGAGATGTCGCCCCACCACAACGACGTGCACGTGTCGTACGAGTAGGCGAGGTTCGCACCCTCGTAACAATTCCCGCCGTGCATCGCGAGCATCGAGTGGCTGGAGAACGTGCATTGGCCCTCGGGCGTCAGATACAACCCGGCCCGGGTCAGCGTGGCGTACAACGCCGCCATCTTGTCGAATTGCGGACGCATGTCGCCGTTCGAGTAATCCACCTGCCACCAGCCGAGGTTCGAAAAGCTGTCCCACAAAAATCCCTTCAAACCGGTGCGCGCGCACACGCCGAGAATCTGTTGCGTCAGCCAGTCGCCCACCGGGGCGTTGAGATTCAACGCCCAGCAATCGCCGGGGTAACCGGTGTCGGGATGAAACCGGGATTCCTTCGCCGCAAACGGCCCGAACGTGCCGTGGCCGAGCTGATGCGTCCGCGCGTCCCGCAGGTACGAGTACGGTGAGTTGTGCAACGCCATCCACGAAATCACGTTGACGCCGAGTTGGGCGGCGCGGTCGCAGAGCGCCTTCAACTCCGCTTCGCCGCCCATGATCTCGGCCACCTTCCAGTCGAGCGTGGCGCACATGTTGGCGTAGTGCAGTTTCTCCAGAATCGTCCCCTTGCGTTTCTCCTCCGGCAACCAGCTCTCCAGCGTCGCGCGCAACGCCTCCATGTGTTCCCACGGCGGATCCACAAACAGATAGTCCGCGCCCAACTCCGCCGTGAGTTTCAGCGTTTCCTCGTAGGTCGTGGCGTACCGGAAATTCACCCATTGATTGTGCGCGACGACAAGCTGCGGCGGCCCCTCGCGAATCCCGAACTGCGCCTGCGACCGTTCCCGTTCCCGATCGTGCAACTCGGTCCACAGGTTGATCGCGTCCACCTCATCCAGCCGGTCGGGCGCCCAGACCACCGTTTTCGGATTGGTGCGGACCGACCGCGTGTTCTGGAACCAGTGCGAATCAATCACCCGCAGCCAATCCTCGCCGGGCTGCGTCTCGAACACCGACCGGATCAGCGACACGTGATCAAACCACGCCACCAGCACGCCGCTCTTCCCGTATTGCAGGTCAAACCCCGGCAACAACGACCACCGCGCCCACATGTTGCCGGGCATCACCCCGATCTGATGCTCGAACCCCGCCGTCGAGTACGCCACCGCCCGGCCCAACCGCGTGCTCGGTTTCGTCAGCCAGCTCCGCAAACAAATCGTCACGTCATCCAGATTGCCGCCGACTTCCCACGTCTGCCGGTCGAACAGCCGGTGAATCACCACGTCCGCGCTCTCGTACTCGTACCAGTACTTGAACCCGGTAAACGCGCGCCCCCCCACCGTCGCCTCAACCGGCGCGAACACGATCCGCAGCTCGGCTTCTTTCGGCGCCGCGTCCCAACTCCGGTCGATGAAACAGAGATCACCGGACGTGTCGCGGAACTCCTTGAACATCACATCCGGGTCGCTCACCGCCCGCGTCGCCACCACCGTCTCCGCCCCGCGCTGCGTCACGCCCAACAACTGGAACTGCCGGAAGACATCCCCCTGATACGTGTCGAACCACGGCAGCCAGCGGTT
>CAZHLM010000047.1:0-3929 GCA_964533295.1 uncultured Verrucomicrobiota bacterium
ATGACGGTTGAACCCGGCATCGGCGGAAACGCGGATTTTTCAACAGCCTGCTAGGCCCCAGACTATCACCACAACTGGCTCGAAAAAACGAGGTCACGTCATCCGAAGCGTCCGCCGGGCAGCCGGGCCAAACACGCCACGGCGCGGACGGCTCGGAGAGCCGTCCTACCGACTGCCGGTTGCGGGTGCGCCGCGTTAGTCGTGGGATGCCTGTCAACGGGCCGCCCAGAGGATGCCGCGTCGCTGGATTTCCCGCGCTTCCGGCACGTTGAAATCGGCGACGACGTGGCCGAGCGAGGAGTAGAACACGCGGCCTTGACCCCACCTGCGTTTCCAGACCACCGGCATGACCGTGCCTTTGACCCACGGCGCTTCGCGGTTGTTGCCGAAGGTGGTGGTGGCCAGCACCTGATTGCCGGGATCGGTGTGCATGTAGTACTGCTCGGATTTCATTTTGAAATCCGGGATGCCCTTCGTGATCGGGTCGGTGTGATTGACGATGTTGACGGTGTACTCGACGATGCCGTCCGGGTGCGCCACCCATTGACCGCCCGTCATGAACTGGTAGGTCGTGTTGTTGCGGAACGAATCGCACATCCCGCCATGCCAACCGGCCAGCCCGACACCGTTTTTCACCGCTTCGATCAACCCGGCCACCTGTTTGTCCGACGGCGTGCTGTCCATCGTCCAAATCGGGATCACGACGCTCAGTGAGGCCATGTAATCAGCCTCCAGATACGTGTCCAGCGTGTCGCTGATGCGCACCTCGAAGCCGTCCTGCTCCAAAATCGGCGCCCACAACTCGGCGCACTGTTTCGGCTCATGCCCCGTCCATCCACCCCATACAATCAATGCGTTCTTTTTCATCGGAATCTCGTTTTTCTCCTCGCTTGCCGGTTCAGGACGATTTTGCGGCTTTGCCGGCGGCAAAACCGTGGCCGGTCAGATACCGGTAACTGCGGCGGACCGCCTCCATCATGTCGGTGGCGCACTCGTCCAATTCCACCACCCACACATCGGCCTGACTGGTTTTGGCGATGGCACCAAAATCCACCCGGCCATCGCCGACGGCGGTCATCGGCTGGCCGGTAACGCACGGGCCGTCTTTGATGTGCAACAACGGGGCGCGCCGACCGAGCCGGCGAACCACCTCGGCGGGATTGTCCCCGCCCGTCTGCACCCAGTACACGTCCACCTCGAACAGCACATTTGGCTGCAGATACTCGAGCATGTACTCGTACACCCGCCGTCCGTCGAGCATCTGAAACTCCCACCAGTGATTGTGAATCGCCAACGTCAGCCCCGCCGCCGCCGCATTCGCACCGGCCTCGTTGAACTCAGCGCAGCTCTGCTTGATGCGGTCGAGGGTTTTGAAATCGTCCGGGCCCTTGCCGGAAATCACGTACCTGGCGCCGATGGTCCGCGCTTCATCGAGCACCTTGTTTTTCTGCGCCCCGACCGGCATCGGAAAATGACCGCTGACGGATTGCAGGCCCAGTTCGCGAAACAATGTGGCGGCGGCCGCCGCGTCGGTGCCGGGAAACCCGGCGGTTTCCACCGCGGCATAGCCGATGGCCGCGATGTCGCGCACGACGGGCGCAAACCCGCGTTGCGCGATCAGATCACGGACGGTGTACAACTGGATCGAGAGGAGTGGCGACATGTTGATATTCCTTGGTTCACGATGCGTTTAAGCCTGTTGGATCAGGACGGTTTCAGGGCGGGCCGTCTTCCGTGAAAGGAGTCCACCGCGCTCTCAGTATTTCCCATACAACGGCCCGAAGTTCTGGCAGGCGCGCAAGTCGTCGTGGCCGAACTGGACCCACGCGCTGGGGCGGAAGATTTTTTCCTCCGCGACGTTGTGCATGTAAACGGGGATGCGCAGCATTGCCGCCAGCGTCATCAGGTCCGCGCCGATGTGACCGCAGGCAAACGCGCAGTGGTTGGCGCCCCAGTTGTTCATCACGGTGTACACATCGCGGAACGGGCCGTGGCCGGTGGTGTTCGGCACGAACCACGTCGTCGGCCACGTCGGGTTGGTCCGCCGGTCGAGCACATCGTGGACCTCGGCCGGCAACTCGACCGTGTAGCCCTCGGCAATTTGCAACGCCGGGCCGAGTCCTTTGATGATGTTCAGGCGGGCGGCGGTGATCGGCATGTTGCCACGGGTGCGGAAGCGTGTGCTCCAGCCGCCGCCGCAGAAATATTCCGTGATGGCCGGACACCATTCCGTGTGGGCGAGACATCGGGCGGCTTCTTCCGGGGTGATGTCCCACCACGGTTTCATGGCCGGCTGGCCGTTGATTTCCTGCTGGCCGGTGCCGTCGAGCGCGGCGGGTCCGGAATTGATCAGGTGCAGGATGCCGCCTTCGGCGCGGCCTTTCAGTTTGTGGCCGGTCACCCGCTGGACGGCGTCGGCGCTCCAGTAGGTGCGCACGTCGGCGAAGACCTGCGCGCCGCCGGTCAGCAAATGGCCGAACAACATCGTCGCGCCGTTGAGGCAATCGTTTTCCGTGGCGACCTGGAACGGTTGGCGGATGCCGTTCCAGTCAAACGACGAGCAGAGGATCGCTTCGAGGAAATCGCCGTTGGGCAGGTGATCGGTCCACTGCCGCTGCCCCTGGAACCCGGCGGCGATGGCGTTGTGGCCGTGCGCTTCCTCGCCGAAGCCCAGTTCGGCGAGCCGCGGGTTGCCGATCATCAGATCGCGCACGATCATCGCCGTCTTGATCGAGTACTCCCATTCCCAATCTTTCCGCTCGCGGGGCCGGGGATTCTTGTTCGGATCCAGGCCTTCGCGGCAATTCTCTTTGACCCACTTCAGGGCGCGGGCGAATTCCTTGGGATCATAAATGCCGCGTTCGATGCGGCGGACCAACTCCACCATGTCCACGAACATCACTCGCATGCCGAGATAGGCCTCGAAGAACGCCGGGTCCACCACCGAGCCGGCAATGCCCATCGAAGTGCCGCCGATGGAGGCGTAGGATTTGCCGCGCATCGTGGCCACGGCCAGCCCGGCTTTGGCGAATTGCAACAGCTTCGCCTGCACATCGTCGGGGATGGTCGGGTCGCCGCCATCCTGCACGTCGCGCCCGTAAATGTTGAAGACCGGATAGCCTTTCTGGTTGTGGCCCGCCGACACCGCCGCCAGATACACCGCGCCCGGCCGCTCCGTGCCGTTGAATCCCCAGACCGCTTTCGGGATCAACGGATCCATGTCCATCGTCTCCGAGCCGTAACACCAGCACGGCGTCACCGTCAGCGACAGGCCGACGCCTTCGCGGCGGAACTTCTCGGCGCAAGCCGACGCCTCGGCAATCCCGCCGATGGTCGTGTCGGCGAGCACGCACTGCACTTTCGTCCCGTCGGCGTGGCGCAGGTTTTCGGAGAGGAACCGCGCGACGTTTTTCGCCATCGCCATCGTCTGTTTTTCGAGCGATTCGCGAACGCCGCCGAGCCGGCCATCAATGGTCGGTCGGATGCCGATTTTCGGGTTCTCGCCCACGAGCCGGTTCGCGGGGCGGTTGCGTTTCAAACTGGGCAACGTTGCCATGATTCAAATTCTCCTCTTTCGGTACGGAATTGGCGGGATAACAGCAAAGCGCGGCGGAATGTCAAGCACCCCCTCCCGCGCGGCCGGCATGCAGAACGTAGATGGCCAGCAGAATATCGGCGGGCTCGGCGGTTTTCGCGTGGTCGCGCAGTTCCGAGAGAAAATGCCGGGCTTCGCCGCAGACGGGCACGAGGCCGGTCAGTTGCGCGGCCAGTTCGGCCGCCCGGTGGAGGTTGCCCCGTTCGTAGGCGCGTTCCAGTTGCCGGACGAATTCTTTATCCTGGATCCGATCCCGCAACCCGGCCAGCAGCCGGTCGGCTTCGCTGCCGGCGGCGGTTTGTTCGCGGGCGAGGATTTGGTAAAACTCACCGGG
>CAZHLM010000047.1:4029-5646 GCA_964533295.1 uncultured Verrucomicrobiota bacterium
AGTTGGCAGAGGCCGAGACTGGAGTAGAGCGCCCCGGCCGGCACGTTGATCAGACAAAGCAACACCACCGGCTGTGGCAGGGTGAAATCGCCGATCCATGGCAGCCGAAACGCGAGCGGCTCGTTGCGCAAGCAAAACCACACCGCACCCAGCAGCGGCGTGATCAGCAACAGCACAATGCTGTACGCCCGCGCGCCCAACCGATCCATGATGTAGCCGGCCTGCAACCCGGCCAAAATCACACCAAAGGACGCCGCGATGGTGGTCGCCGACAGTTGGGTGTAGGTGATGTCAAAATCCCGCCGCAGATACACCACGCCAAACGACCCGACCATTCCCACCCCAAACGTCCACACCCCCAGCGCCAGGCTCAGGTAGCGGAAATCCTTCACCCGCAGCGGCGCCAGAATCCGCTGACCGATCGAAAGCTCGTGCCGCGAGGGATGCGATTTCGGCTCCGGTACGCCGAGGTGAACAAGGATGTCGAGCGTGCCCAGCAACGCCCCGACGCCAAACACGATTCCAAAACCGAGATAGGAGCCGCCCGGCTGGCGCGGGTCGGGAAAAATGTCCAGCACGACGCCCGCCGCCCACGTGGCGAGCAGAAACGTCACCATCACCAGACTCTGCCGCCGCGCCCAGAATCGTCCCGCTTCCGCCGCCGGCACCAGATCGGTCATCCAGCTAAACCAACACGCCGTGCTGGCTTGGGCCAGGATCGCGCTCAGACCGACCACGCCGACAAAGACCAGCGCGACCAGTTCCGGCTGGTTCGGTAACAGCCACGGCAGAAGGGCCGGTACGAACCACAACAGCCGGTGGGGAATCACCGCCCAAGCCCACAACATCTTGCGGGATCGAATCCGGTCGGCCAGCAGCGCCGCCGGGATTTGAACGACCATCGCCAGTTGTTGGACGGTGGTGGCCAGCCCCATCACCACACCGCTGGCGTTGAGCGCCTGCAAGAACATCACAAACGGCATGCCCAGCGCCACGGCCACCCAGACGTTGCCGAGCGCGCCAGCCATAATGTTCAGGCGCAACGCGCGCCGCACCTCGCGGTCGGTGATCGGCGTCCCGTCGGCCCGCTCCAGAATTCGTTCCCCCTCCGTGGTCACGGCCCGCGACTATAGGGAACGACAGGGACGTGTCAATGCGCCGGCGAACCGGTGGCCCTTCGTGCTTGTTGGGAAAGCCCCGCACCCTGACCCTCTCCCCGCCGGCGGGGAGAGGGGATGTGCGAAGGAAATTCCCTCTCCCTTTTCGAAAGGGAGAGGGTCAGGGTGAGGGTTGGCCGGCCCAAAGTGGCTACTTCTTCACGGCTTCGCCGCTGATCTGGATTTTGACCGTCTCGCCAACGGCCAGCCCACCGGCTTCGAGCACCTTGTTCCAGGTCAGCCCGTAATCTTTCCGGTTCAACGTGGTCTCGGCCTTCAGCCCGATGCGGGTATTGCCCCACGGATCCTTGATCGGGCCGCTGAGGGTGAACGGCAGCCGGATTTCCTTCGTCACGCCGTGCATCGTGAAATCGCCCACCATCACCCACTGGTCGCCTTCCCGTTCAAGCTTCTTCCCGACGAACGTGATGGTCGGGTGTTTCTCCACGTGAAAGAAATC
>CAZHLM010000047.1:5746-28039 GCA_964533295.1 uncultured Verrucomicrobiota bacterium
CCCCGCGCCGCCCGG
Source organism: uncultured Verrucomicrobiota bacterium (assembly GCA_964533295.1). Lineage (GTDB taxonomy): Bacteria > Verrucomicrobiota > Verrucomicrobiia > Palsa-1439 > Palsa-1439 > OMJI01. The sequence goes on from CAZHLM010000047.1 coordinate 5,762, forward strand.
TCTGATACGATGCCGGCATGGACCGCAAACCCGAACTGGTCGCGCCCGCCGGCAACCTCGACTGCGCCCGCGCCGCCGTCGCCAACGGCGCCGACGCCGTGTATTTCGGGTTGCCGCGCTGGAACGCCCGGCTGCGGGCCGACAACTTCACAGAGGAACAACTGCCGGACTTGATCCGCTTCCTCCACGGCCACCGGGTGCGCGCGTTCTGCGCGCTGAACACGCTGGTGTTTACCGAGGAACTGCCGGCCGTGGAACGCGAACTGGTCTGGCTCGCCGAACTCGGGGTCGACGCGGTGATCGTCCAGGACCTCGGCGTGGCGGTGTTGGCGCGCGAGCTGGGCCTGCGATTGGCCGTCCATGCCTCCACGCAGATGACGATCACCTCGCCGGAAGGTGTCGCGTTTGCCAAACGGCTCGGCATCCGCCGCGTCGTCGTCGCCCGCGAAACGTCGCTGCGTGAGCTGGCGCTGTTTCGCGATGCGGAGATGGAACTGGAGGTGTTCGTCCACGGCGCGCTCTGCGTGGCGTACTCGGGCCAGTGTCTGACCAGCGAGGCGCTTGGCCAGCGCAGCGCCAACCGCGGCGAGTGCGCGCAGGCCTGCCGGCTGCCGTATGAGTTGATTGTGGATGGCGCGGTACGCGATTTGGGCGACCGCCGGTACCTGCTTTCGCCGCAGGACCTCGCGGCGGTGGCGGAGATACCGGAGTTGATCCGGCTCGGCGTGCGCGGTTTCAAGATCGAAGGGCGGTTAAAATCGCCGGAATACGTCGCCGCCACCTGTCAGATCTATCGCAAGGCGATTGACGGGGCGACGGTGGACGCCGCCGACCGGTACAAGTTGGAGATGACGTTCTCGCGCGGGTTCTATTCCGGTTGGCTGCACGGCGTGAATCACCAGCAACTCGTCCATGCCCGCTACGGCAAGAAACGCGGTCCGTTTCTCGGCGTGGTGCGCCGCGTGGATGCCGACGCCGTGGACGTGGACCTGCAAGCGCCGCTGCAGCCGGGCGACGGTGTCGTGTTCGACACCGGCGGCGATACGGACCACGAACAGGGCGGTCGCGTCTGGCAGGTCGTCGGCGGGCGGCTGTCGTTCGCGCGGGGCCACATTGATTTTACGCGCATCCGGCCGGGCGACCGCGTTTGGAAAACCAGCGACCCACAATTGGAGCGCGCCCTGCGCAAGAGTTTTACCGGGCCGATACCGAAACCGAAAACGCCGCTGGCCGTGCGCGTCAGCGGCGCGGCGGGCAAACCGCTCACCGTGGAGGCCAACGGCGTGCGCGTGCATTCCGCGATGCCGTTGCAGACGGCATTCAAACGGCCGCTGACGGAGAAAACGTTGCGCGAGCAGCTCGGACGGCTGGGCGAGACGGACTTCGTGCTCGGCGAGTTGGACAATCAGTTGGTCGGGCAGGTAATCCTGCCGGTCAGCGAGCTGAACCGGCTGCGGCGGTAAGTGGGGGCGGCATTTACTTCAACTTGTGGGTGCGACCTTCGGGGCGCTACCGACCCACGCCCGGCGTTGCGCCCGGCAGAACGCTCCCACAAACGGATCACCGCGGGTCAGCCGCAGCTTTCTGTGCTTTGCCGGACGATGGATCAAATTCAGGTCGCGCTCGACGAGGGTGTGCCGACCATCTACGTGGATTTCGAGGATCTGCGCCGCTATCCCGACGCGGTTAAACTGGTCCGCGCCGCCGGCTCGGCGGCGGTTTTTCTGGCGACGCCGCGCATCCAGAAAGCCGGTGAGCAGGGATTTTTCCGGCTGATCGAAAACGCCCAACCGGACGGTGTGCTGATCCGAAATCTTGGTGGGCTGGCCTTTTTCCGCGACCGCCCGTTGCGGCGGGTGGGAGATTTCTCGCTGAACGTCGCCAACCCGCGCGCGGCGGAATTGTTGATGGACGAGAAGTTGGAGCGGGCGACGATCTCCTACGATTTGAATGGCCGGCAGGTGCTGGACCTGCTGGCCGCCGCGCCGCCGCAATGGTTCGAGATCGTGGTGCACCAGCACCTGCCGATGTTTCACATGGAGCATTGCGTCTTCGCGGCGTTTCTCAGCCACGGGACCGACCACACGAACTGCGGCCGGCCCTGCGATCGGCACAATCTGAAGCTGCGCGACCGCATCGGCGTGGCCCATCCGGTCAAGGCGGACGTCGGTTGCCGCAACACGGTCTATCACGCCCGGGCGCAAAGCGGGGCGGAATTTCTGGCGGAGTTTCTCGCGGCGGGCGCCCGGCATTTCCGCGTCGAATTGCTGGAAGAGGACGCCGCGGCAACCCGGCAACTGCTGCGCGCCTACCGGCAGTTGCTGGCCGGCGGCTCACCGGATCTGCTGCGGTCGCTGCCCGTCGTCCGCCAGCTCGGCGTGACGAGCGGGACGTTGACCGTGCTCGGGTAGCGCACTACCGGCTTGGTTGCGGGGCGAACCTGTGTTACGGCAGGGCGCATGGTACCTACCGGCAGCGGCTCGATTCGGTTGTTTCGATTGGCGGGCATTCAGGTCTTCCTGCACTGGTCGTGGTTTTTGGTGGCGGCGTACGAACTTTCGGCGCGCAAAGGCGCCTACGGATCACCAGTCTGGAACTTCACCGAGTATCTGGCGTTGTTCGGGATTGTGTTGCTGCACGAGTTTGGCCACGCGCTGGCCTGCCGGCAGACGGGCGGAGTGGCGAATCAAATCGTGCTCTGGCCGTTTGGCGGCGTGGCGTTTGTCAGTCCGCCGCAACGACCGGGGGCGGTGTTGTGGAGCATCGCGGCAGGGCCGCTGGTGAATGTGTTGATTGCGATCGCGCTGACCGGGTTCCTGCTGGTGATGGGGCAGGTGGGGTGGCCGCCCGGCACGGAGGACATGCGGGAGTGGTTGCGAGCGATCTGGATCATCAACGCGTTGTTGTTTTGCTTTAACATGCTGCCGGTCTATCCGCTCGATGGCGGACAGATTCTGCGGGCGTTGCTGTGGTTTTGGTTGGGGCGCGCGCGCAGTCTGCATGTGGCGTCGCTGGTCGGGTTCGTCGGTGTGGCCGGGCTGGCCGTCTTGGCGTGGCAGGCGCGCTCGCTGTGGCTCGGTTTGCTGGTGGCGTTCATCGGCATGAATTGCTGGAACGGCTGGAAACAAGCGCAGGCGTTGTTGGAATGGGAACGTGCCGGCGGAACGCCGGTCGCCTAACGTCACCGGTTCGGCACGCGACCGCCCTCGATTCGTCACCCCGGCTCGCCATGCGTTGTGGCGGGGCAATGAAGATTCTGATCGCCACGGATGCGTGGTCGCCACAGGTCAACGGCGTGGTGCGCACGCTGCAATCCACGATCGCGGAGCTGACAAAGGCCGGTCACATCGTGCGCGTCATCGAACCCGGACAGTTTCGCACCGTGCCGTGCCCGACGTATCCTGAAATCCGGCTGGCCTGGACCGGCAACGGCCACATCGGATCCGTGTTGGATGAGTTCGACCCGGATGCGATTCATTTGGCGACCGAAGGCCCGATTGGCGTCGCCGTTCGCGCGGCCTGCCGGCGCCGCCGCTGGCCGTTCACGACGGCGTACGCAACGAAGTTTCCCGAGTATTTGCATGCGCGGTTTCGATTGCCGGTTGGCTGGACGTATGCCGCGCTGCGGTGGTTTCACGGCGCCTCGCGGGGCGTGATGGTGGCGACCAACACGGTCAAAGCGGAATTGGAAGCGCGCGGGTTCCGCAACGTGGTGCGTTGGACCCGCGGCGTGGATCTCGACTTGTTCCAGCCGGGCGACAAATCGTTTCTGCCCGAGCCGCGCCCGATCCTGATGTACGTCGGGCGCGTGGCCGTTGAAAAAAATCTCGCGGCGTTTCTCCGCCTCAACCTGCCCGGTACGAAATACGTCGTCGGCGATGGACCGCAACGGGCGCAACTGGAACGCGAGTTTCCCACGGTCAAATTCGTCGGCATGAAACGCGGTGCGGAGCTGGCGCGATACTACGCGGCGGCCGATGTGTTTGTGATGCCGAGTCTGACGGAGACCTTCGGACTGGTGATGTTGGAAGCGCTGGCGTGCGGCGTACCGGTGGCGGCGTTTCCCGCGCCCGGCGCGTTGGACTTGCTGGCCGACTCGCCGGCGGGCGTGTTGGATGCCGATTTGGGGAACGCCATTCGGCGGGCGTTGGAGATCCCGCCGGAGACCTGCCGCGAAACCGCGCGTCTGTATTCGTGGTCGGAGACGGCGCGCACATTCGCGTCCAACCTCGCCCCGCGCCGGTAGGCCGGAACGATGCCGCGGGGAACGCCTCACCCTGACCCTCTTCCCGGCAAGCGGGGGGGAGGAATCTCCGCTCACTCCACCGTCACGCTCTTCGCGAGATTGCGCGGTTTGTCCACGTCGCAGCCCCGCGCCAGCGCGATGTGATAGGCCAGCAGTTGCAGCGGAACGACGGTCAGCAGCGGCTCCAGAATCTCGAGGGTCGGCGGCACATAGATCACCTCATCAGCCTGCGCGGCAATTTCGCGATCGCCCTCAGTGGCCACCGCGATCACCGGCCCTTTGCGCGCCCGGACCTCGGCGATGTTGGCCATCGTCTTGTCATAGACCGAGTTCCGCGGACAGATAAACACCGACGGCGTCCGCGGCTCGACCAAAGCAATGGGGCCGTGTTTCATCTCGGCGGCGGGATAGCCCTCGGCGTGAATGTAGGAGATTTCCTTCAGCTTCAAGGCACCTTCGAGGGCGATGGGGTAGTTGTGCTGCCGGGCGAGGAAGAGGAAGCTGTTGGCGTCGCAATATTTCTTGGCGAGTTTCGCGATGGCGTCGTTTTGGGCCAGGATCCGTTCCATCTTGGCCGGGATTTGTTCCAGCTCTTTGAGGATTTCGGCGCCGCGCGTGGAGGCGAGGTGGCGCATGCGGCCCATGAGGACGGCGAGCAGGACCATGATGGTCAGTTGCGAGGTGAAGGTTTTGGTGGCGGCGACGCCGATTTCGGGGCCGGCATGCATGTAGGTGCCGCCGTCCACTTCGCGGGCGATGGTGGAGCCGACGACGTTGACGATGGCCAGGGTCTTGTGACCTTTGCGCCGGGATTCGCGGATGGCGGCGAGGGTGTCAATTGTCTCGCCGCTCTGGCTGATGGCAAAGACGAGCGTGTGCTTCTCGACGGGGGCGTTGCGGTAGCGGAATTCGCTGGCGTATTCCCATTCGGTGGGGATGCGGGCGAGTTCTTCCATGAGATATTCGCCGACCATGCCGGCATGGAGGGCGGTGCCGCAGGAGACGAAGATCAGGCGGTCCACGGCCCGCAGTTCACCGGGGGTGAGGTTCAAGCCGCCAAGTTTGGCGGTGGATTCTTCATGGCTGATGCGGCCGCGAAATGCGTTTTGGACGGCGTGGGGTTGCTCGAAGATCTCTTTGAGCATGTAATGGGGAAACGAACCCCGTTCGGTGTCCTCGGCCGAGAACTCGACCTCTTTGACCTGCGGGTTGACGCTCTCGGCGCCGATGGTGCTGACTTGAAAATCATCGGCGGTGAGGGTGACGATCTCGAAGTCGTTCAGGTACACAACCCGGCGGGTGTGGGCGACGATGGCGCTGACGTCGCTGGCGAGGAAGTTTTCGTTGCGGCCGACGCCGATGAGAAGCGGGCTGCCGCGGCGCGCGCCAATGATGACGCCGGGGAAATCGGTGTGCATGACGGCGATGCCGTAGGTGCCGATGACTTCCTTGAGCGCGCGGCGGATGGCTTCGACCAGCGGGGCCGGGTCGGAAGCGGGTGGGTTGGCCGGGACGGTTCCGCGCGACGGGCAGTAGTATTCGCCGATGAGGTGGGCGAGGACTTCCGTGTCGGTTTGGGAGGCGAACGTGTGGCCGGCCGCGATGAGCCGTTCCTTGAGGGGCAGGTAGTTTTCAATGACGCCGTTGTGAACGAGGGCCAGTTTGCCCGACTGGTCGAGGTGGGGATGGGCATTGGCATCGGTCGGCGCGCCGTGGGTGGCCCAACGGGTGTGGCCGACGCCGGTCAGGCCGCGGGCCGGTTGGGTGCGCAGGAGGGTGGCGAGGTCGTGAATGCGACCGGTTTTTTTGCGCAGTTCAAACGCGGTGTCGTGAAGGGTGCAGATGCCGGAGGAGTCGTAGCCGCGGTATTCGAGCCGGCGGAGACCTTCGAGGAGGACGTTTTGGGCGGGTTTGCGGCCGACGTAGGCGATGATGCCACACATGACGGAATTCCTTTTTCCAAGTCGCGCAACCGGGAACTCGCTCCCGTTGGTAAGCGCGTTCGGCGGTGGGAGCGAATCACGATGGCGTGGACTTGTGATTGCGTTGGTTTTGTCTTGCCGCCGAAGCGTGGGGGAATATATGCAAGAGTCACAGGCTGTCAACGGATGGAATCATGGACATGAAACCGGGCGGAACAGGTCGGGCCTCACCCTCGAATGTGTTGGCGGTGATCATGGGGGGTGGGGCGGGAACGCGGTTGTTCCCGCTGACGAAGGAACGCGCCAAACCCGCGGTGCCGATTGGCGGGAAGTACCGGCTGGTGGATGTGCCCATCAGCAATTGTATCAACTCGCAAATCCGGCAGATTTATGTGCTGACGCAGTTTAATTCCGCCTCCCTGCACCGGCACATTTACTCGAGCTACTCGTTCGACAAGTTTTCCAAGGGGTTCGTGGAAATCCTCGCCGCGCAACAGACCACGGCGAGCACGAGTTGGTATCAGGGCACGGCCGACGCGGTGCGGCAGAATCTCCGGTACTTCCTCCAGTCGGACTGCGATTATTTTCTGATCTTGTCCGGGGATCAGTTGTACCGGACGGATTTCCGGCACCTGCTCCAGCACCATGTCGAAAACGGCGCGCAGATCACCATCGCCACCCTGCCGGTGGGCCGGGCCGAAGCGCCGAGCCTCGGCATTCTGCAAGTGGACGAGACGCACCGCGTCGCGCGATTTGTCGAGAAGCCGAAAGACCCCGCCGTGCTCGAAGGCTTGAAGCTGCCGGGACCCGCGGATCGGTGGCTGGCTTCGATGGGCATTTACCTGTTCAATCGCGATGTGCTCGCCGAGGCGCTCGACAATGATCACACCGATTTCGGCAAGCACATCATTCCCGCCGCGATCAGCAAGTACCGGGTGTTTGCCGACATCTTCAACGGCTACTGGGAGGATGTCGGGACGATCCGCTCGTTCTTTGAAGCGAATCTCGCCATGTGCGGAATGAAACCGGCGTTCAGCTTTTTCGACCGCGAATCGCCCGTGTACACCCGCGCCCGGTTTCTCCCGCCGTCGAAGATCCTCGACAGCCACATCAGCGAATCGCTGGTCGCCGATGGTTGCGTGATTATCAAAGCCGACATTGATCATTGCATCGTCGGGCTGCGTTCCTACATCGGCGAAGGCTGCCGGCTGAAGGACACCATCATCATGGGCTGCGATTACTACGCGCCGACTCCGCAGCCCGCGGCGGATGAACCGCTGACCATGCCGCACATGAGCATCGGTCCCGGCTGCCAGATCACCCGCGCCATCATTGATAAAAACGCCCACATCGGCGAAAACGTCATCATCCGCGACAAGACCGGTTGCCCCGACTTCGACGGCGCGGATCATTATGTCCGCGACGGCATCGTCATTGTTCCCAAGAACGCCGTCCTGCCGCCCGGCACCAGGATTTGACATGGATCGCAAGACCCTTGACCAGCGCGCCCAGATGACCGACCTCGAACGCCTCCGGCATTCGGCGGCGCACGTGATGGCCACCGCGATTCTGCGGCTGTGGCCCGACGCGCAATTCGCCTATGGCCCGCCCGTCGCGGAAGGTTTTTACTACGACGTGGACCTGAAACATCGCATCTCACCGGAAGATTTTCCCGCCATCGAAGCGGAAATGAAAAAGGAGGTGAAGGCCAACCACCTCTTCGAGAAAATCACCGTGGACCGCGCCCAAGCCATCCGGGACGCCGAAAGCGGGCGGCTGGGCGGATTGAGCGAACGGCCCGGTAATCCCAGCACGTTCAAGCTCGACCTCATCAGCGCCATTCCGGCCGACGAGCCGATTACCTATTATCGGAACGGCGACTTCCTCGATCTCTGCGCCGGGCCGCATGTCATGCGCACCGGCAACATCGGCGCCTTCAAACTCACCCACGTCGCCAGCGCCTATTACAAGGGCGACGAGAAAAACCCGCAACTCCAACGCATCTACGGCACCGCGTTCAAGAACAAGACCGAATTGGAAGCGTGGGAAAAGATGCAGGAGGAGGCGAAGAAGCGCGACCACCGCAAGCTCGGCGCGGAGATGGGCTTGTACGTGATGGACACCGAATACGTCGGCCCCGGCCTGCCGCTCTGGCTGCCGAAAGGCACGGTGATCGTCGAGGAATTGGAAAAGCTGGCGAAAGAAACCGAGTTCGCCGCCGGCTACGTCCGTGTGAAGACCCCGCACTTGGCGAAGGAGAAGATGTACAAGATCAGCGGCCACTTGCCGTACTACGCCGAAAGCATGTTCCCGCCGATGGAACTCAGTGAGGGAGAGAATGCGGAACGCTACTACCTCAAGGCGATGAACTGTCCGCATCATCATCGGATTTTTGCGGCGGAGCCGCGGTCGTACCGGGATTTGCCGTTGCGGTTGGCGGAGTATGGGTGCTGTTACCGGTACGAGCAGTCGGGCGAACTCTTCGGCCTGATGCGGGTGCGTTCGATGAACATGAACGACGCGCACATCTATTGCACTCCGGAGCAATTCGCTGCCGAGTTCAATGCGGTCAACGAGATGTATTTGAAATATTTCAAGATTTTCGGGTTCGAGAAATATCAGATGCGGTTCAGCACCAGCGCGCCGGAGGGGATGGGCAAGAAGTACGTGGACGAGCCGGCGTTGTGGAAGCAGACCGAGGACATGGTGCGCGACGTCCTCAAGTCGAGCGGCATCAACTTCGTCGAAGTGCCAAACGAAGCGGCGTTTTACGGGCCGAAAATTGATGTGCAGGTCTGGAGCGCCATCGGCCGGGAGTTCACCATCGCGACGAATCAGGTGGACTTCGCCGTCCCGAAACGGTTCGGCCTCGTGTACAAAGACCGCGACAACACCGAGAAGACGCCGCTGTGCATCCACCGCGCGCCACTGGGCACGCACGAACGGTTCATCGGTTTTCTGATCGAACATTACGCCGGTAATTTCCCGCTCTGGCTCGCGCCCGAGCAGGTGCGGGTGCTGACGATTGGCGAGGATGCGGCGCTGGTGAAGTATGCCGAGTCGCTCGTGTCGGAACTGCGGTCGGCGATGGTGCGGGCGGCGGGCGATTTCGGCGCCGACAAGATCAATGGCAAGATTCAAGATGCGGAGCGCGCGAAAGTCCACACGATGCTGGTGATCGGGCCGCGCGATTTGCAGGCCGGCACGGTCAGTGTTCGGGTGCACGGTCAGGGTCCGGTGGGAACGAAGCCGCGGGCGGAGGCGGTGGCCGACATTCTGGCAGCGATCCAGTCACGGCGCGGGTGATTTTTCGTCGTTGACTTGGCCGAGAGGCTTCGTTACGGTTCGCGCCCTTACGAGGTTCCACGGAAGGAGTCATGAGTACGTTTTTCGCCAAACAAGAAGAGCAAAAGCCGCGGTGGTTCGTGATTGACGCCGAAGGGAAGGTGCTGGGCAAGGTGGCGGTCAAGGCCGCCAATTTGTTGCGCGGCAAGGAAAAGCCGACGTTCACGAAACACGTGGATACCGGGGATTTTGTCGTGGTGGTCAACGCCGAGAAGGTGGTGTTGACGGGTCGGAAAGAGACCGGAAAGAAATACATGAAGGTGTCCGGCTACATCGGCACGGAAAAGATCGAGACCGCCAAACAGATTCGCGCGGGGCGCAATCCCGGGCGGTTGATCGAGCAGGCGGTGCGGGGGATGATCCCGCACAACCGGCTGGGCCGGCAGATCATCGCCAAGCTGAAAGTGTACAAGGGCGCGGCGCATCCCCACCGCGCGCAACAGCCGGTCGCCGTCGCCATCTGAGGATTTTCATGGCCAAAGCCGCTTCCCTCCAATACGTCGCCGTCGGTCGCCGCAAAACCAGCACGGCCCGGGTCAAACTCGTGCCCGGCTCGGGCAAGATTCTGATCAATCACCGGCAATGGGACGAGTACGTCACCGTGCCGAGCATGCGCTCGCAGGTGTTGTTGCCCCTGCAAACGACGGACATGGCCAAGAAGTTTGATGTCGCGGTCAACGTCGCCGGCGGCGGACCGGCCGGGCAGGCGGGCGCCATCCGCCAGGGCATCGCGCGGGCGCTGTTGAAGGCGGCCCCCGAATTGCGCGGCACGCTGAAGAAGCAGGGCTTGCTCACGCGCGATTCGCGCATGAAGGAACGCAAGAAGTACGGCCAGCCCGGCGCCCGCAAGCGGTTCCAATTCTCGAAACGCTGAACGGCATTTCCTCTTGCTTGCGCAAGCCTCGGGTTGCATAAATCCGAGGCTTGTTGCTTGGGGACGCATGACGAAAACCAAAATCGGCATTGTTGGCGCCAGCGGATATTCCGGGCAGGAATTGATCCGATTGCTGCTGCGGCATCCCGGCGCGGACATTGTTTGTTTCACGTCGCGCCAGTATTCCGGCCGCGCGGTCGGGGAGGTGTTCCCGGCGTTCCGCGGGTTGACGGACGCGAAGTTTGTCGAGTCCGCGCCGGACGCGGTGGCCGGTGACGTGGTATTTCTGGCATTGCCGCACGGGGTGGCGGCGGAGTATGCGGTGGCGTTGTTGACGCGGGGCAAGAGGGTGATTGATTTGTCCGCGGATTTTCGGCTGAAGTCGGCGGCGACGTACAAGGAGTTTTACGAGCATGATCATCCCGCGCCGACGTTGCTGACGCAGGCCGTTTACGGGTTGCCGGAACGGTACCGGGCGGAGATCAAGCAGGCCCAGCTCGTCGCCTGTCCGGGCTGTTATCCGACGAGCATTATTCTCGGCGTCCTGCCGGTGTTGTCGCAGGCGAACAAAATCCTCGTCAGCAGCCTGAGCGGTGTCAGCGGCGCGGGGCGCAAAGCAGCGGAGGAGTACTTGTTTGCGGAATGCAACGAAAGCGCGCGGGCCTACGGGATCCCGAAGCACCGGCATCTGAGCGAAATCGAGGAGCAGTTGGGGCGGACGATCAGTTTCACGCCGCATTTGGTGCCGTTGAATCGCGGGATTGTCAGCACGATCTACATCGAGCCGGGGGTGCCGGACCCGCTGCCGTTGTACCGCGAGTTTTACCGGCACGAACGGTTTGTGCGCGTCACGGAGGCGTTGCCGGACACCAAGCATGTGGCGCTGACAAATTTCTGCGATCTCAGCGCGCGCTACGATCCGCGGACGAACCGGCTGGTGGTGGTCAGCGCGATTGACAATCTCACCAAGGGCGCCGCCGGCCAGGCGGTGCAATGTTTCAATCTGGTGTGCGGCTATGAAGAAACGACCGGGCTTCTCTAAAGTCAAAGGTTCGATCACCGCCCCGCAGGGATTCCGCGCGGCGGGCATTGCGGCCGGCATCAAGCCGGGCGGGAAAAAGGACATGGCGCTGGTCGTCTCGGACGTGCCGGCGTCGGCGGCGGGCGTGTTCACGACCAACAAGGTCAAGGCCGCGCCGGTGCGGGTCTCGCAGCATCACATCCGCGGCGGCCTTGGGCGCGCGATTCTGGCCAACAGCGGCAATGCCAACGCCTGCACGGGTGGCGACGGATTGTTCCACGCCCGCGCGATGGCCGAGGCGGTGGCGCGGCGGATCGGTTGTCCGGCGCCGCAGGTGTTGGTCTGTTCGACCGGGCGCATCGGGGTGAAATTGCCGATCGTCAAAGTCCAGGCGGGGATCAAGGAATTGCTCGGCGCGCTGCAACCGCGCGGATCGCATTCGGCGGCGGAAGCGATCATGACCTCGGACACGTTTCCGAAGGAAGTTGCGGTCGTCGTGCGGCACGGCGGCCGGTCGGTGTACATCGGCGGCATTGCCAAAGGCGCGGGCATGATTCACCCGAACATGGCGACGATGCTGAGTTTCATCACGACCGACGCCGCCGTTTCAGCGGCGGCGTTGCGCCGCGCCTTGAAGACGGCAGTCAATCAATCGTTCAACCGCATCAGCGTGGATGGCGACATGAGCACCAACGACACCGTGCTCGCGCTGGCCAACGGACTGGCCGGCCCGTTGCCGCCGGCGAAGTTCCAGGAGGCGCTCAACTTCGTCTGCCTGGAACTGGCGAAAATGATCGTGCGCGACGGCGAGGGCGTGACGAAGTTCGTCACGCTCGAGGTTGCCGGAGCTGTGAACGACCGGGATGCGGAAATAGCCGCGCGGGCGGTGGGCAACTCGGTGCTCGTCAAGACCAGTTGGTGTGGCGGCGATCCGAACTGGGGGCGGATCATGGATGCGCTCGGCTATTGCCGGGCGCGCGTCGTGCCGGAGAAAATTGACATCGCCTACGATGGCGTGTGGGCGGTTCGCGGCGGCGCGCCCACCAAGACGCCGATGCCCCGGCTGCGGGCGATTGTGGCCAGACCCGATTTCACGATCCAGATCAACCTCGGCCTCGGTCGCGGGCGCTGCACGTTTTACACCTGCGACCTGACCGAGAAGTACGTGGAACTGAACAAAGGTGAATGAGCTGATCGCCAAAGCCGACGTGCTGCTCGAGGCGTTGCCGTACATCCAGCGGTTTCGGAGCTCGATTTTCGTCGTGAAGTACGGCGGCAGTTTCATGGACTCGCCCGACCCGAAAGTCCGGTCGGGGGTGGCGGCGGACGTGGTGTTTCTCGAAGCCTGCGGCATCAACCCGGTCGTTGTCCACGGCGGCGGCAAAGCCATCACCAAAGCGATGCAACAGGCCGGCATCCAGGCCCGGTTCGTCAACGGACTGCGCGTCACCGATGAGGAGACGATGCAGTGCGTCGAGACCGTGCTGGCCAACGTCATCAACCGCGAGATCGTCGAGATGATCCAGAAACTCGGCGGCAAAGCCCGGGGTTTTTCCGGCAAGGACGTGTTTCGCTGCCGGCAACTCGACCCGCAACTCGGCTACGTCGGCGAGGTCACCGGCGTCGAGGTGGAAGCGGTGCGGAAATGTCTGCGGGCGCAGGTCACGCCGGTGATCAGTCCGATCGGTCTCGGCGAGGACGGCCACGCGTACAACATCAACGCCGATGTCGCGGCGGCCAAACTGGCGATGGCCATCGGGGCGCGGCGGTTGGTCTTTCTCAGCGACGTACCGGGGTTGCTGCGCGATCCGCGCGACCCGGCCACGCTGATTTCGTCGCTGCACGTCAGCGAGGTCGAACAACTCAAGGCCAGCGGCGTGATTGACAAAGGGATGATTCCAAAAGTGGACAGCGCGGTCGAGGCGGTCGGGGCCGGCGTGCGGCGGGTTCACTTTGTGGATGGCCGCATTCCGCACTCGGTCCTGCTGGAGATTTTCACCGACAAAGGCATCGGCACGGAAATCGTGAAATGAATGTTTCGGATATCCGACAGTTGTACGAGCAATATGTAATGCCGACCTATGGCCGGTATCCGCTGGCGTTGGTGCGCGGCCGGGGAGCGCGCGTGTGGGACGCCGACGGGCGGGAGTATCTCGATTTTGGCGGCGGGATTGCGGTCAATGTGCTCGGTCATGCGCACCCGGCCATCACGGCGGCGCTGACCCGGCAGTCGCAGGAGTTGATTCACACCTCCAATCTCTATTACACCGCGCCGCAGGGACGGCTTGCAAAGAAACTGGTCGAGCTGGTCGGCATTGCCGGCAAATGTTTCTTCTGCAACTCGGGCGGCGAAGCCAACGAGGCGCTGTTCAAACTGGCCCGCAAAGCCGGTCACGAGCAGGGCCGGTATGAAATCCTGACGTTCCTGAATTCCTTTCATGGCCGGACTCTGGCCGGTATCTCGGCCACCGGGCAGGAAAAGGTGAAGAAGGGTTTCGAGCCGATGGTGGACGGGTTTCGTCACGTGCCGTTCAACGATCTCGACGCTGTCGCCAAGGCGGTCGGACCAAAGACAGCCGCGATCTTGTTGGAGCCGATTCAGGGCGAGGGTGGAATCACGCCGGCGGCGCCGGAGTTTCTGCGGGGACTGCGCCGTTTGTGCGATGAGCGGGGGCTGTTGTTGTTGTTCGACGAAGTGCAATGCGGCGTGGGGCGGACGGGCGAGTTTTGCGGGTTCAAATCGCTCGCGCCCGATGTCGTACCGGATGCGATTTCGTGGGCGAAAGGTCTGGCCGGTGGGTTTCCGATCGGCGCAATCTGGGCGCGGACGCCGTTCGCGGACCTGTTGGGGCCGGGCAGCCACGCTTCGACGTTCGGCGGGACGCCGCTGGCCTGCGCGGTGGCGCTGGCGGTGTTGGACGTGATCGAGGGCGAGAACCTGATGGCCAATGCGCGGACACAGGGCGAGTATTTTGTCGAGCGCGCGCGCCGGCTGCCGGGCGTGACGCAGGTGCGCGGGGTCGGTTTGATGCTCGGCGTGGAACTGGATCGGGAAAACAAGCCGGTGATTGCGAAAATGGCCGAGCACGGGTTGCTCGGCGTGCCGGCGGGGACGAAGGTGGTGCGGTTGTTGCCGCCGTTGAACGTGACGCGGGCGGAGATGGACGAGGCAATCGAGAAATTGCGAGCGAGTTTATGAGCGCGAAAGTGGGCAAATGTATCGGGGCAACCGATGTCGAGGCGGTGTTGCCGGTGCAGTCGTGGCAGGAAAAACGGCTGCGGTTTGAATGGGCGGAAAAACCGTCGGCGGAATTCCTGATGAACTGGAACGTTTACGAGGGTCCGAATCAGATGTTCGTCGAGGACCTCGACGACACCGGCGTGGTCGTGACGGTTCGCTGGGCGTTGATGCAGCAGCCCCCGGAGAAAATCGCGGAGTACCTCAACAACTGGCTGGCCAAGTGTGAGTCCGGTACGTGGAAGCCCAGCGGTATCGGCGGGCGGCGGTTGCAGACGAAATGAAGCATCTGCTTTCCATTGCCGAACTGAGCGCGGCCCAGATCGCCGAGATCTTGGAGCTGACGGCGCGGTTGAAGGCGGCGCGGTCGCGCCCGCAAGAGCGATCCCACCAACCACTGGCCGGCCAGACGTGGGCGCTGATTTTCACCAAGGCCAGCACCCGCACCCGCGTCAGCTTTGAGGTCGGCGTCCGCGAACTCGGCGGTCAATCCGTGTATCTGGCCGGGCACGAGATTCAGATGGGCCGCGGCGAGACGGTGGCCGACACCGCCCGCGCGTTGTCGCGGTACTGTCATGGCGCGGTCATCCGCACGTTTGCGCAGGCCGATTTGGAGGAGTTTGCCCGCTGGGGTTCGATCCCCGTGATCAACGCGCTGACCGACGACGAGCATCCCTGCCAGATTCTGGCCGACCTGTTTACCATTCAGGAGAAACGCGGTTCGCTGGCCGGCAAGCGCGTTTGTTTCATCGGCGACGGCGCCTGCAATGTGGCGCGGTCATGGATTTTGGCGGCGCGCAAAATGGGGATGGAATTGCGCATCGCGGCGCCGGTCGAGTTCCAGCCCGCCGACACCACGGGCATTCAGGTGACGACCGACGTCGCCACGGCCGCGCGCGACGCCGACGTGGTGTACACGGATGTCTGGGTTTCGATGGGCAAGGAAGCCGAAGCCGCCGATCGGATTCGGATTCTGCAACCCTATCAGATCAACGCCACGGTGCTGGCTCACGCTCGGCCGGGCGCGCTGGTGATGCATTGCCTGCCGGCGTATCGCGGCAAGGAAATCACCGCCGAGGTGCTCGAAGCCCATCAGCAGGATGTTTTCGACCAAGCCGAGAATCGGTTGCACGTCCAGAAAGCGATCTTGACCCTGCTGGCCCGACGGTAGGCGACCGGCCCGGCGGCGGCAGCGGCACGCCATGAATCCACGGCTTCAGCGCAGCGTGCGGGCGACGGCAACCGGGTTGGTCATCAACGGTCTGCTCGCGGTGGTGAAACTGGTCACCGGTCTCGTCGGCCACTCCGCGGCGCTGGTAGCCGATGCCGTCGAGTCGTTCGCCGACATGGCCAGTTCGGTGATTGTCTGGCGCGCGGTGGTGATTGCCGACCGGCCTGCCGATGCGAATCATCCGTACGGTCACGGCCGGGCCGAGACATTGGCGACGGCGGCGGTGGCGATTCTGTTGTGGGGCGCGGCGTCGCTGATTGTGGTCGGGGCGGTGCGCGAAATCTTCCATCCGCGGCACGCGCCGGCCGGATACACGCTGTTGGTCTTGTTGGGCGTGGTGGTGGTGAAAGAGACGCTGTTTCGGTTGGTGCACCGGGTCGGTCAGCAGGTCGAGAACGCCGCGGTACGCGCCGACGCCTGGCATCATCGCAGCGACGCGATCACGTCGGCGTCGGCGGCGCTGGGCATCAGTGTCGCCCTGATCGGCGGGCCGGGCTACGAGGCGGCGGATGATGTGGCGGCGTTGTTTGCGGCCGGCATCATCGCGTGGAATGGCTGGCGGATTTTGCGACCGGTGGCGGCGGAGTTGATGGATGAGGCCGCGGATGAATCGTTGGTGCGGATGGCCAGCGCGGTGGCGTTGGAGGTGCCGGGGGTGGAGGCGGTGGAGAAATGTCATGGCCGCAAACTCGGTCACGGTTATGTGCTCGACATGCACCTCGAAGTGGACGGCGCGATGTCGGTGCGGGCGGCGCACGAGTTGGCGCATGCAGTCGAGGACGCGATTCGGGTGCGGTTGCCGCGGGTCAACGAGGTAACGATCCACGTCGAGCCAAGCCCGGAGGCGGGCGATTGAGTTGATGTTACGACATATAAAATAAGTAACACGATTGTTCTTGCCTCGATTCGGTGTGGTCGGGTAGAAGCCGCCGCATGAAAGCAATGACTTGGTTGGCGGCGGTGCTGGCGGGCGGGGTGGTCGGAACCAGCGGGCAGGAGGTGACGCGGTTGCCGGCGGTGGTCGTGGAGGAGCGGTCGGACAGTTTGGTGGGTATTGCGACGACGGCGTCGCAGGGGACGGTCGGCGCGGCGCAGTTGGAGCAGCGTCCCTTGCTGCGGCCGGGCGAGGTGTTGGAGACCGTGCCCGGGCTGATTGCCACGCAACACAGTGGCGGGGGTAAAGGGAATCAGTTTTTCGTGCGCGGCTTTAATCTTGATCACGGCACGGATTTCGCGACCACCGTGGAGGGGATGCCGGTGAATCTGCCCACGCACGGTCATGGACAGGGGTACACGGATTTGAATTTCCTGATTCCCGAGTTGGTCGCGACGGTGCAGTTCCGCAAGGGACCGTATTTTGCAGACAAGGGTGATTTTGCGTCGGCCGGGGCGGCGGATATCCGGTATGTGGACGCGTTGCCGGGAACGTTGGTGCAGACGGAAGCGGGTTTTTACGGGTATGGGCGCGGGTTGGTGGCGGGGTCGCCGGCGTGGGGTGGGGGGCGTTTGTTGTACGCGCTGGAGGCGTCGCATCACGACGGGCCGTGGACGGACCCGGAAGATTTCCAGAAGTTCAACGGTGTGTTGCGATTCCGCCGGGATGGTTGGGGTGTGACGTTAATGGGCTACCGCGGCGAGTGGGAGGCGACGGATCAGGTGGCGCGGCGGGCGGTCAACAGCGGGGTGGTCGGGCGGTTCGGCACGCTGGATGACACCACCGGCGGGGATTCGCAGCGGTACAGTTTGTCGGCGGATTGGCGCGGCGACGACGGGGCAGGCCGGACGGAGGCAACGGCATTCGCCTACTACTACGACCTCGATCTGTTCTCCAACTTCACGTATTTTCTGAACGACCCGGTCAACGGCGATCAGTTTGAACAGAAGGACAGCCGCTGGGTGACCGGGTTCGACGTGCGGCACACGCGGGAGGGTGAAGGGGGCGGTTTCCCGATGGAAAACACCATCGGCGTGCAGTTCCGCACCGACGTGATCCGCAACGGGTTGTTCAACACCGTGGCGCAACGGCGACTCGCGACGGTGCGGCGCGATGATGTGCTGCAAATGAGCGGGGGTGTGTTTGCCGAAAACAAGACGCAGTGGGCGGAGAAATTCCGCACCGTGGCCGGGCTGCGCGGTGATGTGTACCGGTTTGATGTGGACAGCAACCTGGCGGCCAACTCGGGAGACCGGGCGGATGGGATTGTCAGTCCAAAAGGATCATGTATTTTCGGGCCGTGGTCGCAGACGGAGTTGTACGTCAGCGGCGGGCTGGCGTTTCACAGCAACGACGGGCGCGGGGTGAACACGCGCGTGGACCCGGTCAGCGGTGATCCGGTGGCGCGGGCGGACCCGTTGGTGCGGACGCTGGGGGCGGAAGTGGGGGTGCGGACGCTGGCGGTGCCGCAGTTGCAGAGCACGCTGGCGTTGTGGTGGCTGGATGTGGATTCCGAGTTGTTGTTCATCGGCGACGCCGGCAACACCGAGGCGAGCCGGCCGAGCCGGCGGTGGGGCGTGGAATGGGCGAATTATTACACGCCGACGAAATGGCTGACGGTGGATGCGGATGTGTCGTGGTCGCACGCGCGCTTCCGCGACAGTGATCCGGCGGGCGACTACATTCCCGGCTCGATCGAAACCGTGTTGGCTGCCGGGGTGTCGGTGCATGATCTGGAGGGCGCGTTGGCCGGTTGGTTTGCGAGTCTGCGGCTGCGGCTGTTTGGGCCGCGACCATTGGTCGAGGATGACGGTGTGCGGTCGAGCACGACGATTCTGGTGAACGGCGAGCTGGGCTACCGGCTCAACCAGAACTGGACGGTGTTGATTCAGGGCTTCAACTTGCTGGATCGTGAGGACAGCGACATTGATTATTTCTACGAGTCGCAGTTGGCCGGCGAGGCGGGGCCGGTCGCGGATGTGCATGTTCACCCGGTCGAGCCGATCAGCGCGCGGCTGGTGGTGGTGGGGCGGTTTTAGGGCGCCCAACAAAACTCCTTGTGGGAGCGGCGCGACCGTTTCGGAAAGGCCGGTGGGCCGAGCGTCCTCGCGAGGCGGGCCGTGACACTCCGCTCGCGGGGATGCCCGGCCCACGGGTCGCGCCCGGAAGGGCGCTCCCACAACAGAAGCTTCGGACGTAACCGGGCTGATTCTGTTTCGCTGCCCGGACGGGACAGCGCGCGCTTGCGTCGCGGCAGCGCGCCTTACATAATCGGCTTAATGAGCGTGGCCGTGGAGGAGTCCTACCGGCGGTGCGAGCAAATCGCCAAGCGGACGGGAAAAAATTTTTACTATTCGTTTCTGGTGATGCCCCGCGCGAAACGGCGGGCGATGTGCGCGGTGTATGCGTTCATGCGACGCAGCGATGACATCGCGGACGGGGCCGGCAATCCGGCGGTGGCGCTGGCCGGGTTGAAACAGTGGCGGGCGACGGTGGCGGCGGCGTTGGCGGGGCAGCCGACCGAGGAGCCGACGTTGCCGGCGTTGGTGGACACGGTGCGGCGGTACCGGATTCCCGAGCGTCATTTTTATGAGTTGCTCGACGGGACGGAAATGGATCAGGCCAAAACCCGGTATGCCACGTTCGCCGAACTGTACCGGTATTGTTATCACGTTGCTTCGTGCGTCGGGTTGGTGGTGTTGCCGATTTTCGGGTATCAGGACGCAGCGGCGCTGAAACCGGCCGAGGCGTGCGGGATTGCGTTTCAACTGACCAACATTTTGCGGGATGTGGCCGAAGACGCGCGATTGGGGCGGATTTATCTGCCCGCTGAAGATTTGCAGCGGTTCGGCGTCTCAGAGGACGATATTGTGAACGGTCGGATGACGCCGGCGTTTCGGGAGTTGATGAAGTTTGAGGCTGACCGGGCGCGGGAGTATTACCGGCAGGCGGCGCCGCTGCTCGGCATGATCAGCCCGGACAGTCGCGGCACGCTGGCGGTAATGATGGGCATCTATGGCGGGATTCTCGACAAGATTGAGACCGAGCAGTACCGGGTGTTCGATGGCAAAATCCGGCTGACGAAATGGGAAAAATGGCGCATCGTGTTGCGCCACTGGAGACGAAACTGACATGGAAGCAATGGCATTGGCGATTTTTTTGTTTCTGAAAACGGGCGAGAAGTTTGCGACCCAGGAAATGGCCGGGCCGACGGTCAGCGAGTTGACGAATTATCTCGGCAACCATGCCGGCTTGAAATGCGAGGCGCGCGTGGTCAATCAACCCGCGGCGGCGCTGGAGTTGTGCGGGAAGGAAAAACCGCCGGTAGGGATTGTCACGCCCGGTTTCTTTCTGACGTACCAAAAGGCGCTCGCGATGGAGCCGGTGCTTGAAGTGCGCCGCGAAAACGTCGCGGCTGAGCGGTTTGTGCTGGTGGCCAGGAAAGACGTCAGCGTCAAGCCGGCGGATTGGACGGGCAAGACGATCGCGACGACGTTGGCGGCCGAGGAACGTTACGTCAAAGGGGTGATTTTGCGCGACCAGTTCGGCAGCGAAATTCGGCTCGCGGCGGTCGGGAGCGCCGAGGACGCGATCTTTGATTTGGTGGAGGGCGCAAAAGGCGCTGCCGACGGCGTGTTGGTCGAGGAGGCGGCCTGGGCGATGTTTGCCGCGGACCCCGAACTGGGCGGGCAGTTGAAAGTCGTTTTTCAGTCCGACGAGCTGCCGCGGGATCTGGTGGTGCGGTTTGGGGAGACGGACGCGACGGCGGTTCGGTCGGCGCTGACGGCGATGAACGAGAACGAAGCCGGTCGGCGCATTCTGGCGAGTATCCGCGTCGAGAAGTTTGCCCCGGTCGACTCGGCGCGGCTGGAGCAGGCGCAGAGACTGTTTCATGGGAAATAACGCCTCGCTGATTCTGCTGGCCGGGTTGTTGGCGTTTGGCTGCAAATCGGTGCGGGCGTTGCGCCCCACCGAAACGATCCCGCTCGATTTCCAGGGTCGGGTTGCGTTGGCGCGGATGCAGGCGGCGGCGGCCGAAGCCGGGCCGGCAGCCGACCGGATTACGGCGGCCAAAATCGGCATCGCGGCGGCGCAGGCGGCCCGCGCGGATCATCCCGACCGGGTGGAAGGACAGTACTGGTACGCGATCAACGTCGGTTTGCTGGCCGATGCCGATCGGTCGTACGGATTGAACGCGGTGGGCGAGATGCAGGCGGCGTTGCAACGGGCGATCGAGTTGGATGAGACGTATGACCACGGCGGACCGTTGCGGGTGATGGGGTTGTTGTTGTTGCGGACGCCGGCGCCGCCGGTCAGCATCGGCAGTCCCCGTCGCGGGTTGCGCCTGTTGCAGCGGGCGGTGGCGGTGGCGCCGGAATATCCGGAGAATTACCTGCATCTGGCGGAGGCGTGGCACGCCATCGGAAGGATTGACGAAGCGCGCGCCGCGTTGCATAAAGTGCTGGCGGCACCGCCGATGACGGGACGCGAGGCCGAAAGCGCGCATTGGCGGCGGGCCGCGGAAGCTCGCTTGGCAGAATGGCGGTGATCATGAGGGTGATCGCAGGTTCCTTGTTGCTGGCGTTGCTGGCGACCGGCGGGGGATGCGCCCGGCAAAAGGTCCGGCAAGCAGAACACGACGTCGAGCAACTGCGACTGGCGCTTGACTTGTATCTCAGTGAACAGGGCGTGTACCCGACGGGGTCGGCGGCGGAAATATCCCAGTTGTTGCGCGGCCACGCCCTCGGCAACCAAAACCCGACCAAGGCCTCGTACGTCGAAGCCGCGCGCAGCGAAGTCAACGACCGCGGCGAGTTTGTGGATCCGTGGGGCACGCCGTACCGGATCATTATCGCGTCACCACCGCGGGTCTATTCGTGCGGCCCGAACAAAGTGGATGAAAACGGCGCCGGTGACGACGTGTCCGGTTAGCCGGCTCGCTGCGCATTGCCGACGGTGGCCGCCGTAATCAGGCAAACTTCAGAATCCCGTCGTCGGCGCTGACGGGGCAGGGGACGTGGGCGCTGGTTTGGCGCTCGGCGAGTTGGGGATTGGCAAGAGCGTTGTAGCACATCACGAATGAGCGCCGGGGCCGGTCCGAGAGGTTGGGGGCGGAGGTATGGAGGAGGTTGCAGTGGAAGAACAGGGCAGAGCCGGGCGTCATCGTGACCGCGACGCGTTCGAGCATGTTTTCCAGCAGTGGCATTCGTTTGGGATCGGCGGCGGTCTGGGTTCCGACAATCTGGTGGTCGAGACGGCCGAGTCGGTGCGACCCACGCAACACATTCAGGCAGCCATTCTCCACGGTGGCCGGGTCGAGGGCGACGAAGACGCGGAGCATGCGCGGATAGAGGTAGCCTTGGTCGTACCAGTAGCCATAGTCCTGATGCCATTCCCACGCGCCGCCGCTGCGAGCTTCTTTGAGCATGACTTTGCCGTGGAAGAAGGCGATCTCTTCGCGCAGCAG
>CAZHLM010000048.1:0-27282 GCA_964533295.1 uncultured Verrucomicrobiota bacterium
AAACCCAGGAGAACTACCCCCTCAACTCAATTGCTGAACTTGACGGACACAACTCGGAGGGTTAGATCGTGTCGCGCGGGACGCAGGGAACCTTCGTGGCCGACCGCCTGCCGTATCAAACCCGGTATGCCCTGGTGTTGCCTTACCACCCGGCCGATCCGGACTATTTACACGCCTGGCCCGACAGCGCCATCCACCAGTGGGGCGCTGCGTTGATCGAATGAACTTCCCGCGCCCGTGTTGGCTCGCCGTGCTGCTCGTTGCCGGTTGTCAATTGGCCCCGCCGATGTCCCGTCTGCCGCAGACCTTCACCGTGACCGACTCGTTTGGCGTGGCGCATCCTGACCAGATCATTGATTTCGATCTGCCGCCCGGCACGCCGACCAATGGCGTGGTCGTGATCAACGATGCCGGCGAGCCGGTTGTCTTCCAGTTCCTCGAAGGCGGACGGAAGCTCGCAGTCCGCGCGGATTTACCGGCGGGCGCGACGCGGCGCTGGACGTTGCAGGCGGCGGGTCCGGTCGGGCCGGCCAACGATGCCGGCCGCGTGGTCGTGACCGAAACCGAGGCGCACTACGAAATCGTCAACGACCAGACCGGTGTGCGCGTGCCGAAACCGGCGGCGACTCTGCCGGCCGTGGAGGCGGTACCGGCTCCGATCCAGGGTGTGCGGCTGGCCGATGGACGATGGACGGCCCGCGGGCCGAATCGGCTGAGCGTGCAGGCCACGGCGGTGACCGGGTTCACCGTTCGCTGGATCGAACGCGGCCCGTTGAAAACGGTGGTCGAAGTGACGTACCGGTTCGACCGGCCCCGTTACGCCTACGGGGCAGAGGAAATCGCTCCGGCCGGCCCCGGTTACTACCGCAGCACGATCACGGTTCAGGCCGGGCAGCCCTCGATTCTGTGCGCGGAAGATACCGACATGGACTGGTCGTACTCGCTGGATTGGTACGACGCGGTCGAACCGACCCACGCCCGTTACCGGGGTCATCATGCGCGGTCGAAGGAGGCCGGCTACGAGCCGGACGGCCGGGTCTATCGTCATGGGCATAACCGGCCGCCTTTGGACGCGCAGGTGGATCTGGTGTACGACCGGTCGCGCGAGTCCAACTACGTCACCACGGCGACGAGTTGGCGGCGGATGGCGTTGTGGGATCCGTGGGTGTTCGACAGCGGGTGGTGCTGGCAGATGTTCAACGCCGCGGCGCCCGAGACCGCGCCGCTGCTCGGCATTTTTGCCGGGCGCGCCTCGCGGTTGCTCGGCGCGCACATGAGCGGGCCGGGGATTTTCACCCGTGCCGACCCGACGCGCGCGGCGGGGATCACAGTCGGCTCCTACCGCCGCGGTCCCGACGCGCGGGTGTTTTCCCGGTCGCAGTTCGAGTGGGGCCTGTTCGTCAGCACCAAAGCCGACCTGAAACCACCGACCGAGGTCCAGCCGATCAATCGCCAGATGAATCTGCACGGCGGGTTCAACCTGAACAAAGTGCATCGTTGGGCGCTGGATTTTCCCGACCCGCCCGGCGGGTATGGCGGGGCGTTCATGCCGGTGGCGGCGGTGGCACGCGTCAAAGAGCGGACGCGGACCGACGAGACGTATTTCCAATGGCTGTCCAACGCCGATCCGTACACGCGGCCGTTGTTTGACGCCTGGCGCGACCCGAGCGGCGCCAAACGCGACGCGGCGGTGGCCCAGGTAACCCAAGCCGCCCGTGCCATGTTGGAGGCGCTGGTCCACGGCGGCGGCATTTACGATTTCGGACATCACTACTGGCACGGCGGGCTGACGGCGCAACGCTACGGGGTCTGGATTGATCAGTTGCTGGCCGAACCCGACTTGCCGGCCGAACAACGCCGGGCGTTGAAGGCCGCCGCGGTGCTGTTTGCCAATGTGGTCTGGGACGACGATCACGCGCCGGTCAGCACCACCGACCACGGGTTGAACCTCGGCACCGAAAACATGCCGCTCCAGCAATGGGGCTACCGGCGGTTTTACGCGTTGTTCCTCGGCCGGCATCCGATGATGCGCGCCCGCGTGCCGCCGGTGGTGGCCGGCTTGCGGGCCGCCGTCGAGCAACAGATCAACGACCACGGCGCCCACATCGGCTGCCCGCATTACATCGGCGCGTCGTTCGCCCCGACGCTGAACACGCTGTTGCAGGTCAAACAACTCGGTCCGCTCGATCCGTTTGCCGCCTGGCCGAAACTGGCGAAGTTCGCCGAGTTTTACCTCAACCTGCTCACCCCGCCCGAACCGCGCGTCGGCGGGCATCGCTGTTTCATCGCGCTGGGCGACAGTGGCACCGAGCCGTCGGAAATCTACGGCGCGCTGGCGACCGGCTGCCGCGACGCCGATCCGCGGTTGTCGGCGCGGCTGATGGGCGCGTGGCAGGCGGGGGGCAAACCGCATTCGTTTTTCTTCGGCAGCACGGTGTTGATGATTGACGATGCGTTGCCGGCGCGCGACCCCGCGCTGACCGACGCGACGTTCCCCGGCTACTACACCGTGTTGCGGCATGGCTGGGGCACAGCGGACGAGACGGCGTTGTGGGTGGTCAACGGCGATCATTACCGGGATCATCGGCATTCCGATCACGGCGCGGTTGTGTTGTATGCGCTCGGCCAGCCGCTGATGGTGGACTGGTCGGCGATTTACACGCCGCACACCCCGGGCGCGTATCTGCACAGCACAATCGTTCCCGAAACGGCGATTGGGCATCCGTGGGACCAAAACGGCGCGGCGCTGAGCGGGCCGGCGGTCTGGCAGCGATCGAGCCAGAGCCAGTTCGTCAGCACACCCGGTCGGGCCGGCGTGACGTCGCAGTTCGAGCGGGACGACCTTCAGTGGGAGCGGCGGACGATCGTGGATCGCGCGGAGCCGGCGCGGCCGGTGGTGCTGATTCGGGACACGTTCAGCGGCGCGGCCGCGGCCGCGCCGAAAGTGGCGTCGTTCTTTCTGATGGCAGCCGGCCCGATTGAGACGCCGCACGGCCCGGTGACGCCGCCGTTGCACACGCATCCAAACGCCAACAGCCGCCCCGACGCGCCCGCCACCGAGTTGCCGTCGGCCACGCCGCCGCTGGAGCTGGCGGCGGGGTTGCACCGCTTTGGGTTTACCGGGCAGCACGGTGTGGATTGCGAGGTGTATCTGTGGGCCGAGCAACCCGTGCAGGTTGTGCTGGGCAACTGGGCGGTCACGGCCTGGGGCGGGAGCGTCACCCAGCGCGAGGAACGCCAGCACATCCTGCGCATCCGCGGCAGCGGCCCGTTCACCACGATCATCCTGCCGCGCCGCTCGGGCGCGCCGCCGACACCCGTGACCGTTGGCGAGCAGGACGGCAAACTCGAGATTGCGATTGGCGGGCGGGCGGTGGCGTTCTGAAACCAGTCGCGGCCAAAACGATCGCCGCAAATCGTGCCGCTGACCCCTACTCGGTCAGGGCCAGGGGTAGCCCGGTGGAGGCACGAACCACTTCCAGGTCAAGACCGGGATGTGATCCGGAGTCTTGACGTAACTGACACCCGGCCAGTCGGGCCACCACGAGCCGTCATGATAGTAAATGCCGTTGCCATGAACCATCACCGAGTCGGTGGGCCACAAGAACCCGGGCCATGACCCGAAAGGTGTGGCGGCGCCGGTCTCGGCTTGGTTGTACCACTTGACGTGACCGTCGAGGAACACAAACGAGCCGCCATTGTCGTGATAGGTGTAGGCGGTGACAAACCACAGTTCGAGCGGGTAACCGAGCTGGCCGTTGTAGATGCGGTCGCCGCTCAGCAGCCAGCGGTCGGGCGCCAGCACCGCGTTGATCCGCAGCGGGAAACAAAGCCAGCAGTTAACGGGATCATTGTAGTAGAATGATACGTTCCAGCCGGTGTGCAAAAAATAACTGCCGGGCGCGAACCGTTTCAAGCGGTCGGCCGGACAGACCGGGGACTTGGCGTCGCCGCCGAAGAAGTAGTAACCCGGCGCGCCGGTGTCGGTCAGCCACCAGCCGTCTCGCCGGCTGGCCAGCCAGCCGTCGTTGTTGTCGGCGTACACCATACTGGCAATGCCGATCTGGCGCAGGTTGGACTGGCAGACGGCTCTCCAGGCGCGCGCGCGCGCCTGTTTCAGGGCCGGCAACAACAACGCCGCCAAGAGTGCGATGATTGCCACCACCACCAGTAGCTCGATCAACGTAAAACCGGCCACGCCCGGCCGCCGGCTTGGTGCGCCCAACCAAACCGGAGCTTCTAGGGTGGGAGCGCCCTTCTGGGCGCGACCGATGGCGCAAGCCTCCCCGCAAGCGGAGTGCAACGCCCCATCTCGCGCGGACGCTCGGCCCACCGGCTTTTCCGAGACAGTCGCCGGCGGAAGCCCGCTCCCACCACGAGGTTTGTTGGGCGCTCGTAACCGGACCGATGCCGTTGCCGGGAAGATCTCCCTCGGTCGTGGCCGCTGCCAGCGAGGGACGCGACGGAGCGCGTCCCTCCACAACCAACGCGCCCAATGGTACGTGCTCGGGACGAGCTGCCGATTCGGCCGGTGGCTCCCCCAACGCGGGCGCGCCGCACCGGTTGCCGCTGATTGACCTCTGCTCTCTGTCATCGGACCTCTGTTCTACCGGCGTCGCCGCCAGCGCCACAGCAGCCAGCCACCGGCCATGAACAGCAACACCGTGCTCGGTTCGGGGACATTCAACAGGTACAGGTTCACGTCTTTGTTGACGGTGTCCACCTCCAGCCAGGCGAATCGCAGGGACGGGTCGAGGGCCAGCCCGTTGTCGGTCACCGTGCCGGTGTAGTCGAACAGTCGATAGACATTCGTGCTGCCGTAGGTGGCCACTCGGCCGGGCAGGAACGTGACGTTCAGCGTCCCGTCCAACGTCAGGTCGCCGAAGACCTGAACCAGGTCGTTCGATCCCATGCCGACGTAGCCGATGCCGAACGCATCGGTTGGTCCCAGCTCGTAGTTGAGCTGGATGTTTGGCGTCAGGAACAGGTTGGCATTGGTCAGCGTGAGCGTGCCCGGACTGGTGCCGGGTGAGAGGCTGCCGTCCACGTACACATTGCGGCCGTCGCCGTTGATCGTGCCGGCGCCGGAGAGCGCGCCTTTGACGTAGAGCGCGCTGGCGCCGCCGTCAATGTTGTTGGCGCCGGTCAGCGTGACGGTCGCGCCGCTGCCGATCACCACGTTGCCGAAGGCGAAGTTGTCGGTGAACGCCGCCGGGCCGCCACCCGCATCTTTGCTGCCGGTGCGCACGCTCAACGCGCCGCCGGTCGGCACGAAGTGGACCGTGGAGGTGGTGACATCAAACCGGACGTTGTTCGTCGAGTTGTTGTCCCACGCCGTGGCGGTGCCGCGGACATGGATCGTGGTATTGGACAACGCCATGTAGCTGCGGCGGTTGTTGGAAGCGCCGGTGCCGATCTCGATGCGGTTTACGTCCACCGTGCCGCCGTTGGACACCAGATAATCGGGGTAAAGATTGCCGGCGCCGCCGCCGGCGCTGCCGCCGTCAATCCGCAGCCGGTTGCCGTAGAGCGTATAGTTTTTGAGGTTCCATTTGCCGCCGCTCGGATTCCAGGTCACCCCCGCATCCACCAGGTCCCAGTTCGGTCGCCCGTCGAGAATCGGGTTGCCGACCCATTCGTGATTGCTGCCGTTGTGGGCGTAGCTTGTGATGGTCGTGTTGTCGGCGTCGTGGATGGTCCAGGCGCGGACTTGACCGGTGCCGTTGCCCTGCAACTGGATGGTGCCGATGTCGTAGTAGCCCCCGGTCTGCGTGGGCGTCGCGGAATTCATTTGCAGGTAGGTCATGGTGACCGGCCCGGCGCTGAAAAAGCCGGCCTCACCCCAGTTGCCGAACCCGATCCCGCCATTGACGGTCAGCCCACCCGTGCCGATGTCCACAATGCCCGCGTGCCAGCCGCCACTGCTGTTATAGGTCATGGTCACGCTGGATGGTAGGGTGACCAGCATGTTGCCGGTTTGCAGGCGCTGCAAGTACGGCGACACGGTGTTGAAACTGGGGCCGAATCCGTCCGGGATAATCGCCGCGTCGGCTTCCGGTCCTGTGCTCCACGGATACCCTGACCCGCCCCAGTTGGCCGGATCGTCCCATTTGTTCGGGTCAACGCCACCACCCGTGTAGGTGTACGTGACCGCCCACGCGCTGGACGCGCTCACAATCGCCAGCGCCACCAACACTCCCAGTTTCCTCGTTTTCATCGGCGACTCCTTTTTGTTACCGCTTGTTTGTGTCCCAAATGTTCCGCCGGCCGGTTCAACCCGGCCGAACCACTCTCGTCGTCTCGCCCACGATGAAAGCCGGTGCCAGTGTCACCGCAGCCGCGCCACCGGCGCGGCCGGCCAGTTGCTCGAGAATGCACTGCGCCACGACCGTCCCATGAGCTTGCGGATCCATCTCGACCCGCGTCAGCGGTTTGAGATAGACCGGCCCCAGTCCTTTGTTCGCCCAACTGATGACCTGCACGTCCGCCGGTACGCGGATGCCGCGCGTCGTCAGCGCCAATAACGCGCCGCGCGCCACAAAATCGTCGCCGAACCAGAACAAGTCCGGCAGCTTCGGCTGACCATCGAGCCAGCGCTCTATGGCCAGCAGCGCGGCGCGCTCGACCGACTCCGGGCTGTCCAGCCCGGGCAGCGGCGCGACCCGCAGGGTGTCCACGGTCACATCCGCCGCCGATATCAGCGGGGCGAGATCCAGTGACACCGCCTGATGCTGCAGCACCTGCACGACCGAGCGGACGCCGCAAGCCAGACAATGATCGCGCAAGGCCGGCCCGACGGTTTCGGTGCGCATCTCGATGCGCCGAACCGCGTGCGGCGAATGC
This sequence comes from uncultured Verrucomicrobiota bacterium, assembly GCA_964533295.1. Classification (GTDB taxonomy): domain Bacteria; phylum Verrucomicrobiota; class Verrucomicrobiia; order Palsa-1439; family Palsa-1439; genus OMJI01. The sequence goes on from CAZHLM010000048.1 coordinate 6,844, forward strand.
CTGCCGGCTTCGTCAATCTGGAGGAACGGAATCTTGCGTTCCGCGAAGAGCGACGCCAGACCCGCGGCGGGACCTTCGATCACCGCCAACGAGACTGCGTGGCCCAGCTCGGCGCGGACCTTGGCAAAATCGTTCCCTTGATCCGCTCCGGCCACCGGCACCGTACTGATCAGCACATTGGCCGCATGCAGCCGCTCGATCACACAACCGGTTCGGACGCTGTGGTAGTACATGCCCGCGCCGCTCCAATGGATGAACAGCACGTGGCCGCGCCAGGTTTTCAAATGAGCGCCGCGAACTTCAATGCCGGTGCCGCGGCGTGGATTGAGCAAACCTTCTTTCGCGAGCCGCTGCACGGCACGCCGCGTGACGATCTCGCTGACACCCAAGCTGTCAGCCATTTGGGAGAGATTCGGCAGTCTGGCGCCTGGCTGGTAATGCCCTGAAATAACCGAGAATCGCAATCCATCAGCGACCTGGTCAATGAGGGAGGCTTGTTTATCTCTGGAGACGCTGAAGGGAACATGTGTCGTCACGGCCAACCTCTATCCGCGAAAAGCATATACAGTATATGGTTTATTCTTCAAGAAAAATTAAATTAGGTCGTTTGGGTTTGGGGTTCTGCGGCACGGCGCCCAAAGCCAAATGCCTTTAGCCGCGAGCCAGCTCGTGGCTAAAACTTCAGGTTCTGGCTAAGTGCGCCTAACAAAACTCCCTGTGGGAGCGGGTTTCGGCCCGCGACTGTTTTGGAAAAGCTGGTGGGCCGAGCGTCCTCGCGAGGCGGGGCGTGACACTTCACTCGCGGGAACGCTCGCGCCACCGGGTGCGCCCACGACAGAAGCTTCAGTTTTGTTAGGCGCTCTAAGACGTGCGGAACTCTCGCCATCGCATCCGCACTGGATGTTTTCTTTTCGCTGTTGACATCTCGGCGCTTTTATTGTTCTACTAACTATGTCGAGGTTATGGGTATGAGTTACACCACACCGGGAAAGCTTTCCAATACAGGCCGGCCGCCCCGCGAACAGCTCGCCGTCAGTGAAACCATTCGCCGCCAACTCCTCGATGGCCGGCTTGGTCCCGGACAACGGTTGCCCACCCGCCAAGAACTTGCCCAGCGGCACCGGGTCAGCGTGATGACCGTCCAGCGGGCCATGACGCGGCTCGAAGCCGAGGGTTGGATTGTGTCGCGCGGGACACAGGGAACGTTCGTGGCCGACCGTCTGCCGTATCAAAGCCGGTATGTCCTGATTCTGCCCTATCACCCGGCCGACCCGGAGTATTTCACGTTGTTTTATCGGGCGTTAACGGCGGCCGCCAAACAGTTGGCCGACGCCGGTGAATGTGAGTTTGAAATCGTACACGCCCAGCGCGCCGTGTTGTCGGCGGCCGACACGGAGCGGGTGTTGGCCGATGTGCGCGCCCACCGGATCGGCGGGGTGATCTTCGCGGATTATCCGACGCGGTTAATCGCGACTTCGTTGTACCGCGAACCGGGGCTGTATCACGTGGCGTTGAGTTTCACCGGCGAGTACATGGGCGTGCCGGTGGTGGGGTTGGACACGGCGGCGTGGTTTGACAACGCGGTGGGCGCAGCGGTGGCGGACGGGCGGTCGCGGATTGCCTGTCTGACCGCCAGCGGCAAGGACACGCCGTGGACGAGGGCGTTTCAGCAGGCGCTGGCGCGGCATGGTCTGGAGATGCGCCCCTACTGGCAACAGCACGCCAACCCGCGGCTGACCGAGTGGCTGCCGGAGTTACTGCAGTTGTGGCTGGCGTTGCCGGAAGGGGAGCGGCCGGACACGTTGCTGTTGACGGACGATAATTTTGTGGCGGCGGCGACGGCCGGGCTGCGGGCGGGCGGCGTGGCGGTGCCGGAGGATTTGCTGGTGATTGGACATTACAACGCGCCGTGTCGGCCTGAAGCGGCGGTGCCGGTGCGGTGGTTGGAATATGATTGCGTGGCGCTGTTGCGGCAGGCGCGGGCGGTGATTGATGCCCAGCGTCGCGGCGATGCGGTGGCCACTCAAAGCGTGGTGTCCCCCGTCTGGGCAACGAACAGGGACATGGAACGGGAGACAAAACGAAGCGTCGCGCCGTCGGTGATCGGCGGCGGGGCGCGCAATCGGTTGCGGAAGCAACCAGAAGGAGTGAGCGTATGAAAACCTATCAACGAATCAGTGTGGGAGTGGGTCTGGCCATCCTGGCCGGGCTGGTGACGCAGCGGGAGAGCGCCGCGGTGTTGCTCGACACCAACCGGATGGTGACGACCGTCTCGATCCTCAGCGCAAGCAGTCCGGTTGGCTCGCGTGATGCCGAGAACACGATCCATTTTTCGACGGGCGTGATCTCGAGTTTCGGGCCGGAAGTGAAGGATTACGATTCCAACCCGGCCACCGAACTGCATCACATCGGGCGCACGACGTACGGCAATTCTGGCGATGTGGCGAACGAGACGATGTTCTTGAAAAGCGGGACGACCGGGTTGTTTGTCGAGTACGATCTGGGCAGTGTGTACACGTTGGCCAACATGTATGTCTGGAACTACGGCGAACCGTTCGGCGGCGAGGGGCGCGGGGTGAGTAACCTTGTGGTGCAGTACAAGCTGAACCTGACCGATCCGTGGACGTTGTTGGGGACCAACACGCTCGCCATCGCCACGTACCCGCCGGCCATGGAAGTCTGGCAAAATGACGTGACGGTGATTGGGTTTTCAAAAACTGAGGCCCGGTACGTTCGGCTTTATGGCATCAACAACTATGGCGACAGCGGGTTCAGCGGGTTGAGCGAGGTGGTGTTTGAGTACGCCATCCCCGAACCGAGCACGGCGCTGTTGTTCGTGACCGGCGGCGGCTTGCTGTGGCGCTGGCGGCGGCGGCGGTAGGACGGAGGTTCGATGACAGAGAGCAGAGGTCAATCAGCGGCAGCCGGCGGGGCGCGCGGTCGGGCGCGGCCGCCGCCTGGCCCGGCCGGTGGGAGCAGCGCGGCTCGCAGAGCCGCGGCTACACCGGCAGGTCGGTTGCCGATGACCGGCTTTACCCTGATCGAGCTGTTGGTGGTGGTGGCGATTATTGCGTTGCTGGCGGCGTTGTTGTTGCCGGCGTTGCGCGGGGCGCGGGATCGGGCCAGGCAGACGGTGTGTTTCTCGAACCTGGCCCAAATCGGGTTGGGCATTCAGATGTACGCCGATGACAACAATGGCTGGTACCCGCCGGCCTGGGATCATCAGGCCGGCAACCCGAACTATCGCTGGTCGCATCCGCGGTTTGTGGGCAACTACCTCGGACGCAGCCGGGGAGTGTTGCGCTGTCCGAGCGAGGAGCGGCCGGCATTGGTCAACCCCACGGAGTTCGATTACCAGTTCAGTTACGGGCTGATCGTGTATGGGGGTGGCATTCAAATTGGCACGATCAGCGGCAGCACGTACTACGATGGGTATGCGCCGCGGCAGTTGGGCGGAGTGGTGACGGTACATCAGGTGAATTCCGCGACAGGACAACCCACCGGGGGCGGCGTGTTCTCGTGGGACCCGATCGCCTCGCCCACCACGGTGGTGCATAAACAGTACACGCCCTACATGTTCGAGGCGGAAGATGTGGTGACGCACGTGGTTTCCCTGACTCGCGTGCGGCACGGAACGCGCAAGACGGTGATGAACTATTTGGGGTTCGATCTGCGGCCGCACCGCATTGACCTGAGCGGGTCGAACTGGGGGTTTCATCTGCAGGCCGGTCCCGAAGACCCGATCCCGACCCATCACACGGTGAACTGGTATCGGGCGGACATGGGCAACTACTACAGCGCGCCCAACCCCGACTGGCCGTTCCGAGATTAAGGAGACATGAAAACGTTTTTTCTACTAATGGTGGCTGGGGCGTTCGGCGTTGGCGTCGTCGGTGTGGCGCCGCCCGTGACGGCGGCGGAACCGCTGCCGGTGCGGCTGGACCCGCAGCGCATCGTCCAAACCGTTTCCGTGTTGAACGCCTCGCCGGGGTATGCCGATTTGCGCGTCGCCGCCAACACCATCCATTTCTCCACCGGCAAAACCACCGACTTCGGCGCCGATTTGCAGGACAAGGACAACGATCCCGCCACGCCGCTGCATCATCCCGGCACGTTCCCCGACCTCGGCGGCGAGGTTGCCAACCAGACGATGTTTTTGAAATCGAGCACGACGGATTTGTTTGTCGAATACGACCTCGGTCAGCCGCAACGGTTGGAATGTATCTTCATCTGGAACTACAACGAAGCGGCGTTCACGGGCCGCGGTGTGCGGGAACTGGTGGTCTCGTACAAGGAGAAAGCCGACGAGTCATGGACGGCGCTGGAAAAACAAATCCTGCCCATCGCCGTCAACGCCGGCTTCGATGGTCAGGCTTGGAGCAACAACCCGGCAGTTGTTCCGTTGCCGGCCAAGCCGATCCGTTACCTCCGGCTCGACGGGCTGACCAATCACGGCGACGACGGGTTCATCGGACTGAGCGAGGTCGTCTTCCAACTGGCGCCCCGGTAATCGCGACCGGAAATCACCGAACCGCTTTGGATCGCCAATCGCATCGCTTCGCATCGGGGGATTAGTCATCACCAACCAAGGAGAGCATCATCATGCACAACAAGCCACGTCGCTTGGATCGGTGGAGTCGCGTTTTGGCGCTGGGTAGTCTGGCGCTGGGAGTCAACGCCGGTATGTCACCCGCAACGTCCGCCGCGTTTACCCGGTCGGTTGTCATTCAGGAACCGTTCGGTCTCGATTGGGGGCCGGACCGGGTCAATTACCGGGTCGAGTTCCCGCCGGGTCAAGTCAGCCCGCAGGGTGTCGCGCTGCGAGCCGCCGACGGCTCGCCGGTCGCCGTCCAACTCTCCGACATCGAGCGCGGGCCGGACGGTCAGACGGTCAAAGCGGCCACGGTGTCGTTCCTCGCCACGCTGGCGCCCGACCAACGCGGGGAATGGACGTTGACTGCCGGTCTGACGCCGGTCACTCAGCCGGCCACTGATCTGGTGGTGCGCGAGAACGACGGCGTGGTGGAACTGCTGACCGCCCGTTACGGCCTGCGGCTGGCGGGTGGCCAACGCCGGTTCGCCGAGCCGGTCGGCGCGGCGGACATCCCGGCCCCGATTCAAGGGTTGCGCTTGCCGACCGGCGCGTGGGTGGGCCGGGGTTGGTGGCAGACTGACCGGCCGTGTCTCGGCTACACCGTCACGGTGGAGGAACACGGGCCGGTGTTTGCCCGCGCGCGGTTGCGGTACGATTTCGAGGGCGGCGAGTTCTATGCCGCGACAGTCGAATTGAACGCCGGCCAGGAGCTGGCGATTGTGACCGAGGAGTTCAATCTGGCCGAAGGTCGCGAGTATGAAATGCCCGAACAGCCCGGTGAACCAGGCCGGAAATATCGCCTCGTGCGACCGACCTTCACGCCGCCCGAGCGCGGGCTGTTGTGGGATTGGTGGGGCGGCAGCGGCGGTCGCGTGCCCTCGCCGAACGCCTATTTCTTTTCGTTCCATGACGGCCTCGAACCGACGCACTGCCAGTGGAACGGGCGGATGTTTCACATCTTTCCCGGCGTGGACGCCCATCAAAGCGCGGATGGCACCGTCTGGCGTCCGTTGCCGTTGGACAAGGACAGCCGGGTTGTCAGCATCAACGCCTTCCTGAACTGGGGCACGGACGAGGCGTTGTTCTTCGGCGCCTACAATCCCGCGAAAGGCTGCGAAGTGGCGATCATCGGGTTGCGTCCCTCGCAATGGATCAACCCCGATCTCGAACCCAAACCGATCGCCACGCTCAAACAGTGGACCCAAACCAGCAACCTCTGGATCGAACGACGCGCGCAGCCGGACCTGTTCCTGCGCGCCCCGGTCATGCTCGGGCGGCGGGTCTATGCCATCGCCGCCGTTGCCGGCCAGTACGATGCCGAGAAGGCGCCGCCCAGCCAGCTCATGCTCAAACACATCCGCCACGGCCGCCAGCGGCTCGACGAAATCAAGGATTGGGTGCTCGATTATCCCGAACCCGCCACCTACCCGCGGCTGCTCGGCGCCGCGGAAAAACGCGACGAGCTGCGTCGCCGCGCCCAGAAATGGCTGGCCGATGATCCGCATCCCGTATCCCGCGCGTTGACCAGCAACGATCCCGCCGCGGACCGCAAGACCGTCGAGGAAGCCATCAGCTCGCTGGCTGACATGTGCCGCCGCGTCGCCACGGTCGGTTACGATCACAACGGCTACGCGATGAACCTGCCGCGCTTGGCCTGGCTGGCCGACGTGGCGCTGAGCGCGACCAGTTGCACCCCTGAAGAGAAAGCGCGGATTCGCCGGTATGCCGCCGCCTGCGCTTACAACGCGCTGTCACCGGACTACGTGCCGCCGCGCGAAGCCGGTTATGCGTGGGGTTCGGCCAACATGATGGAGGCGTTGCGCCTGCGCGGCGCCACGCCGATGGTCTGTCTGCTGCCCAATCATCCGCACGGCCCGGCGTGGCGGGAGTTTCTCGCCCGGTTCGTCAAACTCAACGCCCGCGAAAAAATCAACTCGGCCGGCGCCACGCTCGAAATCGGCGCGTACGGCGTGATGGCCATCGAGTTCGCCACCGTGCCGGCCATCATGCTGACCGGCGCGGACCCGAAGCTCGACTTCTCCGACCTGTTGCCCCTGTGGCGGGCAGCCGCGCAGTGCCGGCTGTCGTACCTGACGCCGCCGGACGTGCGCGGTGGCATCCGCCCGGCTGCGCCGATCGGTGATTCGCCGTTGAGCGGTGAAGGCGCGTTCCCGTTCCTGATCGGCGCCCTGGCCGGTCGGGACCGGCCACTGGCCGAACAACTGATGTGGGGCATCCGCGAAAACGCCGCCGCCCTCGGCGGTCACGGCACGCCGCTCGGTCTGCTGGTACCGGCCGACCTCGCACCGCGGGTGCCCGAGCTGCGTTCGACTCATTTCAAGGGCAGCGGCTTTGTGCTGCGCAGCGGTTTCCCGCATCCCGAAGAAACCTACGTCAACCTCAATGCCGGCAGCTTCGCCATCGGTCACGGCCACCCCGACCGGCACGGCTTCATCCTCTACGCCAAAGGCGCGCCGTTGATGCTCGACTTCGCCAGCCAGTACCAGCCCAACATCGCCCAGTCCTGGCTCCACAACGGCATGGTCACCTTCGATCATCGCGAACAAGTCCGGCCCTGTCCCGGGCGCGATCAGCCGGGCTGTTACTTCACCGGCAAAGTCTGGGTCGAGCACAAGGTCGAACCGTTCACCAGCCTCGAGTTCGGCTGGCCGCCCGACGCCGCCAACCTCGATGAGGCCCACGGCTGGGCCGAGGCCTTCCGCACCACGCCGACCGCCGATTACGCCGCCATGCGCCGGCGCGGGCGGTTCCTCGAGCGCGTGCCGTACATGCTCGATCCCACCCACGCCCAGTTCCTCGGCCGCGGCGCCAGCGAGCCGGTCTGGCTCGACGCTCCCATCGAATGGCGGCGTCAGGTGATCTTCGTCAAAAGCCCGGACGTCAACGGCCCGACCTACCTGGTCATCCGCGACACGATCGAAGGCAACCGCACCCTCCCGCCGGCGCTGAACTACTGGTGTCTGGCCGACGAGTTGACCGTGACCGGCCCGCGCGCCACCTGGAAAGGTCAACACGGCGTGGACCTCGACGCCTACGTCGCCGAGCCGGCACAATTCACCGCGGTCAGCCACCGCGTCGGTCACGACAACGCCGGCCCCAGCTCGTTCGGCAAACACTACGAGCAGACCTTCGGCAAAAAGTTCCGCGAAGAGCAAATCCTGTTGCAGATTCCGCAACAACCCGGCGGCAGTTTCTTCACCGCCCTCCTGCCCCGCAAGGCCGGCGAACCGGCGCCGAAGTTCGAAACCGTCCACGACGGCAACGGCATCCGCCTGACCTTCGCCGATGGCCGGGCCGACACAGTGTTGCTCAGCCCGGTGCCGCGCGAGTTCACCGTGGCGGGCAAACGCGCGCAGGGCGCGGCGGTGCTGGTGCGCGAGGAGAAAGGCCGTGCCACCGTTACCCGGCTCGATCAACCATGAGCGTCGAGGCGGCCGTGAGCGCAATACTAGGGACTGACCCCGAGGGGGAAGATGAGTTGCCGGATGGGCGGCAGTTTGCGTTCTGGGAAGATCGCACGACCTATCGGCACGTGTACCACGTCGCCCAACGTCACCCGGCAGCCGACGACGCCAATCCGGGCACGGCCGACCGACCGTGGCGGACCATCGGCTGCGCCGCCGAACGGTTGATGCCGGGCGACCAGGTGGTCGTTCACGAAGGCGTGTACCGCGAATGCGTCGCGCCGGCCCGCGGCGGGACCGGTCCCGACGCGATGATCGCCTACCGGGCCGCGCCCGGTGAGTCGGTGGTGATATGCGGCAGTGAATCGTGGACGCCACAGGTTCGACCCAGCGACGGTTGGCGGCTCGGCGACGGTCCCGGCGCGGCGCGGGTCTGGATGGCGGACCTGCCGGTTGCGTCGTTCGGGCCGTACAACCCGTTTCTGGCCCGCAACGTGTACGATCACGCGCATTACTTCGGCAATCTGGCCGACCGCGATTGGGTGGCGCGGGCGTTGTTGCGGCGCGGGCTGGTGTTCTGCGACGGACAACGGTTGCGGCAGGTGTTCTTCCCGACCGAGCTGGCGGCCGAGCCGGGAGTGTTCTGGGTGGAAGAACCCGGCACGCGCCTGCACGTGCGGTTGCCGGACGACCGCGACCCGGCCACGGCGCGGTTGGAGGTGACGGCGCGCGAACAGGTGTTTGCGCCGCGCGAGCGCGGGCTGGGCTACATCCGCGTCAGCGGGTTCACGTTGCGCCACGCCGCCGATGGCCTGCCGGTGCCGCAACGGGCGTTGCTGAGCACGGCGCGCGGTCATCACTGGATCATCGAAAACAACTCGATCGAATGGGCCAACGCCTGCGGTCTGGACCTCGGTTGCGAGAGCTGGTACGCCGTCAAACGCGATCCGTGCGGCGGTCACATCGTCCGCGGCAACCGCATCACCGATTGCGGGATTTGCGGCATCGCCGGGTTTCGCGGCGTGGAACACAGCTTGATCGAGGACAACACGCTGGAACGGATCGGCTGGCAAAACCTCGAACACCTCTGCGAAGCAGCCGCCATCAAGTTTCATTTTGCCAAACACACGCTGCTGCGCCGCAACCGGCTTGCTCATCTGGCGCACTGCGGCGGCGTGTGGCTGGATGTGGACAACGAGAACTGCCGCATTACCGGCAACGTCTTCCACGACATCGCCAGTTTTACCGGCGCGGTCTATTCGGAGATGAACTTCGGCCTCAACGCGGTGGATCACAACGTGTTTTGGGACATCCGCAGCACCGCGATGACGCCGGGCGGCCCGGTGATGGTCGAAGGCGCGGCGGTGCGCGCGGATTGCAACGAACAGTTGCGAGTCAGCCACAACATCTTCGGCCACTGCCAGACCCACGCGATCGCGTTTTCGCTGGTTCAGGCCGGTCGGCTCGGCGACGAACAGGGCCGCACGGGGCTGTGCCGGGCCAATGCCGCCGAGCACAACGTGTTCTACCGTTGTCCCCACCGGATTCATCTCGGTCGCCGCGAAGAAAACGTCTGCGACCACAATCTCTACGACCAGCGGGACGATCGCGGGTCGTTCGAGATTCGCTATCCCGAACCCGGCTGCCGCCAGGACCTGGCCGGCTGGCAACAGTATTTCGGCCTTGACCAGCACAGCCGGCAGGCCAACCTGACGATGGAGTTTGACGAAACCACTGGTGCCATTTGCTGGCCGGGCGGTTGCCCGCCGGAGGCATCTTGGGCGCAGGAACAACTCGGGAATAAGGATAAACTTCGATGACAACCAACCCTCAGCCATCGTACCGCGAACAATATGAACGGGACGGGTTCGTGATTTGCCCGCCCGGTATCCCACGCGATCTGCTGACGCGCGCGGCGGCGCGGATGGAAGCCGTCCGCCGCGGCGAATACGAAACCGGCATCGCCCCGCATGAGGCCCACGTCAGCACCACTGACCCGACCCGGCTGGTCAAAGTGGATCAGGCGCACTGCTCCGACCGGACGTTGTGGGAACTGGTGACGCACCCGGAGTTGGGCCGCTGGGCGGCCGCCATTACCGGGGCGAACTGGATTCAGTTGTGGGCTTCGCAGATGCTCATCAAACCGCCGGGCGGCCAGGCCGCCGGCCAGGTCGGCTGGCACCAGGACTATCAATACTGGTCGCGCTGGTGGACGCCGGACAGCGAAGTGTTCACCTGCTGGCTGGCCGTCAGCGACGTGCCGGCAGCGGCGGGACCGATGGTGTTTGTGCCCGGCTCGCATCGTTGGGGATTTTTGAACGAGGGCGATTTCTTCAGCGGCGCCCTGGCGGAACAGCGCGCGGCCATCCTCGCCAAGTACGGGTTCAACTGGGACGAGATACTGGCAACGATGCCGGCCGGCGCGTTCAGTTTTCACCACCGATTCACCTATCACGGCAGCGGCGCCAACACCTCGACCGGCGCGCGGCTGAGTTTCGCGTTGCATCTGCGCACGGAAAAATCGGAGCCGATCTTCGGCGATTATTATTCCGACATGACCCGCGATCACGCCGTCTCGCCCGTGCTCTGGCCGCCCGCCGCGGCAACCCCATGAGCATACGCCTCCCATCCCCATACCCGCGGCGGCGGCGTCAGGTGGCGGACGATTCGATGCGCCGTTTGACTTCCGCCAACAACGCCGCCACCTGCTCGACCTGCGCCCGCAAGGCCGGCCAGTCTTCGTCGTCCAGGTCAAAGCCAGGATACCGGTCGGTGAAGTATTTCTCGGCGAGAGCTTCACAAAGGGGCAGGATCCGGTTTGCGAGTTCCGCGTCCCGCTCACGCAGTTCGTCGGTCAACTTGACCAGGTCATGGGTCTTGATCAGAAACCAGCCGCGCCGCACCAGTTCGGCCTTGAGGATTTTCTCCAAAATCTCGGCCAACTTGCTCAAGCACAGCGCGTGCGCGATCTCTTGCTTGGCGAGTTCTCGCACGCCGTCGAGATCAGACGCTGCCAGGAACAACCAGTCCGCTGGATTGTTGGAATCAGTTTTGCGCGGCAAGCAGTTTGCCCTCCCCGAGGACGGTTTGGAAAAAATGGTCGCGGCACGCCCGTTTTTCGGCGAGGCGGGCGGGCGCGATGGGAATCAGCGTCATCGCCGGTTTCGGGCGGATGTCGCGGAGCGCGCGGCGAAACGCCGCCGCGGTTTCGAACTGTCGCTCGGCGCCCTCGGCGACGATGCACAAATCCACGTCGCTGTCGGGGCGCGCCTCGCCGCGGGCGTGCGACCCGAACAGGTACACGGCATGAATCGGGCGGACGCGGTTGAACGCCTCGAGACAGCGCCGCAGCGTGTCGGCCTGGTCGCGCAGACTGGGTGGCAGGTTTTCCAACAGCAGTTTCACGCCGGCAGTTTATGCGAAAGCCGCTCCCCCGGCAACCGGCAATCGCCAACCCCAACGCCCCTTGTCACGTTATGAACACCCGTCCGCGCTTCGAACGAATCATCAACGGCACGTTTTTCCCGCGCTACGACGGCGGCGACATCCGCCAGTACGAGCAACGCATCGAACAACACGCCGACGAACTCCGCCGCGCCGGCGCCACGCATGTGCTCGTCAATGACGCGCCGGTCTCCATTCTGCAGGTCATGGACCCGGAAAACTCCTACCTGCGGTTCACCACCTACGGTCACGCGCCGGACAAGTACGTCACCTCGACGTGGAACGAGGGGATTTTTCACCCGAGCATCCTCGAGTGGAACCGGCAGGCGTTGCTGTACCAGACGCGGCTGGCGCGTCGCTACGGGTTGCGATGCTGGATCCGCTGCACGGAAATGACGATGATGCCGGAAAGTTTCTTCCAACGTCACCCGGCCCTGCGCGGCCCGCGGGTGGACAACCCGGCCTGCTCGACCTCGCCGCGATTCGCGCTCTGTCCGATGTTGCCCGAGACGCAGGATCATTACCGGCAACTGATCACCAACCTGCTGCGGTTGTGCCCGGACATTGACGAACTGCACATCTTCACCAACGACAGCGGCGGCGGGTTTTGTTACTCGGAACATCTCTACAGCGGGCCGAACGGGCCGGTCCATTGCCGCAACGTCTCGCCCGGCAAACAGGCGCAGACGTTCTGCCGCGTCCTGCTCGAAGCCGGTCGGGCGATCAATCCGGAGTTTCGCGTTGTGATGACCTCGGGGCTCAGCCCGCGCGAGAAGGAGGATTTTCTCGACGGCGCGCCAGCCGGCGTGGCTTCTTCGATTTACGGCGCGTTCGCTTGGGGCGGCGGGCTGGAGGATCGCTGGCAAAACATGGCCGTCGGCCCGGACATTCACCGGCCCGAAGTCCGCGCCGCCGCGCGCGCCTGGGCGCGGGCCGACATGGAAGCGCGCGCCCGCGCCGTCACGTCGCGCGGCGGGCTGGCGTACGCCTCGTACAACCCGGATTATTATGGCGGGCCGTCGGACGCGCCGCGGCCGTTCGAGACGCACGAGGTGTTGATGACCTACCGGCAACTCGGTGTGCGCAACATCATCGGCGGACCGTGGGGCACGAAATGGCACGCCAACGGCGGGATCTTCGTGCAGGCGTTGCGCGAGGGTCCCGAAGACACCGAGGCGGCGGTGCGCCAACTGGCGGTGGCGTGGGTCGGCGAAGCGCGGGCCGACCGGCTGTGCGAAGCGTGGCGGTTGTCCGAGCGCGCGGATCGCGAGTGGCCCATGCCGGGTCACGGCGGGCACGCGTTTTATTGTTCGCCGTGGACAATGCAGATGCCGATCGTGCCGGATGAGTCCCGGCTCGGGCCGCAGGACCTGGATTATTTTCTGACCGCGGTGCTGCGGGACGAGCAGAAAATGAAATCCCACCAGGGCGGTGTCTGGCGCGCCCTGCATTACCGGGATGACATCAAGCGGTACGTCATCGGCCAGTTGGAAACGGTCGTGCTGCCGGCGGATCAGGCGGCGCTGGCGATTCTGGCGGAGCTGCTGGCCGACCCGACGTTGACGGCCGAGCAACGCGAATGTCTGGAAGTGCAACGGCGCGAAATCGGCATTCACCAGTGCTACATGGAACGGGTGCGCAACTGGTTTCAGGCGTCGTTTCACCGTTGCGCCGGCTCGACGCCGTATCCCGGCCTGCCGACGTTGCCGGAGATCATTGACCAGGAACTGGCCACCAGCCAGCGCTGGTTTGAATGGGAGGGCGGCCAGGGCGCGCTCGATTCTCCCCGGCAACGCCTGATGCGCGCCCATCGCAACGATCCTCCGCAGTTGGTGGACTTGCGCGAATTCCCCTACCACGAATATCTCGGCCTGAACCACTGGCCGGGCGCTCACCTGACGGAAACGAAATGAATCATCAGCCGATTACCGGTCTCGCAATTTCACTCACGGTCGCTTTGAGCGCCTGCCGACCGGCTTCGCCGCCGGTAACGGCGCCGACCGTCGCGCTGCCGCAGACGTTCACGGTCATCGAACGCTACGGCGTGGCGCACCCGGACCAGATCATTGATTTCGATCTGCCGCCCGACACGCCCACCAATGGCGTCAGCGTGGTCAACGACGCGGGCGAGCCGGTGGTGTTCCAGTTTCTCGAAGGCGGCCAGAAGCTCGCGGTGCGGACCGCGCTCGCGGCCGGGGAAACGAAAACGTGGTGGCTGGGCAGTGGTCAGTCATCAGTGCTCAGTCATCAGCCCGGATCCGTGACGGTTGCCGAAACCGACACGTACTACGAAATCACCAACGACCGGGTCGGTGTGCGCGTGGCGAAGCCGGTGCCGTTGACCGATCTGAAAAAAATCCCGGCGCCCGTGCAGGGCGTCCGGCTCGCCGACGGCACGTGGACGGCGACCGGGCCGAATTATCTGACCGTGGACACCCCGGCAGCGCGCGGGATGACGGTGCGGCTGGTGGAACGCGGTCCGCTGGTGACCACGCTGGAGGTGGCGTACGAGTTTGAGCGGCCCGACAACTGGCATCCGATCGTGCCGAATCTCGGCCGGGCCGGTGGCGACGGGTATTACCGCTCGACGATCACGTTGCAGGCCGGGCAGCCTTCGATCTTGTTCGAGGAAGACACCGATATGAAGTTGTCGTATTTGATGAATCTCTATCCCGGTGTGCAGCCCAATCAGGCGCGCTATCGCGGTCACAGCTCGCCCGGCCCGCAATACGGGTACACACCGGACGGCACGCCGTACGCTGGGATGCAGCGCGGGCAGGATGCGTTTGTGGATTTGCAATACGAGCAGCCGCAGATGCCCGGGATGTTTTCCGATCCGAACCATTGGTCGCTGATGGTGGTCTGGAACATCTGGTGGGCCGGCAGCGGGCCGTACTGGCAGTTGTACAACAAGGACGCCCCGGAAACGGCCAATCTCGTCGGCATCTTTACCGGCCGCGCCTCGCGCGGCACCGGCACCAGCATCATCGGCACCGGCATCTACACGCGGCCGGGCGAGGATGGCGGGCAGCCGCAGGCCGGTTTTGGCGTGGTGGCCAATCACTGGAGTCCCAGCAACCAGTTCATCCCGCACATTCGGTTTCAATGGCGGTTGTTCTCGAGCACGAAACGCGATCTGCTGCCGTACGACCGGATTCAACCCATCGCCCGCCAGATGAACATCCACGGCGGCATCAACCTCAACAAGGTGCATCGCTGGAGCGCCGATTTCCCCGACCCGCCCGGCGGGTACGAGTCGTTTTATCTGCGCGCCGACGCGATGCGGGATTTGCGTCGGCGGCTGAACACCGATGAGGCGTTTTACCGGCGGTTGTGGAACGAGTTCTCGATGTCGCGCGATGTGTACGGCCTGCTGCGCGATCCCGACGGCAAAGAGACGCACACCTACACCGTCGCGGTCGCCGAGGTGGCGCGGCAGATGTTGGACGCCTATGTGAACGGGGACGGCATCTATGATTTCAAGCATCATTACTGGCACGGCGGTCTGATCACCCAGCGTCACGGTGAAGCCATCGCCGTTGCGCTCGGTCATCCCCAACTGTCCGAAGCCGATCGCGTGCGGCTCAAATCGGTGGCGGCGTTGTTCGCCAATGTTCTTTGGGACAATGATTTCGTGCCGATGGACAATTATCAGGGGTTCAACATGGGCACCGCCAACATGCCGCAGATGCTCGGCGGGTTTCGCAACTTCTACGCGTTGTTGCTGGCCAATCACCCGATGATGCGCGACCGCGTCAAACGCCTGGCCGACGGCGCCAACCAGTGGGTGCGGCAGGTGCTCAACGAAGCCGGCGCGTCGTTCAGCGGGTCCGGCTATCAACACGCCGCGCTCGCGCCGCCCTTGAACGTCTGGCAACGACTCCAAACGCTCGGGCAGGCCGATGTCTTCCGCGACGAACCGCGCCTGACCCGGTACGCCGATTTTTATCTCAACCTGTTCGCGCCGCCCGACCCGCGGTTCGGGGCGCGTCACCGGCAGTTGATTTGTCTCGGCGACACGTCCATCACCGGCGGCCCCGGCGGCAGTCACGCCGCGCAACTGGCCACCTGTCTCGCCCCGTGGCAGCCGCAGACCGCCGCGCGGCTGATGCGGCTCTGGCAGGAAACGGGCGCCGGCTACGATTCGTTCTTTGGTTGCGGCCTGCTCAAGGTGGATCACCGGGTGCCCGCCGCCGAGTCGCTGGAGCTGCAGAGCGCGGATTTCCCCGGTTACTACAGTGTCCTGCGCAGCGGCGGCGGCACCCCGAACGAAACCGCCGTCTGGATGGTCAACGGCGATTTCTATCGCGATCATCGCCACCCGGAAATGGGCAACGTGGTCATCTACGCTCTCGGCGCGCCGTTGGCGGTGGACATGGGCACCAACTACGACCCGCTGCTCAACGGCGCCACCCATCACAATGTCGTCATCCCCGAAAACCAACTCGGCCGGCCGTGGGACAGGGAACAGGCGCAACTGAACGATTGTTTCTGGGAAGCGCGCGACCCGGCGCCGGCGGAGCTGTTGCGGTTTTCGGCCAGCAGCGTCGTGACATCCACGTTCCGCCAGCCCGGTTGGCAGCGCACGGCGCGGTTGCTCCACGCCAACCCCGCGCGGCCGGTGATCGTGGTCGAGGATCGTCTCACCGGCGAACCAGCCGAGCCGTGGGTGTTGCACTGGAACCTGATGGCCGAGGGCGCCGTCCAGACGCCGGCCGGCCCCTACACGCCCGAGCCGCGCTTGTACAGTTCCAACAACCGGCCCGACGGCCCGAAACAAGTCCCGTCGGTCGGCCCGGTCAAACCGCTCGCCGCCGGGGTCAATCTCCTGCGGTTTACCGGCTATCCATGGGGCCAACCGACCCAGGCGCTGCCCGCGGTGGATTTCGATGTCGCGCTCGTCGTGACCGAACCGCAGGAGTTCTACCTCGGCAACTGGGCGCACGAAGGCCTGGCCGGTGGCGGGCACGTGTTCGAACAGATCAACGGTCGCCCGTTTGAAGAACGCCAGCACCGGCTTTGCGTTCGCGGACGCACCGGGTTTACCACGGTCATTCTGCCCCGCCGCAAAAACACAGCGGCCGCGCCACCCGCCCCGGTGCTGACCCGGGAAGGCGACGTGACCCACATCAACCTCGGCGACGGGCGGGTTTCAATCGCGCCGCACTGGCATGCCTGGCAGGATGCGACGGTTCACACGCTGACGGCACTGGACGCGGTGGCAGCGCAACACGACGGTCTGAAAATCGCCGGCGGTCCGGCGGAAGTGATTGTGGACAATCCGGCGCAAACAGCAATTATCACCGTCGCCGGGCCGGCAGGTCGGCGGACGTTGTCGTTGCCGGGCCGGTGGCAGTCGGCGGCGAAGAATTTGAAAACTGTCGGCGACGGCTGGGCGGTGGATTATGCCGGTGGGGAACCGTTGGTCATCACGCTCCGTCGTCAGCCGTGATCGCCAATAAACAATTGCAGCCATTCACCCCAACCAAGGAGACAACCCAAACCCATGAAACGAAGGACTGGTCGTCGGAACATCATCCGCGTCGGCGTTGTTGGCGTCAGTCGCGGGCAAACGTTCGCGGCGGGCGCCACCGACCTGGTCGGCATGAAACTGGTCGCGCTGTGCGACTCGTGGGAGGAACGCCTCCGCGAGGTCGGCCGGCGATACGGCGTGGCGACGTACACCGATTACGGCAAGTTCCTCGAACACGATCTCGACGCGGTGGTGCTGGCCAACTTTTTCCACGAACACGCGCCGTTTGCGATCAAGGCGTTGCAGGCTGGCAAGCATGTGATGAGCGAGGTTGCCTGCAACGCGACGTTGGCCGAGGGAGTAGCTCTGTGCCGTGCCGTCGAGAAAAGAGGCAAGATCTACATGCTGGCCGAGAACTATCCATACACGACGTTCAACATGGAAATGCGGCGATTGTATCGCACCGGCGAAATTGGCGAGGTGACCTACGCCGAGGGCGAGTACAACCATCCGATGTCGCCCGAGTGCTTCCTATCCTTTTCTCCGGGGATGAACCACTGGCGCAACTGGATTCCGCCGACGTATAATTGCACCAACGCGCTGGCACCGCTGATGTGCATCACGGAGCGGATGCCGCGCAAAGTCAACGCTCTGTCCATCGCCCGCCCGGAAGTTAATGCCGGTACGGCGCGCCGCGCCGATCCGGGGTCGGTGATTCTCTGCCGGATGGACAATGGCGCGGTCTTCCGGATCCTCGGTCTGTTCATGCCCGGCCACAGCAATTGGTTTCGCGTTCACGGCACGCACGGGGCGATGGAAACCACGCGCGGCCCCGGCTACTTCGGTCCCGGTCAGGTCCGTGTCTGGCACGAGGAATGGGATTGTCCGCCCCACACACCGGTCGAACGCACCTATCTGCCCGACTGGCCAGAGCACGGCGACCTCGCCCGCCAGGCCGGTCACGGCGGCGGTGATTTCTGGACGAACTTCGAATTCGCCAACGCGATCCGCAGCGGTAAACCGCCGTTTCTCGATGTCTATCGCGGCGTGACGATGAGCAGCGTCGGCATCCTCGCCTGGAAAAGCGCGCTGGCGGATGGCGCGCCGCTGGAGGTGCCGGACTTTCGCTCGGAATCCGATCGCTCGAAGGTGGCCGACGATCACGCTTCGCCGTTCCCGACACATACCGGCTCGGTCCGACTGCCGCCGAGCATCCTCGGCACACCGGAACCGTCGGCCCGAGACCGGCAACAGGCGCGGGCGTTCTGGAGAAAGATGGGCTACCGGGGCGAGTGAACCAGACGGACACCAGCGCCGACCATGAATGACCGGCCCGGTTTTGCTGAGTTCGCGGATCGCTGGGAAGCCCATGCGCAACTGGCGCTCGACGCGATCGCGCTGCGCCCGACGCGCGGTCTTCCGACGTGGATGCTCAACGTGATGGAGTGGTCGCACCTGGAGAATTTTTCCGGCAACCCGCCCGGCAGTTATCCGAACGATCCGGTGCGGGTCTACCGGGAATTCTCCCTGAAGGCCGGCGTTTGTTTCATTGACCAGTGGATCCCGGAAAACCCGCTGAGCATGGGCGATCAGGGGTACCGGGCCGACACGCCGCGCGAGGCCACCACCGGCGCCGAAGAAATCGTCCGCGACGGGATGGTGATGGATTCGCCCGAGGCCGTCGTGGCGCACCTGGAGACCGTGCTGTTCCCGCAATGGGAGAAATGGAAAACCGATCTCGAAACCAACGCCGACAAGGAAGTCCGCCAACGGATTGCCGGCGAGGTCGCCGTCCAGCGGTTGTTCGGGCCGAACATGCTGAAGGGACCGTACGACGGATTTTTCACGTTCCCGGGTTTTCTGTACGGGATGTACGGCTACGCCCATTATTTCATGGCGTACGGCCTGTACCCGGAGGTCATCGAGCGGGGATTCAAACTCTACGCGGACGCGGCGGTGGTGTACAACCGCATTGCGGCCCGCGCCATCCTCGAGGGCGGTCTACCGCGGCTGGTTCGGCTCGATCACGACATGGCCGACTCGCGCGGTCTGTTGGTGGATGTCTGCACGCTCGACCGATTGTGGCTGCCGCATTTCGCCCGCTCGATCCAGCCGTTCCACGACGCCGGTATCCGGCTGATCTGGCATTGCGACGGCAACCTGATGGCGCTGGTGCCGCGCCTGCTCGAATGCGGGATCGGCGGATTTCAGGGCTTCCAGTACGAGGACGGGATGGATTACCCGAAGATTTGCCGGATGAAAACCCGCGATGGCGGTCCGCTGTTCATCATCGCCGGCGTCTCGGTCACGCGCACGTTGCCGCACGGCTCACCGGCCGACGTGCGACGTGAATTGGAATGGCTGGTGGCCAACGGTCCGCCGGTCGGTCTGATGCTGGGCTGTTCCAGCTCGGTCCCGCCCGGTGTGCCGCGCGAGAATCTGCAAACCCTGATCGAAGGCTTGCGGTACTACCGCGAGTACGGTCGCAACCACGGAAAGGAATCCTCTCATGGTTGATCAACAAACGCACCAAACCTATCAACGCGACGGCTATTGCCTGATTCACAACTTGATTCCGCGCGACGTCATCGCCGCGTTGCGCGCACGAATCCTCGACCAAATTGACCACCCACCGGCGTGGTGGTCGAAATCGTGGCAGGTGCTCGACCCGTCGGGCGCCACTCATCCCGCCGGTCATCCGTACCCCATCGGCATCCAATTGCCCGCCCGCCACGATCCCGCCTACGAAACCGTCGCCCGCCATCCCAATCTGGCGGCGGCGATGACGGCGATCCTCGGCGGGCCGGTCGAGTTGTTGACCGATCAGGTCGGCGTGAAACACGGCTTTCTCACCGACGAACAAGGCGGCCGCTCGTGTTATCATCAGGATTCCTACTACTGGCACATCGCGCCCCAACTCGGCGCCAAATGCTGGATCCCGCTCGACGAGGTTGGCCCGAATGCCATCGCGCTGGCCGTCAAACCCGGCACTCAGCGCGACTGGAAACTCGAGGAGCACGAAAACTATCATGACACGCCCGCCTGGGGCACCCTTACCAACGGCCAGTTCCGCGCCTTCCCGCGCCATCGCATCCCGCAGAGCCGGATTGATTATTCCGACGAAATCATCTTCCGCCTCCAACCGGGTGATGGATTGTTTTTCACCAACTACACCTGGCACCGCAGCGAACCGAACCGCACCGGCCAGACGAAAATGTTCTACGCCATCGCCTACCAACTCACCGCTGCGGCGTCACAGACCTCGCGAACAGAATGACCTTCACGCGCAGCAGGAGAAATGCGGTCTTGGCGCTTCCCCTCTCCCCGCGCGCGGAGAGAGGGTCAGGGTGAGGGGCTGCCGGGCAGAACACGGAGATGATTCACCATGACCAAGACGACTCCCCCGCGCTACCGCGTCGGCTGGCACGCCGGTAAACCGGCTTTTTTTGAGAATGACCAGCCGGTCGTGTTGCCGAGCTATTGCGCCTGCGGCGCGGCGTTCG
>CAZHLM010000049.1:0-25829 GCA_964533295.1 uncultured Verrucomicrobiota bacterium
GTAGAGAGTGAAGCCGTGTCCGCAGCTGCAAGCTTCGTATCGATGCGTGTAGAGAGTGAAGCCGTGTCCGCAGCTGCGAGTTTCGTATCGATGCGCGTAGAGAGTGAAGCCGTGTCCGTCGCCGCGAGTTTCAGATTGATTCGGGCGGAAAGGCTCGCAGTGTCCGCCGCTGCAAGTTTCAATGAGAGATCATACGGAGTTGAAACCTCAGTAGTATCAACCGAGATATGAAGGCTGTCAGCTATGCCTCCGCCATCTAGCCCGTAGCCGGAAGTTACCGCCGTGATGTCCCCCCCCGTCAGGCCGTAGCCTTGAGATTGCACCCAATAGCGAGTTGCAACATCAGACGACGTATCAGAATACAACACCCGAAGATTCACCCGCGCAGACAAAGAAGCCGTGTCTGTTGCGGCGAGCTTCGTGTTGATACGCGTAGAGAGTGAAGCCGTGTCCGCGGCTGCAAGCTTCGTATCGATGCGTGTAGAGAGTGAAACCGTGTCCACCGCCGGGAGATACCCAAGCGCACTCAGGACCGTCCGCGTTACGAACCATGCCGCGGATGTGTCAGAGTACAGCATTCGCAGTACAATCTGATTGTGGAGAGCGGTCGTATCCACACTTGTCTGGGAAACCCAGTATTTAGTGGCAATCCAGGTCGTGTCGATGCGCTTGACCATCCCCGTAGTGTCGACCAGATTCGATGTCGGCTTGGAAAGTTGTGCCCAGGCCATAGCGGGAACCAACAATATCCAGAAATAGCGTCTCATTTTACGTGCCACCAGTTGATAGATTCGCCCGATGTCCCGAGTGCAGGCCGGACCACAATCAGACTGTCAGTTTTCGCCGTGAGGCCAAGTCTCATATCAACCGCAGTTGGCGCACCGGCGGCTCTGACGGAAACGAAAAAGTACGAACTCGCTGTTGCTCCTGGCACATAAATAGCAAGCCGAGTTTCCGTTCCGCTGAACGATGCGGAGCCTCTTTGTGTGGCACTGAATGCCGCCGTGCCGGTGAAGGTCGGTGAAGCAGTTGGGGCTTTCGTATTTATCCGCGCCGACAAACTTGCCGTGTCTGCCGCTGTCATCTTTGCGTCAATCCTTGAAGAAAGCGACGCGGTATCTGCGGCTGCAAGCTTCGTGTTGATGCGCGTTGAAAGCGATGCGGTATCCGCCGCGCTCATCTTGGCATCAATCCTCGCGGAGAGACTTGCTGTATCCGCCGCGCTCATCTTCGCATCAATCCTCGCGGAGAGACTTGCTGTATCCGCCGCGCTCATCTTCGCATTGATCCGGGATGAAAGTGAAAGAGTGTCACTGAATCGCATGATGGTGCGCTGTCCTACTTTCCCCACCCTCTCGGGCTGAGAAAACGCAAGAGCCGGTACAAGCAATATGAAAAGCGCATACTTCATTCTAGTAACTCCATGAAATCGGGTCAGCTGTCCTGGCCGTCTTCTCTGCCAGAGTCAAGGCAACCTTCCGGCTGAACGACGTACCATCAAACCACGGCATCGAAAACACCCCCTCGCCCCGCCACACGACCTCTACCACATCATTGGTCCCGACAACCCACTTCTCCGACTTCGTCAGCCATTCCTGCAACCAGACCTGGTCGGTTTTTGAAGTCAGCACGCCGAAGTCAATGGAGATCGTCCGCGTCCTTGCAACCGCCGTGACTTCCCGCCACGAGCCACTGAGAAGTCTCACCGCCTGTTGAGGGAACAAGTCCTCATCATCCGGGTAGTCCAAACCCCTGACAGCAGCGGGGAACGTGAACTGCCGCGCCGTACATCCCCTGATGTCATCGATGTAGATTGCATCATCCTCACTCATCCCGGCTATGGACTTTAGCCCCACGGAGATAATCGCGTTTCTCGTAGATGCAGCCCCGGCGCAGGCAACGACAACGCCCTGCCACTGGTTCGCCGTGAGAGCGGGGAGGTTCAAGCTCTCACTTGGCGAGGCGCAGCCAGCGTCTTCATCAATCAGGATTTGGAACGCCCCGGCTGAAACGGTCTTCGTACTCATCACCCAGAACATCAGATGAGTGTACGTTGACAGGTCGGCGTTCACCACTTCGGTGGCAAGTTTTGTGTTCGCGCCGACAGCCGCCGTCGCCAGGAGCTTGGAGGACTTCGTACCGACGCGGTAGTGCGTCGCATCAGCCGACGCGGTGATGTTCGCGTCTACGGACTCGTTCCAAGCATCCTCACAATCCTCAACCACTAGACTGGTATGTGCAAGCCAGATTGAGTCCATTAAGCTATCATCGTAGGCCACTCAGAAAGACCGACCACACCGCCACCGATGAGACGGATGCGGCCAATGTCCTCGGCGCCTCCGGCCAGCGTGTACTCACAGCGAATCCCCGACTGCGAGGAAAGCGTTGCCGTCATCCCATCAGCGAACGTCACGACCACGGAATCAATCGACGGGAAGTTGTTCCCGACATACGCCAGTTCTTCATAAGTCTGGAGCATGTCAGCCTCGACCGAGACGCGGATTGCATGCCCCCCATCCCTGCCCTTGTAGTCCTGATGGGTCAGGAGTTCAGCCACGAACCGCGCATTGCCGAAATCCCCGATTGTCTCCGCATCACCCGCGGGATTAATCGTGATCGCTGAAATTCCCGCAGGGATGTAAGTCGTTGCGCTCCACGTATAGAGCGCATCGCCAGCGTCCGGCGTCCCGTCTGAGGGAGCGGGACTGATAATATCGTCCAGGTCTTCAATCGACGCATGATGCGCGAAGAACCTGTACCCGGCGTTCAACTGCACGAATCGGTACCCGTCGTACTGAGCTGAAGAATCAAAGCTCCATTTGAACCCGAACGGGCCCTGGAAATTCTTCCCGTTGATTGCCGCGATGGTGTGAAGGAGCTGCGCGTCTCCGAGCTTGTGGAGCAAGTCAACGACGGTCGATTTGTCCGTACACATCATCTTTGCTGCAGCCGTCAGCTCCATCGCGTACGGCTTCTCCCTCCCGTACTCGTTCATCCCGACGAGGTGATTGATCCTTACTTCGCCGTCTGCTAGCGCACCAAGCGAATAGTAAGCATCATCTGGAGTCTCCCCGTATCCCCATTTGACCTTCCAGCTCGCAAGCCCCGCCCGCAGAATGTTCGCTCTTTTGAGAGCTATACCCAGTGTTGCCATTAGAACCTCCCCTGTGTGGTTATTGTTCTATCCACAAAACCTCTGACGTGTCGTTGACTATGTCCTTCGTGATCTCGTGTGCATAGAATGTCTTTGTCGCTGCACCGTCTGAAATCTGCGTCCGCTGGCAGAGTCTCAAGTTTGTCTGCGCCGCCGCTCCCGTTGTCGCCGCCTTCACGGTCGCATATCTGCGCCGGATTGTACGCTTCTCCCGCGTCCGCCCGAGATTGGCGTAGTACTGACACACCGCTTCCTGAGTCTCAACCGTCGCCGTGGGTTCAACCCAGGCCATGGTCGTATAGTCATAGTATTCCACCTTGGCAACCGGAGCGAAAATGTTTCCCAAACCGCTTGTGCTATTAACAACGTAGTATTTCTCGTAGCTGTTTATCGCCGGGTCGCTCTGGAACAAGAACTGCAACGGGACTTCCAGAACATTCTGCGCCACGCCCGGCGTGTGCATCAGATTGAGTTCGTAGTAGTCCTCCTCCTCCACTACCCGGTAAGCCCTCACACGGTCAAGCGTCTGATATTGCTGCGTACTGACCTCCGAGGAAATCACGTCACCCATTGTCAGGTAGTTTGCTCCGACCCGCCCGCGGGTCAGTAATTCTATCTCGTGCCGCGCATTGGTTATGCTGTAATAGTGTTTCGGTATCCCGAGCAGCCCCCGGCAGAAATCACCGAACCAATTGAGCACGGTCCTACCACCCAGACCTGAGTAAACCGTCAGGTCCGTCGAATCGAAAAACGGTGTATAGCCCATCACCGGGGAATCCAGCGTGCCCGTGTTGTACCAGAGCAAAACGTAGAGATTAGCGCCGAACAGTTCATCATACCTGATGTCGTTGTTGGCAAACACCGCTGTATCGGCATTATAGGAACCGCCCGAAGCTAGGTAAAGAATCTCGGCCATGATTTTCTTGAGACTCACGTATTTCCACGCGCTGTACTTTGATTGTGCGTTGGAGTCATCCCCGCCGAGGCCGCTGTCCTGAAACGACACCCACGGCGCGGCGACTTTCCCAATGTATCCGAGATTCAGGGTTGAGGTTGTAGCTGTTCGGTAGACAGCATATTCTGTTGCGCCAGTTATCGCGTCCCACTCAATCAGAATATGGTCTGTTTGGTTCAACGACTCCGGCCCGTTGGTGATCTCTACCGCATCACCCCAGAGTTGCTCGCCTGCCGCCGTCCGTGCTGCGACGCGGTAGGTGTAGTGAGTAGTACCGGAAGCCCCGCCGTTGGAAAGCGTCAGGACAGGCCTGGAGTCCAGCGCCTCGTTGTCTTCCGCAAGGGCTTTCATCTCTGTAATCAGTGTCCCCCAGGAGATGTACCGCGCGGCCTGGAGAACGTCCACTACTTGAAATTCTACGAACTTCTCTTTGGTCGTTATCGT
Organism: uncultured Verrucomicrobiota bacterium; assembly: GCA_964533295.1. GTDB lineage: Bacteria > Verrucomicrobiota > Verrucomicrobiia > Palsa-1439 > Palsa-1439 > OMJI01. Next base: position 4,554 of record CAZHLM010000049.1, read on the forward strand.
TGACACTTCCGTAAACTGAACCGATGGAATATCAATACGGCCCCAGAATAGCGACGTATCCCCCGCCCCTTCATTTAGGATGAAATGCAGTTGCGGCACGTCAGTGTACGTCGATCGTGACTCTGCGAAACAATAGTACAGAAAGCCCCGCGTATATGTTGAGTTGCAAATATCCAAGCATCGCACCTGGACCGAAGGCAACTCAAGCGCGCCAATCAGAATATCTACCCTCTCGGTGAACTCCCCGAGTGACAGGATGAACCCGCCCGATGGGACTACCAGGGAGCTGTTGCCGTGCCACAGCTTCACGGTCAACGTCCCCGATGGGAGGACAATCGTTTCGAGGGTGTATTCTGTCATTAGTACGTCACTCCGTTGCGGATCATGTTGCCCTCTTGAACCGCAATTGCCAGCTCTCCACGGTTGACTTCGATATGCAGCTTGCGGAAGTCCCGCCTCAGAGCGTTGACTTCTGCGGCTACGGCCATACCTGCACCCGCGGAGTTACCTACAAGCTCTCCCGTCGCAATGCCGGGTGTAGATGAAATCCCGATAATCCCTCCCAGAGCTCCGAAGATTGGACCGAATGGCCCGACTCCGAGGAACGAAAGAAGTCCGGCCACGCCCGCCGCCGCCGCCTGCTGTGCTGCCATTGCAGCCATAGAAGCAAGGATCGAATCGGTGAACGTCTTTAACATGTTCTGACCCTCAGCGAAGCCCCGCTGGAAACCGAGAGCGAGAGAAGTCGAGAGCGTATGGCCGAGCTGGAGAATCCCCGCGTTCATCGACTGGACTTCCAGCTTTACGCGTTCGACTGGGTCAACGCCCATATAGATTCTATGCTGTCTTGCTCTTACCTGAGCGGCAAGATTCCCCGCGGCACGAGGAAGGCCGGCGGATTCCATTTTCAAAACTTCTTTCGGATATTTTCGAAGTTCTGGCTGTCCGGTTTCGGGATTAAGGACAATTTCTGGGACAGGGAGAGGAGCACCCAGTTTTGCTGTTGCTGATTCTGCTAATTTGCGGTCAAGCTGTGCAATCTCTCTTTTGATGCGCAGCTCTTCCTTAAGCAATTCCAGGTATTCCTTTTCTGCCTCGCCGATAGCCTGAAGTCGTAGCCCTAGAAATTCTTGAGGGAGAAGGGCATTGATCGGTGACTTTAGTAGCTCCTGCCATTCCTCATATTTCCGCCACTTCTTGCCGGCAACAACTTTTTCCTGTTTGCGAAGCTCGGCCCGAAGATCGGCACCGCTAAGTCCCGCAATCTTGCTTTCTTCTTCCGCACGTTTCACCTCTTCGCGAAGTTTTGTTACGGTTTCCTCTAATGCGTTCAGGTCATTGATGAAGGATACCGCCGCCCCGCCAACTATCGCAAGAGGGATCGAGAGAGTGCCAATCGCTGCACCCAGAGAAGTAAAAGCCTGAGCGTGCTTTGGGAATTTCTCCGCCATCTGGTTTAACGTGATCTGTGTTGAATCCAGGGCAAAGTTGAACGATTGGAAATTGTTGGTGGCGCTCGTTACCGTCTTACCGAGACCCGATGCACCGAGAAGATTCCCGAGCGTGCCGAACGCTTGGTTCATCTCGGTGAGCGTCCGGTTCATCACCCGTTCCTCTTGATACATCGCCCGGAGTTGTTGTTCTACCGTCTTTGTCTCAGTAGCAAGAGACTTGAAACCGAGATTGACGCGATTGGTAGCGTGCCAGAGTCCGCTTTTTGCGTTGATGACCTTGGTCGTAGTATTCTCATAACGCTCTAGGACTTGGTCGGCGGACCTGACAATCTCAAGATATTGCTTTTCATTGATTGCCCCCTTCTTAACCTGCAACTCAGCGTCTTTGTACCGGGCAATCTGTTCGGCGATGATCTTGTTGTGCTTCTTGAGTTCCTCGCCGCCGAGGATTTCTAGGCGTATTTTTACGGTCCCGTCATCCGCCATGAGATTTCATCCAGTCCGTGTACTGCTTCTCCGCATAGTTCTGGTATCGCTTCAATAGCTGCCACTTTAGGGCTTCGCCATATGTCAAGTTATCCAGCACCCACTCCCTCTTTGTTACGTCACCACCGCACAGCCCGAATATAAGAGCATCCATTTCGTACTTTGTCGGCAAATCATCTGTCGGCCCCGGAAGTTTGTACCGCTGAAAATCCCTCAGCCAATTTTCAGTTTCATCTCCGAGGCAGCTTTGAAAAAACCCACGGCAATGTCGGCCATCTCCCCCTGAGTCAGAGCTTCACCGGAAACGAACTCCGCGGGAGGCGAGACGAAAATCTTCTTGACAATCTCTCCCCAGAACTTCATCGCCTCTTCAAATTTCCCCTCCTCGTCTACCAATTCGACGTATTGCCCCCACAGCTTCCGGACTTCCCGCTCCAGTCTGAGCACGGGTTTCCTGCACTCATAGGCTACGCCATCAACTTCGAGTTTCAAAATTCCTCCGACCTGTGCATGTATTTGTCCTGTGGTTTGCGCTTTGTCGCCGACATCCTGATATGATCACCAATCAACTTCCGCAGTTTTTCCTTGTCCCATTGCTGGAACATCATATAAGGCCGCGCCGGGATGTAGACCGACTGGCCCCGCCCCGCGTTTCCCCCGAACTGATGTATGAAGACGTAAGGGATTGCAGACTTCGGCGCGGTAGCTACTTCGACAAAGTTCTCTCCGATCTCCTTGTGAATCGATGCCTTCAGTCTCCCGGTCTCCTGGAGGAAGGACGGGGTGTTGTCCTTTTTGTGCTTCCATGATACCGGCCTCCCGCCGCGGGAGAAGTTCGTCATCACTGATTCATACATGATGTCGGCTGCACCCTCGAGAATATCCTTTAGGTTCTCCGGGAAGACTGGGAGATTCAGGTCGATCTTGGCTTTCATCACATCTCCCCCGACTGCGCGGGCAGGAGAACCTCGAACTCCAGCCTGCACTCGCAATAGTTCTGCGGGAAGTACGTCGGCCCGATAATCACCAGCCCCGGCCCGTCGGGACTCAGATTGATCAACCGCGGGTTCGTACTGTCATTCACCTCTGATTGGGCGATTGCCCAAAGGCAGCGTTTCATGTCATCGGCCAAAAGCTCACCGGCTACCTCCGCGCTATACTGTGGCTCTGTGCCGGAGAACGTCAGCTCACCCTGAGCATAACCCAGGACCGTGAACTTCAGCTTCGTGTCCCACGTCAGCCACCGGTCATCCAGCCCGTGGGTGTCCTCGCGCTCCAGAATCACACAGATCGTACAGCTTGGCGTTGCCTGCTGCGGATAGACCAAGTGCTTGTGGACCGTGGGCGTTGTCCGGTAGCCGTTATCCGTTGAGATTGTACTGAACTGCGCCGCCAGCCAATCCCTGACCAACTCCCGCCGCGAGGGAAGAATCTCCCCGACATACGACGAACGCCGCGAGGTGTACGACCAATAACTAGAATTGTACGGTATACTCATCGTTAGTCGTAAACCAAAACCATAACGGGAAGCCGGGCGAATCCGTCTACATGCTGCCCGGCAAGGTCATACTGTTCGAGTCTGAGGAAGATGCTGCTCTCTCTACCAAATGTATATAGCCTGAGAGAAGTTGTATTCATTGTGCCGACCCAACAGGCCGTTTTGAAGTTCGTCCACGCACCGGATAGTGTACAGTAATATTCTCCCTCCACGATGCGCGACCACACGGGAGTCCCGTCGAACGTGTTTTCCAGAACCTCGGCAGTTGGTGAATCAGTCCCCGACTGTGAGACGAGCGCCACGTACCGCTTGTAGTCGTATAACTCCTGCATCGCGGTATGTATTACGTCATGGTGTGCCGCATGTGACACGAGGGAGGGTTCACTCGCCGGGTCGGTCGTAAGTGCATCAACCAATACTTTCATCGCAGCGCTTGTTGCCATCGCGTCTTCCTCTGGGTCGTAGGTGCTATAATATGGGTTCCCCGGTACAGGACCGGAATATGAAATTGCATTCGCCGTGTTGATCTGTCCATAGCCGTTCGCATCGGTTCGTGTCCCCCCGCCCGTTGCAGTTTGCCTTGCGGCATATCTTGCGTCCCACCAATCTATCCCCCGTCCATCGTAAATCGCCAGGAGTTTCCCGGCAATAACACCGTTGGAAAATGAACTTGAATCATTTGGTTCTGGCGTGATCGGATCATCATCCCAGAACTCAAGGCCCGGCCCATAGGCCGTTTCATTCTCCGTCGTACCGGCCCCGGTTGTGACAATGATAGGAACCTCGGCGAGATCGGTGAGTTCCTCGTGTGTGTTGGACCCAAGCGGCATAACCAATTGCACACCCGATGCATAGGCCGTGAGAGCTTCGTCAGTGTAACCATGAACGCCACCGAGTGAGGCCACCACGAGCTTAATATGATTTGCCGCCGCATATTCAAGATCAGTTGCTACTCCATAATTTAATCGTACAATGGTATCGGCTGTAACATCCGAACCATATCCGTTGCTTATTGCAGCCAATACACCCAGCGCGTGCGTCTCATCGGTATCGCTTATCAGTATATTGGGCATTGCGTTCCCTCAATACCACACCACCCGATAGGGAACGGCCCCGGTCGAAGCTCGAATGTGGAAATGCGTTATCGCCATACCAGTTCCGGTCCCGGGGAACTCCCTCGACTCACCGGGCCGGAGGAAATACAACCTCCCCGCCGTCGTGTCATTCTCAAACGCCACGTAAAGTAGCGGTGTGCGCGCATAGCCCGTGGTGTCATGGTCCACCTCGATGTAGACCACTTTGTCATACGTCCCTGGTGAGCTGAACCTCTTCCAGGTCGTAGTCACATACCCGGAGTCGGTCGAACTCCGCACATACTGATTCACCACTTGGGCCTCAGCCACAATAGGCAAGAGCAAAAGCAAGAGCAAGAGCAGCCATTTCATAGATACTTCCTCCTCCGAGCAACGACCGCGTCCCACCGCGGGCCAAAGTCCCGGTAGGATATCGAAGCCCCCGCCACGTTCGCCGTCTCACTCGAGACGTTCAACAGACCCTTACCCAGATTCGACTCCTTCCACATCGTAGCCAGCGCCTCAAGGATCACCTTTTTGATGTCCGTAGGAACGTTGGCCGCGGAGTAACCAGCCCAGTATTTCACCCTGATATTTTTTACCCCGGCAGGGAAGACGTAGTTGAGGAGTTGTATCTTCGTCGCGTCTGTCTCTTCGATAAAGATATAGCTTTCCGAGGTCAGGATGTCTTCCCAGTCAGAGATCGGCGAGGCGCGTTTCTGGAGATTCGCCAGCCGCTCTGCCTCTGTGTCGCCGTAGATCGACAGCACCGGGAAGTAGGTCGTTTCAAGGAACCCCGTACCGTCGCCATCTAGTATCTCAGTAATGGCCGTGGCGTTGACTTTATTCCGTGTTTCTTCCTCGAACTTCCCCGACACCCAGTCAATCCACGTTTCGAGCGTGCTGTCCCAGGCCGTCCCGCCCGTAGAGATGTTCAGGTAAGCCTTGGCCTCATTCAGCGTGATAATAGACCGACTACTGAGCGCCATGTTTCCTCCGCTTGCGGACCTGCTTGTGGACGGCAGGAGCCTCCGGCGCTTCGACAAACTCCACCGGCTCTACCACAGCACCCAGAGCGCGGGCCCGCTCCTCGGTCACATCGAACTCATCACCGGGCTTACGAATTGTGCCCTTCTCGAAAATCCTTTCTATCGCACGTACTCTCATCGTTAACCCCTCGGGGGAGGTGTGACCCTCCCCCGGTTAAGGTATAGTTACTGCCCGACGCGGATATAGATCCAGTTCCGCTTCGAGTCGTTCCCCGATGCAGCATGGAGAACTCTGAGGCGGAAGTATCCATCCACAGAAGGCAGAAGGTTTTTGGTCCCGTCCCGCAGAATACGCTCCGTGTAGACTGTGTTACCGTCACTCGTCGCAGCGAATGCCGCGATGGTGTCAGTCACAGCCGTCCACGTCGCATACCCCACAGGCCGGTAGTCTATGGTAATGGAGCGAACCGAGTATCGGTCCTCCCCTTTGTAGACTACCGACACCATGTTCGCAGGACCGACCCGGAACGTGTTGGTTGTGTCAACCACATCATTGATCGAGGAGTCCTGCTTCACCTGGTAAGGCTGAAGCGTGGCGCTCCACTGCGATGATGCAAGAGACACAACACAGAACACGAGGACACCAAGAAGGACTAGCTTTTTCATTGTGCTATCCTCCTTACGCCGCAGCGGTCTTCAGGACCGCGGTACCGGCTCCAAGCGTCCATCCAAGGCCCACACGTTCGATGACCCGAATCAACGAAAGGTTCTGCTCGAAGGCAGACACCGCCGTTGACGCTGCGACGTAACCATCGCGCGACACGTCAAGGCTCATCGACTGACGGTCGGCGAAAAAGCAACGCTTGGGATTTGCAAACGCGATGAACTTGGTGTTGGCTGCATCCGTCGAAGGCATAGTCTCCGACTCGATCACGGGATACCCCCAGATCGTAGTCGCCAAACCATCCTCACGCGGATTGCGGAGCAAGAACCCGCCCATCGAATCCTTGAAGCTCTTGGTCAGGCTTGCAAGGACCGTCGGATGCATGAAATACGCCCCGCCCATTCGGTATTTCGCAGCCACCCCCATCGGGAGGTCAAGCAAGTCCTCCGGCGTGAAGTTGGCATACGAGTTTGCTGTCGATGTCACCGTCACCTGGCCTGTGACCGTTCCAAGGATGCCGTGGAAGGGCGAACCTGTCCCCCGGAGCATCTGGTAGTCTTCGGCATAGGCGATTGCTTCACCGGCAAGCTCTGCGACGTGATTCACGACCGGGAACGTAGCGTCCTCCAGCAGTTCGTTCGCAACCGCTGAGATCGTGGCACACGCCTCAACCGCAATCGTCGGCTCAGCGTACACGGGTTCCGACCGGGTGATCGCACTCGTCTGGTCGGTGATCCAGTACGCCGTCAGTCCTGATGCCAACGAATTCAGGTTGATCGTCGCAACGTTCGTCGGGAACACATAGGCATATCTGCGAGCCACGCCGTACAGCTCCGCCACTCGGATGACCTCGGTGCGGAACTCTTCGGGCACGAAGCCCAGACCGGCAGTTGAAGTGTAGCTCAGAGTCGTTTTAATTCTGGCAAGCGTCTCCGCATCGCCTTGAACCACTGACTTGAGCCAAATCCGCAGCTTCTGGTCTTTGGTCAGGCCCTCCATTTCCTTCTCGGACAGACCCGGGAACACGCCATACTTGCGGTCCACCTTGTCCATGCCGAGCTGCTTGGAGATCTCGCCCGCCATGTTGGAAAACATGGCGTTCAGCTGCTCCATCGACAGCTGCACGACCGGTTCATTTGTTTGTTCCATCTATGTTACCCCCAATATGAAAAGTGGTTTATACTTTGCCCTTCAATCGGCTAACGGCTCCAGCCACGGCATCAGACACGAACCTCTTCAGCTCTGCATCCGATACCCTACGGCCTACCGTCTCTACCCTGGGCGGTGTCTTCAGTGTTTCGATTAACGCTTCGAGTCCTTTGATCTGCCTCTCGTGTTCGCGTGCCTGCTCGATCAGTTCTTTGAGGACTTCGGGCAACGCTTCCATCTTCCCCTTGCACTCTTCCAACTCACACAGACGTTGCTCGTTCAGCCATTCCCGCGTGAGAGCCCCGAGCTGCCCCGGAAGCTCCTTCAAACTCAGACGTAGAGCCTGAGCATTGGCCGGGACCGGAACAATGGAGTATTCCCACAGCTCCCACTTCTTAATATCCCACCCGGTCACGCGTCCGCTATCGTCACGGATTTCATCCCATTCCTTCGGCATGAAGCCGATGGAGGCGGCGTTCAGAAACCCGTCGCGCCAGAGGGTGTAAGCCTTGCGCCCTTCCTCTGTGTCTGCAAACTGGGTCTTAGCCATGATGCCCTTGCCACCGCCGCGGGTTGTCGGCTTCCGCCACAAAGACTTACCGATCGGGAACGACCCGTAGGCGTGCCCGTAGAGGACAACCGGGTTCTTGGCGTAGTTCTCATCATCCATGCCCTTGGTGCGGACAATGTCCCCCTGCCGGTCTTCTGCCTCTGTAGTGATGAGGTGAACGATGGACCGTTCGCCGTCGTCCGCCTCTTTGATTTCCTCTACCGTCGTGATGTGTTTGAGTTCCATCGTCATTCCCTCCAGAGCCAGGCACTTGTTACCCCGTTGCCGGTTGTCTTTTTCATGATTCATTCGAACCAATAGTTACCAGATTGCTTGAAATTCTTAACTCATCCCCGCCTTCGATTGGCTTAAACCCCTGAGACTTCCGTTCCTCGTTGATCGTTGTCTGACCTGAGCGGATACGGATTTCGGCTACTTCAGCCGCCGCTCTCTCATCCGAACGGATGGTAGAGTCGTGCATCACGATAAGTTTGGGGTCGTACTTCCGCGCCAGGTCTTGCGTCATCCTTTGGTCCATCATGGAAAGGATAGGCTCAATAACATTAGCTGAGAACGTGTAGTCGTTGGCCTCTGCATTGGCCCGGTTCACATCCTCTACGATCCCGAGCTTGGACGCAGGCACGCCGAAAATTCCTAGCACGTCATCCCGCGATGCTTTGTTCGTCGCCAGCCAGTCCAGGTCTTTCGGGTTCACACCGATGGGCTGCACCTTTAACCCTGCATCGAGGACAGCAGTCTTCCCGACGTTGTCCTTCCCTCCATACTGCTTCTGCCATTCCTGTTTTACCCGCTTGTAATTGACCTCCGAAAGTTTCTGGTCGGTCATCAGAGCCAGGACGGGCATAGCTGAGTTCTCGTAGAACTTCTTGTTGTACTCGTGCTGGTAGTAGTCTGCATCAATAGACTGTACCGCCGCCTCTACCGGACCCATGCCGTAGAACGGGTTTTGTGGATTTGGGAATTTGAAATGCAAAATTTCACTACTCTCAAACCGGATCACCTCTCTCCCTTGCCGGAGTTCGTAATGGGAAATGAACTCTCGTTTATCTGGGACAACTTTCATCTTCCCGGGGTCCAGCGGCCACACTTCGCCCGGCACCCCGACTTTGTTATTGGCCAGATACCAGTACGCATCACCGGTCAAGTCCTGACTCGCCGAAGTCAGGTAGAACATTTCCCATCGCGTGTGATACGGATTGACCTCCTCCAGCAGCTCAAGCATGGGATGGTCGTCGATTTCCTCGAACTCATCCGGCCCGCGCTTGACGTAGAGTCGGAACGTGGCCGCCGCGATAGCCTTTGCCCTGGCAGAGACGCAGGCATAGACCCAGGACCGGTACGCATTCAGCAGTTGGTCCTTTGATATGCCGGTCGAAAACCCGCCGCCGTAAGAGTTCCAGTTCTGTATACCGTAGATGTCCGGGAGTGCCTTGCCGCGCAAGACCTCCCATGAAAGCCTTACCCTGTCACGGAGCGTCATAAAAACCTCACCGCGGGTGCTGTATCGTTGCACGCATGACAAGCTAGAGCCAAAGCCCAGAACCTATCGGCGTGCCCCTCGGAATTTCTCTCTGCGTCGAACCTCACGTTGTGCGAGGCCGTTACCATCTTTTTGATCGAGTGAATATCGGAAAGCAACTGCGAGTCATCGGGGAGTGACAGCCGCCGGGCTTGCAACAGGCGCTTGACCGTAATAGCCATTTGTTCCTTGACTGCGTTGGTGAACACCACGCCCTCTACATTCCCCAGTTCATCAGCTAGTTGTTCGGCCAACTGTGCTCCGATCCCCGATGCGTCAATGCACAACCTCTCCGCGCTGAACCTCTCCCAGAGTCCACGGATGACTGCCGACTGTGTCTCGAAATCTGTTTTTTCCAGGACCTCAATATGTTCCGTGGTGTGCATTGTCTTTAGTTGGGAAAGAACATATATGACCGTCCGGTCCCGCTTCCGCCCAACATCAACACCCATGTATACTGAACCTCCGGGTAGACCCCCTCCGATGTTACCACGCAACAGGTCGTAGGGAAAGTAACTCGAAGCCTCATCAACGAACTCTGCGAGGTACTCCTGTCTGAATGCGTCCTCATCCATGTTTCGGCGAAAGAACTCCGCGTCAGCTCTGAGTCCAGCTCGGATTGCGTCATATATGGTGAGGGTGTGCTTGCTGAAGTCCGGTCGTTCGCTCCAACAACGGTAAAACTCCCCAGACTCACCAAGCGGCGTACTGATGACGCTAAGGCGGTAACCAAGCGTAGTAACAGGGAGGATAGCCTGATAGATAGCTTTGTCTTCTGCATGATGCGCGAACTCGTCAAGGAAGACATGACCCGTAAAACCCCGGACAGTGTCAGGATTTTGAGCAAGAGAAAGAATTTTGTGCCCGTTTGCAAATCGTAACTCCGTCTTTGCGTCTACCGTGAACCTCAGCGGTACCCCGGCGGTGCGCGCAACCTCCGCCATGCTCCGGCACTTGCCCAACACCTCAATCGCGTTCTTCTCTGCGGAGGAAACGATCATACAATCCGCGCCGCGGAACGCTGCCTCCCAGACGCACTCAGCCGCCAGAGCCGTCGACTTGCCGCTCTGCCTCGCGGCTCTCCAAATCCTCATCCGCCTCCGGTCCTGAAGCCATGCCCTCTGGTATGGCCGGAGGTGCTTGTGTAACACCTCCAAAAACGCTTTCGAAGAGTTTGTCAGCAGCTTCGAAGCCGAGACTACCTGAGACATTGAGGTCCACCGCCGCTGGCATCTTCGGCAACAAATAGGGAGCAATCACCCGGATGGCTTCCAAACGGTCCCGCAATGGCGCGTCTTCCGCCTCTGCCATGGTCCGTTCGATCAGCCGGGCGAGGACAACCTTCGACTTGTTCTGCCAGGCTTCCGAAGGTCGACGCTGCCTGCCTCTTTCCTTCTCCCTTATGCGCTTTTTTTCTTCCATTTTGGCAACTGGTCATTTCGACCTTAAACACTTTACTTTCTACAATTTACAAAACAGACAAAGGGGTATCATAAGCCGATGGCCTACAATACCCCCGTTTATCCCCTGACTGTACGGTCAATTCTCCCCCCGGGTAGTAGCCAGCTAGGGCCCGACGCGCTCTTGGCTCATCCTGACCGGCTCACAGGCTCGGTTCTCCGGGCCCTATCTGGTATACACTTTGATGCAGTCAAAAGGTAGATTGGGGGAAACAAAAAGTCAAATCAAGGAGGGGTCTACTTGTGGGAAATACAACGGCCCGCCTAGTGGGGGCGGGCCGGACAGTCTAGCTAGATTGTGAGATCGGGGTGACGGACCCTACTACGTCTGACCTCCTGCTATTTCTTGGGCTTTCGTATCGCGTCGAGAATCCCCGGCAGGACATTCGTTGCCAGGTATGCCACTACCACGCCCAGAGCTGTAAGCCCTCGCTTCCACCATTTCTCTTTCAATTTCTGTCCTCCAATGCTCGTTTGTACTCCGGGGCAATCCAGAAGCCGCTATGGACCGCTTCCCGGTCCCCAGGACGCAGAACGGTCAACTGACCCTCCGGCCACTCTTCCCGAATCATCCTCTCACATTCCGTGCATCTCCACAGGAAGTACCCAGGGTGCTTCTCAGCGATGGATTGATGTTGTTCGGTCTCCATCCGTCCTCCCTTGCGCTTGTAGTTGTTTCACCGCATCCCAGAGCGCACGAGTTTCCTGCCGCTGGTATTCCTTGCTTTCCGTCAACTCCCGGATTCGCTTACTCTGCTCGTTGATACGGCGCACCATTTCATTCAAAAACTTCTGTAATTGGGTGTGATCACGAAAGGTAATTGTGTCGGCATGTATGGTGAACTCATATTCACCGGCCTTGACGAAACATACCGGCGGCTCCTCGCACGTCCCATTGTCTCCCACACCCCATAGCCATTTATTCAATGGCCTCTTCAAGAATTTCCCATGCATGTGGATAGTCCCATTCCGGTAGATGATTACTTCGTTGTTCCTACATCTGGACCGTGGACTCTGCTCCTGCCTCATAGATAGTCCCTTGTCTGATAACGTCTGCCCTCCTCTGAGTGCCAGTCATTCCGTAGATATTCCTTCATCCACACTGTGTAATGCTGTGCGCTGTCCCGGACACCGCGAGTCCTCGCCCGTTGCATCGCGGCGTTCTGGTTCCTGGCATGGTAACACGCCGTACAGTACTTCTGCCGCCCGTTCACGTTGGGTATCGCCTCACCGCAGCTCTGACAGATCATGCTTCCTCCGTGCTTTATAGAGACATAGAACGACACCACAGAGACACAATCCACTGAGCACCATCTCCGGCCAATCGGGGACCACCCATGTAATGTACGGGTCGACAAACTCCCCGCCCTCCCAGTACATAAGCCGCGTCCAGAAATTCAGCACCGCGAGACACCACGCTGCCGCTCCTAGATACCAAGTCATGGCTTCCTCAGCTCCCAAACACTGATGCGATGGAACAACACCCGGAAGAACGGACGAACCCCGTAAAACATGAAGTACCACGGCCAGGGGTTGTGTGTCTCCCGCCTGACTACCTCAAACCCGACATAGCGGAACAACCGTTCCAATCTTTCAGGGTCGTAGATCACGAAGTCGTAGTGGCAGTGATGCCAGGGGACCAACCACAGCTTGGGGACCGACAGGTAAAGCCTGCCGTTCGGGGAAAGCGACCTGTAGCAATCTTCGAGCAACAACAGCGGGTTCATAATGTGATTCAGGACTTCAAAACAACAGATCACGTCACTCTCTGCCGAATTTCTGATGAGTCCCTTGTCCAGGTCGTGGCCCGTGTTCCAGCGAATCCCCAATCCCCGCCCGACGTAATTCGGCCTGCCAATATCCCGCACCCGTTCATATTCACCGAATCTCTCCCGCCCGATGAATTTCTGATAGCACCGCAGGCGATGCCGGGTGTTGAGATTTTCCTGGTTGTGGTCCTTCTCGGTCCAGTGGTAGAACGGGCTTAAGGTTTCTGAAGTAGCCATAGCTGGCTCCGGTGAAAGAGAACGCGCAGCAAGGGACGCACACCGTAGAACGCGAATCTGCGGTCCCAGATGTTAATTACCTTGTAACGCACGACACGGAAGCCGACGTACTCGAACATCCGCCGTAGTCTGTCGGGCCGGTACTCCGTGAAGTGATGGGGAGACTGCATCGAGATACCAGAATGCCACGTTGCAAGTGGGGTTGATACCAGACAATGCCCGCCGGGTTTCAAAAGATGGAAACACCAACCCGTCACAAGTGCCGGATTCATCAGATGTTCAATGATTTCCGAAAATAGTATAAAATCGTAACTGTCGGAGGGGGTTTCCATGTTCCGGTTGAGATCACCCATCGTGTTGTGCTTAATCCCCAGACTTTGACCGAAGGCATTCGGCGCGCCGATGTCCAGAGTCTTCAACCCCGAAAGGTCGAAGCCGATGAACTCACGCACTAGCTTGACCCGCCGCCCTTTGTTGAGATTGTAGTCTGATGCGTCACCGTGCGCTGAGAACGGCACGACGCGCCCGTCGATGACGCTGTCGTATTCCTTCTTTCTCATTTGCGCCTCTTCTTGTTGGCTTCGGCTACGGGGTCGGGACTCGTTACGAAATCCGCGAAACATTCCTGAAGCCGGTGTGAGTTCGTCGCCATGCATTCACCGCAGAACTCGTGCGTGCGTATCAACTTCAACCAGGAAAGGAATGGGAGATCGCCGAAATATCCCATCTTGAATTCATCCCGGAACACGAGCTGGCACAACATCACCGTCCCGTTGGAGCGGATCGTTACCTGCTTCCAGCACACACACTGATTGCTCGGTTTCATTCGGGCCGCGCCCTCTTCGGGCGTTTCGATGAGGTGAGAGATGATCTCTCGGTCGGCTGCCGTGTAGTCCTTCCGCGTGGTCTTCTCCGCGACCATGAAAATTGCGGGGAGCGCAACGAACTTCAGCCCGTAGTGTTCAGCCAATGCCCGCGCGCGCGGCAGTTCGTGCTGATTGTCCCGGTAGACGTGAAAGGCCATAGTCCAGCAAGTTTCGGGATAGCGAGGGAGCTTGCAGACTTCTCGAATCTTCCGGTCAAATACTTCCGGCCTTGCCCCCTTCTGGTAGACGTGCATCCGCTCCCACCCCGGAAAGCTGATGCGGAACTCCCTAGGCCGCGCCTCAATGACTTCCCGGAAATCGCACTTTGTCGTCTGGAGCATGGTAGAGATGTAGGAGGGAATGCCGTGTGTCGTGCAGGCATGGACGAACCTATGTAACTCAGGATGAAGGCAGGGGTCGGTGTAAGCATATAACTGCATCCGGCGTATCTTGAGCCCCTCATCGCCGCACGCCTTGCCTAGAATGTCAAGGAAGGTATCGTAAGACATCCGCCCATCGCTCCGGTTCCCGATTGAACCCACGGCGCACGTCGGGCAGGCGAGACAACAGGAACCCACAAGGTCCACGTTGAGGGAAATCCCCCGCAGACGGATTGACAACTCACGCTCGAGATCGTTCAGCATCGCACCTCCCTAGATAATCAATCAGCGTTTCAACCTCTGCCAGCACCGCCGCAACCGGGACATCGGCAAGCTCGGGCTTATAGCGTGCCGGGTTCCAGGGATCGTAATTCTTTAGGGCGGGGTCTTCGATGTATCTATGCCTTGGGTCGTGGAACGGATGCACCACCTTCGCCGGAGTCCCGCCGATCAGAGCTACGCTCGGTACGTCCTTTGCAATCGCAACGTGCATCATGGACGTATTGACCGTGACAAGAAGAGAGAGCTTAGTCACAAGCCACGCAGACTGCAGAAAGCTGAGTCGGCCTGAAAAGCTGTGCGTTGATTTCGACTCCAGCATCAAGGCCCGGACCATCTCCGCGTACCGCGCTTCATCCACGCCCCCGGTAAAGATAATCGCGCAGCCGTAGCGCCTGACCAACAGATCACCCAGAGCCGCCCACTTCTCCACGGGCCAGAACCGCCGCCAATGATCCGCCGGACGGCAGGAAACATGAAAGCCAATCAACATATTAGCATCTTGAATCTCAGGCGGGAGCGTGAATTCACATTCGGGCAATTCCAGAACCATGCGCCGGTCTTTTACCTCACAGTCAAGGCCGATCTCTAAGAGCGCCAGGCATTCGTCTATCCTCCCGCCGCTTCGCGCCGTGCGGGTTTCCAGGGGAACGGAAAGCGTACACGGCCACCCGGAGCCTCTGTATGAATAGGAAAGCGTAGCCTTCGCCCCCAAGAGTGCCAGCGATAGATTCGTCCGCAGTGATGTGTTGAGCTGCATCGCCACATCGTACCGTTCCGCCCTCAGTGTCCGCCACGGTAAAGCCCACCACCGGGAAACTCCATAGACGTGGTCAATATAGGGATTGGCACGCACTACATCCGCACTCGCAGAATACGTCACCATGTCAACGACAGATGCAGGGTAGTTGTCTACCAGACACCGTGCCACGGGCGAACTCATGAGAACATCACCAATATAGTTCAGGTCAACGATTAGAAACTTCATCATTCCGCGTACACTATCCCTGCGAGTATGAACACCGCCACGCATATGACCACCCCCAGAACCAGGAGTACCCGGACTATGCCCTCGTTCCATCCGACAATGGAAAGGTCAAGCTGCCAGGCAAAGACCAACAGCCCAATGATCCAAAGAGCCACACCCCGGACATAGGCGCGTGGCCTCACGAGAGCGAGCGCAACAACGCCCACCACCAAACAGCCCACGCCAATAGGGAGCAAGCAGTCCATCACTCCTCCACTTCGACGATGAGAGTTACGGGTACGGCATGAATTGAAGCGAGAGATCCTTCATGAAATCGCCATAGCTTATCATCATGACTTCTCCATGCTTCGCCCGCTATCAAGCTGAATCATACGCCCTCCTTTAGGAATGTTTGACAGTCCGGACACCAAACGATGGGTCCGCCATCCGCATTCCGCGTGCCGATTTTGCGGCGGCCAGCATGACAGCACCCGCACGCCTCATTGCGTCGAACTCCTCTGCGAGCTTTTCTAGCTCTGGGACGGTCCACTTCTTTGTCTTTGCTGCCCTTGCGACTAGGTCTTCCCAGGTCTTCAGGCCATAGGTCCTCAGATACCATGCCGTCATCCTCTCTGGATAGTGCTCGTGCAGAAAATTGCACCGCCTGCATTGACCGAATACATTTAAGAGATCATACCGGACCGACTTCGAGTTGCGTGTGATGTAGTGCCCGGCTGTCAGGTTCTTAGTCGATCCGCACATGACGCATGCCGGGTAAACGCTGCGAATATAGCGGCTCAATGCTTCATCAGCTTTCTTCTCAGCCGCACGGCGCGAGGATTTAGAATGGCGCTTTATCACTGAAAGCTAACCTTCAGTGGCCGATCCGTCGGCTCATTGTTCACCTAGCTCCTTCATTTTCTCCGGGATCTGGGATGACAATACCAAGTTCCTGCGCGGCCCACATACGACACGCCTCCAGGTATTCGGCGAATGCGTCAAGAGATTTTACCGCCGTTGAACCCCCAATGCGTGTTTCGTGGAATTCGCCCACTTTGTCTAGGTAGGTGAACCGCACAGGATTAAACATGGACTTTAATGCTTCGTGGACCACATCTGGGTCGTTGCCTGTCCCTTCACTAATCATCGCCACGACAACCCCCCAGTAATACGCATTTTGCGCCGCAGTCCGGGTCATCCTCTCTACCCTCACAACCACGGGCCCGGACAACGAACACAACTGGCGTTCAAACTCTGCGCGTCGTGTCAGTGTCAACACTCCATCCCTGACATTGCCGTGTGCAATGATTTGTTTCATATCCTCTTAAAAAAAGTGGCGGGGGACCGGGAGCATCGGAGGGCACAGTCTCCGAGAGGGTAAGCCCCCGGCCCCCGCCGGACCCTAGAACGGCAAATCTTTTTTCTCGACCTTCGGCGCGCGAAGCCGCACGCCGCCAACTTCATCCCCGCCGTATACAACCTCGGGGTCCCAGTACAATACGATCTGCTTTCCGACCCAGTCTTCGGTATTCTCTGAGCCGAAGACCTTGGCCGCCTTCTTCGCGTTCGTCTTATTCAACGCCAGGCGCTTCGGTGTTTCCTCAAACCGCATGACCCACCGCATCTCGGCATTCTCCCCGCGTCCGACTTCCTCGTGGGTGATGCTCTTGACGGTCCAGAGCTGCCCATCACCCACGTCGAATTCTTTTAGGTAGTTCGAGGGAAACATTTCACTCATGTGCGGCATGGTTGACCTCCAGTCTGATTGTGGTCGGATAGTCTTTTTGTTTCGGACGGATGCCGTCGTTTTCGGCGTGCCATATCAGGCGAGCCGCATCAAAGAGAGCGATTTTGTCCTCAACTTCGGTGAGCTTCCAGAGCTTCTTGTTGCGGCGGTAACCAAGCTGGAGAATCCCGCGCCTGGTTACGTCTTCGTTTCCGGCGCAATGAGAGTATGCGGAAATCTGCAACTCGTGTTCAGGCCAGACGTTCTGACTGGTTTTGAAATCTATAATCCATACATCCTGCCCGATCTTGCATTTCAGGTCAAGCGTCCCGGCACAATGTCTTGCCGGGTCAATCACAACTTGTTCAAGCTGGAGCACTTCGGGCTTCGTCTCCCGGAACCAATCCGCGAAGGAAAGCAATGTCTCCCATTCCTCCACAGTCAACTCGGAGACCAAGTTCTGCGAATCCGGGAAACCGTCGTTGATCTTCACTTCTTGACCCAGTAGCAAGCACTCGATAGCATGATGAACCTTTGACCCCCGGTCCCCGGCAGCCTGCTTCAACGCTTCGGCTTCATCCCATCCCTTGTCGGCAAGCCATTTGTAGAAGGCTATGCCCTTTGGATAGTATCCGGCAATCCAAGTGATTGACGGATAGGGATTGTCCATATCTTCGCCCACAATATACCACCGTTCGTCCAGGGTGGTGATCTGTACCACCCCTTCGGCCTTTGTCTTACGGACTTCAATTTTCATGTTGTTGCCCTCCAAGGCCATTTAACTGGAATAAGTTTGCCAGTCCAGTAAATACCGTACTGGTCGTGCTTGAGTTGGTAGACGTAGATCGGCGACCCGTCGGACCAATAGAACAGGTGGCCGTCCCCATTGACCATGAGATCAGAGAGTTCGCAGCGCGGTGTCATGGCCGCCTCCGCGTCAGGTCTTCGGCGTTCATCAGCTTCACCAACAAATCACAGTCAGGACAGAGATCATCGAAAACATCCGCAGGCGTGAAAGCCGCGTAGCACCACTGGCAAATCGCCTGGTCGGGTTCGTTGTCTTCCGACAGTACGACTTCGCGGACTTTGTCAAAGTCTGCTTCCATACCGTCTATGTAGATAGGTTTGCTGCACATTGTGCCCTCCTTTGAACATCTGAATCGGACCATAATGGGATTGAAACTACGGTGATCCGAATGATTCGTACAACGCCTGCTCTATTGAGTCGATGTCTTCGGGTTCGAGCAGGTAGGTGATATCCGCTCGCTTCCGACCCTGGTCGTAGACGCGGTAGACTTTCTGGAGTGTAAACGTCCCGCCATGGTCAAGGGTGAAATCTACACTGAGCGTCCAGCCTTGAGCAAAACCGATTGGAACTGACCGCGTGTCGGTCAGTATGTCGGGAGGTAGTACGGTGGATTTAGACATTGTGCCCTCCTTGTCTGTGCTGCGTCAATATACGTTGCAGGTTGCCGCTTGTCAACAGCTCCGGAAAATTTACTTGGCACGCGGGTTGATGTCTGTTCCACTAGTGGAACCCCCGATCCTGTCCCAGAGTTCGCGGATTCTGCCTGTCACCTCCGCGTGTAACTTCTGCACGTCTTCAATCAAATCCTCTTTCGTGCGCGAAGAGGAACCGAGGATGTCGGTGAGCACATCTCGTATCTTCCAGAGAAATTCGATCTCGGTCATGCCAGCTTCCATACGGCCCGCCACTTGCCCTTTTCTAACCTCTTCAGTTTCACCGCACGGCCTTCTCTAACCAATGCATCCAAGCGGCGCCTGGCGAGTTTTTCGCTCACTCCCCATGCCTCGCAAAACTCCTGTATCGTATGTGCGTCTGGACCATCATAAGAGTCTGTCTTTTTGTAGAGATCGAGTATGTCCATTAGAGCACCACGTTGTCAGACAGGTTGAAATCCGTTACGCCGTCCATCTGATAGAAAACCGAATACCCAACTGCCGGAGGTTCACCCCAGAGCTTAGCCCGGTAGATATATTCCATCCCCAGACTGTAGGGGTCGCTTGCCGTCGGGAGACAAAACCAACACTCACTCCCCTTCACCATCTTCAGGGAGGAATGATTGTGTCCTTGTGCAATCACGCGGTATGGTTTCAAGCCCAGATGACTCCCCCAATGCTGCAGATATTCAGAAATCCTCCAGAGTACCATCTCCCGAGACTTCCGCGACAACTCGCCGTGACAAAAAATGATGTCGCCGTGCTGATAGAAATGCGTCATGTCTATGCCCTCAATCCGATGCCCCACAATCTGCACGTTGTCAAAGTAGCTTGCAAGCCGCCTCAATATTCCCTGCTCGGTCAAAATCATCATGTCGGTCCGATTCTGCAAAAGGTCGGCCATTGTTTTTTCCGGTCGGTTATCATGGTTACCAAGCATGATTCTCACGTCCGGCCACAAAGTAGCCAACCACTCTATCCGCAGAAAGACGGCCCTGAGTTCATCGCGGAACGATGTATGCCGTTCCTTGCGGAACCTTGACTTTGAGTAGAAGTCTCCGAGGTCGCCGGGCACAACGACAACCGATGCATCCCACTGATCATTGAGGACAGAGGTGTAAACTCTGCCGTTGCCGTAGGGTTCGTGAGGATCTGACAAAACTAGGATTTTCCTCACATCGGGCGAGGGACAATGATTTGTCGGCGGGCGCGTATACGGATAGGGAATGTTCAGATATTCGAACCAACGCTGTTCATCTTCTTCGATTCGCTCTTCACGGTTATTCATTCACGCCTCCAGCGCTGTGTATGGTAGGTAGACAACTCTTCCGCCCATCCGTGTGGCTTCGAGTACGTCCATCCGTGGAACACCTGCACGACTAATATGTACCCATCCCATCGGCCCGAACTCATAAATCAGTTGGTCAAAGCGTATCGGGCTTGCGATGATCTCATGGATGACGCGGATATTCTCAATCCCGGGAATTATGAAGTCCGCAGCTTGACCCATCATGTGTTGACTGCCTGAAGCTCCCCCGATTCCCGCGTTGACCTCGGGCGAGCGATAACCTGACGTTACATAGATTGGCAGGTTGAACAACGCACGGACAGGTTCGAGAATATCGCGGGCGAGAAAGTAAAGTTGCCGCCTGACGTGACCTGGAGGCGAATTGTCCAGGCCATGCCGCAGGGCATAATCAGATCGGGTCAGTTCTTCGAGTGTGAAGTGCTCAGTCATGCTCTCGTTTCTCCCGTTCCCGTTTCGTCTCCGCCTGGTTCAACCGCAGTCTGATTTCTATCCGCCCGTTTCGATACCGTGCAGCAATGTCATGGACACACGCGCACTGGCAGCACACGAGCTGCGTTGCAGTTTCGATTGCGTACCACTTCCCAGGGTCAACGTCAATGTGTTTCATCGGATTACCATGAGCACAAGTCCCGCCGCCTCCGCAAGCCAGAAGACAATCGCAAGCCCCCAGAGCCGCGGCCACCACGCGCCGCCCTCATCATGGAAGAGCTTGTCTACAACCAAAACGTGGAGATTGAACGCGGGGCCGAAGTTCCAGAGCGTTGAAAGTTCGTGGTAGACCGTGTACCAATACCACCGGATGCTCTTTCCCAGTTTCCACATAACCCAGTCGAAAGCATCGGGCCATGCTCCCTCAATACATCCCCAGGCAAAAAGCGGCCAGTAGACTTCCGGCGGCGCGTCGAACGCGAGCTTGGCCGTCAGACCGTACAACAGGCCGCCCTCTATGCCATGATCAATTGCTGTCACGCCAGCCTCCTCACTTTGCATGGTTCGCTGATTGGGTGTTGCTGTCCGCACTCAGGACAGTGGTACGTTGACCGCCTCACAATTCGCTCTCCCCGTGGCGGGGCATATCGCCCGTAATGTCTGAGGAACGCCCACAAGGGATAGTCCTGCTGCTCCCATGCCTCGAACGTATCGGCCATGTACCGGTTGAATCTCTGCGATAGCTCGGTCACGTCTCCCGGCTCCCAGTCGTTGACCTGGAGCCATTCCTTGGCTTCCCTGAAATCCCGAGAAGTCCCGCCGTACTTTCGACCTTCGTTCTTTGGGTGAGAATGCCAAAGGTCACGAAGAGTGACGATTAGGAGGTAAGGACGAGAAGTCATATCACGCTCACGGTAATGATTGGGGAATAATCGGTTTGTGCTTAAACTTTTCGGGGTTGATCGTTAGCTCCTCCACCTCTTTGGTCTG
>CAZHLM010000050.1:0-24306 GCA_964533295.1 uncultured Verrucomicrobiota bacterium
TCATGGCTTCTCCTTTACTGGGTTTTCCGATTGGTTGTTGCGTTGGGAACGTTCCCGGACGTTGGTTGCTGGTGTTGCCACTTGCCGCAGACGCCGAGGCCGAGACCTTTCTCGCCGAAGAAATCCGATTTGCACCGGTCTTGCAGCGCCGTCACCAGTTTGTTCGCTTCGGTTTCGTTGGCGGCCTGAAAGTAATAGACCGAGCCGCTCGGCACGGCCAAGTGCGTGGGCTTCGGCGCGTCATCCCAGCCACCGATGACCTGCGGTTTGCCGACCACGGCGGCGACGAGTTCGGCGGCGATGGGTTCGGCGTCGTCCTGGTGAGGATCGTATTTCCAATGCGGGTCGTCGTAGCGTGGTCGGCGCCGGTCAGCACGTTTGTTTTTGTCCACTACACGCAGCAAAACCTTTCCGTCATCACCAATCCAGCCCGGTCGCCAGCCGTGGATGAAGATGGCGGGAGTGAGCAATATCCATTTGACGAGGCAAGACGGAAACGACGGAGATTCTTCGCTGCGCTCAGAATGACAATCTTTTTGCGGGAGCGCGGGCAAAGGGAGTTCGCCCTCTCCGACGAAGTCAACCTTGCCGAAGCGTTGTTCGCCGCCGAGTTGGAGGATTTTTTCGGCGAGATCAGCTTGCTCTTTGCGGTGCGGGTCTTCGGAAACGGCGAACCGCAGTTTCACGTCGTCGCGCAGCCGGAGATGTTCGGCGGCGTAGAGTTGGCCTTCCTTTGCAGTGTGGGTGTCGGCATCAATCGCCACACCGATGCGGTACTCGGTGTCCCAGAGCGGTTCGCGGTCGGGTAACGCGGTCAGCTTGCCGGCCAGATAGTCAGCGTATTCGGCGGCGGAAATCCATTCCGGCAGCTTCGCCTTCGACGGCGCGGCGAACGACGCAGCCAGGTGCGTGAGTGGTGCCGGCAGGTTGTTGCCGCCGCGATTCGGGATGATTCTCAGGTAGTCCACCGTGCCGTCGCCGGTGGGCACGAGGTCGCGTGGGATGGGGAAATACAGCGTGCCGGTTTTGTCCACCGGGAACGGGCCGCGCAGGTTGAGCCATTGATATTTTTCGGTGATCATCTCGCCGCGTTTCACGCCACGCCTTTCGTGACCAGCTTGGCGCTTGCGTTCGGGCAGTCCGCCGTTGGCCCGCAGCAACGCGGTGCGGATGGCCGAGTGCAACACGGTGGGCAACGGCCAGTTCGCGCCGTGACCGAATCTGCTGCCGGCGGCGAGCGGTCGCTGGTCGCGACAGAAGAGCGTGTCGGCAGGAATGAAGTCGAAGGTCTGCATGGTTATTCTCCTCCTCCGCGGTTGATGAAGGTGGTGGTTAGGAACGGGCCGAGGAAATCGTCGAGACGACGATTGTCACAATCCTTCAGGTAGTCGTCAGCCAGGCGGCAAAACTGCTCGCGCTCCCTCTTTCCTTCCTCTGTTCTCCATTTCTCCGAGCTCTGCTGACGGGCAACATGCCGAAAATCCTCGGAGAACACTTTGAACGGGTCAAAGTCCGTTGTTGGTGTGATCTTGAATGGTTCGGCTTTGCCATTTTTGTAGGTGGGCGTGTCGTAGGCACGGAGCAATTCGGCCAGGGCATAAGGGAACCGTCCCGACAGCGGTTTGCCTTCGCCGGAATTATCCGCGAAACACTGTGCCAATTCGATGGCGTGGCTATCCCATTTTGCGCCCCACTGGATAGTTTCGCCCGAGCGTTTGAACAGGCTGACGGCAAACGCCTCCTTGCCGTAACCGCCTTTCTTTTCGTCCTTCTTCGCGCGTTTCTCCGCCGCTCGCGCTGCTTCGACGAGGTTTTGCAGCGGCGAGTGCATGTGGCCAATGGCGATACCGGCGGAGATGTCAACGCGGTTGCCGGGAACGATGAGTGGATAGCCGCGCGGGACAAAACGTTTGGTGCGTCTGAAAATCTCAGCCTCCGCGTTCAAGCCGACGAAGCCCCATTGCTCGGCTTGGGCCGGCAACGCGCCGGGGAAAACCGTGTGCAGATTGGGATCGCCGCGAAATGCCATCCGCAACGCCTGGGCGCAGTTCAGAGCGTTCTCGGCGGGCAGCATGGCCACGACGTCGTCGCCGCCGGCATAGATGAGCTGGCCGTCGAAATACTCGACGATTGGCCCGGCAAGATAGAGCGCGAAGTTGGCCAGCGCCTCGCTCAATTGCAGGTGATAGCTCGGCGAAATGTGACGGGGCGCGTCGAGCAGCGCCGCAAGCATTTCGTGTTGCCCAAAATACTCGACGGCTTCCCGGGCCAACTGGTCGCGCCAGTGCGGCGCGTTCTCGCCGCTGACCCACTTGCCCATCGAGTCGCCGTCCATCGCCAACACGGCGACGTAACGGTTGGGCCGTTCGTTGAGACCATCCTTGCCGAGGAGTTTGCCGAGCGCAGCCGATGCGACTTCCAGTTTGCGCCGGTCTGAATCCGATTTGGTTTCGCGGATGCGGCGTGCCCATTCGACGGTGTGAAAGACCGAAGCATCGGTGTGTTCCAACCAATCCCGCTCGTTGGGGGCACGGCTGATGGTTGCGCCGAATGCGTCCCCGGCTTCGGTGGCGGCGCGTTGAAAGTCCAGCAACAACTGCCACGCTGTTTGGTTATCGCGGGCTTTTTCCATGACACGCAGGTCGAAGGGTGCAGCGGCAACGGCTGGCAAAGAATCGAAACGAGGAGTGCGGTTCAGTCCTTTGGGCTGCAAATACGCCGTGTGCCAGACGCGTTTGATGAGGTTGAGCGCGCCGAGGCGTTCGTTTTCGCGGAAGTAGTGGCCGGGGATGTTGGCCAGGGCTTTCTGCCAGTCTTCCGAGCCGATGACTTCCTCCTTACCGGAGAGTATGTCTTTGACGGCGCCGGCGCGAGTCTTCTCGCGGTCGAGCCAGCGTTCCAGGGCATCCTTGAACTTTTCGTCGGGTCGCTGCTCCCAATCCCACAAGTCAAAGTCGCGGGTGTTGCGGCGGGCGGCGAGGAGCCGGTCGGTTTCGGCGTAATGGGCGGCCCATGCGAAGCCGGGGTTGTCAATCACAGGGTTGCCATCGTTACCGGGAACGATTTCCGAGCGCCAATAATCGCCCTCGCGCCATGACTTGTGTTTGTAGTTGCGCGGATCGAGGTGTTCCGTCGGAATGCCGTGGATGGCGGCGTT
The DNA here is from genome assembly GCA_964533295.1 of uncultured Verrucomicrobiota bacterium. Lineage (GTDB taxonomy): Bacteria > Verrucomicrobiota > Verrucomicrobiia > Palsa-1439 > Palsa-1439 > OMJI01. The sequence goes on from CAZHLM010000050.1 coordinate 3,158, forward strand.
GTAGGCCGGCTTCAGTGCGGGATGCTTCTCCACGGCTTTGGCAACATCGGGTTCCCAGGTCCACGTTTGCCACGTCACGTTGAGAAATTGCCGGAGTTGTTGATTCCAACGCGCCAACGCGGTCTCCTCGACGTTCAACCACTTGGCGCAGGCGTCGCCGATGCGCTGGAGTTCCTCTCGCATGACCTTTTCCGCGGCGACGGCCAGTTGCTGGGCCAGCCATTCCGGCACGACGGCGAGGAAGCGGTTTGGCAGGTTGGGGGTGAGGATTTGTTCGTGGGAATGGCGCAGGTCATTCCAGAGGTTCAGCTTGTCGTAGAGCGATTCCTTGTGGAGGAAATCGAACAACGGCTGACCGCGCAGCGAGGGATACATCACGCAATCGGGGCCGATCTCGTCGGTGACGGCTTTAATGCCGTGGGCGATGAGCCACGACAGGAGATAGCTGCCGCTCCACAGGTCGCGCGTCGTGCGGGCTTGGGCGATGAACTCCTGCACCGGACCGATTTGGACGAGCAGGAAAGCGGGGCGAAAAACCCGCTCTCTGCATTCGTCGCCATCCCGTTTGTACTGCACGCACGTCTGCAATGCGCTGACGATGCTGCAATGCGTCCAGATCGTGTGGTCCGGGATGCGGGTGTCGGCCGGCAGGTGCGCGAGACTGGGGTGCGCTTCCGAACAGAATTGTCGCCACAACCGCCAATGGATGAAAAATCGCGCCCAATCCTGCCGGTCGGCTTCCGTGGAAACCCTGCTCCAATCGCAACCATGCGGTTGTTTGGCGTCCACCTGCGCTTCGGCATCCGCAGGATTGATGGGCTGGTCAAAGATGAGTTCACCGCCCCCGAGCGGATGCTTGAAGGCGGACATTTTATCCCACCCGGCTGTGAGCGCCGTGGATTTCGGACAGGTGACGCGGTCGGCGGCGGCAGCGGTGTGATCGCAGACCTTGTCGAAGAACCACGCGACATCCGCCGGGTCGAACCCGGCGTTGCGGATCAGCGAATCCGCCATCGCCCGGTGTTCGACGATGTTGAACGGTTTGCTGGGCGGGTCGTGCAGGAAGGCGAGAAGTTTGCGTTGCCATGCATTCATGATGCGCTTCTCCTTAGCCGCTGGTGTTGGGTTGTGCCAGTCGGGGAACGTCCGGGAACGTCGGCCTCGCAGTCCGATGGCAAAACTTCTACCGCCGCGGCGGCGAAGGTTGCAAGCCGGAAGTCGGCGGCGCGGCCGGTGTGACGGACTCGTTGCGAAGCTGTCATCGGCGCGTCACGCAAGACGCGGATGGTGCCGCATGGTGTCGAAGGACCGGCGGAAGGTGATTTTGATCGCGGAGGACGAACCCGATGTGGTGCGGTTGCTGGCGTTTCATCTGCAGCGGGCGGGCTACCGGGTCACGCACGCGGGCGACGGTTTGGCGGCGATCAATTCGGTGTTCGAGGAGAAGCCGGATCTGGTGTTGTTGGACGGGATGTTGCCGAAGCTGCACGGGTTCGAGGTGTGCCGGATGATCAAGAGCAGTCCCACGTCCCGCCGGATGCCGGTGATCATTGTCACCGCGCTGGCCAGCATGGACGACAAACTGAAAGGCTTCGGCTGCGGCGCGGATGATTATGTGACGAAGCCGTTTGAGATCCCGGAGTTGCTGGCGCGGATCCAGCAGAATCTGGAGCGGCAACCCGCGGAGCGGTGACGGCCGGCCGCCGCGACCGCGGTCAGCGGCGGGTGCGGGCGATGCGTTCGACCTGGTCGAGGTAGCGGGCGACGGCGTCCTGGGGTTTGAGTTCCTGAACGCGCTTCAAGAGGGGAATCGCGTCGCTGAATTTCGATTGGCTGACGAGGAGTTGAGCGCGGCGCAGTTTGGCGTCGGCTTCGTATTTTTCCAAACTCTCGGCGCGTTCGTAATAGAAACCGGCTTGGGCGATTTCGCCGTTGCGGGCGTAATGCTGGCCGAGCAACAGCAGCGCCTCGCCGTCGAGCGGGTCGAGTTTGACGATTTCTTCGAGGACGGTCGCGGCTTCGCCGCCTTTGCCTTCCGCGACGGCCAACCGGGCTTCGAGTTTGAGCAGTTTCTTTTTCTCTTCTTCGCCGAGCCGGTCGGCGGCGGTTTGTTGGATGGCTTCGATCAGGGCGCGCGCTTCGCGGGTGGCGGAGCGGGCGGCGAGGACCTCGACGTTGCGCAGCGGGCGTTTCAGGTCCTGGTCCGGTTTGGCGGCGAGGGCTTGGCGGTAGGTTTGGCCGGCGAGGTCGAGGGTGCCTTCGTTGACGTAGATGTCGCCGAGGGTGTTGAGGATGTCGGCGGTGGCGCCGCCGAGGCGGATGACGAATTCGTAGTTCTCGGCGGCTTTGCGGGCTTCTTTCAGGCCGATGAAGGCGTTGGCCTGGAGCAGCCAAAAATCGGTCCGGTCGGGCTGGCGCTGGATCAACTCGCCGCAGAGCGAGGCGGCATCGGAGAACTTCTGTTGGCGAAAGAGGCTGCGGGCGAGTCCGAGCCGCCAGTCGAGATGATCCGGTTGGAGCAAGATGGCGTTGCGGTAGGCGGATTCGGCGGAGACGAAATCGCTCGTGGCGAGATAAGCGTAACCGAGCAGGCCGTAGCTGAGGCCGTCGCCGCCGCCCAGTTCGATCATGCGGGTGAAGGATTTGATGGCTTGGGGAAAATCGCCCTGGCGGACGCTGATGATGGCGAGATTTTTGTGGGCGCGCTGGAAACTCGGGAACTTCGCGACCGCCTGCCGGTAGGCGGCGGCGGCGAGGTCGAGTTGGTCTTGCTGGAAATAGACGTTGCCGAGCGTGAAATCGAAGACGGCGCTGGCTTCGGGCTTGGCGAGCTTGATCAACTGTTCCCGGGCGGCGGTCAGATCGGTGGCGATAACCTTGAGCAGTTTTTCCATCTGCTCGCGCTCAACGGTGGTGACGCGCGGTTCGATCTCGGCCTGGACGCCGTAGGTGCCGAGAAACTGTTTCTGGAATACCGGGTCCTGCCACATCGCGGCCTGTTCCTGTTCCATGGCGCCGCCGGTCAACGGCAGGAGAACGGCCATCAATCCTGGGATGATCTGTTTCATAGTAGGTTCCTAGCTGACGGAAAAGGTGATGGGGACGCGCATCTTGAATTGCACTTCGCTGCCGTTGCGCATGCCGGGCTCGAATCGCCATTGACGGATCGCTTCAATTGCGAACCGGTCAAAGCGCGGGTCGGTGGATTTTTCGATGGTCGGATGCACCACGCGCCCGGTCTTGTCCACGATGAAGGTGATGTACACCGTGCCCTGCACCCCGCGACTGCGCAACTCGGGCGGATAGACCGGCGGCGTCTGAAAAATCACGCGCGGCTTCTGGTCGAGGTCCTGCAGGGAAAAAATCTTCTCCAAATCCTCCCCGCCGCCGATGGCCGTCGCCAGTTTCACGGCATAATCTCCGCCCAAGCCATCGCCAAAACCGGGATTGAGCGCCAGTTCGAGCTGTTCCAAATCCAGCGGCTGCGATTCGGGCTGCAGTTCCGGTGGTTTTTCCTCTTCCGCCTTCTTTTCCTCTTCCTCTTCCGGCGGGGGCGGCGGCGGCGGCACATCGGCGATGTCCGCGGTACGCAATTCCAAATCCTTCACCGGCGGGCGGCTGATGGTTTGGGTGAACGGCAACACGAGAAACAACAGCAGGGTCGCTCCCAGCGCCGCGGCACCGACCGCCAGCGGGCGCCGGCGCAACGCTTTCTCGCGATCCACGTGAGGAGTCTCGCCGTTCATGGGTCGGCTACAGGGCGGCTTGTTTCAGGGTGGCGATGCTGACCTTCTTCGCCCCGGCCAGCTTCGCTTCATCAATCACCCGCACGAAAATCCCCGCCTGCGCCGCGCGATCCACCTGCACGATGACCGGCAAATCTTCTTTTTGCGTCATCCGTTTCACGAGCGGTTGCACGCCGCTGACGCCGATTTCGCGGCCGCCATAGACCACTTCGCCCTGGGCGGTGACGGCGATGAGGATGCTGCTTTTCTCCAGCTTCACCGAAGAGGTGGCCTGCGGCTTGTCCACCTCCACCCCGGTCTCCTCGACGAAGACGGTGGTGACGATGAAAAAGATCAGCAGGATGAACACACAATCAATCAACGGCGAAATATCAATGCTGCTGTCGCCGCTGTCTTCCTGGTTGGCGGAACGAAATCGGCTCATGCTCGGGTCCCCCGGGGATGATAACGGAATTGGGCACAGGTCGTTTCCAGATGCGTCAGAAAATTGTCGTACCGGTCACGCTCGCGTTTGAGGTAATAATGCAAAAAGAATCCCGGCAACGCGATCACCAAGCCCGTCTCCGTCGTAATCAGCGCCTCCGAAATCCCCCCGGCCACCATGTCCATCGTCTTCTGCCCGCCGTAGCCGGTGGCCAGCGCGTGGAATGTCGCCAACATGCCGGTCACGGTGCCGAGCAAACCGAACAACGGCGCCGTGCCGACACACACTTTCATGAACCGCAGGTCGCGTTCAAACGGCGCAATCTCCGCCGCGCGCAGCTCGCCCACCCGCAACCGCAACTCGGCCAGCGTCCGCGCTTCCAACAGGGTGTTGAGCAACCGGCCAATCACCCCGCGGCGCTGCTCGGGCCGCGCCAGCCACTGGCGCCATTCCGATTCCGGCACGGCCCGGTAGCCTTTGCCCCACAGCCGCAGCCAGATCGAACTGCCCATGCCGAAAAGCAACAAACAATTCGCCGCCAGCGCGATCATGCCCCACCCGCCCGCGCGCCACATCGCCCACGCCTCTTCCCACAACGCCACCATCGCCTACTCCTCCGCCAACACCGCCTCGGAGACCGATTCGGGCGGATGACTCTTCGAAAACCGGTTCATGAACGCCACGGCAACCTTCTCCATGCCGTCAATAATCCCCTTCGCTTTGCGTGACAAAAATGCGTACAGCAACAGCGACGGGATCGCCACGATCAACCCAAACTCCGTCGTAATCAGCGCCTCGGAAATCCCGCCCGACAACGTTTTGGCATCGCCCGAGCCGAACACCGTAATCATCTTGAACGTGTTGATCATGCCGGTCACCGTGCCGAGCAACCCCAACAACGGCGCCGCGCTCGCGGACAACGCGATGAACGGCAACCAACTTTGCAACTTCAACCGCGTCTCCATCATCCGCTCATACATCACTTCCTCAACCAACGCCGGCGGCTCGCGGAAATGATCCAACCCCGCCGCGACCATCGCCGCCGCCGGCCCGGCCAGCTTCGTCAAATGCGTCCGCGCCGCCTGCTCGTCGCGCCGCTCCACCGCATCCAGCAACACATCCACCGACTTGTAATCCGGCTTGCGAATCTTTGCGAGTTGAACCCACTTGATCACCGCCACCGCAAACGCCGCCGCCGCCATCAACAAAATCGGAATCATCACCGGCCCGCCCTTGCCGATGTGCTCCCACAAACTCTCCCGCGTCTGCGCAATCTTCTGCGCGTAGCCCAGCGTCGGATCAAACGGCAACTGCCCCTTGCCGGTCGTTGTAATCGCCTTGATCTCCGCCGCCGCCACGCTGTCCTCCAACGGAATGATCGTCGGCTCCAACGAACCCAACCGCTGTTCCGCCAGCCCGGCGCTCTGCCCGTCGTCGGACTGAAACACCGCCACCGGCCCGAACAGCGCAAACTTCCCGGCCCGCACCAACCCATCCGCGCCCACCGCCTGCCCGTTAAACACCTCGCCCCCGAGCGCCGCGATCAACCGGTCGAGCGACGCCTCCACCACGCCCGCCTGCGCGGCCAGCACCTCCGCCAGCGCCACGTCACTCTTCTCCGGCGTCAACCGCGCCCGCTCAATCGGTTCCCGGTACCGCTGCAACTCACTGATGTGAATCCGCGTCTCAAAATTCCGCCCGTACTCCGCCAGCAAATTGGAGACGTAATTCCGTTCCTCCTGCCGCGCCTTGATCTCCGTCCGCAGATTGTTCAGATCCAGATTCCGCGAATCCAACAACCGCGCCACGCTCTCATACTCGCCGCGCGTATCGAGCAACTTCGCCTCCCGCGCGCTCAATTCCTTGCTCAACGGAATCTTCTCCGCCGCAATCTGCTCCCGCAACTCCGCCAACTCCTTGGTCGCCGCCGCCAAATCCCGCTCCGTCGTCGCCGCCGCCGCGGCGAAATCCGCCGCCCGCACCGCGTCCGCGCCCGCCAAAACCGCCGCCAGCATCAGCCATCGCACGTTCATTTGACCTCCACCGGCATCGGCACGAACGACGCCACCTTTTCATTCTGCAAAATCGCAATCGCCTGACCAATCTCGTCGGCCAAATGATTCGCGCTCTCCCATTGCCACCCGCTCGGCGAAGGCCGCCCCACCCCGGCCGCATCGCCCTTGGCCGTCACAAAATACCCCTGCCCCAACCCCAGGTACAACGCCTTGACCTCCGCCGTCCGCCCGCCGTCCAATGTCCGCACCTCGCTGGCTACCGTCACTTCGCGGTTGAACTTCGTCACCTCATTCAAAATCCCCACAACATTCTGAAACCGCTCCGAAACCGACAACTTCGTTTCCCGCGGATTCGCCGGCAACCGCTGCGTCAACGGCTTCAACTTCTCCCGCAACGGTTCCGGCAACGCCGTCACCAGCCCCCCCAACTTCGCTTCCAACCTGGCCACAATCTCCTGCAACTGCCCCGAAAGCTTCTTCAGCTCCTCATTCTCGGCCACCAACTCCCCGCGCTTGCGATCCGCATCGCTCATCGTCGCCTGCGCGTCCTTGATCTTGCCGGCCAACGCCTCAATCTCGCGGTCCATCAACGCCAGCCGCTCCTGCAAAATCTGCCGCTCAAACTGCCACTGCTGCCGTTCCCGCGACGTAATCTGCCGCGTCTCAATCAACTTCGCCAACGCCGTCCGCGTCGTCTCCAACGGCGACTCCTCCGCCCCCACCACCGTCGCCACGGCCCAAACCCCCACCGCCATTCTCCAAAGTGATAATCTCATAAGGAATGCCTTCCTACGCACGCCACGTCACGACCGCGTCGCGCTGTTGTGACAAATCCATGACAATCTGGTGACACCAACCTGTCACGTTCTCGTCACCACAGCGCTGCACATGACCGGTACTCTGCCGGCTCATGCGCGTCCTCTCCCTTCTTGCCGCCGCCGCCCTGCTGGGGCTGACCGGCTGCGGCACCCCACCGGCCGACCTGCCGGTGGCGCGGGTTGGCGACCGCGTCATCACTCGCGACGCGCTGCTGGCGGCCACCCGCGCTCAGAGTCAGACCAAATCCGTCCCGTTCGACCAAGCCTCACCAGAGTTTCAATTCAATTACGCCACGACGGTGCTGTTGCGGATGGTGGACGACCTGGTTTGCGAGGACCGGGCCGACCCGGCAATGCGGGCGCGCGCCCGTGAACGGGCCGAACGCACGCTGGCCCGCCAACCCGGTGCCGATCCGTCGTTGGCGGAGGGGTTGTACCAGTATCATTTGTTTCGCGAGCTGACCGGCCACCCGCCGGGCGGGCCGGAGGAAGCGACGATTCGTCGTCAGTGGCGTGACGCGGCGCGGGTCGAGTGGTTGCTGCGCTACGACATGGTCGTGACCCCGAAAGGCCGGCCCGCGCGCCTGCCGGCCGTGCTGCTTGTCGGCGTGCTGGCCGGCGGGTTGTGGTGGCGGTTTGGTCGCCGCCACGTTATCCTCGGCGTCGGTCTCGCGCTGCGGATCGCCGCTTGGGCCGCGATTCCGTATGACTATCTGGCGTACGACGTGGACGGTCATCTGGAGTACATCCGGTACGTTCGCGAACACAAACGTGTTCCGCCGGCCGAGGCGGGGTTTCAGTTTTACCAACCGCCGTTGTATTACTTTCTCGGTGCGGCGGTGGGTGGCGACCCGCGCGCGGTGCAAACCGTCAGCCTTGCGCTGTCGGTGGCGACGCTGGTGGCGGGTCTGTCGGTCGTGCCGACCGGGTTTGGGGCGTGGTTGCTGGCGATGCATCCCGCGCTGGTTCTGCCGGCGGCGCGGATCAACAACGATGTGCTCGTCACCTTCTGGCTCTTCCTCGCCGCGGCATTTCTCTGGCGCTTCTGGCAAAGCAACCGGCTGCGCGATGGGTGGCTGGCCATTGCGGCCACACTGGCCGGGGTCTGGACGAAAAACACCGCGCTGCTCTTTGTGCCGGTGCTTGCCGGAGTCGCCCTGTTTCACCGCCACCGCTGGCGGCTGCTGCCGGGCGTCCTCCTCCTCGTCCTCGCCCGACCGCCCGGCCTCGGCGCCGGCAACGTCGCCGCGCTCAGCCCCGCGCTCGCGCTTGCCATCACGCCGCTCGACCTGATCACCTTCAACCCGGTGCGTGTCATCGCCGAACCGTTCGTCAACCCGCTGATTCCCGGCCCGGCTCGGGATCATCTCTGGGAGTACTGGGTGCGCAGCGCGTTGTTTGGGGAGTTTAGTTTTTCGTGGCCGACCGGGTTGGCCGGCGGGTTGGTGGCCGGGTGGCTGCTGGTGCTGGCCGCCGCGGCGTGGGGTGTGTTCCGCACGCCGTGGCGCACCGCGCTGCCGTGGCTGCTGCTGTTGGCCGTGCTGCTGGCCGGGCAGATGGCGTATGTCTGGCGCGCGCCGTTCAGCACGTCGCAGGACTTCCGTTACCTGGTGGTGGTGCTTTTGCCGGTGGCTTTCTTCTGCAACGCCGCTTTCAACCGCGGGTCCTGCCACTCCCGCGGCAGCGCGTCGAAACAACGCGCCGCGCGCGGCACGTCGCCGACGACGAGGTAGGCTTGGACGAGGTTGTTGAGGATGTCCGGGCAGGGAATCGTGGCGCGTTCCAGCCCTTGCAATCCGTAGCCGATGGCGGCCGGTGAGTTGCCGCGCAGGTGATGAAACACCATCCAGCGCAGTTCGCGCAGCGGGTAGTAATGCCGGGCGGTCAACGCCGACCAGACGCTGACGCGGCGCAGTCGGATGGCGCGGTCGAGAATGGCGTCGGCGCGCGCGGCATCGTACCGGGGATAGTCGGTGGCCGGGGCAATGGCCGGTAGTTGCGGGGCGAACCCGGCGCGCAGATAAATGGCGTCCATTTCATCCGCATAGACGCAGCGCCAGTCGGGGTGGGTGTTGAAATAGAAAAACCAGTCCGGGATGCTGTTGTAGGGGACGACCGCGATGTCGGGCGCCCATTTGGCGATGAGCGGCGCCATCAGGCGGTGCTGTTTCAGGGCGACATACTCCCGGTAAAACTCTTCGCCGACGACTTCGGAGCGGCCGTCAATGAACACGGGCCGGCGCGTGGCGAAATGGAGGAAGCCGCCTTCGTCCCAGTTGTTGAGCAGGCGGCCGGGCGGGACGCGGGTGTTGAGGAACTCGGCGGCGCGGACCGGCAGGAAGTCGGGGCTGAAGCGGTGGCCGGGCCGCAGCGGGTTGCGGTCTTGGGCGTAGAGATAGCCGGTCGCCCAAATCCACAACCCGAGCGCGGCGGCGACGGTGGTCGCCCAGGCGCTGGCGGTGGCTGCGCGCCGGGTGACCCGGCAGGTTTCCAAGCCGGTCACAGCGATCGGGAGGGTGGCGATGACGAAGTAGCCGAAATTTTTCTGCGCTTTCCAGAGGATGTAGCCAAACAACACCGTTGCCAGGGCGTCCACCAACCGCAGGCGGCGTCCGTTCAACGCCACGCCGACGACCGCAATGACGACGTAGAGGTGCAGAAACAGCAACGGTTGCAGGATCACCAGCCGCCCGGTGGCGGAGTAGCTTGCGAGTCGGAACGGCGAGAGAAACTCGAGCGTACCGGCCAGCTCGGATTTGAAAAGGCTGGTGGCTTGGAGTTTGGCGAAGTGGGTGAAGGGAAAGAGCAAGCCGGTCACCCCGTACGGATTAACCAGACAGGCCAGCAGCGACGCCGCGGCGGCGAGGAAGAACCCGCGGTCGGCCTGCCGGCCGCGGCGCAGTTCGTCGAGTCCGTAAATGCCCATCGCCACCAAGCCGAGGATGAACAGGGCGTGGCAGTTGACCCACACCAGCAGGATGGCCGGCAACGGCCAGAGCCAGCGCCGGTCGCCGCGCCGGTATTCTTCGAGACAAAGCCAGACGAGGTTCAGAAACAGCCACGAGGCGACGTGGGTGCGGATTTCCCAGAGCTGACCGGCGGCGAAGAGAAACAGCAACGGGGCGCACCAGGCCGAGACGCGTCCGTCGCGGCGGGCGCAGCGGACAACGAGCAGGGCGAACGAGGCGAGTGTCAGGAGTGTGTTGCCGATGACGAGCGGTGCAGTGCCACCGGCCTGATACACGAGCCACGCGGCGGCTTGGTAGAGCCATTGGAGATTGATGTACGGCCGGTGCGACAGCGTCCAGGTGAACGGATCGGTGCGCGGGGCGACGCCGTGTTCGAGGACATGCCGGCCGCTGGAGAGATAGAAGCCGATGTCCGGGGAGAAGATCTCCCGGTAGCCCAGCGCCAGAGCCAGCGCCGCGACGGACCCGAGCGCGATGGCGGTGGCGCGGCGGGAGGTCACCATGTGTAGGTGGCGCCGAGGGAGAGATCCACGCCGCGGCGGTAGGAAGATTGGATGATGTCGGCGGAGTCCCACGTGACGCGGTAGGCGCGCTCGAAACGCGGGTTGGTGAGGTTTTTGGCACGGAAAGTCACCCGCCAGTTGGCGCCGATTTTTTGTTCGATGCTCAAGTCGAGCGTGCCGACGGGCAGTTCGAAGACGTTCGGGTTGTAATTGTCGGAGACGGCTTCGCCGACGACGAGTTTCTCGCCGGTCAGGTTGTAGAACAGGCCGACGGCGGTGCCGGTGCGGGAGTTGTCGTAGACCAGGTTGGCGTTGAAGAGGTATTCGGGCTGGCCGAGCAACGGCCGGGTGGAGGTGTTAATGCCGATGCCGCGCAGATTGGCTTGTTCGTCGGCCGGCAGGGTGACTTCGGAGGTGATCCAGGCGGCGTTGGCGCCAATGGTGAAGTCGGCCAGCCATTCGGCGAGGATGTCGAGGCGTTGGCGGACCTCGAATTCGACGCCAAAGACTTTGCCTTCCGGATAGTTCAGCGGGCGGGCGAACCGGGAGCCACCGGTGATGACGAAGGAGATCAACTCGATGGGGTCGGTGATTTCCTTGTAGAAGACGCTGGCCGCCAGCACGTCGCCCGGGCGGCGAAACCATTCGAGGCGCAGGTCGTAGTTTTCGATTTGCGAGATTCTCAAGTCGGGATTGCCGACGAACTGGTCGGCGCCGAGGAACTCAAACGTGCGCACGGGAGCCAATTCGCGGAAGGTGGGCCGGGCGATGGTGCGGCTCCAGTTGGCGCGGAGGTAGAGTTTGGGGATGATTTCCCAAACGGCGCCCAGGGCGGGCAACAGATCCCATTGTTTCAACTGCGCGCCCGCTTCACTGTCGGGCACGTCCACGAGAAAGTAATTGCCGTTGTCGCGCTGGATGATTTGGACGACGCCGTTGGGGCTGTTGATGGCGATACTGAGGTCGGTCATTTCGTAGCGGGCGCCTCCGATGATCTTGAACCACGAGGTCAGGGGCAATTCGACCATGCCGTAGCCGGCCATGATGATTTGTTGGCCGCGGTAATCCACATCGGTGTTGCTGGGTTGGATGTACCAGAGCAACTGATTGATCGCGGGCGGGTTGTTGGTGGGGAAACCGATGCGGTGCGGTTCGAGAAACACATCGGTCCACAAGCCGGGCCCGCCGTAGGTGGTGTAGCCGAGGTTCTCGATTTTTTTATCGTCGAGCGGACCGGCCTGGCTGGGGAAGGCGTAGCTGAAGGAGTCCTGGCGAAATTTCCGCACCACCTCATCGTAAAAGGGGCCAACCTTCACGTAGCCCTCGGTGTCCGTCCACTGGCGGAATGGCGCGGTCAGGTTCAGCGCGCCCTGTTTGCTCTCCTCCTCGACATCGCGCCAGACGCGGAGGATGTGGTTGAGCAACTCGCCTTGCGGAGCGGAGACTTGGTTGATGGGGTCGAAGGCATTCTTGAAGAACCGCTGATCCGGCTCGTACTGCCGGGTGGTGTTGTAGGAACCGACCCAGTCCAGCTTGACCCCGCCCAGATCGTCGAAGCGATGGTCGCCGCCGAGCTGGATGGATTGCAGCGTGCGTTCGCGGTAGCGCAAGCTTTGTGATTGCGTGTACTCGGTCGGCTCGGTGCGGTCCTCCAGAAACCGCGCCTCATCGGTGGCGGTCTGGTTGTGAATGAAATTCAGATCGAAGGAATGCTGGTCGTCCAACTGATACCCGAGACCGAGCGTGGCGCTCCACTGCACCTCATCGGTCCCGCGGGCATCGTTGTAGCTGTTCTCGACGCTGGGGTCCGCGCCGCCGCTGGAATAGGTCACGATGTTGCGCTGGCCGTTGTCGTAAAACTTGTAGTCCTGCTTGTACGAATACCCGGCAATGAAGCCAAAGTCCCCGGCCCCGCCCAAATTGAATTTCTCGCCGCCCGCCAGGCCGAAATTGTATCCTGGGCCGACTTCCTTGGTGCTCACGCCCAGCACCGGCTCAAACGCCCGCGTCTGCGCGTCGAGCAACTGCGCGTTGGGCAATCGCGTGGCCGCAAGGGTCGGATTCACCGTCGCGCCCAGATACCCGGGCACCTCGCTCGACCGGAACGGCAGGTCCCGTTTCCCATGATCCAACCCGAATGTCGGCGTCCCGCCCCCGCGATAACTCAAAAACTTGTCGTTGCCGGTCGTCTGCGTGTTGTATTCCACCCCGCCCGAAACGGACAAGAATCCCTTGTCCGGCACCGACTTGGTCAGAATATCCACCGTTCCGCCGGTCGAATCGCCCTGCTGGTCGGGCGTGAAACTTTTGTACACCGTGATGTTCTGGATCTGCGCCGCCGGGAACTGATCCAACTGCACCGCCCGCTTGTCCGCGTCCGACGTCGGCAACCGCACCTCGTTCAGCAGCGTCGTCGTATAGCGGTCGGCCAAACCGCGGATGACCACGTACTTGCCCTCCTGAACGGATGTGCCGACAACCAACCGCAGCGCCCCGGCCGCCGTGCTCGCCCCCGCCCGCCGCATCAACTCCGCGCTGATCGCGTCGCTCAACGCCGTGGACTCCTGCCGGATTTCCAACAGGCCCATCTCCGTTCCCCCGCCGAGATCAAACCCCCGCACTACAAACTCCTCCATCTCGTACACCTCGGCCGCCAACTCCACCCGCACCTCCGTGAACTGCCCCGGCTGCACCACCACGTCGGCAATAATCTTGCGCACGTATCCGTCTTTGGCCACGGACACGGTGTACGTGCCCGGCGGCACGGCGTCAAACGAGTAAATCCCCTCCGCCGATGTGGTCACGCTGACGGCCGCTTCCAGCACCGACACTCGCGCATTGGCCAGCGGCGCCGAATCATCCGCATCCACCACCGACCCGCGCAACCCACCGACACCCTCCGCGGCCCGCGCGGCGGCGATACACCAACCGAACAGAGCGACGACCACCAACCCGCGGATCAACCCCCGCCTACCGATCACCACGGCGCACCCAGTCCGTCGTACAACGCCTGCAGCCGTCCCTGCTCGGCCTTCGTCAACGTCATCCCCGCCACGCCCATGGCCCGGCACAACTCCACCACCGCCAACGCCCGCGGCCGCGCGTTGATCAACTGCGCCGCCAGGTCCAGCCCCGTGGCGAAGTGTTGCCGCGCCTGATGCTCCGCGCGCACCGCCGCATACCCGCCGGCCACCGCCGCATACACCATCGGTTGATCAATATCCTGAGCCTGCTCGACGCCTACCAGCGCCTCCTGCAGCAACTGCCGGCACCGCGCGCGTTCTCCCAAACGCTCCCACGCCAGCGCCAGCTTCACCACCCGCGGCGCGCGCTCCAACGGCTGGCTCCGGCTCGGCACCAGAATCGCCTCGACCTCCGCCAACACCCGCTGCGCCTCGGTCCGCAACCCCATCCCGCGAAACAACTCCGCCGCTTTCACCGCCGTCTCAACCCGCACGTCCACCGGCAGCTTCTCGACCGTCGCCAGCGCCGCCAGCGCCGCCCGCTTTCGCTTCCCCGTCTGCATCGCCAATGCGGGATGCTGCGCCAAACTCAGATAGGCCCGCACTTGCGCCAACCGGACATCAAACGGATGTCCCTCCGTCACGTTACGCAATAACTCCATGGCCGCGTCGAAGTCCCCGGCCTCCACCAGTGGCGCGACCGCCACCGGCAACGATTTCAGCTTCTCTTCACCCTCCAGCCGCGCGCTGATCTGCGCGCTGCGGTCCCGTTGCCCCAACGCCGCATACGCTGCCGCCACGTGCGCCGCCACCCGCGGACCCGTCCAATCCTGGATCCGCTGGCTCATCTCCTCGGCCTTGGCCAACAACGCGCGCGCCTCGGCTTCCTGTCCCCGGCGAGCCAGCGGCACCGCCAGTTCGGCGTACACCACACCCCGTCGCCAGCCCGTCACGGCATCGGCCCACGCCCGCGCTTGGTCCAACCGCCCGACTTCCGCCGCCGCCAGCACCACCTCCGCCTGCGCCCGGCCGCGATCCCATTGATCCGTCCGAATCGCGCTGGCAAACTCAAACGCCCACTCCAAGGCCCCCGATCGAGCCCAACCCGTGGTACCCCCCACGAGCAACAACATCCCCGCCAATATCCCGTATCGCATTTTCATCGCCGCCATCCTTTCTCGACGAACGTGTCAGCCACGTGACAGACCCGTGACAAACTCCGAAAACAGCTCTCCAAAAAACAACTGCCCGGAAGGCAGGCCCAATCAACCCTGCCTTCCGGGCCAGTTGTGCAATGACCTGCTTACTGCGAGGTCACATTGTAGAACTGCCGGGTCGCCAGACCCCGCTCATCCACGAACGTGACGTCGGAACCCGTGCCGACGACAACCCCGATCGGGACGAAGTTGATGTTGTCCGAGCTGGCGTTGACGATGTACACACCACCCTCCGTCGTCGGGAAGGTCACCGAGCTGAGCAACGTGATGTCGGTGATGCTGCCAGCCGCCGGGCAGGGATCGCTGGGCAACAAGCCCAACGTCGTCTGCAAGGTCCAGCCGCTGGTCCACAGGCAACCATCCGGCGCGAAGGCGCCCTTGTAGCCAACCGGGACGAAGAACCCATCGGCCGGCGCCGCGCGCGTAACCGTGCGGGCATCGCTCAGCGCCGCCGGACGCGGATCCACGAAGGTCGGGTTGAACATCCGACCGGCCGCCGCGCTGCCCGAGCGGGTCAGCGTGGTGATCGGGTTGACCGTCGCGATCACGTTGTTGTAGCTGCTGCCCAGCAGGCCTGGGCGCCAGTTTTCGTTGAACGGATTCGGCGGCTCGCTGCCGCTGTGGACTGCCATGTCGCCGCGGATGGAGTTCCAGTTGTTGCTGGTGCCCACCACGCCGGTGCCACTGGCCACGCCGCATTGCCAGACCACGTTGTCACGGAAGTCCGCTTGGTAGCCTTCGGTCTGCGTCGTGTAGAACGCCGAGGCCGGCAAGCCGCTGCCCGTGGTGACGTGGAACGTCAGGTCGCTGTAGGGCGTCACCCAACGCTCCCGACTGTTGATGGCCAAATCGCCGCCTTCGTTGGAGATCGCGACCGCCGGGCCGCCGAAGTCCAGGAACAGCGAGTTGTAGATCTGTTGACCCGCGTTATCGCGGATCGCGACGCCGAGGTTGGTCGCCTGCGCGGTGTAGTTCGATCCGCCACCGCCCGACTGGCCTTTACCGATCAGCGTGAAGTTGTACAACACGCTCAGCGAGTACGGCTGCGAGTTGTCGGGGTTGAGACCGCCATCCGATTCAAGCCCGCGGTCCGGAATGCCCGAGCCAACCGCCGAGCCGCCCGCATCCGCTTGGATGATCGAGACGAATTGCGCTTTTCCACGGTACCCTTCGTCCGTGTCCCAACCGTCGTCGCCCGCGCCAAACGAAGTCATGTAGTTGCAGTTGACCGTGCCGCCGAAGAACTCAAACGCATCATCGAGGTTGTTGACCACTTCGATGTGGTGGATGTCCGTGGCGCGACCAATGCCGCCCAGCGTCAGACCGTTAATTTCGCTGTTCGGGGCGAGCGCGCCACCACCGTAGCGAATCGAGATGTAGCTCAACGAGCCGCTGTCGTCATCGTCGTTGCTGCCGCCGTACAGGCCGAGCGAGCCTTCCGCCGTGACACCTTCGACTTGGTTCTGCCGGTTGGTGAGCGGACCGGTGGTCGCGGTGTTGACCGCGATGTAGGTCCGACCCAACAAAATCAACCCACCCCATGCACCGGTGAGCTGCTGGTAGGTGTTGTAGGGAGCCGTCGCCGTGCAGCCCGGCACGTTGTCGTCCGCCTCGTCCGTGAAGACGATCGGATTGGTCTTGGTGCCATTGGCAATGATCTTCGAACCCGTCGTGATCACCAACGCGGCCGCGTTGTTCGCACCGGGCGTGTTGGCGTCGCTCAGACCACGAATCACCGTGCCCGGCTCGATCGTCAGAGTCGCGCCGCTGGTCACATAGGTGATGTTGGTCAGGACGTACTCATTAGAGGCCGTCCAAGTCGTGCTCGCGGTAATCCGCGAGTTGACCACCACCGTGGACTTGCCACCGCAGGCCGGCGGGATGGTCTGGGCTTGCGCCGTCCCCAGGCCGGCACCGACCACGACCGTCGCGGCCAGCGCCATGTATTTCAAACATTGCTTCATTTCCATGTTCCCCTTTGCAGTTATTGTTTTCGATTACGAAGTTACTTGCGGCGACTCAGCCCGCCGACAATGCCCAGCACGCTCAGCCCGACCAGCACCACCGTGCTCGGCTCCGGAACCACAGCCGTCTCGTAAGGGGCCAGAACCACCAGACCTTCGCGAAACAGGTCATAGGTCCCGCCATCTTGCGGCGAATTGAACCCGATGTACGTCCCACCAAAGCCCTGACTGCCTTCGTCATCGCGATAGAGGCCGAACTGCTGACCCTGACCGGGACCCGTGAGGGTGGGGGTGTAGGTCAGGCCCGGGTAAAACACCAGCCAGATGGGCGTGTTCAACGGAATGTTCAAGCCCGTAAGCGCCGTCGGGTCATAGTCCACCTGCGCCGTCAACTGCTCATTCGCCGTGAACGGGTTGACGTCCAGCACGACGTCGTTCGGATCCAAGCTCCACTGCGTCTCCGAAAGGAGCGGGTTGCTCGCGAAAATCAGGTCAGCGGGATTGACAATCCCATCGCCCTTCGCCGCGATAAAGATCGCCGTGTCACCACTAACCGGAGTCCCTTGGGCACCCGTCAAGATGGAGATGTCCGTGTTGATCGTGATGCCTGCTTCCGACTGAGCGCCGGCCAACAAACACGCCACGGCAAGCGCCCCCACTACAGTCTTGATGTTTGGTTTCATGTCCTTGTGCTTTTCCCTTTCTGGTTACTGCATTAGTAGGTCGCGTTGTGCGACCACGTTGTGGTTGTGTTGTTGTTTGTGGCCGAGCGAATCCAGAACGCTTGGCCTGGTTGGATGAGCTTGTTCGTGCTCACGTCGGTCGAGGTCGCGGTTGTCCGGACCCAGATCGCCAAATCATTACGATAGAAGTACGTCCCGGCCCCGCCGGGCGACTTGTTGGCTCCCGCCGCGGTATTGTCCGGAATCAGAATCTGATCCTTGCGAATCGCCGGACTGGCACTGCCACTGGCGCTTCCCACGAACGCCGCCGTGCCGATCAAATCCAGCTCCGCCAGACTCATCGGTACCGGCCGATCCGTGCTCAACGGCGCATCGTTCTGGGCGGTCGCGCTCTTGCGCACCGTCGTGGCCAACTGCCCCTTCGGTACATCGCCCAACGTGTACACCTGCAGCGTGATGTTCGTGTTGACGTTGCGCAGCACAAAGCATTGTTGCGGCTTCAGAATCGTGTCGTTGGCGTTGACGCTGGACGCCGTCGTCCGCCGCCAGAAGCCAGCCACGTTGTTGGTTCCGAAGAAATACGTCCCGGCCGTCGCGGAACGATTCACCGCGGTCGGCAATTCGTCGTACAGCAGAATCTGCGTGCGCCGAATCGTAGGACTGGCACTCGTGCTCTTGGAAAGGACAAACGAAGTCCCCTCCAACCAAGAGGGAAACGCCGTCCCCAAGGTCCAATGCGGAGAAATGACAAACGTATCGCCATTCGCCGCGCCCGTCGCGCCCACCGTCAAGGTGTCCGTGGTGGTGTCGGTAATCGTGAACCACTCCCCGTTTTTCGCCCCGCTGGTGAAACGGACATAGTACAAACCGTTGAACTCATCAACGGCGAAGTCCGGGTTCGCAACCGAGATGGTCGTGGCCGTCGGATTCGTCACCACTCCGCTGTACACCGTGCCGGAATTAAACGGCACCGAGATGACCACGTCCGTTTCCGGTGGCACCGTGATGCAGTTGTACCCGACATCCCCGCCGGCGTGTGCCGCGAGAGCCGGCAACAGCAGGAGCCCTACTGCCGCCAGGCATTTGATTTGTTTGTTCACTAAACTCCTCCTTCTCCTGTTGGTTGGTTTCCTATACGCACTGCTTACTTCCCGACTGACATCGCGCACTCTAAAAAATTGTTCATCCCGCGGCTGTCAGCTTTCAGACCGAGACCACCGGCTTTCGGACATCTGCGACCTCCCCCGAATCACCGATCGGCCAGCCACTTCCGCCACGTCGTAACCCAAACGCCACAGTCCGCCACAGCCTGTCACGAACACGTAACCCCCACTCACGGAAACCGTCCCGGCGGCCGCGTCATCGCCTCCGCCACCACCCCGCGCAGAAACGGCAGCTCCGGCTCCGGTGCCGCGGCTTCCCCGACGCTCTCGTAGTGGTAAACAAACTTCTGAAATGTCGCCTGCAACCATGCCTCCCGTCCTTCCGACCGGACATACAACATCAGCAAATGATCGTGCCCGTGCTGCCGGTAATTCAACGCCAATACCCGCCACGTCTCCGCCCCCGCCGCCACCCGCAAGACCATCTGCAACGCCTCCACGTCTTCCGCCTCCACCCACTTCGCCTCCAGCACCTCCGCGAACAACTCGCCCTGCGTCAGTTGATTGACCCGCTGCGCCAACTTCCGCTCGAGCGCCGGCCGATCCTTCAAATCAAATTCCCCCTCCACCGCCGGCCGGCTCAGCACCAAAATCTCGTCCCGCCCGGACTGCAACCGCAGCGACGACACCGCTGCGCTGCTGTCCGTCGTCATCTGCCAACCCTCCGGCAAGTCGCAACAAAACCGGCCCGCCGGATCGTAAAATCTCCCCTCCACGGGTGCCACGCCTCCCGTGGCCACCTTCGCCGTCTCCTGGCCGCGCGGCTCCGGTGTTCGCCGCGCCACGGGCGCCGGAGAAACCGCGCTTGCGTCGGACACCGCCAGCTCCGGCGCCACGGGCCGGCGGTGGCTCCAGACCAACATCCCCAACATCAAGACCACCAATGCCGCCAAACCCACCACCGCCCGGCGCCACTGCTCCACGTTCGGCTCCGCCACCGCCGCGGCGCGGCCCGTCCGCGGCGCGCTCGGCTCCACCGGTTCGGGCTTTTTCTCCGCCGCACCCTTCTTCGTGGCGGCGACCGGGGCCGGCGGCGCGGGTTTTGGTTTCAACGCCCGGTACAACAACGCCCGCAGCACCGCCAGTTCCGTCCGAATCCCCTCGCAATCCGTCTGCGGATCCTGCAACCGATGCCGGTACCGCTCCAACCGCCCCGCAAACTCGTCGCGCTGCGCCGCGTCGGCCACCCGTTCCACCAAACCGCGCAAATCCACCAACTCACCGGCCAGCTCCACCCGCGGATCCACTGCCACCGGCTCCACCGCCGCGCGCGCCCGCGGACGGCTTGGCAACGGCCGGTACTCCACGCGCGTCGGCGGCTCCACCGGGCCGCGCCGCAGATTGGCCAACTCCTGACTCGCGGCGGCCCGCTCGGCTTCCAAAAACGCGCGCTGCGTCGCCGCCAGCTCGGCGGCCAACGACCGCACTTCGCCGGTCATGCGCGCCAACTCCGCCAATTGCCGCGTGTACTCCAATTCGCCGCGCATCTCTTGAAGCGTCGCGGCCAGCCGTTGCGTGGCGGCGGCAACGGAACGCGCCGACAAAGAATCTGATTCCACGGATGAGCCAATCCCCACTTGCACGCGGCGAGTTAAACGGAACCGCCCCGGTCGCGCGTGCAGCTTTTGGCCATTCTTGCACGCCAAACAGACATCGAAAAATCGGTACCCATCGCGGGCGCACCATCGCTTTCATCCGGTCGACGCTATTTGTCACGCCAACTTCACAATCCGCCCGCCGGCGCCGTCACCGATTCGTCACGCACTTTTTACCTGCGCGCCCTGAAAATGCCGCCGCCCGAATTCACCCTCGCGCCGATGCTACGCCAAAGCCATCTTGTCCTGCATGAGCACCGGCTCGCGCCCGGCACCGAGTGGCGGCCCACCCTGCCGGGCTGGTGGTTCCTGCGCGTCCAAGATGGCGACGGCTATCTCTGGCAGGATTCGGTCCCCCGCAGCCTCGGCAGCGGCCATGTCATCGTCTCACCCCGGGCCGTCACCTGCCACCTGCGCGCCAGTCAACTCGGCGAACTGCGTCTGCAATGCTTTCGCGTCATGCCCGAACTGCTGGCCGGCATCCTCAGTTCCCTCGAACGCCAGCGGCTCGATGCCCTCAGCCAACGCGATTTCTCCAGCGCCCGACTCTACGAACCACACGACACGCTGGCCACGCTGTTCAAAGGCCTCGCAACCACGGAGGCGGCCGGGGACACCTTGCTAACCCGCTGTCAAATGCTCCAACTCGTCGGCTGGGTCCTGGCCCAAGCCGCGCCGGCACCCGCCCCCCGCGACTCCTACGCCGTAACCGCGCGCGACCGGTTCGAACGGCTCATCCTGCAAATGCCCGAAGCCGACCTGCAAAATGAATCACCGGCCTCCCTCGCCAAACTCTGCGGCTGCAGCGTCCGTCACTTCAGCCGATTGTTTCGCGATCACTTCGGCCACTCCTTCGTTCCCAAAAAGACCGAACTCAAGCTGCTTAAAGCCCGGCAACTCCTGCTGGAGACCGACGCCAAAATCATTGATGTCGCCTTCGACAGCGGCTTCCAGCACGTCGGTCTGTTCACGACTCTGTTCAAGAAACATTTCGGCGCCACCCCGTCCCGCTACCGCCAACGCCACCGCGCGCCCCCCCGCAAAAACAACAGTTCACATCTTTGAGACGATCGTCTCAAAGAAGTGAAC
>CAZHLM010000051.1:0-24291 GCA_964533295.1 uncultured Verrucomicrobiota bacterium
CTAGAGCGCGACACGCGATTGGAGGCGCGGCCAACCGGCGGCAATGCGGGCTTGGACCTGGTCCCACGGGATAATTCCGCTCGTGGCATCCGCGGCTTCCACGTTACAAGCCCCGACGGCCACGGCGCTGGTAACCATCTGTTCCAGCGACTGGCCTTTGAGCCAACCGGCCAGAAAACCGGCAATCGTGCAGTCGCCCGAACCGGTGGTGCCCACCACATTCGCACGAAAACAAGGGGCATGCAGTTCCCGGTCGGCCGTCCGCACGTACAACCCGTCCTCGCCCAGTTTCAGCCCCACCGTCTTCGCCCCCCACTCCAGCAACTGCCGGCCAATCCCCCGCATGTCCTCCATCCCCAGCATGAACCGCATCTCGTCGAGGCTCGGCAGGAAAATATCCACATGCGGTAACGCATTCTTCAGAATTACCGGCCACGGCGCGCGCCCCGCCTCCGAATTCGGATCCGGGAAGGCCATGTCCAACGACGTCGTCAAGCCGAGTTCCTTCACTCGCCGAAACATCTTCGCCAACTCACCGGGATCCGCATAAAACCGTCGCATCAACGGCGGATACCCAAAATGAAACAACCGCGCCCCTCGCAACTCCTCGTAGCGGACATCCGCCGCAGCGAACGTGTCATTCGCGCCCGGACAATGCAGGAACATCCGATCAATCTGCGGCGGGTTCACCACCACCGTGTACGAACTGACCGCCTGCGGATCCACAATCATTCCCGCCGCCAGCACCGGCGAGTGTGTCCGGACGATGTCGAGAATCGCCCGCCCGAACAAATCATCCCCCACCTTCCCCATCAACGCCGTCGCAAAACCCAACTTGTGCAGCGCCAAGCCGGTATTCGACACCGCCCCGCCCGTGCCCAGCACCGGCTTGTCCACAAAGATCAGTTTCCCGGGCTGCATCACCGCCCGGTAATCCACATCCGCCCGCGGAAACTGCGGAATGATGTCCAAACAGATGTGCCCGGCGACGACGACTTCCACCGCCATGAATCAATGCCCCTTCAAGACCTTCGCCGCCCGTTTCATGTCGCCCACGCGCAGAATCATCACGCCGGCCTCCGCCCCCGGCGGTGTCGCCGTGTACGCATACTCGATGTTGACTTTCCCCCGCGCCAACTTCTTCGCGATCGTCGCCAACTCGCCCGCCTTGTTGCGCCCCTCCAGCATCAACACCTCGCGCTCGACCACCAGCACCCCGTGTTCGCCCAGCAGATGCAACGCCCGCTCCGTCTTATCCACCACCATCCGCACCACCGCATGATCCACCGCGTCGGAAACCGACAACGCCAGAATGTTCACTTTCGCTTTCGCCAGCGCCTGACACAATTTCGCCAGCGTCCCCGGTCGGTTCTCCAGAAACAACGACAACTGATTCACGATTTTCATGGCGACCTCCTCTGTGGTTGATAGCCCGCTAACTCATAATCCCCGGCTCGCCTCCCCGTCAACCTTACGCTGACGCCGACTCAACCCGCCGCGGACAAAATGTCGGCTGGCACGGTCGACACGGACAAGTTGTCGAGGCGACGAAGTGGTGGCCTGCCGGACTCAGGCGTCCATCTTCCGCCACTAAGCCCACTTGCAGCAATGTCAGTTACCGGGGCATGAGCGGTGCTAAACCCGGCGGCGGGTCCAGGAGAGTGGCAAGGTGGTCAACATCACCAAACTGTTTTGCGGCGAGAATCAGCCGGCGGACGCTTTGCGCTACGGTCACGGGGCCGGTGCCCCGCGGTCGGCTGCGGAGCGGCGCCCCATCGTGGTGTGGAATTGCACCCGCACCTGCAACCTGCGGTGTGTGCATTGTTATTCCGACAGCTATGCCCAGAAATATCCCGACGAGCTGACCACCGAACAGGCGCGCGCCAACATGGATGACCTGGCCGGCTACGGGATACCGGCTCTGTTGTTTTCCGGGGGCGAACCGTTGACACGGCCGGACGTGTTCGAGTTGATGGCATACGCGACCGGCAAGGGATTGCGCGTGACGCTTTCGACGAACGGAACACTGATTGACGCGGCGACGGCGGCGCGGTTGAAAAACATCGGCCTGACCTATGTCGGCATCTCGCTGGACGGCATCGGCGCCACCAACGACCTGTTCCGCGGCAAGACCGGCGCGTTCGACGCCGCGGTGCGCGGGCTGCGCCACTGCCGGGCGGTCGGCCAGAAGGTCGGCCTGCGTCTGACGTTGACGCGGCGCAACTGCGCGGACCTGCATGAGATTTTTGATTTCATCGAGGCGGAGCGGATCGAGCGCGCCTGTTTTTATCATCTGGTCTATACCGGCCGCGGCAACGTGGCCGATGAACTCTCCCCGGCCGAGGTGCGCCGTGCGATGGATATCATCGTCGAGCGCACCGCCGCGCTGTTTGCCAAGGGCGACCCGCGCGAAATCCTGACCGTGGACAACCATGCCGACAATGCCTACCTCTATTTGAAGCTGCGCGAGCGCGACCCGGCGCGGGCGGCGCAGGTGTATTCGTGGATGAAATGGAACGGCGGCGGCGCGAATTCCTCGGGTGTTGGCATCGCCAACATTGACTGGCTGGGCAACGTTCATCCCGACCAGTTCTGGCAGACGGCGACGCTCGGCAACGTCAAGGAGCGGCCGTTCAGCGCGATTTGGTCGGACCACACGATCCCGCTGTTGGCGCAACTGCGGAATCGCCGGCCGTTGTTGAAAGGCCGCTGCGCGACCTGCCGGTTTCAGGAAATCTGTGGCGGCAGTTTTCGCGTCCGCGCCCTGCAAGTGTACGGCGATCCGTGGGCGCCGGACCCGGCTTGTTACCTGCGCGATGAGGAGATTGCGATGCCGGCATGAACCGCCCCGACGCCACGCTCGGCTCGACCGAGTTGTTCTACCAGCGCGATCGTCCGCTGGCGGCCGTGCCGGGCTACGCGGTGGGGCTGCAGGTGACGCTGACCTCGGGCGAGGGTGTCTATCTGGCGTTGTCGGCCACGGAATTCGTCGTTTATTTCCAAAACAACCTCGCCCTGCATTTCGATCTCGAAGCGCGGCTGGTGAAAGTCGCCGAGCCGAACCAGTACTGGCGGCGCAGCCTGTCGCACCGGGTCGTCTTCAGCCGCAAACGACCGGCCGAGGAAGGCGGCGGTCTCGAGCGCGTTGTGCTGGCCGAGGACGAAGCCGACCGGCTGGTCGAGGAAGCCAACCGGCCGATTCGGCATCTGTGGGAGGAATGGCGGACGGGGCACGCGCGGTTCGAGTCCGGCAAGCCGAACATCGCGGCTGCCGGGGATGCGATCCGGCCGCTGCTGCAACGGGTGGCTCAATTCAACGTCGCGGCGGCGCGGGCCGATGCCGGGCGGTTCACGGCGATTTACCGCAGCGTGGCGGTGCTGCCGCCGAACGAATACAACGCGCTCGTGTTGCAGGCCACGGAGGGCTGCAGTTACAACCACTGCGCGTTTTGCCAGCTTTACCAGGGGGTCCGCTACCGGGCGAAATCACCGGCCGAGTTTGCCGCGCACATCGCGGAGGTGGTCCGGTATCATGGCGAGACGTTGCGCGCCCGGCGGTCGCTGTTTCTCGGCGAGGCCAACGCGCTGGCGTTGCCGCAGCGCGATCTGGTCGCCGATTTTCAATTGTTGCGCGAGCAGTTCGAGTTACCGGCCCCGGAACAGACCGATCCCGGCGCGGGTTGGTGGCTGGGAAATCCGCGGCGGTTCGACGGTGTGGGCTCGTTTCTCGATGTCTTTACCGGCGCACCCCGACCGGCGACGGACTGGGCGGAGTTGTACCGGCTCGGTCTGCGGCGGGTGTACATCGGTTTGGAGTCGGGCGCGGATAATTTGTTGCGCTGGCTGCGCAAACCGGCCACCGCGGACGCGGTGATTCGCACGGTGACGACGTTGAAGGAGGCGCGGCTGAACGTCGGCGTGATTGTCCTGCTCGGCGCGGGCGGCCAGCAATTGGCCGCGTCGCACGTCGCGGAGACCGTCCGGGTTCTCAACGCTCTGCCGCTGAGCCGCGGCGATTACATTTATCTTTCGCCGCTGGTGATTTATCCGGGCGGCCCGTACGATGCGACGGCGCTGGCCGACCGGATCACGGCGTTGACGCCGGCGGAGTTGGACGCGCAGGAACAGGCGATCCGCCGGGGATTGCGGTTGGGCCGGCAGGGCAGCCCGTATGTGGCCCGCTACGACCTGGAGACGTTCACCTACTGATGCCGACGACCGTGCACACCGACACCCGAACGCTGATCCTCGTCGGCAATCCGAACGTGGGCAAGAGCGTGTTGTTCACGAAGCTGACCGGGTCGTTTGTGATCATCTCGAACTATCCCGGCACGACGGTGGAGATTGCCCGCGGCCAGTGCGGCGACTGGCACGTGCTCGACACGCCCGGGCTGAACGAGCTGGCGCCCCACACCGAGGATGCGCGGGTGACCTGCGACGTGTTGCGCGAGCACCCGGACGCGGTGATCGTGCAGGTGGCCGACGCGAAAAATTTGCGGCGCGGGCTGTTGTTGACGCAGCAGTTGGCGGCGTTGCGCCGCCCGCTCGTGCTGGTGGTGAACATGATGGACGAGCTGCATCAGCGCGGCGGCAAACTTGATGTGCGCAAGCTCAGCGAGCTGCTTGGCATCCCGGTCGTCCCGACGGTCGCCACGGCGGGTACCGGCATTCGTCTGTTGGAACAATCGCTGGCTGCCGCGCGCGTCCCCACGCTCGCTCCGCGCGCCGATGGCCAGGGGGAAGGCCCGGCGGTGGACGACATACCGGCGTTGCTGGCGCGCGCCAACGAGATCCTCGCCCCGTGTCTGACGACGGTTCAGCCGCACCGGCCGAGTTTCGCGCAGAAACTCGGGTGGTGGGCCACGGATCCGTTGCGCGGGCTGCTGTTGGGGGCGATGGTGTTGTACGCGACGTTTTGGTTTGTCGGTCTGCTCGGCGCGGGCACGGCGGTGGATTGGCTGGAGAACGGCGTGTTCGCGCGGCACATCAACCCGGCCGCGGTTCGGCTCGTGGACGCGGTGTTGCCGTTCCCGCACACGCATGCGGTGGAGGTGTCGGAGTTGAAACTGGAACTGCCGCTGACGCCGACGCACGGGATTGCGCTCGGGACCAGCAGGCGCGAAATCATCACGCCCTCGTACACGGTGCCCGAGGGGAGCGGAGGCGGGTGGCGGCGGGTGGCGCATGATTTTCTGGTCGGCGAGTACGGGTTGATCACGATGGGGCTGAGTTACGCGCTGGCGATTGTGCTGCCGATTGTGACGACGTTTTTCCTGCTCTTCAGCGTGCTGGAGGACAGCGGGTATCTGCCGCGGCTGGCGGTGATGGTCAACCGTCTGTTTCGCGCGATGGGGTTGAACGGCAAGGCGGTTCTGCCGATGGTGCTCGGGCTGGGCTGCGACACGATGGCGACGATGACGACGCGGATTTTGGAGACGCGGCGGGAGCGGGTGATCACGACGTTGTTGCTGGCGCTGGCCGTACCGTGTTCGGCGCAACTCGGCGTGCTGCTGGCGATGATGGCGCGGATTTCGTTTGCGGCGGCGTGGTTCTGGGTGGGCCTGATGATCGCGGTCTGTCTCGGCATCGGCTGGCTGGCCGCCCGGTTGCAAGGCGGACCGTCGAGCGATTTCATTCTCGAACTGCCGCCGATGCGCCGGCCGCAGCTCGGCAACATCGTGGCCAAGACGGTGGCGCGACTGGAGTGGTATTTGACGGAGGTAATCCCGCTGTTTCTGGCCGGTACGGCGGCGTTGTTCATCCTCGACCGGCTCGGTCTGTTGGAGCGGATTGCGCGGCTGGGCGAGCCGCTGGTGACGGGCTGGCTGGGGTTGCCGCGGGAGATGGCGAGCGCGTTTTTGATCGGGTTTTTGCGGCGCGATTACGGGGCGGTGTTTCTGCTCGACGCGGCGACCGGCCCGGCGCCGGTGTTGAGCGCGCATCAGGTGTTGGTGGCGATGGTGACGATCACGTTGTTCATGCCGTGTCTGGCGACGTTGTGGATGATCCAGCGCGAGTTGGGCGGGCGGACGGCGCTGTGGATTACGTTGTTTGTGTTTCCGTTCGCGTTTTTGGTCGGCGGTCTTGTGCACCAAGCCGGCAGGTGGTTCGGGTTATGAGCGATGCGCTGACCTGTCCGCTGTGCGGGTTTGTGTTTGAGAAACAGGAGACGCCGTGTCAGCACGGTTGTCCGCTCGGCCGGTTCTGCAAGTTGGTGTGTTGTCCGAACTGCCGGTATGAATTCACGCCGCAACGGCAACCGTTCGCGTGGTTGCAGCGCTGGTTTCATCGCCGGCGAGCGGGCCGGGCGGCGGGCGGTGTCTGCGGGTTACCGGACCTGAACGAGGGCGAGACGAGCGAACTGGTCGGCGTCATCAGTTCCAATCCCCAGCGGCGGACACGGCTGGCGGTGTTTGGGCTGGTGCCCGGCAGCCAGTTGACGCTGCACCAGAAACGCCCCAGTTACATCGTGCGGGTGGGCGAGACGGAGCTGGCGATGGACGGCGAGATTGCGCGCGAGTTGATCGTGCGCCGCAGTCATTGACGGGGCGGGTGGGTTGGTCGTAATCTGGCGCGGGTTGCAGAACTCATGTTCGGCAAAAGAGGTGGCTGATGAATCTGGAAACGTACGCATCGTATCGGGGCTTGCCGGCACTGGCCGGGGTTTGTTCGTTGAAGGAGGCGGCGGTGCCGGGGTTGTCGGTGGAGGAAGTGGTGCGCCGCCACAAACGCCATCATTACGCGCTGAAACGGTTGCACGAGATTTTCACGGCGCGGATTACGGCGGAGCCGATCATGGAATTGAAGACGGCGTTCAGTTTGCACGCTCATCTCTGCGCGGAACACGTCGCCGCGCTGCGCAAGCGGATTGCCGAGATGCGCGAGCCGCCGTTGCACCTCGACGATGTGCCGGATGAAAACCTGGCGATTTTCTTCGATGAGATTCTCGCCGCGCCCACGACAGAGGATCTGGTGTTCGGGCTGTATGCGAAGGCGATTCCCGCGTTGCAGGCCGGCATGGAGCGTCATTTGCGGGAGACCAATCCGCTGGCGGATCATCCGTCGGTGCGGCTGTACCGGTTTGCCTTGCTGGAGCTGAACGACATTGCCGCGTTTGGTCGCCGCGCGGTGGAGTGTCTGGGGGCGACGGCGGCACCGGCCTGGTCGCGGTTGCTCGATGACTGTCTGGCGGCGGCGGGCGGGCTGGATGGGACGGCGCCGGCGGCCAACGTGCGGATTGTGCGGCAGTACTCGGCCAAACCGTATGTGTTCGACGGCGTGCCGAAACGCGATGAGCGATTTCCCGATCCGTACAACATGGGGGTCAACGCCGAGGCGTTCCTGTACAACCCGGACTTCCCGCCGGAGCCGAAGACGCTGATGATGTTTTACAAGCGGATCCGGGAACTCGACGTGCCGGAGATGATGGCCAGCATCATCACGGAGACGAAAGGCAAGCCGTGGGAGTATTACAAGGACATGACCCGGCAGCTTTGGGATGAGGCGCGACACGCGATGATGGGCGAGGTCGGTTTTGCGGCGTTGGGGGTGGATTGGCGGAAGGTGATGATCAACTTCACGTGGTCGCTGAATCTGAACACGCAACTGAAACCGTGGGAGCGTCACGCCGTGCTCTACTTCATCGAACAGGGACTGATGCCGAAGACGGGCAAACGGTTTGAGTGGGAAGTCGGCCGGGCGTCGAAGAATTCACTGGCGGCGACGTTTCAGGATTACGATTGGGCTGATGAAGTGTTGCACGCGAAGATCGGCCGCGACTGGTACGTCAGCGAGTTCAAGAGCGGCGCGGAAGCGGTCCAATTCGGCGATCAATGCTGGACGAAGGTGTTGCAGGATTGGAACGCGTGGCGCGAGCAGGGGCTGACCCAGCATCGCAACTGGTGGCCGGAGGTTTACACGGAGGCGTGCCAACGCTGGGGCGTGACGCCCGACCCGCGCATTCTCGCCTACGACACGACCTACGAGAACCAGCGCGCCGACCTGAAGGTAATCACACCCTCGGCCTGAGGCGTTGCTTCCGATGCGGGAGCGCCCTTCCGGGCGCGTTTTGTGGGAGCGCCCTTCCGGGCGCGACGGTTTTCGACAGCCGACCCGGTCGCGCCCAGAAGGGCACTCCCACATTGACTGCCGGCGCAGGTGCGCTTGCCAAGCGTCGTCGCTGCGCGTACAAAACCGGGGTGCCGCCGCTGGTTGTCATCCTCGTGGTTGTGGCGCTGTTCGCCGCCCTGTCCATTTACGGGCCGGTTGCCGCGGATCGGCGTCGCAAGGCGCTGGCGGCGTGGGCGGCGGGTCGGGGACTGAGTTTTTCCAGCCGTCATGATTACGGGATGGCGGGGCGCTTCCCGGAGTTTGCCTGTCTGCGCCAGGGCGAGAACCGGTATGCCTACAATGTGGTGCGCGGGGTTTGGGAGAATCGGCCGTTCCACGCGTTTGACTACCATTACGAAACGTACACGCATCACAAAGGCCGGCGGCAGACGCACCATCATCATTTCTCGGCCGCAATCATGACCAGCGACGTGCCGTTGCAGCCGCTGGTCATCCGCCCGGAAACGATGTTCGACCGGGTCGCGGAGTTTGTGGGTGTTGACGACATTGATTTCGAGTCGGCGGAATTCAGCCGCCGCTTTCACGTGCGCGCGCCGAGCAAAAAGTGGGCGTACGATGTGATCCATGCGCGGACGATGGAATTCCTGTTGGGCATGCCGGATTTCCACTTGCAGTTCGACCGCTCCCACGTGATCGCTTGCCGGACGCGCCGCTATGAAATCCCCGATATTGAAGCGGCGGCGAACGTGATGCGCGGGATTCTCGACCGCCTGCCGGACTATGTGGTAAAAGCACAACAAGGCCACGCATGAATTCGATTCTGCTGTTGCTTGCGGTTGTCGTCATCGTCGTGATGCTGCCCGGCATCTGGGTCATCAGCCTGTACAACCTGCTTGTCAAACTCCGCAATCATTGCCGGGAATCGTGGTCAAACGTGGACACGGAACTGAAACGCCGCTACGACCTGATCCCCAATCTGGTCGCCATCGTCAAAGGCTACACGAAACACGAGCACGACACGCTGGAGAAAGTCATCCACGCCCGCAACATCGCCGCCGCCGCGCACGGCTCCCCGGCGACGCAGGCAAAGGATGAGAACACGCTCATCGGGTTGCTGCGGCAACTGTACGCGGTCGTGGAACGCTACCCGGTGCTCAAGGCCGACCAGCATTATCTCCAGCTTCAGGAGGAACTGGTCAACACGGAGGACCGCATCCAGGCCGCGCGGCGCTTCTACAACGGCAACGTGCGCGATCTGAACACCCGGCTTGACGTGTTCCCGTCGAATCTGGTCGCCCGGCTGTTCCGCATCCAGCGGGCGGACTATTTCGAAATCGAAGCGGCGGATCAACGGAGCGCGGGTCGGGTCGCGCTGGGACGTTGAAGCCGCGTCGCCACCCGACTATACTCCTTGCATGAAATTACCGGCTGAGGTGGGAATCATGGTGCTCCCCAACGCGGTGTTGTTCCCCGGCGTGCTGATGCCGCTGCATATTTTCGAGGCGCGTTACCGCGCCATGCTGGCCGACGCACTGGCGGGCGACCGGCTGTTTGCCGTCGGCCTGGCGCACGACACGGGCGCTCCGTGCGATGTGGCCGGAGTCGGCTTGGTGCGAACCTGCCTGAAGCTGGCCGACGGGACGTCCAATCTGGTTTTGCAGGGATTGTCGCGCGTGCGGGTTCTGGATTTTCAGTGGGAGCGTCCCGGCCGGGGTTACCCCGTGGCGCGGATTGAAGCCTTGCCGGCGGCCGGGCCGGGAGAGGCCGCGACGGCGCGCCAACCAATCATCGGCATGGTGCGCAAGGTGGCACGGGCGCGGGCGCGCTTGGGGACGGAGTTGCCCAAAGCGGTGGTGGATTCGTTGGTGGCGTTGGAGGATGCCGCGCTGTTCGCCGACGTGGTGAGCTACACGCTGGTGGAGGATTTTCAGGAGAAGCAACGGTTGTTGGAGACGCTGGATGTCACCGAGCGGCTGGCGCGTTTGCACCGGTTGTTGGCCGCGCAACTGGCCAGGCTCGAATTGTGGAAGCAACTGCAGGGCAACCTGCCCAACAAGCATGTCGGACACAACTGAGGCTCCGCCGGTGATGGCGGGCGCGGTCGCGCGACCGCCGGCCGTCGGCCCGGTCCCCCTTGAGCACGTGGCCGCCGCGGATTTGGTGCGGCTCGCGCAGGGGTTCTATTTTATTTTTTGGGGCCTGCTGCTGGCCGTGGTCGTCGGCGCGCAGATTGTCATTGTCCTGTGGCGGCACACGTTTGCCGAGTTGTTCCTCGGCGCGGGTGTGCTGGCCGTGTTGGCGGGCACGTGGCGGCTGCGTCAGGCGCGGCTCGATGCCGCGTGGCAGGCGACGATGCGCTGGCCGTGGCGCTGGGCGGTGTTGACGACGTATTTCTGCGTGGTGTTTTACATGTGGCGCCGGGTCCCCCTGCAACCGTACCTGCAAACCAATGCGCTCGGGTTTCTGGCCTGCGGCATCGCGTACCTGATTTCTCTGAGCGGCGCCGTCGGAGCGTTGACGCGGCGGCTGGGGCGGACGGATCTGGCGCGGGAATCGCGGTGGTTCGGGGCGGTGTCGGTGACGTTGCTGCTGGCGCCCGCCGTTGCAGCGCTGGGATACGTGGGCGTGATGGCGGTTCGGCACGACGAGAATCCGTTGCTGCAATTTCAGGAGATGCTCGGCTGGATTACCGGGCCGGTGATGTTGGTGCTGCTCCTGCCCTTGTCGCTCACGCTCGGCATGGTCTGGGCCGCCAAAGACGCGACGTTGCGGCGGTTGATGGCGGGTGATTCGGGGCGGTCGGCATGAAAACCCTGTCGCATCGCTTCCCCCGAACGGGCACGCTGGGTTTGTTGATGTTGTTGTTGATGGAGACCGCGATCTTTTGCGACGTGCACCACGTCCTGCCCGATCTGGAGTGGTGGCGGGTCACGATGTGGGCCACCCCGGTCTGTTGGTGGGGCTACCTGTTCGTGGTGGACGCGTGGATTTACAGCCGGCGTGGCACCTCGCTGCTTACCGACCGGCGCGACGTGTTCGTGGCGATGTGTCTGATCTCCATCGCCACGTGGTGCCTCTTTGAGGCGTACAACCGCGTGATGCCCGGCTGGCAATATCTCCATCTGACCGAGCACCTCTCCGTGCGGTTTGTCGGTTACGCGCTGGCGTTCGCGACCATCATGCCGGGCGTGTTCCTGACCTGTGAATGGCTGCAGACCCACGATGCGTTCGTGACATGGCGGCTGCCGCGCCTCCGGTGGACCAACGCGCGGTTGAACGCGTCGCTGATCATTGGTGCGGCGTTTTGCTTCGTGCCCCCGTTTTGCCCGGTGGAGGTGCGCGGGTATCTCTGGGCATTCGTTTGGACGGGGTGGTTCTTTATGTTGGAGCCCATCAACTACTGGCGGGGTGCGCAAAGCCTTTACCGTGATTGGGAACGCGGAAGTTGGGGGCGCACCGCGCAACTGATGGCGTCCGGAGCGTTATGCGGATTGCTTTGGGAATTCTGGAACGCCGGAGCGCACACAAAATGGGTGTACACGTTCCCGATGGGCCAAAACCTGAAATACTTCGAGATGCCGCTGATTGGTTTCCTGGGTTTCTTGCCTTTTGCATTGGAACTTTTTGCCATGTTTCACCTGATCGCTTCGCTCTTCACAAAAGAGGACAAACTGGGTCTATAAAAATTTTGGTACACCGCTTGACTACTCAGTAATTGTTTGATATCAAGGCGAGCAAGAAGGGAACTGAACAGGGAATGAAAAAATCCATTTGTTTGACGA
Organism: uncultured Verrucomicrobiota bacterium; assembly: GCA_964533295.1. Lineage (GTDB taxonomy): Bacteria > Verrucomicrobiota > Verrucomicrobiia > Palsa-1439 > Palsa-1439 > OMJI01. The sequence continues at coordinate 11,853 of CAZHLM010000051.1, forward strand.
TTCTGTTGGCTAGCATCGCGATTTCCACACAGGCGGCACCGACGATTGACGGATCTATTTCAGGAGCGGATGGCTGGACGTTGTTCCGCGAGAATCCAGATGCCGGTCCTTACACCGGCGGGTCGCCCACCGGCTCCGACGACACGAATGAAACGTCCCAGTACCATTGGTGGGATGGCGTCGCCATGCAGGATCGGTTTTTCAATAACAGCCCGCGTGGCGGGCTAAACGACATCTACTGGGCCACGGACGCGCAACACCTCTATTTGGCTGTCGTCGGGGGCACCGTCCCGTTCAATGCCTGGAACGAGTCCGGTACCGGTGGCAATGGCGACCAAGGCAACCTCTACCTTGCCATTGAAACGGACGGCTTGGGCACTCAGCTCAACGCCAACAGCGCCCACACCAGCTACCTGCGCAAAGCGGTGGACTTCCTCGGCTGGCAACCGGATTACATCGTCGGCCTCCAGTTCGTGGACAACGGCGGCGGCGCCAACGGCGCGGCCAACGTCGAGAAAACCGTCACCCACAACATTACCGGCGGCAATCCCCAACTTAGCAAAGGCGGTAACAGCGGCCCGTTCCGCTGGGATGCCCAAATCATTAGCGGGTTCGGCCATTACGAGTTCGCCATCGAATGGAGCGCCCTCGGTTTCAGCGGCCTGCCCTTCGGCACAGAACTCAAGATTGCCGCCTACATGACCCAGAGCGGCGAAAACTGGGATGCTTATGATACCGCCCCCGGTATCGGCAACCGCACCACGGGCGGCAGCCAGCCGTTTGAGCAGATCGGGGATCATCCCGGTGATTATGACACCCTCGACCGGCTCGATGCCGGTGACGCGGCCGCCGACCCCAATGTGCCCGATGGCAGCTATCCGGGCTCGAACTACGTCGTCCCCGGCTTCCAAAACAGCGAAGTCAACAACGACTACAACCTCGTGGGCCGGCAGGACGAAATTGATACGATTGAAGGCTATTTCAAACTCGTCGTCGTCCCCGAACCGACCACCGCCTTGCTGACCGCTCTCGGCTTGACGGCGTTTGCCTGGTTGCGCCGCGACAAGCGAGCCTGACCAGCGGCACCTCTCCCGCACGCCGTTTATCGCGAGAATTGACAAAGCGGGGCAGTTTCGTGTCTAGTCCCACCCGACCGAAATGGCCGGAGAGTGACGGACCACAATTATGGCATCGGAAAACACGATTCAGACGGCGGTTTGGCAGATCGAATTGGGGCGCGGCAAGGTGGCGGTGTATTGGATCCTCCTTGTGCTGCTTGCTCTGTCCTTGGCGTTGGTGTACACCGCCAGCGAATTCCGCGGGCTGGACAAACGCGAAGCGATGGATCAAGCGCAACTGGCCCGCAACCTCGCGCGAGGCGAGGGATTTACCACAAAAGTCATCCGACCGCTCAGCCTCTGGCACCTGAAGAATTTCTCCTCGGACAAAGATCCCCGGCTCCTGAACCACCCGGACCTCGCCAACGCCCCACTCTATCCCCTCGTCTTGTCCGGCCTCTTCCGCCTGCTGCCCACCCGCGTGTTCGACGTGGGCACCGAGGAGCGCATCTATGCACCCGAACGCTGGGTGATCCTCCCGTTCAACCAAATCTGCCTGCTCCTCTGCCTGGTGCTCGTTTATTTCTGGGCGCGGTCCCTGTTTGACCACAAAATCGCGCTGACGGCGGCGTTGTTGCTCCTCTTTACCGATGTGCTCTGGCAATTCAGCGTCTCCGGACTCTCCAACAATTTCCTGATGCTGCTCTTTCTCGGCACGCTCCACTGTCTGCACCGGGTCGACCGCCTCTTGAATGCTGCCGGCTCCGAACCGGCGCCCATGAACGGCGCGATGGCCGGTCTGCTGGCCGCCAGCGCCGTGTTGTTGGGTTTGTGTTTTCTCACGCGCTACCTGATGGGCATCCTCGTCATCCCGCTGGCGTGGTATGTCCTGCGCATCACCCGCGACCGCCGCCCCGTGCTGTGGACCGCGTTGTTCACCGTCATCTTCCTGCTCGTCATCACTCCCTGGCTCGTCCGCAACTACAGCATCTCCGGCAGCCTGCTCGGCGTCGCCAAGTACGAATACGCGCAGAATACCGGCCCCCTCAACTTCGACAGCCTGCCGCGTTCCTACCAGCCCGACGCCGAAGGCGCCCTCAAAGAAGCCACTTCCCTCACCAAAATGGTGTCCCACTTCTTCACCGTCACCCGCCAACTCTTGTTCCAAACGCTACCCCGCACGGGTTCGTGGATTCTGCTCGCATTTTTTGCCGTCGGCGTGATGTACCGGTTCCGGCGGGATGACGTCGTGGGACTGCGCGGACTGGTCGTGGCCGCCGCGGCGGCAATCCTGATCGCCACCGGCTTCACGGGCACCACCAGCGAACGGCTGACGGAGAGCGAAGTTTTCGGCGACAATCTGTTCGTCTTGTTTGTGCCGTTGATCACGATTTACGGCGTGGCGTTTTTCTATCTATTGCTCGACCGAATCCCGTTTCGGATCCGCCTGACGCGCGGCCTGGCGGTGGCGGCATTCGCCGCCGTCAACGTCGCGCCGTTCGTGTACACGCTGTTGCCGCCCCGCAAAGGAGCTTACGCCTACCCTCCCTACATCCCGCCCGTCACGCGCGCCGTGGCCAGTTGGTTCGACAAAGAAGAACTCGGGTGCAGCGACCTGCCCTGGGCGATGGCCTGGTACGGCGACCGGCGCTGCCTCTGGCTGCCGATGTCCGTGAAAGAATTTTACGACATCCACGACTTCGCCGGCCCTGCCGGCTTCAAGGGCATCTCCTTCATGTTGCTGACGCCGTACATGCTCGACCGCCCGCTCGCCACCCAGTTGTTCAAGGGCGAATATGCCGGCTGGTCCACCGTCATCCGCGGCCGAATGCCGCCCGAATTTCCCCTCAAAGCCGTCACCACGCTGCCACCCGGCAACGACCAGTTCCTCTTTGCCGACCGTCCGCGCTGGAAAGACCAGAAACTCGTTGAACCGGATCTGACCCCGCAACAAAAGAAAACACCGGCTCCGCCGTCGGAAACGCCTCCGCCGGTGGGCAAACCCGCGCCCGTCACCGAGTAGCCGCGGCGTAGGCCGGGCGGATCACCTTCATCACCACGCGGCCCACCAGCGATCCGCGCGTGAACGGTTTGCGAAATTCGCCGACCGGCAACGTGGAGGCCAACAAAAACAACAACGCGCACACTCCCGCTGCGCGCAGACCACCGGCCACCATCCCGCCGTGCCGCTGCGTCGTCTGGTCGGGATAACGCGCCGCCGCCCATTGCCGGATCCGCGCCTTGCCGGCCCGCCACACGACGATCGTCGCCAGCATAATGCCCACAACCGACCCCAAGCCGGTCGCCTGCCCGGTCAATGTCGCCGTCTTCGTCACCAACCGCTCCGACCAGTGAAACAAGCCGCCCCCCGCGACCAACGCGGCCACCGCGCTGACCAACCCCGGCAATTCCGCCGCCAACCCGTTCCGCCGACCGCGATACAAGCTGAACCCGATGTACGCCAAGCAGAGAAAATCGAGCAGATTGTAATTCACGGCAACTTACCGGCCGCCCGCAACTCTTCCCACCGCGCGGGGCTGACGCGCTCGGTGCGCCCGTCGAGAAACGCCACCCCCCGTCCACCGGCACCAGGCTTGGTTTCATAAAACAACACCGTTCCACCGTGGTTGGGCACCTCCGCCAGCTTCTTGCCGGCCAGCGCGGAATTCGGTGTGAGATTCTGGAAAATCGCCCTGTCCTTCGCGTACGGTTGCAGCGCTTTGGCTGCAACTTCCGCCGACTGGAGCGGGGGCAACGACTTGTCACCGTCCTGCGCGTACAACAACACCGCCTTGGCCGCTTCGCGGAGTCCGTCCAACTGGCTCGCCCTGGCCGCGCGGTCGCGGGCGTCTTCGCGGGCCGCCGGCGACGCATCGCCCCCGGCCAGTTCCACCTCCAAATCAAACGGCGTGATCTCGATCAGCGGACCGGTCTGGCGCACGGGCAACAACGCCAGCGCCAACTCGGAATCCGGCGTGGGTTTCTCCGCTGCCGGCGGCGCCTGGCGCCCGGCCATGCCGCGTTGAATCAACCCCGCCACATCCACCGCCGGGGTCCGCAGCCGGTACGCAATCCAAAACGGCTCTCCGTCCACCGTGACGGTCTCGCCGCGCGAGTAATACACCGGGCGCACGCTCGCGCCCAACATCGCCGCGTACGCCGCCCCAACCGCCCCTTCCATCTCGCCACCTCCAACGCCAAAGCGTCGCCAACTACCGTCGAGATCCTTCAACGTCAACTTCAGCGGCACCACATCGCCGCGGAACAATTCGGCCAACGTCAGATCGCGCGCCGGCGCCACGGGGGCCAAGATGACGGCCAGAAAACAGAGGAGCCTTTTCATGCTCCTTTTCTAGCGAAGCCACTGGTGTTTCGCCAGCCGCGAATCAAGCGGCTTGAAGTTTGTGGATCGCCTGGTCGAGATCGGCCAGCGCGAACGGTTTCTCCACGAAGGCTCGCGCGCCTGCCACCAGCGCTTCCTGCTGCACCGTGCGGCCAGCGGTCACAATCACAATCTTCGCCGCCGCGTCGTATTTTTTCAGCAACGTCTGCGCGCAGGTCAATCCATCCATCCGCGGCATCCGCACGTCCATCACCACCACATCGGGCCGCACCGCCTCGTACTTCTGCAACGCGTCCAATCCGTCCGTGGCGGTCCCGACCACTTCGTGACCGAGATGCTCCATCGCCAGGCGCATGGCGAAGCGCACCGAATCGGTATCCTCAACGATCAACACTCTCATGACGCCTCCCCATTTAGCACTGGCTATGCCACAGGCCCCCGCCGCCTGCCGCCCTCGGTTTCTTGAGCAAACACGCGGTTCTCCGCCCGAAAACGTCCACCGCCGCCGCTTACGTCCGCCCCGACGCGGCGAGGCGCGTTTGCTTGCGCCGGACGAGATACATCGCCAGCCCGCCCAACAGTCCAAAGCCAGTCATGATGACGTACCAAAACAGCCAGCCGTGCTCCGCCTTCGTGGCGTCGAGCACCCGCCCGGTCACGACCAGCGACACGGCGCCGCCGTAGTACTGAAACGAATCAATGACCCCGGCCGCAAACCCGGCCATCTTCTTGCCCCCAATGTCCATCGGCGCCGCCGCACCGACAATCGAGTGTGTCGAGTTCGCCGTCAGCGCGATCAAAATCAAAATCCCGCACCCGATCAGGATCCCGGCCGGCGTCGGGCCGACCCATCCCTTCAGCAACAACACCGCCGAGACGCCGATGACCGTGGCTTCCAACAAATACAACGCCATCGCGACCGGCGACCGGTGGCCTTTGAAAAACCGGTCGGACACCCACCCCGACAAGAACGACCCCGCCACCGCGGCCAGCGGCATCAACGCCAGCGTCCCAATCACCACACCCGGGATGTTCGTTTTCATATTCATCCCGAGCTGCTCCTGAAAATACAAAATCGCAAGTTGATCCGAGGTCGAACGCACGGCCCCGGTGCAGGCGTAGGCTGCCGCGTAAAACCACACAAGCGGATGCGTGAAAATCGTGCGGAACGATTCGCGCAACGGAACCGTGACACCGGCCGAGTTGTCAATTTCGTCCTCGATGACTCCGGGATAGCCGGCCTCTTCGGGCGTGGCTTTGGCGACGACTGACATGAACAGCGCCGCCGCCAGCGTAATCAACGGCGGCAGGATGAACAACCACCGCCACTGCCCGGGCGCAATCACCAGCGTCCCCACCGCAAAACCGTTCAGGATCAACGGCGAGAGCTTCGAACTGGCCACCTGACCCAATTGAATCATGAAACCAAAAATACCGGCAAACGTCCCCCGCTCCGTCCGCCGAAACCACGCCGCGTTGACCTTGACCATGCCGGGCGCGCCGAACGATTGAAACCATCCGTTGATCAGCCACACCACGGCAATCACCAAAAACGCCGGGTCCAGCGCCGGCAACCCCAGCCGCCCGACCGTCGCCGCCAACGCCCCGCCAATCAACGCCAGCGGCGCCAACCCGAGCGCGAGATTGACGAGGATGGTGCCGAACGCGCCGATCTGCATCGAGCGTTTGCCGCCGATCTTGTCGCAGAGCAGACCGTTGACCAGTTGGCCCGTCCCGTAGGTCAGCGACCAAATCGCGATCATGTCCGCAATCTGCGTCGTCGTGAACCCGAACTCGGTCTGCATGCCGGGCGTGGCGAACCGGAAATTGTACCGGCACATGTAATAGGTCGCATACATCAACCCGAGCGACGACCAGTTCAGACCGCGGCGCGCGCGAAAGCCGGGCGGATACGCAGCCGTGAACGTCGTCGCCATGCGCTACGGGAACATCCCCGGCAACGGCGTCAGCCGTCGCCCGATTACCGGAACATACCCGTGTTCCTCGACCACCCGTTGACCGCGACGCGATTGCACAAACCGCAAAAACTGCCGCGCCACCGGCGACAGCCGCGCCGGATTGCAGTACAACAAAATCAACCGCGCATACGGATACAACCCCTCGTGAACCGCCACGGAGGTGGGCGCAATCCCATTCACCGCGACCGCCCGCACGCCGGGCGCCCGCACCAAATGCATCCCCACATACCCGATGCCGTGCCGATCCGCCGCCACCGCCGCCGCAATCTCCGCGTCGCTGCGCAACGGCCGGGCGGCCGCCGCGTACGGCTGACCGGCCATCGCCAACTCTTGAAACCCCACATGCGTCCCGGAAACCCTGTCGCGGATGTACAACGTCACCGGCTCCCCGCCCGTCGCCGCACCGGTAAACAACTCCCGCACCTGCCGATCCGTCAGCGACGTGACCGGACTGGCGGCGTTGACGATCACCGCCACCCCGTAATACCCGACCGCGTGGGCCTCGAAACGCAACCCGCGGGAACGCGCCAACCGCCACTCCTCCGGCGAAATCGGCCGCGACGCCGCCCCCAAATCACACTCGCCCGCCATCAACGCCGCGATGCCGGTGGCCGTCCCTTTGGTCTCCAGCTCAAACTCCATTCCCGGCGTTTCCTGCCGAAACGCCGCGATCAGTTGCGGCCCAAGAAACTCGCCGAACGTGTTCGAGCCTTTGATTACCACCCGCTCCGCCCCCGCCGCCGCGACACAGGCGCCCATCCCAAGCAGCCACCCGATAACCGTCCACCTCTGCACACCCACAGGGTGACGAACTGGTGAGAAGTTGGCGAGCAAAAACCCGCCCCACCCTGTTCAAATCCATGAGACGATCGTCTCATGGATCTGAACAGACCAAAACGCGCCGGTCAGTCCTTCAGCCGGCCGCCCCAACTCGCGGTGGGCGGTTGGGTGGCGCGCGCTCCCCCGGCCGCTTTTTTCTCCCACGGCCGACGCGCCGGCGGGGCTTGATTCAGCTTTTCCCCGTCCACTTTCAGATACACCGTGTCCTCGCCCAGCACGGCCTCGACATCGGCGACGAATTGGTCGGTGGGCGTGACGGAAAATTGCTCGCCGGTTTCCATGAACACCAACTGACCGTCGTCGCGCCGAAAACAAAACAGGACCGGGCAGGCGCCCGGATGTGCGCGCAGCAGCTCGGCGATGCGCGGCAGCAGGTCGGCGCGCAGGTTGCCGGTCGAGATGCGAAGATGAACGGCTTTGGTAAAGCGACGCTGGACCTCCGCCAGCGGGATCACTTCATCGGCGTAGATTTTCGGTTTCTCCTCCTTCAGGGTAACGGTGCCGCGGACAAATACCGGGGCGTCGTTGCGCAGGTGGGCGCTGCACTTCTGGTACGCCTCGGAAAACACCAGAATCTCCGCCGAGCCGTCGAGGTCTTCGAGGGTCACGACGGCCATCGGCTTGCCGGCCTTGGTGGTCTTGAGTTGGACCTTGGTGAGAATCCCACCGGTCCGCGTGGCTTGGCCCTCCGTCAAACCGGCCAACTGCGCGGTGGAAACCAGCTCGTAGCGGCGCAGCAGGTCGGCGTATTGGGCGAGAGGGTGACCGGTGACGTAGAAGCCGAGCAGTTCCTTCTCGAAGGCGAGTCGCTCGCTGGCCGACCAGACCACCGCCGGCGGCGCGCCGGGCAGCGCGCGTCGGACATGGACCGGCTCCACGTCGAAGAGCGCGGTTTGTCCCCGTTCCTTGTCGCGCTGGACGGCGGCGGCGCGATTCATCTGGTACTCGATTTCGGTGAACATCGCCGCGCGATCGGCGCCGAGCGAATCGCAGGCGCCGCATTTGACGAGGCATTCGATGACTTTGCGGTTGACGAGGCGCAGATCCACCCGCGAGCAGAAATCCTCAAAGTCGCGAAACGGTCCACCCGCTTGGCGAACGGCGATGATGTTTTGGACGGCAATCTCGCCAACGTTCTTGATCGCCGCCAGCCCAAAGCGGATGCGCCCCTGATCCACGGTGAACTTCGCGCCACTGAAGTTCACATCGGGGGGCAGCACCTCGACGTTCAGGTGTTTGCACTCGAGGATGAAGGACTGAATCTTGTCGGTGTTGGCCAGTTCGTTGGACAGCAGCGCGGCCATGAACTCGACCGGGTAGTTGGCCTTCAGCCAGGCAGTCTGGTAGGCGACGATGGCGTAGGCGGCGCTGTGGGATTTGTTGAAGCCGTAGCCGGCAAATTTCGCCAGGGTGTCGAAGATTTTTTCGGCCTTCGCTTTGGCAATCTGGTGTTTGGCGGCGCAGCCCTTGATGAAGATGGCGCGTTGTTTTTCCATCTCCTCGGGTTTCTTTTTGCCCATCGCGCGCCGCAAAATGTCGGCGCCGCCGAGCGTGTAGCCGGCCAGGACGCTGGCGGCCTGCATGACCTGTTCCTGATAGACGAAGATGCCGAAGGTTTCTTTCAGAATCGGTTCCAGCGCCGGATGATCGTACTCGATGGGCACTTTGCCGTGTTTGCGGGCGATGTAGTCATCAATAAACTGCATCGGGCCGGGCCGGTAAAGGGCGATCAGGGCGTTGATGACTTCAATCGAGTCCACGCCGATCCGCCGGCAGAGGTCGCGCATCCCACCGGATTCCAACTGGAACACGCCGATTGTGTTGGCTTTGTTCAGCAAGTCGAACGTCTTGGGGTCGTCGAGCGGGATGCGGCTGATGTCAATCCGTGTGCCGGTGGTCCGGGCGATGGTGTCGAGCGTCTCCTGGATGACCGTCAGCGTCTTCAAGCCCAGGAAATCCATTTTCAACAACCCCAGATCGCCCAGCGGGTTCATCGAGTACTGGGTGATGATGTCGTTCTCGTTCGTGCCGCGCGTCAGGGGAACGATTCGGTCAAGCGGCTCGGCGCCAATCACCACGCCCGCGGCGTGGGTGCTGGCGTTGCGGGCCAGGCCTTCCAGCGTGAATCCATAATCGAAGACCCGCCGCGTCGTCTCCTCCCTCTCGTAGGCCGTCTTCAGTTCGGGACTGATCTCGAGCGCCTTATTCAGCGTCATCCCCAGGTCCGGCGGGATCATCTTCGCAATGCGATCGCATTCCCCGTAGCTCAATCCCAGCACCCGCCCGACATCGCGCACGACCATCTTGGCGCCGAGCGTGCCGAACGTGATGATCTGAGCCACGTGATCGGCGCCGTATTTGCGCCGCACATACTCGATGACTTCGGGCCGGCGATTGTAACAAAAATCCATGTCAATGTCCGGCGGCGACACCCGCTCGGGATTCAGAAACCGCTCGAAAAACAAGCCGTACTTCAGTGGATCAATGTCGGTAATCCTCAACAGATACGCCACGAGACTGCCGGCCGCGCTGCCGCGACCGGGACCGACCGGGATGCCGTGGCTGCGCGCGAAGTGGACGAAATCCCAGACGATCAGGAAATAGCTGGTGAACCCCTGTTTCTCGATCACGCGCAACTCGTGCTCGACGCGGGCGACGAGTCCTTTTTCCCGGTCGTCCTTCGGCTGGCTCAACTCCACCCCGTACCGCTCGCGCAAGCCCTGCTCGACGAGATGCCGCAAGTAACCTTCGCGCGTGAACGGTTCCGGCGGCTGGTACACGGGAAAACGCAGTTTCCCAAACTCCAGCATCAGACTGCATTTCTCCGCGATGGCCAGCGTGTTCTTCAGCGCCTCCGGATGGTCGGCAAACAGCGCCCGCATTTCCTCGGCGGTCTTGAAATAAAACTGATCCGCGTCGTACCGCATCCGTTTCGGATCGGAGAGATTCGACTGGGTCTGCAAACAGATCAGCACGTCGTGCGCTTCCCAGTGCTCGTGCTCGGTGTAATGCACGTCGTTGGTCGCCACCAACGGGAGCTCGAAATCCTTCGCCCACGCCAGCAGCGTGCGATTAACCTTGCGCTGTCCCTCCAGCCCGTGGTCTTGCAGCTCGACGTAAAAATCGCCCGGCTCGAAAATCTGCCGATAATCATCCAGCGCCGCCCGCGCTTCCTTGACCTGCTCGTCGAGCAGCTTGTTCGGCACCTCGCCCTTCAGGCAGGAGGTGAACCCGATCAACCCTTTCGCATGGCGGGCGAGGATTTCTTTGTCAATCCGCGGCTTGTAGTAAAACCCGTGCAGATGCGCTTCCGAGACCAGCTTGACGAGGTTTTGATAGCCGGTCTGGTCCTTCGCCAGCAAAATCAGGTGATACGCCGCCTCGCGGGCGCTCGAGGCTTTTTTCTCCAACCGCGAGCCGGGCGCGATGTACGTTTCGCAACCGATAATCGGCTTCAGCCCGGCCTCCGTGGCCTCCTTGAAGAACTCCACCGCCCCGTACATGCTCCCGTGATCGGTCAACCCAATCGCCGGCATCCGGTCCCGCTGCGCCTTGGCCACCACATCCGTGATCCGGCACGCCCCGTCCAGCAGGCTGTAGTCCGTGTGCAAATGCAGGTGAACAAAGTCGGAATGTTTCATCAACGCGCCCCGGTCACTTTAGAAGTGCCCTACCGGGCGCGCAAGCCTGAAACCTCCGGGCCCGCCCAACACCGTCGAGGCGAGTCTATTCGAGGATATAACCCTCTTCGCCGTGCTCGCTGATGTCCAGCCCCTGACGTTCCATTTCGGGCGTCGGGCGCAGGCCGACCACGGCCTTGACGAGGTAGGCGATGATCACCGTGCCGACAATCGCCATCACGATCGTCAACGCCATCGCCGCGAGTTGATGAAGCCAAAGCGACCGGCCGACGACATCTTTCAGGTTGAGAGCGAGGTTGCCATTGGCGTCGGCCGTGGCCAGAACGCCGGTCAGCAACGCCCCGAGCGTGCCACCGACGGCATGGACACCGAAAGTATCGAGCGCGTCGTCGTACCCGAGTTTGGCCTTCAACTTCACGCAGGCGAAAAACGGAATCACCCCGGCGAAAATGCCGATGATGATCGCGCCGGTCGGCGTGATGAAGCCACAGGCGGGCGTGACCACCACCAAGCCGGCCACCACGCCGGAGCAGTAGCCAAGAATACTGGCTTTGCCGCGGGTCATGCCTTCGCAAATCGCCCACGCGACCGACGCCACCGCCGCCGCCAGCGTCGTGGTCATGAACGCATTGCTGGCGACACCGTCCGCCGCGACCGCGCTGCCCGCATTGAACCCGTACCAGCCGACCCACAACATCCCGGTGCCCACCATACAGAGCACCATGCTGTGCGGAGCCATGACTTCTTTACCGAAGCCGAGGCGTTTGCCGACGATCAGGCAGAGAATCAAGGCCGACCAACCGGACGACATGTGAACCACGGTCCCGCCCGCGAAATCAATCGACTTGATTTTGGCGTTGGCGTTCCAAACCCCATTCATCAAGCCGTCCACGCCCCAGACCATGTGCGCGAGCGGAAAATAAATCACAAACATCCACAACGCCACAAACGCAAGCACCGCCACAAATTTCATCCGCTCCGCAATCGCCCCGACAATCAGCGCGGGCGTGATGATGGCAAACATCATCTGGTACATCGCAAACACGCTCTGCGACACCCACGCGGCGTAGTCGCCATTCGGCGCGCTGCCCACACCCTTCAAAAACGCGTGCTTCAAGCCGCCAAGGAACGGATTACCGGGCGCGAAAACAAGACTGTACCCCACCGCCCACCAGAGAATCGTCACCAACCCGGCAATGCCCAGACACTGCGCGAGGACGGAGAGAACATTCTTTTGCCGCACCAGCCCGCCATAAAACAGCGCCAATCCCGGCAGGGTCATGAACAACACCAGCGCCGCGGACGCCATCATCCACGCGTTGTGACCGGGGCCAGGCCCGGCCACCTTCGACTCGGCAGCCACGCGCGCGCCGTTGTTCATGTACGCTTCGATGTCGGCCACGCGCTCTTCCAGCGTCGGTTCCGCCCACGCGCTGCCCGCCACGCCCAGAACTGCGCACAACACAACCCATCGGATCATTCGGCTCATGGTGGTCTCCTCCGTCGTTGAGCGCGGACCGTACCAAAGCCGACCAAGCGTGGCACGAAGAAAATATGGATCGTCCAGCCGCGCGCGAC
>CAZHLM010000052.1:0-23849 GCA_964533295.1 uncultured Verrucomicrobiota bacterium
GGTCGCGTTCGGCAGGGCGCTCCCACAACAGCAGCTTCGGTTTTCTCGGAAACGCTGGTGGGCCGAGCGTCCTCGCGAGGCGGGACGTGACACGGCGCTCGCGGGGACGCTCGCGCCACCGGTCGCGGCAGCGGTCGCGCCCGGCAGGGCGCTCCCACGACAAAAAGCTTCCGCTTTGTTAGGCGCTCTAAAGCGAATGGATGAATGTCTCATCCCCCTTCGCTCCAATGGGAGATGATCGTTGGCCCAGCCAGATCAATGACGGCGTGAAACTCCGGACACGCCAAGTCATCGTGTGGAAAATACTGAACGTGCAGGCAGTACCGGTCGGGAGCGATCAGGGCCGGATTCTCCGCCGCTAACCGGCGAATCTCGGAATCGTGGGCGGTGCCCCGCTTGGTTCGCGAACGTTGAAAGGTGTAGTGCCGGCTTGTTGTCGCCGTGGCGCCGTGCAGGTTTCGAATGAGCCAGGCGAGGGCGTGCTGGGCCGGTGCCGCCAACACTTTTGAATCCGTCGAGAGCGTAAAGCGCCTTTCCCCGACCTCGTTGAAATACTGCGATACCAGTTTTGTGTCCGGCACAGCGGGCAAATCGAATGCGGTGAGAATGACCGACGCGTCGTTGGATTGGGCAGACGCAGTTGCTGCCAGCAGCAAGAACCCCAGGAAAGTTAAACAAGTCGCCGTGATGGTCTTAACCGGAGCGACAAACTTGAAACGCAGCGGCCACTCACCCTGTTCCTCTCCCCATTCGATGGGGAGCGGAACGGGGTGAGGGGCTTCCTGACGGCATCGTTCCGGCTTGGTTATTCCGTTCACCGATCGCGAAATCTCACCGATCGCTGGCCGCGCGCCGCCCGGCTTTGTGATGATGCAGGATGGGATCCGGGAGAATAAGAGTGTTGTAGCACCGATCCCCAAGAATACGACCAAGATGGGTGGAATGAAGGTGCCGTAGGTCAGGTATGCAAGCAGCAGGACGACCATCAGACCCACGGGAATCCCGACGAGCCACGTTTTGCCGTTGTCGCGGAATTCGCACTGGTAGTCTGGGCAGCGAAAGCTGCCAGTGCTGGATTTCGAGAGCACAATCTGGTGGTTGCACGACGGACACAACTCATAGCTTTCGATGGGCATTGTTCACCTACTTACCGGGCTGCCCTCACCAGCCAATCATGCCGGGATCAATCTCCAGCGAAAGAATATGGGCAAAGCGCCTTTCCCGGTAAAGACGAACCCAACGGCTGCACCTGGCTGCCATCGGAGGCGGGATGGTTTTACATCTGGTTGCTGACTTCGATGCCGAGAAGGTGGAGGCCTTGTTTGAGGGTGGCGGCGGTGTGGTGGCAGAGGGTCAGGCGGCTGGATTTGGTGGGATCGGTGGATTGGAGGACGGGACAGTTGTCGTAGAAGACGCTGAATTTGCCGGCCAGCTCGTAGAGGTAGCCGGTCAGCCAGTTCGGTTTGCTGTCGGCCAGTGTGGCGTGAAGGGTTTCGGGGAAGCGGAGGAGATGTTTCGCGAGGTCGAGTTCGGCGGGGTGCGCGAGGACAATATCTCCCTGCGCCGCCGGGGTGCCGGCTTTGCGAAAGATGGATTGGATGCGGACGTAGGCGTATTGGAGGTAGGGGGCGGTGTTGCCGTCGAGCGCGAGCATTTTCTCCCAACTGAATACGTAATCGGTCGTGCGGTTCTGGCTGAGGTCGGCGTATTTGACGGCGCCGATGCCGACGACGCGGGCAATGTGGCGTCGGGTCGGTTCCGGTAGTTCAGGATTTTTCTGGGTGACGACGGCCAGGGCGCGTTCTTCGGCTTCGTCGAGCAGGTCGGCCAGTTTCACATTTTCGCCCGAGCGGGTCTTGAGCGGTTTGCGGTCTTCGCCGAGGATCGAGCCGAAGGTGACGTGTTCGAGCGCCGGTGGGTTGGGCAGCCATTGGCGGACGGTGGCGAAGACCTGTTTGAAATGGAGTTGTTGCCGGGCGTCGGTGACATAGACGATGCGGTCGGGGTGCCAGTGTTCGACCCGGTACTTCACGGTGGCGAGGTCGGTGGTGGCGTAGCCGTAACCGCCGTCGCTTTTTTGAATGATCAAGGGCGCGTCTTCGCCCGGCAGGAAGACGCAGATGGCGCCGTCGCTTTCGCGCGCGAGGCCGCGTTGGAGCAGGTCGCGGACGACATCGGGGAGCATCGGGTTGTAGAAACTTTCGCCGAGCGTGTGGTCGAAGGTCACGCCGAGCCGGGCGTAGGTGGCGTCGAATTGTTGTTTCGACAGCTCGATGATTCGTTGCCAGATGGCGCGGTTTTCGGCGTCGCCCTGCTGGAGTTTGACCAGCTCGGCTTTGGCGGCGTCGCGCAGTTCGTCCCGGCTGTTGACGTGTTTGTAGAGGCGTTCGAGTTCGGCGATCGGGTCGGCGGCCAGCGCGGCGTCGTTGCGGAATCGTTTCCAGCCGAGAATCAACATGCCGAACTGGGTGCCCCAGTCGCCGATGTGGTTGTCGGTGATGACACGGTGGCCGAGGAAACGGGCGACGTTGGCCAGGGCGGCGCCGATGATCGTGGAGCGGATATGGCCGACGTGCATGAGTTTGGCGACGTTGGGACCGCTGTAGTCGAAGACGATCGTTTGTGGCGGCGACACGACCGGCACGCCGAGCCGCGGGTCAGCCGCCGCCTCAGCCACTTGCCGGGCGACGAAGTCGGGCCGGAGTTTGAAGTTGATGAAACCGGCTCCGGCCACGGTGGGCGGTTCGCAGATGTCGGCGACATTGAGCGCGGCGATGACCCGCTCGGCCAGCGCCCGGGGGTTTTCGTGGCGTTGTTTGGCGACGGCCATCACGCCATTGGCCTGATAGTCGCCGAACTTCGAATCGGCGCACGGTCGCAGCAGGGCCGGCGCGCCGAGGGCGCGTTCGACGGCGGTCGCAAGGATGTCGCTGATGACCGGCATAATGGCGGTGACGGAACCGAGGCGGCAGGATACCGGCCTGCCCACCGACTGGCAAGCCGCGCGGCGCGCAGCCTTGCTTGCGCTGTGGCGGCTGTGGTACGGTGCGCGCCATTCTATGAGGTGGGCGGGGTTCATTTTGGTCCTTGTTTGCGGCGTGGCATGGGCGGGGGAGGACCGTGGCGAGCCGGTCACGGTGGACGCGGAAAAACTTTCGTTTCAGGAAGCGGACGGTCAACGCATCGCGGTCGGCGAAGGAAACGTGGTGATTCGGTACCAGGACGCCATCCTGCAGGCCGACCGCGCGCGGTACAACGCGGCGACGAAAGAAGCCTGGGCGGAAGGTCACGTGCGGTTAAACCGCGACGGTCAGGAATGGGTCACCGACGCGATTCAATACAACTTTGAGACCCGCGCGCTAAAGGCCGACGAGGTGCGCGGGTTTGTGAATCCGGTGGTGGTGCGCGGGTTCGGACTGGAGCAGACCAGCAGCAACACCTACGTCGTGGCGAAAGCGACGGCGACGACGTGCGATTACGACCAGCCGCACTACCGGCTCGAGGCGCGGCGGGCGGTGATTCATGCCGGGCAGGAAATTGTCCTGTACAACGTCACGCTGCGGCTGGGCGAGGTGCCGGTGTTTTGGTTTCCCGTGTTGTTGTGGTCGCTGGACGGCGAGGGCCAACCGTTCACGCTCGCCGTCGGCAGCAGTTCGCGCTGGGGATTTTTCGCGCTGACCAGCACGCGGTTTCGGCTCGCGCCGCGCGCGCAGTTGATCGTGCAGGTGGATGGCCGGACGGAACGCGGCGCGGCCGGTGGGGCGGAGATCCGCTACCGCATGGGCGCGACAGGTCGGGGATTTTTCCGCGGCTACTACGCGCAGGATGACGATCCGTACGAGGGGTTGGATCGCTCGCAGGGCAAGGATTTGGACGCCGAGCGTTACCGGCTGCACTGGCAGCACTGGCAGGATGTCCCCACCCCGTGGCGCGGCGAGGTGGCCGGGGGCGATCTGGAGCTGAAGATTGATCTGCATCGCCAGAGCGACACGGATGTGGTGGACGATTTTTTCCCGCGCGAGTTCCGCCGCGAGATCGAGCCGCAGTCGGTGGTGGACGTGACGAAACGCGGCGAGAATTACACGGTGTCGGTGCTGACGCGGCCACAGTTCAACGAGTTTTTCGCCGAGGTGGAACGGTTGCCGGAAGCGACCTGGGCGGTGAACCGCACGCGCATCGGCGAGACGCCGATTTTTTACGAAGCAGTCACCCGCGCGGGGTATTTGCAGAACGAACCCGGTGACTCGGCCGACCCGGTCTTTGCCGGGCACGCGTTTCGTGCGTACACGTTCCAGCAGGTGCTGGTGCCGGCCCGGTGGTTTGGGTGGTTGGCGGTGGTGCCGCGGGCGGGCATCGGCGGAGCGTATTACTCGGACTCACCGGCCAGCTCGGAGGCGGTCAAACGAGCGTTGCATCATGTCGGCGTCGAGACATCGTTCAAGTTGTCGCGGACGTGGGCCGATGTGCAGAATCGCCGGCTGGGTCTGAACGGGCTGCGGCACATCGTGCAGCCGTTTGCCAATTACCACTGGCTGCCGCCGTCGGACAACCGGACCAACGAGCTGTGGCAGTTTGATACGGAGCGGTTCGTGACGTTGCGGGGTGGCGACTCGCTTTCGCTGGCGCGGTATTTGCCGGTGGAGATTCCCTCACAGACGACAATTGATTCGATGGATCGGCAACATTTCGTCCGGTTCGGTCTGCGGCAGAAATTGCAGACGCGACGCGACGGCGCGGCGTGGGATTTGGCGGAGTTGGAGGGCTGGACGGACTGGCGCGCGGAACGGCGGGCCGGGGAGGATGAGTTTTCGGATCTGTTCGCGACGTTGCGGTTGCGGCCGACCCGGTGGTTGTCGTGGGACACGTTTGCGCGGTACGGGTGGGAAGACGACCGGCTGCGCGAGGTCAACAGCGCGGTGCGCGTTTCGGGCGGCGATCGGTGGGCGGTTGGTTTGGGAAGCCGGTATTTGCGGGACGACAGCAATCTGGTGCTGGCCGATGTGGCGGTGCGGCTGGGGCGGCGCTGGGTGTTGCAGACGTTTCAACGGGTGGATTTCGAGGACGGGCAATGGGAGTCGCAGGATTATGTGTTGCGACAGGAGACGCATGACTGGCTGATCAGCTACGGGTTCCGGCATCGGAGCCAGCGGACAAAGGACGACGAGTTTGCGGTCTATTTCGCGGTGACGTTGAAAGCGTTGCCGAACATCGGGTTGGCGGTGAATCAAATTGATCTGGGTGGCGATTAGATGGTGAAGATCAGCATTGTCGGGACGGGGTATGTCGGTTTGGTGACCGGCGCGTGTTTCGCGGAGGTTGGCCATTCCGTGGTTTGCGTGGACAACGATCAGAAAAAGGTCGCCCTGCTGCAGGCCGGTGGGATTCCGATTTACGAGCCGGGATTGGAGGAACTCGTGAAGAAAAATGTCGCCGCCGGTCGGTTGCGGTTTACGGCGGACACGGCCGAAGGCGTGCGGCATGCGGAGGTGGTGTTCATCGCGGTGCCGACACCGCCGCTGCCGGACGGTTCGACCGATTTGAGTTTCGTTGAGAAGGTGGCCCGCGAAGTGGCCGCGGCGATGACGGAGTACAAGATCGTGGTGGACAAATCCACCGTGCCGGTCAAGACCGGCGAGAAGGTCGCCGAGACGATCCAGCGCTACAACAAACACCGCGTCGAGTTTGACGTGGCCAGCAACCCGGAATTTCTCCGCGAAGGCTGCGCGGTGCAGGACTTGATGCATCCCGACCGGGTCGTCGTCGGGGTGGCCAGCGAGCGGCCGGTGGCGAAGTTGCGGGAGATTTATGCCCCGTTTGACGCTCCGTTCATCGTGACCGACATCAATTCCGCCGAGTTGATCAAGCACGCCAGCAACTCGTTTCTCGCGCTGAAGATTTCCTATGCCAACGCGCTGGCGGCCATCTGCGAAGCCTCGGGGGCGAACATTGACGACGTGGTGCGCGGGATGGGGTACGACAAACGGATTGGGCGCGAATTCCTCAACGCCGGTCTGGGCTACGGCGGGTCGTGTTTCCCGAAAGACGTGAGCGCCTTCATTCACATCGCGGAACAGTTGGGAGTGGACTTCGCGTTGCTGAAGGAGGTCGCGCGGATCAACGCCAACCAGATTCAGCGGTTCCTCAAAAAGATCCGCGACACGCTCTGGATCGTGAAGGACAAACAGATTGGCGTCCTCGGCCTGGCGTTCAAGCCGAACACCGACGACATGCGGCTGGCGCCGTCGCTGGAGGTGATCCGGCCGCTGCTGAAAGAGGGCGCCAAAATCCGCGCCTATGATCCGAAGGCGATGGAGAAGGCGCGCGAGTATTTGCCGGACATCGAGTACGCGCCGGATCCATACGCCGCCGCGACCGGGGCGGACGCGCTGATCATCTGCACCGAATGGGATGAGTTTCGCCAGTTGGACCTGGCGCGGTTGAAAGCAGTGATGGCGCATCCGACGATTCTGGACGGGCGGAATGTTTTCGAGCCAAGACAAGTGAAAGCCATGGGTTTCACCTACAGGAGCGTGGGACGGTGACATGCCAGCCGAGTTTCTGATCACGGGCGGGGCAGGTTTTATCGGGTCGAACATCGCGGAACATCTCGTCCGCCAGGGCCGCGCGGTGCGCGTGCTCGACAACCTGCTGACCGGCAAACGCGACAATGTGCTGGCCGGTGTCGAGTTCATCGAGGGCGACCTGCGCCAACTGGCCGATGTGCGGCGCGCCGCGGCCGGCGTGCAGTATGTCCTGCACGTCGGCGCGTTGCCGAGCGTCCCGCGGTCGGTGGCCGACCCGGCGCTGACGCACGAGATCAATGTGACCGGCACGCTGAACGTGTTGTTGGCGGCGCGCGACGCGCGGTGCGAGCGGGTGGTGTTCAGTTCCTCCTCCAGCGTGTACGGCAACACGCCGGTGCTGCCGAAGCGCGAAGACATGCCGCCGCAGCCGCTCTCGCCGTACGCAATTCACAAGCTGACCGGCGAGCATTATTGCCGGGTGTTTTGGGAGTTGTACGGGCTGCCGACGGTGGTGCTGCGGTACTTCAACGTCTTCGGTCCGCGGCAGGACCCGCAATCGCAGTACGCGGCGGTCATTCCGCGCTTCATCACCAGCATCATGGCCGACCAATCACCGGTCATCTACGGCGACGGTCGGCAGACGCGCGATTTCTCCCATGTCGAAAATGTCATCTCAGCCAACCTTGCCGCCTGCGCGGCCGGGTCGGAGGCGTTGGGCCGGGCGTTCAACATCGCCTGCGGCGGGCGCACGTCGCTGCTGGATTTGGTGGCGACGATCAATCGCGCGCTCGGCAAGAACGTCGCGCCGCGGTTCGAACCGGCTCGGGCCGGGGATGTGCGCGACAGTCAGGCCGATGTCGCGGCGGCCAAGCAGTTCCTGAAGTGGACACCGCAGGTGGACTTTCCCACGGGCATCCAGAAAGCCATCGAATGGTATCGGCACTCATCGGTTACGCGCGCTTGAGCACTTTCGCGCCGGTCGAGTCTAAGCTGGAACGATGCCGTCGGAAAACCCCTCACCCTGACCCTCTCCCCATCGGATGGGGAGAAGGAATTTACTTTGTGCATCCAAGGGATGTCATTGATGGGAGTGTTGGATTCTCACACCGGTTCACCTCTCCCCGCGCGCGGGGAGAGGGACAGGGTGAGGGGCCGCCGCGTTTCATGGGCAACCGGTGTCGCCACGGCTCTGTGAGCCGTGCGGGGGGAGCGCGATCCGGCGGGGGCCGGGCGCGCCTCGCAGAGGCGTGGGTACACCGGAACTGATTCTGCAGACGCGTTCGAGTACATGAAGATGACGGAACCAACTGAATCTGCCTCCCGCCGGGCGGGGTTGTTTGCGGTGGTGGGGATTGCCGTGGTGCTGGCGCTGGTGTATGCGCCGTTGTTGATCTGGCTGGGCAAGGTGAGCTGGCAGGTGACGCAGTTGACCAACGGCGCGGTGTTGGTGCTGTTTGCGATGCTGATTTGTCTGCGCACCAATTTGCAAACGTCGCGGGTCGCGCCGCAAATCACAACCCACGGGCTGAGCTTGTTGTTCGTCGGCATCGTTTTGCTCTGGCTGACGCATCACACGAACCTGCCGCCGCTGCCGTTGCTGATCGTGTCGTTTGCGTTCGCGTTGGCGGCGATCATCGCGTTCGTTTTCGGTCGGATCGGCGTCCGGCAATTCCGTCCGGCGTTGGGCGGGTTCGTGGTGTTTGGTTTGTTGATCGGGTTGTTTCCGGCGCTCGACTGGCCGTTGCGGGCGGTGGCGGCGAAGTATGCCGCCGCGTTCATGCACTGGGCGGGGCTGCCCGTGCAATTGCATCTGGTGCTGGGCGGACCGCCGGAGTTGGTGCTGTCGCTGGAGGGACGCAACTACATCGTCGCCACGGAATGCAACGGCTTCGGGCTACTCACGTCATCGTTGCTGCTGGCGACGATCCTGGGGTTGCACTACCGGCTGACGTTGGTCCGCAAGGCAGGGTTGATCCTGCTGGCGGTGCCGGTGGCGATCGGCTGCAATTTTTTGCGGATCGTGAGCATCTGCTTGTTTGCTCCGCGCGTGCCGCTGAGCTATCCCGTGGTGCACGAGATCCTCGGCAACGGGTTCTATCTGCTCGGCCTCGCGCTGGTCTGGGTCACGACCCAGCGGGCGGCGATTCCCGCAGCCGAACGGTGGAAGCCGCCACCCGATCCAGCCTGATCGCGCCCGCGGCGTCGTACCGGCCGAAGGCGAGGGTGCCGGTGGGGCATTCCTGCACGCAGGCGCTGCACCGCACGCATTGCGGGTCTTCCATCGGCAGACCCTTGTTGGCGAAGTTCATGATGTCAATGCCCTGATGACAGACGCTGGTGCAGACGTTGCAGGAGATGCATTTTGATTTTTCCGGAAAAATCCGGAACCGGGAAAACCGCGCGTACAGATGCATCAACGCCGCCAACGGACACGCAAACCGGCACCAGACCCGGCCGCTGAACCAGAAATACATCCCCACGCCGACGATGCCCGCCAGGAAGATGTCCACCACGTGGTAGTACACGCCCAAGCCGGCATCGAAGAGACTGCCGAGCGCGGTGCCCGGCCATGCCCATGTGATGGCCCGCAACGCGAACAAGAGAAACGCCAGCGCCAGGATCGCCTGCCCGGTCATGTTCAGCCGGTTCCAGCGTGGGCCGTGCGGCATTTTGTGGCGCTGCCGGTCGCCGAGTGTCTCCGCGAGCGCGCCGCACGAACAAATCCAGCCGCAATATGCGCCTTTGCCCCAGCGGCGGATGATCAGCGGGATGATCACGAACGTTTGGACAAAGCCAATCGCCAGCCACCACCACATCGGTTGCGGCGTGAAAAAGTTCCAAATAAACAACGGCCACGCCAGAATCAGCCCGAACGACCGCCAGTACTCGCCATTGGGAAACAAGTTGTCGCCAATCAGTTTGCCGACTCCCGCGTCAAACCACCCGGCCTGGCCCAGGGCCGGCAGGATGAAATACGGCAACAGAAACAACGGCCCGATCTGCACCGCCATCAACGTCAGAGTCTGCCGCCGAATGTACGGCGTCCGCCGCCGCTGCATCCGGTCAATCCCAAACAGCCCGACGCACAGGCAATACGCGAGCGAGTAATAAAAACCCACCTGACTGCTTTGCGATTTCCAAGTGTAGAGGCCGACGCAAAACAGAAAGAACGCGATGAACGTGACCCACGTGACCGGACGCCACTCGCCGCGAATCGGAATGCCGGAGCGCCGGAAGAAATCCAACGGCGCTTCCCGGCCGATCATCACAAACACCACGTCGTTCGGCAGAATCTCATCGCCCACGACGACGCTGTCCGCGCGGATCTCCTTGACCTGCGTTCCCAGCATCAGCCGCAACGAACCGGGCGCGTGGCTGCCGGACTGGGCGGCATCCATCGCCGTCGTCACCCGCTCGCTCGTTGGGTGTTCCACGCCGGTGGGGGCCTGCGGATCCCGCAGGAGCATCTGAATCTTCTCCAGATTGTCGGGTTTGGGTCGGGAGAATTCCTTGTTCCGGTAGCTCAACGTCACATGCGCCCCGCTCACGGCCAGCGCAATCGCCGTTTCCAACGCCGAGTCGCCGCCGCCGACCACGAGGCACTGTTTGCCGGCATACTCCTTCGGGTCGTACAGCCGGTGGTACACCTTGTCCAATTCCTCGCCCGGCACGTTCAGCTTGCGGTAATTCCCGCTGCGGCCAATGGCGACGATCACGCGTTTGGCGCGAACGGTTGGCGCAATCTGAAACACGTCGCCGATGCGCTCGATCTTTTCGATCCGCAACATCACCGGCTCGATGCCCGCCGTGCGCCGCTGCGCTTCCAACTCATCCAGCAACGCCTCTTTCACGCTGGCGTGAAACCGCATCTGGCCGGCGGGCGTCATGTCGGTGGGGTAGGTGTAGATCGGTTTGCCTTTCGGAAAATTGGCGATGGTGGAGAAGGGCTGGACCGCCTCGAAAACCTGGAACCGCAGGCCGGCCTTCTTCGCTTCCAGCGCCGCGGCGATGCCGGACACACCCGCGCCGATGATGGCGAGGTCGAGCGTGTCGCCACCGGGCCGAAAGCCCGGTTCCCGCAGAATGGCCTGGACGGCGCGGGCGCCGGTATCGGCGGAGAATTTCAGCAGCGGAATGCCGGCCAGATCGCCGACGACGCGGATGCCGGGAATCGCCGTGGCGCCGTCCGCGCCGACCTCCGGTAGTTTTTCCACCGTGCCGGCCGGCCAGCGCGTGTGCAGCCACCGCATGTAGCGCTTGAGCATGTTGCCGCGCTTTCTATGGCTCAGGCGCGGCGGGAGGTCAAATCTTCCGATCTAGTGCGCCTGACAAAACTCCTGAACGGGCTTCCGCCCGCGACTTTCTCGAAAAAGCCGTGGGCCGAGCGTCCTCGCGAGGCGGGGCGTGACCCTCTGCTCGCGGGGACGCTCGCGCCACCGGTCGCGCCCAGAAGGGCGCTCCCCAGAACAGATGTTTCGGTTTTGTTAGGCGCACTTAGCGGAACATGACGTACAACAGCCAGAGCATCGCGACGGCCAGGCCGATCCAGCCCCAGAAACGGTTGCGCTCACGGCGTTGGACGCCTTTCAGCGGGCGGTGCGGTCCGCAGGCGCGGACGCTGCCGGCGCCGAGGTAGGTGATCAACTTGTCTTGCGCGCTTGAATCGGCGGCCACCGCGCGGGCGCCGTTGCCGCCACGGGCGCCGAAGAGGTCGGCGGCCACGGGGCGCGCCGGCGTCGCCGGCTCCGGGTCCAATTCGCGGAGCGTATCGGTCGCCACGTCGAAGAGGTCCCGGCGTTTGACGTGGTAGGTCGGCTCCACCTGGCGCCGCGCCGGGGTCAGCATGGTGCGGACAAACCCGGGGGCGGCGTCGGACGCGGGTCGTTGGGCGGTGCGGAGTTGGCGGCGCACATCGGTCAGTTGGCGCTCCACCTCGTGCAGCACCCGATCCACGGGCGGCGCTGGTTTGCGGCGAAACATGGCCATCCTTAGCGGGCGGCGACGAGCACGATCAACCAGAGCGTTCCCGCGACGATCAACGGCGCGCTGGCGGCGGCGCCCAACAACAGGTACCGCAGCACCTCGCGTTGGTCGGCGACCGGCTGGGGGGCGGTCGGAGCAGCGAGCGCGGGCTGGTTGGCGCCGGGATTGAGGCAATCGAGTTTGGTGCGGGCGCGGTTGTATTCGAGCCGGGAATCATGGAGCACGGCCAGGGCGCGGGTCAGTTCGGCGCGCAGGTTGGCGCTGGTCCAATCCTCGTCCCGGATGGCTTCGATGCGTTCCTTGTAATCGCGGAACGCGTCCATGGTCTTGCCGCAGGTTTCGGCGAGCCGCAGGGACTCGACCTGTTCGCGTTCGAGCGTGATCAGGCTGCGGGTCAGGTTGTCGAGCATCTCGACGCGGCCGCGGGTGTACTCCTCCTGTTTGCGGCGGAGTTCCTCGAGTTCGCCCTTTTGGCGTTCGAGTTCCTCCTGGCGGCGATGCAGCTCGACCAATTCCTCGCGGGCTTGAACCAGCTTGTCATCGAGTTCGACGCGCGCCGACGGCTGGTCCGCAATCGGCAACTCAAAACCGGCGGCGGGCACACTGAGCGCAACGGTACTGCTTCCCTCCTTCATAGATACGACCTCCTTGTTGTCTTCCCCCTAGCAGAAGCCGCCCGGAAAGTAAAGCGTCACATCTCCATCTCGCCCACTTTTTTCAGAGCCAGCGACATGGGGATGACAATCGCGGCAAGGCTGAGCAGCGAGACGAACATCCACGAGATAACGACGCCCCACGGCCGTTCGCTGCCGGCGCCGAGGCCAAAATAGACGGGCAACGCCTCGGCCGCGATCACGAGGACGATATAGGCGAGACTGAGGACAAAGCAGAACGTGCCGCCGAAACCCGAGACGATTTTGGCGGGGTTGTCGTAGCGGTTGGCCGTCGAGCCGGTGCCGAAGTTGGGAAACAGCGCGCCAATGCCGACGGCGATGCCGCACAACGCGAAACTCATCAACACCACCGTCGCCGAGAACAGCACGGTCATCCACGCCGGCAGTTGGAGCATCCAGCTCGACAGCAGCGTCAGCGACAGGGTGATGCCGACGGACCAGAGGCTGCTGAGCCAGAATTTTTCGAGCAGGACCCGTTTCATGCCGAAGGGCACCATGCCGATGATCCACAGCCGTTTGCCTTCGAGGCTGAATTGCGGAAAGACGAAGCGGGTCGTCAGCGTGGCCAGCGTCATGCTCGAGGCGCCGAGGTTAAGGAACGAGACGAAGCTGGCCCAGAATTCGTTGTTCCAGTCGTAGGTCACGTTGCGCAGGTTCAGCACGTACAGACCGAGCAGGCCGAAGAAGATCACGAACTGGCTCCATTGCGACGTGTCGCGCCAGAAGACGCGGACATCCTTGACCATCAGCGCGCGGGTGGCCGGGTGCACCCACGGCCAGCAACGCAGGAGCCGGTCGAAGCCGCCGCCGGTGGCGCGGACGTTGAATTCGCGATCCAGCAAGTCCACGCCAAACCGCAGCGGTCCCTGGCTGTGGTTGCGCGACCAGCCATCGTAAAACAACCGGACACTGAGGACGACGCAGACCAGCATCGCCATCAGGGCGTTGCTGATCAGAACGAGGAAGAAGAACAGCCCGCGGCCACCCCAGCCTTCGCCCCAGGCAATCATGCTCGAAGCGACCCAGTAGCTCGGCAGCAACGGCTGGAGGGCCAGCCGGCTGTTGTGCAGCAGTTGGTTCATCGAGGAGATCATTTCCGTGTGCTGCAAGTGGGCCGCATCCATCGGGCGCACCAACAACACCGCGCCCAGCACCGCCAACGTGCCCAAACCAAACAAGGCCCACTTGAAAAACTGGCGGTGCAGATACCGGGTCACCAGCAGAATCACGATCAGGCCCAGCGCCGACGGTATCACGAGAAACGGCAGGAACAGCAGCAGCGCTTTCAGGTAGAATACCGGCGAGACGTCCCGCACGGAACCGTAGGCGAGCAGAAACGGCGCGGACAAGAACAGAAACGCCCAGCTTGCCAGCAACGCCGTCTCCAGCAACTTCCAGCGAAACACGTCGGTATGACGCACCGGCAACGTCATCATCCAGTGGGTTTCCTGGCTCTTGTACAGGGTTGAGTACCCAATGATCATGTTGGAGAAAATCAACATCAGGAACAGAAACGCAAAAAACAGATACAGCATCCGGTCCATCAACAGCCCGCCGAGACCGGGAAACCTCGCCAGATACCAAAAGCCGGCGCGGAACAAGGCGTACCCGGCCACCCAGTAGCCGACGACGAAGAGCAGGATGACCGCGACCATCAGGCGGGATTGCTGGCGCAACGCGCCGAGCCGCCGTTGCACCATGCGCGTGTGCGCTTCCACCAACACGCCGAAAAAACCGGTCATCGTCATGCGGTCGCGACCTCCCCACCCTCGGCTTCCTCGGCGCGGGTCAGCGTCAGGAAGGTTTCCTCCAGCGCGCCGACCACGCCGCTGGCGGCGCGCAACTCGTCCATCGTCCCGACGGCGATGAGTTTGCCGTGGTTGAGGATGCCGATGCGGTCGGCCAACTCCTCCGCGACATGGAGGATGTGGGTGGAGAGAAACACGGTCGTGCCCGCGCGCGAGCGTTCTTTGAGCACGTCTTTGACCACGCGGGCGCTGCGCGGGTCCAGCCCGACCATCGGTTCGTCAATGATGATGACTTTCGGGTTGTGGAGCAGGGCGGAGGCGATGACGAGCCGTTGCCGGGTGCCGTGCGAGAGGGTCTCGATCAATTTGTCGCGCGAGCCGGTCAGGTCGAAGAGCTCGAAAAGTTGCCGGCTGCTTTGTTCAATCGCGCCCGGCGCCATGCCGTAAAGCTGGCCGACGAAATACATGAACTCCAGCGGCGCGAGTTTGTCGTACAGGAACGGCAGGTCCGGCACGTAGGCGATTTGCTTGCGGGCTTCCATCGGTTCGCGCTGGATGTCGTGACCGCAGATGAGGGCGCGGCCGGCGGAGGGTTTCAGCAGGCCGGTCAGCAGTTTGATCGTGGTGGTCTTGCCCGCGCCGTTGGGGCCGAGGAAGGCGAAGAATTCGCCGGCGGCAATGTCCAGATTCAATCCATCCACGGCGCGAACGCCGCCGAAACATTTGGTCAGTTGTTCAGTGCGAATCATGCGGGTCGATTGGCGTGAACGAGGATTGGACCATGGTCACGCCCATGGAGGTTTCGATGCGGAGGATTTCACCACGCTGGCTGACCCACATCTTTGTCCAGAAGGTGTCATCGAGCCGGGCGTCCACCAGATACGTGCGCATCACGGCCTCGCCCAGTTGCAAATCCGCGAGGTAGACGCGCGTCGTGGGCGGCGTCATGCCCAGTCCGCCCGGGCTGACGGGGACGCCGCCGATCAGTCCGAAGGTGGACAAGCCCGGCAGGCCAATCGCCCCGGCCAGGCCCGCGCCCTGAATGCGGGCAAAATCCAGTTCGCGCCGGTCGCGGAAGCTGCCCCAATCCACCTCGAGGATCACCTTGTTGCTCTGGGCGTCGCCGCGCACGTCGAGCCGGCCTTCGCCGAGGTGCGACCGCAGGTGGAAGGATTCCATCTCGAACCGGTGGTTGAAATAGCTGTCGCCGACCACGCGCAATCGCTGGGGCAGCGTGCCGGCCATCAAGGTCAACTCGCTTTGCACGCGATAGCGGGTGGGCGCGGTGGCCGCGCCGGCGGGCAACTCGGTTGTCTCGTGGAGCGGGGTGAATTCAATTTTGCAGAAACCCAGCAGCGCGCCCTGGTAATAGACGTTCAGGCCCGGGGAGTCCGGGTTGTGGAAAATCCGCCGCAGCACCAGTTCAGCCGGGACGGTGCTGACGCTCTGGTGTTGCGGGAAGAATTCCGAGCGCACCAGCGCCGCGGTCATCACCAACCAGAACGCGACGATCACCGTGGCAAGAATGCGGCCGATCATGCGTATTGTCCCTTACGGAATCACCAACTGCTGTCCGATCTTCAACTCGTTTTGGCTGCGGAGTTGATGGCGGTTGGCGGCGAAAATCCGCGTCCACTCCGACCGCGTGCCATAATACTTCAGCGACAAGGATTGCAGGGTGTCGCCTCGATGTACGATGTGGCTGCGCGTCGTCGGCTGCTCCACCGGCGCGGGCCGCGGCGGCGGCGCCACGGCCACCGGCAGCGGGGCGGCGGCGCGCTCCAACTCGGCCACCCGTTGTTGGAGGGCGGCGTTTTCCTGGAGCAAGGCGGCTTTTTCGGTTTTCAACCGACCCAGTTCGTTCGGTTCGACAACGGGCGATTGCGGGAGGGATGCCATCAGATTGAGCTTGGCGCGTTCGATGAAATCCTCGACGAGCGGGCGTTTGGAGGAATCCGGCCGCAACTCGAGGAACTGCCGGTAGTGATAGATCGCCGCGATGGGGTCACCGAGCTTGTCGTCACACAACAAGCCCAGCTCCAAATGCGCCAGGGCCAGTTCGGGATTCACGCGCAACGCTTTCCGATACAACTCCGCCGCGCCGCGGAAGTCGCGCTGTTGGGTGAGTTCCTTGGCTTTGGCCGCATACGGATTGCGCTCCAACTCCCCGCTCGGCGGCAGCGCTTGACCGCAGCCGAGAGTCAACAGGCAGGCCAACGCAGCGCACAAAGGCAACCGGCTCAAAGTGTTATCGTCCATTCCTTGCTGGCCAGAGCCTATCATAGCAGCATCAAAACACAAGAAACCCCGCGCGACCGCAAGCCGGCAGGGCGGGGTTGGGTTTTTCAACGGTATCAAACCGCCAGGATCTCTTTTTCTTTGTGCGCCAGCGTCGTGTCAATATCCTTGATGTAATCGTCGGTCTTCTGCTGGATTTGTTTCTCGGCGTGCTTCAGTTCGTCTTCGGTGATCTTGCCGTCTTTCTGCAACTTCTTCGCCGCCTCGATCCCGTGCCGTCGTTCGTTGCGGATGGCAATCCGGCCGTCTTCGGCCAGTTTCTTGCACACCTTGTCCAATTCCTTCCGCCGCTCCTGGTCCAGTTGCGGAATCGGGATCCGAATCAATTTTCCGTCCACCACCGGGTTGATGCCCAACTCGGATTTCTGAATCGCGTGGGCAATGGCTTGCACCAACGTCGCATCCCACGGCTGGATGACGATCAAGCGCGGCTCGGGCGTCGAAATGCCGGCCACTTCGCGCAATCGCATCTGCGCGCCGTACGCCTCCACCGCAATATTCTCCACCAGCGACGTGGACGCCTTGCCCGTGCGCACGGTCGAAAACTCATGATGCACGACCTCCAGGGTCTTCATCATTTTCTCTTCCATCTCGTCGAGGACCGCTTGCAAGCTCATGGCCGCGAGATTAAAAACTCCCCGCCGCGATGTCAACCACCCGGACACTCCTCCTCGATGCGGACGACACGCTCTGGGAGAACAACATTTACTTCGAGCAGGTCGCTGCCGCGTTCATCGCCGCGTTGGTCGCGCGCGGACACCCGGAGCCGCGCGTTCAGCAGGTGCTCTGGGAAACCGAACAGCGCAACATTCAGACCACCGGCTACGGCAGTCAGGCTTTCTGCCAATCCCTCCGCGAAGCCGCCGCCCGGCTCGGCGTGACGGATTGGGCCGCGCAGATTCGCGCTTGGGAACAGGCGCTGCGCCAGCATCCGATCGAATTCATGCCGGGCGTCCGCGAAACGCTGCCGCGCCTGCGCGAACACTACCGGCTGATCCTCGTCACCAAAGGGTGCCGGGCCGAGCAACTCGGCAAACTGGAGCGCTCGGGCTTGGGACCGTATTTTCACGCCACCGAGGTCGTTTTCGAAAAGCGCACCGCCACCTATCACGACATCCTCGCCCGTCACAAGCTGGAACCGGCGCAGACGTGGATGATCGGCAATTCGCCCCGCAGCGACATCAATCCCGCCAAGGCCGCCGGCCTGCGCACCGTCTTTATTCCCTATCACACCACCTGGCATCACGAGTGGGAGGAGATCAACCCCACCGGCCCCGCGACGCTGGTCCTCGATCACTTCGGTCAACTCGCCGATCATTTCCTTGCGGGCGGAGCCGCTCGCAAGGATTCACCCAGCGGCCCCCCCTTGATGAAGCAGGCTCGCCTGCCTTGAAGGGTGTCGGGACAGGCTCTCCACCCGGTCTAAAATTTCTGGTTCCACTCCGCGCGGGTGTATTTCGCCGAGTCCATGACCAACGGGCCGCGCCAGGGTTCGCGGGCGTTCCAGGCGGTGGCAAGTGCCTGGCGCACCTGCGAGGCCGGCAGGCCGAGGTTGCAGAGAAACTCGGTGTGCGACCGATGTTGCCGGTAGGCGGGCTGGCGCGTCGGAACGCGCAGATAGGTTTCGATGCGGCGCAGATCGAAGTCGAGCAGGAACGTGCCGTGAAACAGCACGTAGCGGCGTTTGCGGCGCTGGGCGTTGCCGGAGAATTTGCGGCCGGCCAGCGCCAGATCGGTCACGCCCGCCACCGTCACCGGCTGGCGCAGCACCGGCTCCAGCGCCGCGCGGTGTCGTTCCATGATGACGCGGTTGGTTTCCGTGACGGTGTCGCCCGGCGCGGGGATGACCAGCGCGTAGTTGAGACAGCCCGGCCCCTGCAACACCGTGCCGCCGCCGCTGCAACGCCGGTAAATCGGAATGCCATCGGCCCGGCAGGCGTCTTCGTTGACCTCGCTGGCGATGCGATTGGCGTAGCCGACGACGACAAAATACTGCGGCGATTCCCAGAACCGCAGCAGGCCGGTCGGGTCGAAGTCGGACTGGTCCGCGGCGGTGGCCGACTCCCAGGCTTCCAGCAATGCCTCCTCGCAGGCGAGGTTCTCGGCCGGGGTGGGGTAGGTGTGGTCAAAGAGCTTCATCCGATTCTGCCCGGCCAGTGTAGGCTGCGCGCGCGGCGGGAAGCAAGCCGCTTGGGGCGTTTTGCGGCGTTGCAATCAAGCCGGGGAGGCTGTTATATCGCGGCGGGATTTTTATGAAGGTGCGCGGGGTCATTTTCGACATGGACGGGACGATTACCGCGCCGTACCTGGAGTTCGGGAAAATCAAGGAGGCGGCCGGCATCGGCGACGTGGACATGCTGGATTATCTGCGGCGGGCGACCGGGGCGGAGTATGAACGGGTGCACGCGTTGTTGATGAAGTTCGAGGAGGACGGCGTGGCGAATGCGAAGTTGAACCGCGGGGCGCGGACGGTGTTGAATTTTTTGCGGCGGCGGCGGATTCCGACCGGCTTGTTGACGCGCAACTCGCGCCAATCGGTGGCCGGGGTCTGCCAGAAGTTGCGGTTGGAGTTTGACGTGGTGATGACGCGGGAGGACGGCCCGCACAAGCCGGCCCCGGAACCGATTTGGGAGATGGCGCGGCGCTGGGGAGTGCGGCGGGAGGAATTGTTGATGGTCGGCGATTACAAATGGGACGTGTTGTGCGCGCGCAATGCCGGGATTGCCTGCGCGGTATTGATCAACGGCGAGATACCGGATTGGGCGCGCGCGGCGCAGTACCGGATCCGGCGGCTGACGGAGTTGCGGGAGATCATCGGGCGATGACAAACGTGGTGGTGGGACTGGTCACCTGCGGGTCGCGAGCGGAAGCGCGGCGGGTGGCGCGGGCGATTTTGGCGGCGCGGGCGGCGGCGTGTGTGAACGTTTTGTCGGGCCTCGAGTCGGAGTACTGGTGGCAGGGGAAAATCGAGTCGAGCCGGGAATGGTTGCTGATGATCAAGACGACGCGGACGCGGATGAAGGAGGTCGAGCAGGTGGTCAAGCAGACGCACTCGTATCAGGTGCCGGAAATTCTGTTCCTGCCGGTGACGCGCGGCGAACGAAATTATTTGCGCTGGGTGCGCGGCGCGGTGGCGGCGGCGGCGCTGGCATGGGTCGCGGCGACGACAACGGCGCGGGCGGACGCGGTGGACGATTGGATCCGGCAGTTGGGCGCGGCCGAGGAGGAGCGGCGGGCGGAGGCGGCGGAGCAGTTGACGCGGCTGGGCGGGGCGCGGGTCGAAGAACAGTTTCGCAAGATGATCGCGTCGGAGAATGCCGAACAGCGGCAGGTCGGGGTGGTGGGGTTGTTGCAGGTCAGCGACGCGCCCGGTGATTTGGAGTTGGTGCGGGGCCGGTTGCGGGACGAGAACGCCGTGGTTCGCTGGTCGGCGGTGGTGGCGCTCGGCAGCAGCGGCTGGGTGGAGGCGTTGCCGTGGTTGCGGGAGGCGGCGAGCGGGGATGCGTCGGAGTCGGTGCGCGAGGCGGCGGCGGAGGCGGTGGCGCAGTTGGAGACGGCAATTCCGTGGGGGCGGTCGTTGGCGGAAGGGTTGGCGGCAGCCAAGGCCAGCGGCAAGCCGCTGCTGGTGTATTGCCGGTTGCGGCTGTCGGAGTATTGCCGGCAACTCGAGGAGGGTGTGTTGGCCGACCGGACGGTGGTGGACGCGGCGCAGGAGTTTGTGCCGGTGCGGCTCGATGCCGGGCGGGACGCGGCGGAGATGCGGCGGCTGGATGTGCGGGGGGCGCCGACGATGTTGATTTTGGACGCGCAGCGCAACGAGATGGATCGGCTGTCCGGACTGGTGGGGAAGGCGACCTTGCTGGAGCGGCTTGGCGCAGCGCGGCGCGGGACGATGACGTTTCGGGAGGCAAAACGGCAGGCGGTGCGCGATCCGACGGATGTGCGGGCGAACTGGAAGGTGGCGCAGGCGTATTTGGAGGATGGGCGGGAGGATTTGGCGGAGCCGCATTTGCGGAATGTGATTGCGGCCGACGCGGCGAATGCGTCGGGCGTGACGGACAATGCGTTGTTCACGCTGGGGTTTGTGCTGGGGCGGCGCGGTGAATACGCGAAAGCGGTGAAGTGTCTGACGGAGGTGTTGGAGCGCTGGCCGGCATTCAAGGATCGGGACAAGGCGTTGTATTGTCTCGGGCTGAGCCAGTTGGCGCTGGGACGGAAAGCGGAAGGCCGCGCGACGTTGGAGCGGTTGCTGGCGGAGTTTCCCGGCAGTTCGACCGCGGCGGGCGCGCAATCGGCATTAACAAAGTTGGGAGGCCAATGAAGGCGATCTTGGTTGGCGGTTTGTTGGTGGTGACGGTGTCGGTCTGGGCGCAGTCGCCGGCAGCGAAGCACATGATGCGCGGGAATGAGTTTGCCCAGAAAGATTCGGCGGCGCGGGCCAAGAGCGAGTACTTGAAGGCGCTGAAGCTGGAGCCGCGGCATTTGGATGCGTTGTACAATCTGGCGGTGGTCTGCACGCGGCTGAACCAGCGTGAGGAAGCGGTGGGGTATTACCGGCAGTACTTGGAACTGAAGCCGAACGACGCCGATGTCTGGACGCAGTTGGGCGTGCTCTACGATGAAGCCCAACAGGAGGCCGAGGCCCGCGCTGCTTATGAGAAGGCGCTGGCGGTGGACGCGAATTTCGGCCGCGCCCATCACAATCTCGGCGTGTTGCTCAAGGAACAGGGAGACTGGAAGGCGGCCGGGGAGCATTTGCGGCGGTACGTCGAGTTGGAAGAGGCGGCCGGGCGGCACACGGGCGAGGCATATTACAGTTTGGGCGTGTACCACTTGGCGCTCGGGCAGACGCGGGAGGCGAAGTTGCGGTTGCAACGCGCCATCGAGATTGAGCCGCAGTCGGTGCTGTTCAACAATGCGATGGGGGATGTGTATCTGGCGGAGAAGGACGCGAACGTGGCGCTGGTCTATTACCGCAAGGCGTTGGAGAAAGATCCGCAATACGCGCTGGCGCACAGCGGGATGGGCGATGCCCAGCGGCTGTTGGGGGACGCGGCGGCGGCGGAGGCCAGTTACCGCAAGGCGCTCGCGTTGCGGCCCGATTATCATCTCGTGTATTTCAAGCTGGGCGAGCTGTATGAGAAAACGCAGCCGGCCGAGGCGATAAAACACTTTGAAAAGTATCTGGCATCTGGTAAGAACCTCACCCTCGAAAAGGCGGCGCGGGAACGGTTGGCCATTTTGCGGCCGGTCGCCGAAGTGCAGCAAATCCAGTAACGGGAGTCGGCATGAGTCAGCATTCAAGTTTGAAGGGTTCGAGCAAAATTCAGGCGCGGCGCAATGTCTTGAAACGCTTCGAGCGCGTCGAGTTGCTCAAGAAACAGGGGCGGTTCAAGCCCGGTCAGAAGGTGTTCGGCCTGCCGAAGACCAAGCCGGAATAGTGTCGGGCGTCCGGCTCCAGAAGTTTCTCGCCGAAGCCGGTTTCGGTTCCCGCCGCGCTTGCGAAACGCTGATCACCACCGGCCAGGTCACCGTCAACGGCGACGTCGTCACCACGCTCGGCACGCGGGTCTTCCCCGAGCGCGACTGGGTCACGTGCGCCGGCAAGCCGGTCGTGGCGGAGCGCAAGGTCTATGTCGCGTTGCACAAACCGGCGGGTTATCTTTGCACCAGTCGCGACACGCACGACCGCCAGACGGTTTTGGAGTTGCTGCCCCGCTCGCTGGGCCGGTTGTTCACCGTCGGCCGGTTGGACAAGGATACCGAGGGGTTGTTGCTGTTGACCAACGACGGCACTTTTGGCTTGCGGCTGTCCCATCCGCGTTACAAGATGCCGAAGCAGTACTGGGTGGAAGTGCGCGGCGTGCCCACCGCGGAAACGTTGAGGAGGCTGCGCCAGGGGGTCGTTAGTGAGGGCGAGACGTTGCGCATCGAACAGATTTCCCACGTGCGACCACTCGGTGCAACGACGGAATTGCGGTTGCAGTTGGCGGAGGGACGCAAACGCCAAATCCGCCGCATGATGGAGGTCGTCGGACACCCGGTCCAACGATTGGTGCGACTGAGCGTCGGGCCGTTCACGTTGGGCGATTTGAAACCCGGTCAATGGAGGCTTTTGGCTTATGAAGAAGTTCGTCACGTTCTGCAATCTTAGCTGGCTCGTCGTGTTGGCGGTGACGGCGGTCTCCGCCCGCGCGGATTCCGGCGCCGCGCCGGTAACCGCCGCCACCGTCCTCACCGGCAGTGGCACGGTCAAAGGCGACCGCGTCAATGTCCGTTCCCGCCCCAGCACCACCGCCGAGGTGGTCGCGCAGTTGAACAAGGGAGAGGCGGTGGACATCCGCGGCCGCAAATCCGTCAGCGAAGCCGGTCAGACCCGTGACTGGCTGCAGATCGGCCTGCCGGCCAGCGCCAAGGCGTTCGTCGCCAGCCGGTATCTCGCCAGCGGTGTCGCGACCAGCGACGGAGTCAATGTCCGTTGCGGCCCCGGCACGAACTACCGGGACATCGGCAAACTGGCCAGGGGCGAGACCGTCGAGGTCGTCAAAACCACCGGCGAGTGGTCGCAGATCAAACCCACCGCTCACTGCACCGGCTGGGTCGCCGCCGACCTGGTCGAGATGTCCGCCCCGCCCCCGGCGGAACCCGCCAACGTGGAAGTCGTGACGCCGCCCGTCGTCGCCCCCCTGCCGCCCGCACCGGCCGCCGAGCCGGCCGTTCGCGTCATCAGCACCGACCCCGACGTCCATGTCCGGTACGTCATCAAGACCGGTATCCTCGAGCCGTCGGACAGCGATGTTGCGCCCTATCAATTGATGACGGAGGAACGGCTCCGCTTGCAACATCGGCGCAACTTCGTCGAGTCGCCTGAGATCAATCTCGACCGCTACCTCGGCAAAACCGTCCGCGTCCAGGGCAACGAACGCTGGCACAAAGGAGACCGCTACCCCATTCTCACCGTGGATCGCGTGGACATCGTCTGGTAGGGCCGCCATGAGCGCGACGTTGATTGACGGCAAAGCCATCGCGGAACAAATCAACCAGGAAACCGCTGCCGCCGTCCAGCGGTTGAAGGCCGAGCATGGCCTGACTCCCGGTCTGGCCGTCATCCTGGTCGGCGACAACCCGGCCAGCGCGGCCTACGTCGGGATGAAAGACAAAATGTGCGCCCGACTCGGCCTGCACAGCGAGCGGATCAACCTGCCGGCCACCACCGGCCAGGGCGAATTGCTCGCCATCATCAACGACCTCAACTTCAAACGCACCATCCACGGCATCCTCGTTCAGGCGCCGTTGCCGCCCCAGATTTCCGAGGACGCCGTCTTCGCCGCGGTGGACCCCACCAAGGATGTGGACGGATTTCATCCGCTCAACGTCGGCAAACTCGCCCTCGGCGACCCGACCGGCTTCGTTCCCTGCACGCCGGCCGGTGTCCACCAGTTGCTCATCCGCAGCGGCGTCCAGATCGAAGGCGCCCACGTCGTCGTCGTCGGTCGCAGCCGCATCGTGGGCCGACCGGTCTCGCTGTTGCTCTCGGCCAAGGCCAAAAACGCCAACGCCACCGTCACCGTCTGCCACTCGCGCAGTCAGAACCTTGCCGCCATCTGCCGCAGCGCCGACAT
>CAZHLM010000053.1:0-16250 GCA_964533295.1 uncultured Verrucomicrobiota bacterium
CCGCACCCGCCCGCCCCGCCACAAGCCGCTGTCTTGACCCACCGGAGCCAATCCCCTAGTCTCCCGGTCGTGATGAAACCGCAGGTCACGATCTACGACACCACGCTGCGCGACGGCGCTCAGGGCGAAGGCATCTCGTTCTCCAGCGCCGACAAGATCCGGATCGCGGAACGGCTCGACGCCTTTGGCGTGCACTACATCGAAGGCGGCTGGCCGGGATCGAACCCCAAAGACATGGAATTCTTCAACGCGGCGGCCTCCCGGACGTTCACCCATGCCCGCATCGCCGCGTTTGGCAGCACCCGGCGGGCGCAGGTGAAGTGCGCGGATGATTCGCAAATCGCCACGTTGCTGCAGGCCCAAACCCCGGTCGTCACGCTCGTCGGCAAAACCTGGTCCTTGCACGTGGCCGAGGTCATCCGCACCACGCCCGAGGAAAATCTCGCGATGATCCGCGACTCGGTCCGCTATTTCAAAGAACATGGCAAAGAGGTCGTCTACGACGCCGAACATTTCTTTGATGCGTACCTCGACGACTCGCGCTACGCCCTGGCCTGCGTCCAGGCCGCGCAGGATGCCGGCGCGGATTACGTCGTGCTGTGCGACACCAATGGCGGCACGATGCCGGGCGTGGTCGGTCGGATCACCGCCGAAGTGCGGCGGGCGCTCACCTGCCCCATCGGCATCCACACCCACAACGACTGTGGCGTTGGCGTCGCCAACGCACTGGTCGCCATCGAAAGCGGCGCCACACAAGTGCAGGGCACCATGAACGGCTACGGCGAGCGCACCGGCAATTGCAACCTCACCAGCGTCATCCCCTGCCTCGTCCTCAAAATGGGAATCCCCTGCATTCCGAAAGAGCAGGTCCGCCATCTGCGCGAACTGTCCCTGTTCGTGGATGACCTCGCCAACGTCCGCCACGACATCCGCCAACCGTTCGTCGGCGCCACCGCCTTCGCCCACAAAGGCGGCATCCACGTCAACGCCATCGAAAAAGTCGCCCGCAGCTACGAACACATCGAGCCGGAAACCGTTGGCAACCACCGCCGCGTGCTGGTCAGCGAATTGAGCGGCCGCAGCAATATCATGCTCAAAGCCCACGAACTGGGCATGGACCTGAACAAAAACACGCCCGAGGTCAAAGAAATCCTCGCGCAACTGAAACAACTCGAACACGACGGCTACGAGTACGAGTCGGCCGATGCCAGTTTCCACATCCTCGTCCAGAAGTTCCTCAAGAAGCACAAACCCTTCTTCAAACTGCTGGCCTACCGGGTGGTGATGGACAAGCACGGCGCCGACGGCCACCACATCTGCGAAGCCAGCGTCAAACTCGAAGTCAAAGGCGAAGTCGTCCACACTGTCGCGGAAGGCGACGGCCCGGTCAACGCCCTCGACAAAGCCTTCCGCGCCGCGCTGACCAAGTTCTATCCCCAAATCGCCGCGGTTCAGTTGGTGGACTACAAGGTGCGCATCCTCGACAGCGGCAGCGGCACCGCCGCCAAGACGCGCGTCATCATCGAAAGCACCGATGGTCGGGAAACCTGGGGCACGGTCGGCGTCCACGGCAACATCATCGAGGCCAGTTGGGAAGCGCTGGTGGACAGCGTCGAGTATCACCTCTTCAAGACCGAGCGTTCCAAGTAGCCGCGGCCTTTGCAAAAGGCGCCACCGGGGCAGTCCGTGGCGGCTCGCGGAATCCACCGAACTAAATCACCACTGGCTTCACGTCGCGCAGACGGCGCAGCCGCACCTCGGGAAGGTGTTTGCGCACCACCCAGCGCCGACCGCGCCGCGCGCAGAGAAACATTTCCACCCGCAGGTTGGAAAAAGCGAACTGCCGGTAGCGCGTGTCGTAGAGGTCCCCGGTAAACCACAGGCGCGGTTTCAGCCGGTCGTACAACAGCGTGAACAACGCGCTGTAAATCCCCACCGCCACCTGCGAACAGGTCGCGTTCGTCCCGATCACGTGGCGGTTGTCCATCCGATTCAGATAATACACCCGCCGCCGCGGATACTGCAGACACACCCCCACCAGATCCGTGCCGTTCAACCGCCGCCCCAAATTATCGCCCAGCACCAAATCCGTCACGCGCAGCGTGCCCTGCTTCCGATACCGCTCCTGCAAATACCGCATCGTCCGCGGATGCAACGCATAGACGAATTTCGAAGGCGCCCGCACCGCCCGCCCCAACGTGATGTTCTCCTCGTGCAAGACCAACATGCCGGGCGGGTAATGATCCCCGCCCAAGATCGGTCCCAACCACGGCCGCAGCGGCACCAGATTCTTCAACGCATTTGTCCGCTGCAACGCCACACCCTGCCCGTCGTACACGCCGGTGCGGTTCCACGTGGTCTCCATCAAAAACTCGTGCCGGCTCCACGTCACCAACGGCCGCCACTGGTCCATCGTCATCGAAGTGTCGAACTCGAAGTGAACGATCTCGTCGGGCACCCCAAACCGCGCGATCCCGTGTCGCACCCACAAATTCACAATTCCCGGATTCATCCCCGCGCACAAAATCCGCGGCGCGCTCGTGCGTCCGCCGAATTGCTGCAACCGCGCCACCAACTCCGTCACCTCCAACTTCTCGTCATTCAACGACGTGTTGACGTAGCGCACCCCGGCCGCCTCCACCGCTTCCAACATCGGCAACGTCGGGTGCGTGGAGACATCGAGCACGATCCCGATCCGGTGTTGCCGCAGCAGCCGCGCGAAATACCGGCCATCGCGGGGCAGATTCAGTCGCCGCTGCACAAACACATAGTCCAGCCGGTCGTGCTCCAAATGCACGTCCTCCAACACCCGCCGATTCCTGTCGAGCAACACTAACCGGCCAAAATGACTGCGCAACCCCGGTAACCGCCGCAAAAACGCGCGCGCCACGCTGCCCGACGCCCCGATGACCAGCAGGTTGAACCGCTTCCTCCTCGGCATCAGCCGGAGTATCTGCCAGCCGCTTCGGCCCCGTCAAGCTTTCCGGCAACGCCGTTCCACCTCGCGCAAAAACGCCTCCGCCTCGCCGACACTCCCAAAGGGCTGTCCCACGTGCAGCCAAACCCCGCGTGGCCCCAACGCCTCCAGCACCGCCAACGCATCCGCTGCATCGGCCGCCAACACCTCCACGATTTTGCCGGCCCGCAGGGCACGCCGGTACACCTCCAACCAGTCCCGCGCCCGACCGTGCCCATCCCCATACACCCATTGCAGGGCGTTCAGTCGCCGACAGCTCAACACCAGGTCGAGATGTTTCAACGCCTGCGGCCCGTCGAGATGGAACAGACTGCGCTCGTACGCGCCCATCTCAAACTCAATGTCCGGCCAAATCAGCTCCCGCGCCACCTGCGGCGAAACCATGCACCAAAAATCACAACTGGGCACATACGCCGCTCCGCTGTGGTACATCGGCGTCCACGTCGTCGAACCGAACCCGGCCGCGGCGAGCTTGCGGTAACTCCGCTGAAACGCCGCCACGTACCCGCGCGCCACATGCCGCCCCACCCGCGCCAACAACTCCGGGCAGTCCACCACATCCAGACACAACATCTGCGGATCCCGCAGGCCGGCGAGGATGTCGTAGTTGCCGTGCAGATCCGTAATGCCGACCACATACCGGCCCGCGCAACGCTCAATGGCCAGGTCGGTAATCTTTTCGACCGTCTGCCAGTAGATATTCGTGAAGTCCGGCTCGCGCGCCAGAATCTGCTCCCAATCCTCCGCCGCATGCAC
This sequence comes from uncultured Verrucomicrobiota bacterium, assembly GCA_964533295.1. GTDB lineage: Bacteria > Verrucomicrobiota > Verrucomicrobiia > Palsa-1439 > Palsa-1439 > OMJI01. The sequence continues at coordinate 3,734 of CAZHLM010000053.1, forward strand.
CACCGGCTTCGACCAACTCGTGTGCGCACCAAATTCAAGCTCCACACCGAACAACGTGGCGGTTATCTCCGGACCGACATTCGGCCACACCACCGGAAAACCGTCCCCCACCCACTCCGTCGCCTCGACTCTCGCAATCGCCTCCTCCACCACAAACTCCGCATCGAGCCAACGGTCGCGGTGGCTGGCGTGACGCGGTTCCACGGACCGACAAGGCTTGGCGGACGCAACCCAAAGCGTCACCGGCGGCCGATCCAACACCTCCCCCCGCCACCACGCCTCAAACCGCGCCACCGTCTGCGGAAAGTCCGGCTTCAGCGCCAGATTCATCCGTACCGGCACTCCCGGCCTGCATGGGCAAAGGCCTTCAGATTTTCCACCGGCGTGTGAAAGAAATGATCGCTGGCCGAACAAATGTAACCGCCGTTCTTCCCAAACGACGCGAACAACGCCAGCGTCTCCGCCCGAATCTCCGCCGCCGTCCCCTCCGTCAGAATCCGCCCCTGATCCATCCCCCCGATCAACGCCACTTTGCTGCCCAACACCTCCCGCACCGTGTCCCGATCCTCGGGCCGAATATCCCCCCCGACCGACGGCGGACTCAGTGTCTCGCTCGCATCACAACCATTGCGGGGGATGTGCTCCAGAATCGCCATCATCCCGCCGCACGTGTGATAGACCACCGGCAAACCCACCGCGTGCAACGCCGCCACCACCCGCCGATCGTACGGCACGCAAAACTCATCGAACATCGCCGGGCTGATCACCGTCGAACTCGCCGCCCCGCCGCCGTGCTCGATCAAATCATATTTCGCCCCCGGCATCTCCCGCTCGATGTACTCCAGCTTCCGCTGCGTCATCTGCTCAAGAAACCAGTGCACAAATTCCGGCTTGTCCGCCGCCCAGTAAATCGCCTCCTGCGTCCCCACCATCTCGCAAAACTCCTGCCACACCCCCGGCTGCGCATACGAGTCCACAAACCCCCGCACAATCCCGGCATCGCCCACCCGGTCATACTCCCGTGCCAGTCGCGCCCGATCCAGATGCTGGCGCGTCCAGTAGCGGAAAAAGATCTCCGCGTCCCGCTCGCTCTTGATCAGATGCTCGACGTTGTAGGTCGTGTACTCATTCGCCCCGGTCACCCACGTCAACTCCCCCGCCGGCGTGGCCACCCGGTAGCGGGTCAGCTTCTCGTTCCCCTGCCACCCGGCATCCTCCTGGCTGATGCGCCAGTCCGCCGACTCCTCCCGCCAAACCGACCCGGCAAGGTACGACGCATCCAGCCCCACCATCTGAAACGCCGTGAGTTGATCCACCCCGCCCATGAATTTTTCCAGGTGGTACGACTGCCACTGATGAATCGTCACCGGCATCCGATCCGGCTTGCCCCGCCGCAGCGCCACCATCATCCGCTCCTTGCTGGTCATCATTTTCGCAACTCCCCAATGTGATCCGGTGTCGTTCCGCAGCAACCACCGATGAAACTCGCTCCCGCTTCCACCAACGCCGCTCGGTAGCTGGCAAAGTCCGCCGGCGTTGTCCGGTAGCGCACCTGGCCGTCCACCATCTCCGGCAAGCCCGCGTTGGCTTTGATCCAAATCGGCAACGTCGTGGCCGCGCGCAGTTGCCGGCAAATCGGGATGAACTCCGCGATGCCGTTCCCGCAGTTCGACCCGATCACGTCCGCGCCCGCCGCCGCCAGCTCCTCCGCCGCTTGTTCGGGTGTCACGCCCATCATCGTTCGCCCGCCGGTATCGAACACCATGCACGCCACCACGGGCAACCCGGTCGCTTTCGCCGCCTGCACCGCCAGTTGCGCCTCCTCCAGTTCCGCCATGGTCTCCACGACAATCGCGTCGGCCCCGCCATCCCGCAACGCGGCGGCCTGTTCGGCAAACGCCGCCGCCACCGCCTCCGGCTCCACCTCGCCGGCCACCAACATCTTGCCGGTCGGCCCCATCGAGGCAAAGACCAACGCCCGCCTGCCGGCCGCGCGTTTCGAGATGGCAACGCCCTGCCGATTGATTGCGACCACTTCCGCCGCGTACCCGGTATCCGCGAGCCGAATCCGATTCGCCCCGAACGTATTCGTCAGAATAATCTGGCTGCCGGCCGCGACGTACGCCCGCGCGACCTCTTCGACCCGGTCGGGATGCGTCAGGTTCCACACATCCGGGCACTGCCCCACCTCCAACCCGCGCGCCTGCAATTGCGTCCCCCACGCGCCGTCGGTGATGACCGGGCTGGATTGAAGAAGTTGTTGAATCCGTTGGTTCATCGCTTCCAGTTGCTCCGTAAATACTCGAAGTAAAACTCCGCATTCTCGACCGGCACGTTGCTGGGGATGTGATTGCCCACGGCGAACATGAAACCGGGACAATCGAACGCCAGTTCCAGCGTCGCGTCAATCTCCGCGCGGATTTGATCCCGCGTGCCAAACGTCAGCGTCCGCGCATCCACTTTGCTGCCGACAATCACCTTCGAGCGGCCGTGGTGGCGCACGACGTCATCGAGCGAGACCATCGGCTCAAAAATGAATCCGTCAGCACCCGCCTCGGCGATGTCATCCACGAAACAGGTCCAGTTGGCATCGGAACAGAACAACACGCGCTTGCCGGCCTCATGGAGCGGTTTCCACAGCTCGCGATAACGCGGGATGATCACGCGCCGGTAAAACTCCGGGTTCATGAACGGCCCCTCGCTCCAGACAAAATCGTCGTGTTGGATGATGACCGGCGCCGTCGTCGCCGCCCACGCGCGCATGTGATGGAGCGTCAGCCGGTAAAACGAATCGAGCACCCGTTCAAACCGGTCGGGTTCCGCCGCGCCAAGCAGCAGCATGTCCCAACCAAAACTTTCAATCGCGCCGGAGACGATGGTTTTGTAGTAGCCGCCCGGCACCACCACCTCCGGAAACCGGCGCTGGGTTTCCTGATACGTTCGCTCATAAAAGGCTGCCAGGTCCGCGAAATCCGGCAGGCCGTACTCCCGCACGGCGTCGAACGCCAGCACCTCTTCGACATCCGTGAACGGACAATGCGCTGGCTGCCGCCGGTCAATCCCGCCCTCCAGAAAATCGGCGTGTCCCATGTCCGTAGTCCGGCCGCGCTCGCTCCACGGCACGGGGCCATCGTTGGTGTAGAAATAAAAATCAATCTCCCACGCCGCGCAAAACTTCGGCGTCAACCAATGCTCATCTTCGCCGGTGACGTTCCGAATCAGGGCGTGGTTCGAACAATACTCCGTGTGCGCCAGCCGCGGGGTGGACTTCAACTGAATGGTATCCAGCCCGATTTGGTAGCTCATGCCAGTCTCCCGAATTCGCGCCCCGCCTGATACAGCGCCGCCATGTTTTCGTGCGGCGTACCGGGCGCCATGTTGTTGCCTTCGCGCAGAACAAACCGCCCACCGTCGAGAATACCGGACTGCATGATGTCCCGCACCCGCTCGCGCACTTGGGCGGGCGCCGCCGTGCGCAGAAATTCGATGTGCGGCCCACCCTGAATCCGCACCCGCGGACCCAACTCGCGTCGCAGCCAGCCAAAGTCCACCGGGTAACCGGTGTCGAACGTCTGGATGTTGAGTTCGTCGCGCAGCGTTTTGAAATGCCGGGTCGCGTCGCCGCAGAGGTGGATCCCGCGCGGTTTGTCCGTGGCCAGCGCGGTGCACAATTTCCGGTGATACGGCAACACGTGCTCGCGGTACATCGCCGTCGAAATCAACGCAACGCTGTCGTCGGCGAAGAAAAAACCATCCTGCGGCACCGGCACACCGGCTATGCGCCGCACCGCCACGAGCCGGCGGATGGTCGCTTCGGTGATGAAGGTCATGAGCCGATGAAACCGCTCCGGCTCACCGGCGATCAGCTCGCACGCCACGTCCGGGCCGAACAAATTGCAGGCCACGGTGAACGGTCCGTCCGTTCCCTGACACGGCACGACCGCCTCGATGGGCCGGTCGAGATACGTTTCGCGCGCCGCGCGAGCTTTCATGCGTTCGTACCAGTCGAGTCCCCTGGCCATCAATCCGCCGAGCGGTTCCGGCAGGCCGCGCTCCATGACGCGCTCGGGGCAATCGCCAAAAGCCGGCGTGGTGTCCGGCACCTGTTCGTCGAGGTAGAGCACGGGGCAGCCGAACCATGCGGCTTCGTAGTAATTTTGGAAATCCGGCCAGACCGTCCACTTTTCCGGCAGGCCCAGCTCGGCGTCTTGCAGGACGTTGAACCGCACCCAGCGTTGCCAGCGAAGCTGGAAGTCGAACATTTTGTCCGGGTCTTCGGAGTATTCGCGGAAGGAAAGCCGCCCGGGGTTGACCTCCGGGTGGTAGAGGAAAAAGCGGGTGGCCAGGCCGACGATGATGGGCGTGCGGAACGGCGTGCCGGCATGGTAGGCATCCCAGCATCGTTTCACTTCGGCGTTGTGCGCGGCGATGTCGAAGTTTGCGAGCCGGTCAGTATTTGCCTTCTGCATAAGCCGTCTCAAACATGGCCACGATGTTTTCCAGCGGGGTGACCGGCTGGATGTTGTGGCACGGGGCGAGGATGTATCCGCCGCCGGCGCCGAGGGTGCGGATACATTCGCGGACCTCGCGCTGCACGTCGGCCACGGTGCCGTGCGGCAGCACATCCTGATTGTCCACGCCGCCGTGGAAACACAAGTGCGCGCCGAAATCGCGTTTCAGTCCGGCCATGTCCATTCCCGGACAGACATGCTGGATGGGGTTGAGGATGTCCACGCCCAACTCGATGAAATGCGGGATCAGCGGCCGGATCGCGCCGTCGTCATGATGCATCACCAACGCCCCGGCCTGATGCGCCAGATCAATGAATGGTTTCTGGATCGGCTTGAACCACCGGACATACGACGGCTCGCTGATGAGCAGTCCGTGTTGCGAGCCGTAGTCATCGGTGACCTGCGTGATGTGAATCTTGCCCTTGCCGGCCTCGAAAAACCGCGTGGCGTACTCCCAGCAAAACCGGGTGATCCGATCCAGCAGGTACTCGGTCAGTTCCGGCTCGGCGATCAAATCCACGCAGCTTTGTTCCAGACCGCGGACATGGTTGTGCCAGAAAAACGGCGCGATGTAGCAACCCTCGATCGCGTGCTCGGGCCAGGCATCGCATTGCGGCTCGATGGTCGAAAAATCCCACCAATCCGCGCTTGGCCAGTCGAACGCCTCCAGCTCCGCCAGCGTCGTGGCGTTCTTCAGCGGCCAATCCACGATTTCCCAATACGACCCGGTGCCGTAATCCATTTTCTTCTGCGTCGTCCACCACGGCGGCACTACCTTCGTTCCGTCCGGCAGCTCTCGCGCCGGTGGTCCGACATACTTCGGCCAGATCGTGATGATCTTGTCCAGATGCAGTCGCGACCAAACCGCGACTTCGTCGGCCACGCCGAAATGCCGCTGCAACTTCTCCCGCACCTCCGGCGTGTACCAAATATCCAACGGAACCCGGTCGGGTTTCCCGCGCCGCGCCGCCGTCAACACGCGCTCCCGCGGCGTCATCACGCTTCTCCTTTCCAGCCGACCCGCCGCAACAGGTCGCGCGCCTGCCGTTCCGACTGCGCCGCGCACATCAGATACATTCCTTCGGGGCCGACCGCGTCCAGCAACGGTTCCACTTCCTCCGGCTTCACCCCGACAGCCTGCACGCTTTTACCGGCCGCCTTGATGCGGCGATACAGGTCGTACCAGCGCGGATGCCCGCCGCCTTCGACCCCGGCCTGCGGCGTCCATTCAATGGCGTCGAGTTCCTCGATTTCCAACAGCGGCTCCAGTTGATGCATCGCCTGCGTTCCGTCGAGATGGTGCATCGAGTAGTCCAGCCAGCGGCATTGTTCGCGCAGTGGCGGGAGGACAAATTCGCGGAACATCTCCGCGCTGATCATGCAGGAGAAATCACACTGCACCTTGGCGACCTTGCCGGGCGCCCACAACTCGAACGCCGCAAACGCGCTCCCGCCCCACGGATCGCGGATCAGCGCGTACATCTCGTCGTACGCCTCAAAGAACGCCTGATTGATCTCCGCCAGTTTCGCCTTCACCCACTCGGGCCGCTCCATCAAATCGAGCAGCAACAACTGCCCGTCGCGCAGTTGCGCCAGGGTGTCCATGTTCTCGATCAAATCCGGAAAGCCGACGACGTACCGGCCGCGGTTCTCGCGGACACCGTACCGCAGCAGCTCCATGTGGCGTGTCCACCACGGATTCGACCGGTCGAGTTTCAAGGGCGGGTGCGTGTCGGGATCGGTGATGACCGGCTCGTACCAGAGCGTGTCCGGCGCCGGATGACCGATCGCGCCGAGAAACAATCCGAGGCTGCCGGGGCCGCCGATGCACGACCAGAAACACGGAAATGCCGCGCCGCCCCAAAAGGTGCGGGACATGTTGCAACGCGAGCGTTGGGCCCACACGTCCACATTCGTCCATTGCTCCGTGACGTCGCGGGGTGACGGTGGTTCGGGCATCGGTTCCCACGGCTCCTCTTTCGGCGCAGTGATGTGCAAGACCAAACCGCGGTGTTCCCACCAATCCACAAAGGCCTGCCGGGCCAGCGCCCAGTCCGGTTTCCAGCGCAACGCGTCGTTCATGTCGTCGGTTGCCCGACCGGCTCCAGTTTTCCGAGCGGTTTGAGATTCACGCCCTTGCCCCAGACGTTGCGGGCGGTTTCGAGGTAGAACATGTAGTTGGCCAGCGGCACGTCCGGCGGCACCCGATGATCGGCAAACGGGATGTAACCGCCCTCCTCCACCAGCGGCGTCAGCCGGTAAATCTCCGCTTCGATCTCGCGTTTGCCCCTGGCGAGGATGTGCTTGTCGAACCCGCCCTGCATCAACAGTTCCTTGCCGTATTGCTTGCGGTATTTGACCGGGTCGGCGCCCCACGTGCCGATCTCGATCGGGAACATGCAGTTGACCCCCGCGTCGAGCCACATCCCGATCAACTCATCAATCTTCCCGTCGCAATCCAGCCAGATCACGTCGCAGCCGTGACGCCGCAGTTGTTCGGTGATCCGTTTGTACTGCGGGACGAGGTACTTCTTGAACAGCGGCGGCGACAAGAGCGGCCCGGAGTTGTAACACATGTCCTCCCACATCGCGCAGGCCTGCGCCGTCGCGCCGTTGGCAAAGGCGCGCCGGTGAACTTCGACCACCAGATCGGCGATGGTCGTCACCATCTCCTCGAACAGCAACGGATCGTCATAGACGAGGTACGAGATGTTCTCCATCCCCATCCAGTCGCGCAGCCAGCCGAAGAGACTGCCGCCCCAGAGAGTGAAGGCGTACGGTTGCGGCGTGTTCCAGACGTTCTGCGCCTCACTCCAGTGCCGGTATCGCTCGGGAGTGTCCGGGTTGAGCCGCCACTTGTAATGCTTCTCCCAACTCGCCCGGTCGGTCAGCAAATGCCCGTGATGTTCCGGGATGCTGCCCATGAACTTCTTCCGCAACACAATCACCCCGTCGCCCTGCTGCACCAGTTCATGATCGCCGCGGTCCTCGATCACCTTCTCGGGAAAGGCCGGGCACAACCCCACGTTCATCCACGGCCCGCCGCAACAGACATCCATCCCGAAAAACTGGTTCGTCAACGTGGTGTCATGCCCGCCCGTCACCCAGGCCGGCAAGCCCTGGGCGTGCCACAACTCAATGGTCTCGGGCCAAAACCCGAAATCACAAATCGGACACCGATCGCGCGGCTGATAATGCATCGTCGCCAGGAAACGTTCTCCGTCGGTCATCGGTCGCTGAGATGGGTTCATAATTTTCCAATCAGTTTGCGTTTTTTCTCCAGGTATTCGCAGTAATGCCGGTAGGGGATGTCTGGCGGCACGAGATGGTCGAGATGCGGGATGTAGCCGCCCTGCTCGAAGAGCGGCCGGATCCGTTCCAGTTCGCGGTCAATCGCCGCCCCGCCCTCGACGAGCGGCTGCTTGGCGATGCCACCCCGCAGCCGCACCGCCGAGCCGAACGCGCGGCGCCACTCGAACGGATCGCTACCGGCCTCAATTTCGATCGGGAACATGATGTTGACGCCTTCCTCCAGCCAGTTCGGGATGATCGCGCGCGGATTGCCGTCGCTGTCCACCCAGCTCAACTCGCAACCGTGCCGCCGCGCCGCCGTCATCACGCGGCGATAGCCGGGCTGAAGAAACTCGCGGAACTGGTCCGGGCCGCACAGCGGACCGTTCTTGCCGGCCATGTCCTCCCACCACCCGACCACATCAATCGGCAGATCGGCCGGTAGTTGCTCAATCTGGCGCGCCAGCAACTCCGCCCAGTGCTCCACCATCTCCCGCACCATCACCGGCTCGTCGTAAAACGCCAGCGACAGATTCTCCGTCCCCATCCAGGCGCGCAGTTTCCCGTAGAACCCGACGAAGAACACATGAATCGCCTTGCCCTCCGCCACCGCCTGCCGGGCTTTGGCGATTTCTTCGGGCGGAATCACGCGGATCGGATCATCGAGCCGGAACCGCTTCTTCATCTCGGCCCAGTCTGCCGGCGTTTCGACGGGAAATTTCAGGTAGTGCGGGATCGAGCTTTCATCCTGATCGTGCAAGAACCGCTCGGCCAGCACGCCGTCCGCATCCACCATCACCACCGAATTGGCGCGGCGTTCGATGATCTTTTCCGCGAATGGCGGATTCATTTCCCAATGCACCCGTATCCCATGCCCCTCCGCCTCGAACCCAAAAAAGTCGTCGAGCTTCCGCAGAAACATCTGTTTCTGCTCATCCGCCGTCAGCTCCAACGGCAACCCTTCCTTCAACCAGCGACGAATCGTCTGCGGCCAGTAGCCGAACTCGATATCCGGCACCCGATCCACCGGCTGGTAGGCAAACGTGCGATAAAAACGATCCTGAATTTCTGGTCGAATCATGTCCACCCCAGTTCGTAACCGGCCTCGTACATCGCCACAACATTCTCCGGCGGACTGACCGCCTGAATGTTGTGGCAGGGGCCGAGAATGTAGCCGCCACCGGCGCCGAGGATTTGCAGATTCTCGGCCACTTCCCGTCGCACATCGGCCACCGTGCCGAACGGCAGCGTCGTCTGATTGTCCACCGCGCCGTGGAAGATCAGTTTGCTTCCGAAATCCCGTTTCAACCCTTCGCGATCCATCCCCGGCAGCCGCCACTGGATCGGATTGAGGATGTCAATGCCCAGCTCGATCAGGTCCGGGATGATGTCGCGAATCGCTCCGTCGTCGTGATGAAAAACATACACCCCGGCCGAATGGGCCAGCTCGATCATCCGTTTCATTCCCGGGAACAAAAACCGCCGGATATGTTCCCGCGACATCAACAACCCGTGCTGACTGCCCAAATCCTCCGCCACGTAGCAAAACGTGACCCGCCCCGGTATCGTCTCAAAAATCCGCCGCGTGGTTTCGTGGGCCAGGTCAAACAGTTTGCCGAGGCCGTACTCGACAATCTCCGGGTTCTCCACCAAATCCTGAAACGCCTGCTCCAGCCCGCGCAACTGGCAGTACAACAAAAACGGCTCGCAATACCCACCGCGCACGGGCCGGTCGTCTTTGCCGTTGACCCGGTCGGGAAGATGCGACACATCCCAGTCGTCCGCCGTCGGCCAGCGATAATTCCGCTCGATCTCCGCCACCGACGTGTACTCGCCCAGCGGCGCGTTGACCACTTCGTAGTACGTGCCGGTTCCGTAACTGATGCCCTTGTGCCGCAATCCCCAAACATCCTTCCCCTCCGGTGGTTTCGGCCCGACGTAGCGACCGCTGACCGGCAGCGGAATGTCAATGCGCAGCCGCCGCAACGCCTCGTCGAAATCACAGCCCAGATACCGGCACAACTTGTCCGTCGCCTCCGACGTCGCCCAATAATCCATCGGTACCCGGTCGGGTCTCTGTCGCGTCAACACCGCGAGCCACCGCTCGCGCGAAGTCATTGTCTCTTTAGGCATACGATCCAAACTCATGGGCGGCGGCCACCATCGCCCGCACGTTCTCCGGCGGCGTGCTGGCCGGAATTGCGCAGCCGGCGTTCAGAACGAAGAGGCCGCCCGGTTTCCATTTTTCCATCAAACGCCGCGTCACGTCCCGAACTTGCGCGACCGTCCCGCGCGCCAACACCCCGCTCGGGTCCACGTTGCCGAACAACACATGCTCGCGCCCGACCGTTGCCTTGGCGCGCGCGGCGTCGGTCTTGTAATCCAGTTCGAACCCGCAGCGCGGATACTCCGCCAACTGATCGAGGATCGCCGATATGTCGCCGCAAATGTGAATGACCACCGGCCAATCCAACTCCCGCACCAACCGCTCCTGATACGGTCGCGCAAATCTGCGGAACAGCTCCGGCGACACCACATCCGGCCCTGCCGGACTGTCGCCGAGCGATGTGAACTGCGCCCCGGCAGCCTTCACCGCCCGATGCACCACCACGTGGCTCTGGTACGCCACCTCCAGCAACTGATGCAGCGCCGCATGATCCGGCTCGGTCATCAACTCGACGAGAAAATCCTCCGTTCCCCGCAGCAAGCCCGCCAACGAAAACGCCCCCTGATCCGCATTCCCGCGAATCGCCACCTCGCTGCCGACCGCTTTGGCCATGATCCGAATCGCTTCGAGCAACACCGGGATTCGCCCATCCCGCGCGGGATCCACGGGCTTGAGCTTCCCGACCTCGTCCAAACTGCGAAGGGCCGGGGCCGCAATGTGACCCGGCTCGCCCGGCGTACCATCGCGCTTCGCCCCCATGGCCTCGGCGATCATCGTGGTGTCGAGATCAATCAGAATGCAGTCATACCCGTACCGTTCCACGGCGTCGAGGTGGGCGCGGGCAGCCGCTTCGGGTTTCTCCAGATAGTCGGCCAGCGGGATACCGGCCTCTTTCGCCGCCAGCAAAAAATTATGCAGACACACCGGCACCCGGTCAGGAAGCCGACCGGCCAGAACCGCCTCGATGCGCTGCCGCCCGGTCATGCGTACCGCCCGTATTTCTCGACGCACTCCATCAACCAGCGATACGTCTCCCAACTGACCTGCGGCGGCACGCTGTGGTCGCTGTGGTAGAGGTACCCCTTCGTCGCCATGCCGGCCGCCAGCTTCGAGCGCACCTCTTCCTCGACCTTCTGCTTGTCGTTGGTGATCGCCACCATCATGTCAATGTTCCCAAAGAACGCGATTTTCTTCCCGTACCGCGGCGCCAGTTGCCGGATATCCACCCGCGCCTTCGCTTCGAGCGGTTGCAAACAATCAAACCCCGCCTCGACGAACAGGTCCATGTACGAGTTGATGTCGCCGTCCGTGTGAAAGATGAATTTCATCCCGTGCGCATGCGCAAAATCGCAGACCCGCTTGTGGTCCGGCCAGATCAGATGGCGGTACATCTGCGGGCTGCACAACGGACCGTGGCTGTACGCCAGATCCTCAAACATCCAAATCGCATCCGGCCGAATCCCATAGTGGAAGATCCGCTCGTACACCTCCAGCACCACGTCCGTGTAGCGCCGCGACATGTCCTGAATCCATTCCGGCTCGCTGGCAAACGCCAGCATCATCGCCTCGTCGCCGAGCATCGCCTTGATCGCCTCATAGGACTGAATACCGCACAACACCGTCCACTTCCGCGCCGCGCGCGCCGCGTCGAACGTCTGCCGCCACGCCTTCAAATCCGCCGTCCAGCGCTCGCTGCTCAACTTTGGCCGGAACGCTTCCCGCCACGTTTTGACATCCGTGCAGGCCCAGCCGAGATGCTCCGGCGTGCCGCTGCGATTTTTCCACACCCGCACCTTCGCGCCCCATTCATTGATCGTGTCGCGCGTCTCGGCGTCTTCGCGCAACACCTCGCTCCGGCCCGGAAACGGCGCCGGTGCCACCCAGCCGACCCAGACGATGTCCCAATCAAACACCGTGGCCGGGTCGCCGCTCATCCCTTCGGCGCGCCAGCGCTCCAGCGTTTCCGGCCAGATCTGATCAAATCGCGGAACTCGGTCATGATCCCGGCGCGCAAACACCCGCGCCACCCGCTCGTGAGATGTCAACATGCCGCCTCCTGTGCGTAGTGAATCAACGCCCGGAAATTCTCCGCCGGCGTGTCCCGCGGCACTTCACAACCGGCGCCGATGATGTACCGCGGCCCGGCCTGCCGGTGACATTCCGCCACCACCGCCCGAACCTCGGCCGGCGTGCCGTTCTGCAGCACCCGCACCGGGTCCAGGTTGCCCAGCAACGCCTGCCGCGGTCCCATCGCCCGCCGCGCCTCGGCGACCGACACCATGAAATCCAAATCCACCAAGTCGCAGCCCAGCCGGCCGATGTCGGCGAGCAGCGGCGTGATGTTGCCGCAAATGTGCAGCCGCACCCCCGCTCCCAGCCGGTGCAGTCCGTCCACCAAATCCTTTTCGAACGGCCAGACAAACTCGCGGTAAATTTCCGGCCCCACCAGCGACGCCGCCGCATCGCCAATGCCCATCAACTCCGCCCCGCGCGCGATCTGCTCCTTCGCGAACGCCAGTTCCATCCGATTGCAGAACGCAAACAACTC
>CAZHLM010000053.1:16350-20679 GCA_964533295.1 uncultured Verrucomicrobiota bacterium
GGTTGATCGGGACCGTACACCACCGCCGCGCCGCAATCGGCCGCCTCACAGGCCGGGTCGGACATCACATTCACATGATCAATCTCGAAGTCCATCGCCACCCGCAGTTGCGCCGGGGCCAGCCGGTCGGCGTTCGTCGCATATTCCCGGTACGGCACGCCGCTGTAGCGGGCGGCGAACATCATCGTAATCGGCATGGCCGGCAACCGATCCACCGGCCGCCCGTCCAGCATCGCCAAAATGCGTTCGCGCGATGTCATGCGGCTCTGGCAACCTCCTCGCGGGCCAGTTCGACCCAGCGTTTGATCCGCCACGCTTGTCCCTCGACCGTGTGGGTGTCTTTCATGATGATTTCCAGTGGCTGCCCCCGCGCCACCGTCAGCGTGTGCCGCAGATCGGCGCGAATGGCCGGCTCGTTGAAATTCACGCAGACGTGTGCCGGATACGGTTTGCGACTGTAAATGTACCGTCCCGCCAGCGCCTCGGCCATTTTCTCCTGATTCGCGCTGGGCGCCACGGAGACCCGCCGCAGCCGCGGCACGCTCCGCAGAATCGGCCCGATGCGGTGTTCCAACCCCTCGCAGCAGCCGTAACAATTCAACCCGAACTTGTCGAGCAGCGGGATCTGATATGGCAACACAAACTCTTCAAACATCGCCGGTGAAATCCCCACGGTTTCCTGCGACTCGGCAAACCCCCAGCGTTGCCGCAACGTGATGCCCACCTCCGTGTCCGGCTGCAACTCGTCCGTGCAGCCCACACCGCCGGAGCCGACGTAATCCGATTCGTCGTTCGGCGTCAACAATCCCTCGTCTTCGAGCCACTGGATGAAATGCAAATGCTCGTCGCGCAAAAACGCCATCAGGCGGTGGACCTGCTCTGGCTGGTCGCACATCAACAACATCAGATTCTCCAGCCCGACCAGTTTCGCCGCTTCCCACGTCATCCCGACCGTCCAGAACAACATGCCGCGAATCCGCGCCGGCAACAGATCGCCGAAAATCTCATTCGCCAGCGCCAGATCGTGGTACGTCGCCGGTCGGTCCACGCTCAGCGTGCGGAAATGCAGCTTGGGAAGCTCGCGCTCCAAATCCTTGATCGGCGCATCCCACACATAACTGCCGCGGTTGTCCCCGTAATGCATCGGCACATCGAACCCGTAGTTGCCGATCTGGATGTGCCAACCAATGTCAAACCACGGCTCGACGAAACTGTCGTCGCGGATCACCTCCCACGTATAAAGTCGCGAGCGCAGCGTCCACTCCCATTGCCGGAGCTTCGGGTCCGCACATTGCAGAACGCTTTCCGGCAACAACTCCGGCCAGGCTCCTTCCGGGAACGCCAGGATCAACGGCCGGTCGCCTCGCAGCGCATTGTGCCGCCGCCACAGCTCGCGCTTGGCCTGCAACTCGGGCGAATCCGCCGCCGCCCGCAACCGCGCCGCCAGCCCGCGCAGCACCGCCCGGTCCTGTTGCCTTACCTCCATCGTTTGACCGCTCCTCCCCTCACCCCGCCAGCGGGGAAAGGGGATTCGAAACCGGATTCCCTCTCCCCATCCGATGGGGAGAGGGTCAGGGTGAGGGGGCGATTGCTAATACGTTCCATACGTCTTCACGCATTCGATGATGAATTGATACGTCGCCCAGCTTACCGTCGGCGGGACGCTGTGGTCGCTGTGATACGCATACCCTTTCGTCGCCATACCGGCCGCGAACTTGGAGCGAATTTCCTCCTCGATCCGGTCGCGGTCGTTCGTCCCCATGATCATCACGTCAATGTTGCCGAACATCGCGAGCTGCTTCCCATATTTCGGACACAGGCGGCGGATATCCATGTTGGCTTTCGCCTCGATCGGCTGGAGACAATCAAAACCGGCCGCCACGTACAAATCCAGCACGCCGTTCACATCGCCGTCCGTGTGATAAATACACTTCAGTCCGTGCTCATGCGCGAAGTCGGCCAGCCGTTTGTGGTCGGGCCAAATGATCTCCCGGTACATCTGCGGCGAACACATCGTCCCGTTCTTGTAGGCCATGTCGCCGTAGATCCACAACCCGTCCGGCTCGATGCCGGTGGCCAGCACCGCCTCGTAATTGCGCAGCATCACGTCGGTGTAGGTCCGGCTCACGTCGGCCACCCAGTCCGGATCCTCCGCCAGCGCGATCATCGTAATCTCGTCGCCCATCAACGACCGCGTGGCCTCGAACGACTCCCCGCCGGTCAAATGACACCACCGGCCGCGCCGCCGCCCCTCTTCGTAGGCGCGTTTGACCTCGTCGGGCTTCAGTTGCAGCCAGTGTTGCAACAGCGACGGCTTGTACACCCGCTCCCATTTTTCGCGGCTGTCACAATCAAACCCCAAATGCTCGGGCGTACCGGATTTCTTTTTCCAGTAGCGCACCGTTTTGCCCTGACTGTCGCGCACGTCGCGCGTCTCCGCATCCTCCCGCACCACCACCTCCGTGCCGGGCATGGTTTGCGGCCAGTTCCAACACACAAGGTGAAAATCGCTCTCCAACCACTCCAGCACCTTCTGGGAGTCGCCGGCCAAGCCCTCCTGCTGCCAGCGCTCGATCGTCTCCGCCCAATAGGAATCATGCCGCGGAATCCGATCCTGATCCCGCCGCGCGAACATCCGGTTGACCCGTTCCTGACCATTCATCATCTTTGCTCTCACCGGTAATTGCCCTCCTTGCGCCAGACATCCAGGATCAGCTCGTAGCGGCTCAGCCGCATGCCGGTGTAAATGCAGTTGCTGGTCGAGAAGATGTAGCCGCCGCCCGGCATCCCGTGCCGCAAAGCGTACCGGGCCGACTCGACGACCTGTTCGTCCGTGCCGGTATCCAGCAAACCGCAGTTGACGTTGCCGCACAACGCGACTTGATCGCCGTACCGCCGTTTCACCTCCGCGATGTCCACGCCGCCCTGCGGATCGAGCGAGTGCAGCGCGTGCGGCTTTGTCTGCACCAACTGATCGAGAATCGGCAGGATGTTGCCGTCGGTGTGCTTGATGACGTAGAAACCCATGTCGCGGTACGCCCGGGTCAGCCGCGCCAGATACGGCGCGACGAACTCGCTGAACAACGGCGGACTCAGAAACGGTCCGGTATTGAAACAATAATCCGCGCACAGCGCGAACCCGTCGAGGCTCGTGCGGCGGCGCAACTGCCCGGCGCGCGCCAGCGCCTCCTCGACCATCCGCGTCGCCTCGGCCTTGAGCTGCTGCGGCTCCTCGACCAGTCGCAGCGAGAACTCTTCCATGTGCGCGCCGTCCGGCACGCTGAACGTCGCGTCGCCGTGGAGCATCAGGAAATAGCGGTCACCAGAGAGTTCCCGCACCAGATCAATCAGCCGGCAGGTCTCGTCGAGATCACCGGGGTTGGGATGCAGGAAAATCGCGCTGTGCTCGAACCGCTCCGCCGTGTCCACGTACAACTGCGCCATGTCGCGGCGGTGCAGCTCCCGCTCCTTCTCCTCCATCTGCAACCACTGGTGGTAACTGCGGTGGGACGGATGGACCTTGCCAAATGCTTCCATCGTCAGGAAAAACACCAGCTCGAAGTGGGGCACCCGGCCGGTCAACGGCCGTCGTTCCAGCGCCGCAATGAAACGTTCACGCGGCGTCGGCATGAGTCAGCTCCTCCCAGGTTGCGAACACCTGCCGGACATTTTCCGGTTTCACCGCCCCGCCAAATTCGGTCTGGGCAATGCAGCCGCCAGGGCGCCAGAGATGACGATGAACGTCGCGGACCGCTGCCGCGACCTCGGTCGTGCTGGCGCGGCAGAGCAGATGTTGCCGGTCAATTTCCCCCCAGAACGTGATCTTGCCCGCAAACGGCGCCAGCTTCTCCACGCCCATGCAGAAGATCTGCGAGTTCAACGCATCCACACCCAGTTCCACCAGGTCCGGGTAGATGTCGAGGATGTACCCGTCCGAATGCATGAACATCGGCTTGCCGGCCCCGTGCGCAATCTCGATGTAATCCCGGTACAGCGGCTGGAACCACTCCCGCCACAGCGCCGGCGAAATGAGCAGGCTGCGCTGCGAACCCCAGTCATCCATGAACCGCAACGCATCCACATCCGTCGCCGCCCACGCCTCAAACTCGGCGCAATAAAACTCGTGCATCTGGCCCAGCAACCGCCGCAGCGCCGCCGGCGGGTCGAGCAAGTCCATCAGCAGCTCGGGCGTGCCGCGAATGAACTGCAACTGCTCAAACGGCCGCGGACAGCTCGCCTGCATCGTGAAACGATCGGTTGCCGCGCAGGCCCGGTTGACCGCGTCGCGGTCCACCGTCAGCCGCTCGGTGGGGATGCGGATCTTTCCGA
>CAZHLM010000053.1:20779-23628 GCA_964533295.1 uncultured Verrucomicrobiota bacterium
AAGCCGCCGCGAGCAATTGTTTGGCGGTGTCCACCGCGCTGGCGGCATCGGGCGCGTATCCATCGGCCCCGATCTCTCTCGCGAAATCCGCCGTGATCGGCGCGCCGCCAATCACAACCTTCACCGTGTTCAGCCCGGCCGCTTTCAGTGCCGCCACCGTTGTCTTCATGGCCGGCATGGTGGTGGTCAACAACGCGGACAAGCCGACGATATGGGCGTTGTGCTCTTTGGCGGCGGCGGCAAATTTTTCGGGCGGCACGTTCGTGCCCAAATCCACCACGCCGAAGTTGGCGCCCTTCCACATCATCGCGACGAGGTTCTTGCCGATGTCGTGCAGGTCGCCCTGCACCGTGCCGATGACGGCGGTGTACTTCGGCTTGATCCCCGCCTTGACCAGCAACGGTTCCAGAATCGCCATGCACTCCTTCATGGCGCGCGCCGCAATCAGCATCTCCGGCACGAACACCTGGTTGTTTTTGAACTTCTCCCCAATCGCTGACATACCGGGCACCAGCCCTTCCTCGACGATCTTCAGCGGAGGTTGTCCCGCCGCGAGAAGTTCCTGCGTCAGTTTCTTCGCTTCGTTCCGATTACCCTTCTCCACGTACTCTGATAGTTTTTTGAAATCGCTCATAGCGACCCTCCGTGCCGCCGCATCTAGCTATGCCTGTACCAATCACAAAACCACCGCCGTAATTCCCTCGCCTGACGCCACATCGTCCCAAAACAGTGTTTCCGTCCATCCCACCTTCCAGTCGACAAACTGTCACGTCACGACATCCAACTCGACAAGTTGTCCATCCCGTCTCCCCCTTTCGTTCCAAATCACATCGCCATCCCTCCTGTTTCCAACCACAACCAATCCCCTATCGCCAACTGGCACAAATCGTGTAGATACTCCGGTCCGACGTGAGAGCTACCCCAAACCTTGTCGTCGAGTCGCCCAAAGGGCGCCAGACGCTGACCATCTCCGCAGCCGAGCACACGCTCCGCCTCAGCGAACTGCTCCGCCGCAAACATCTTCCCCTCAACACCCGCTGCGGCCAGCGCAGTCTCTGCGATGGCTGCGTCGTCGAGCTGCTTGCCGGCCAGGTCGTCCATGCCGCCACCGGCGAAACCATTACCGGCCCCCACACCATCCGCGGCTGCGAATACCGGCTCGCTCACGATGGCGATGTCACCCTCCGCATCCCGCCGCGTTCCCTCCTCGCCTACGAACCGCAAGTCGTCAGCGATTTCAAAACCAAAGTCCCGCACGCCCACGACCCGCTCTGGCAACAAATCCCGATTCCCCCCGGCGGCCTCGCCGCCATCCACCGCCGTCGCCCCATCAAACTCGCCCCCGCCCTCTGTGGGAGCGCCCTTCCGGGCGCGACCGGCGACGCGACGACCTACGCCACCCTCGAATACCACGGCGACCACTGGCTGGTCACCGGCCTCGCTTCCCAACCGGACCCCCAACCGCTCGGCATCGCCATTGACATCGGCACCACCACCGTCGCCCTGCTCGTTACCGACCTGCGCACCGGCCAAGTCCTCAGCGGCGCCGCCAACTTCAACAAACAAATGCATCTCGGCGACGACGTGCTGACCCGCATCAACCTCTGCTCGACCGACCCGGCCATGCTGCGCCATTTGCAAGACCTCATCGTTAAAGACACCCTCGCCCCGCTGATCACCGAGGCGATCGCCAAAGCCGGCGCCACGCCCGACCGCATCCGCTGCCTGACCATCGCCGCCAACACCACCATGCTCCACCTCTTTGCCGGTGTGGATCCCTCGCCCATCGGCGTCGCGCCTTTCACCCCGGCCTTTCTCCACCATCGCATCCTCCGCTCCACCGACCTGCCGTTTCCTCCGCCGCTTTCCGAACTGTGCTTCACCATCCATCTGCTGCCCGGCGCTGCTGCCTACGTTGGCGCCGACCTCACCGCCGGCGCCTTCGCTACCGGCCTGGTCTATGACGAAGGACCGGCCCTGCTCGTGGATGTCGGCACCAACGGCGAAATCGTCCTCAAACGTGGCGACAAACTCTACGGCTGCGCCACCGCCGCCGGCCCCGCCTTCGAAGGCGCCGGACTGACCAACGGCGTCCGCGCCGCCGACGGCGCCATCTCGCACATCGAAATCACCGCCAATCCGCTGACCGTCAAACTCGACAAGATCGGCCACAGCACCCCCATCGGTCTGTGCGGCACCGCCTACGTGGATTTCCTCGCCGTCGGCCGCGAGTCCGGCCTGCTCAACCACCGGGGACGCATCGAGAAAAACGCCGTCGCCGACCCCGACCACCGCATCATCCCGTGGAAAGATTACGGCCTGGCGTTTCGCGTCGCCTACGGCCCCGGCAAGACCGACCTCGTCATCGCCGAAACCGACATCGCCAACCTTCTCCAGGCCAAAGCCGCCATCGCCGCCGGGATCCTCATCCTGCTCGAACGCATCGGCCTGACCCCCGCCCAAATCAAGACCCTCTACCTCGCCGGCGGTTTCGGCCTCCACCTCAACCGCGCCCACGCCATCCGCTGCGGCCTGCTGCCCGGCTTCACCGCGGAACAGATTGAAGTCGTCGGCAACACCAGCCTCGCCGGCGCCTACCTCGCCCTGCTCGATTGCGGCGCGCTCGACGAAATCGCCCGTGCCGGCAGCAAAATGGAAGTCATCGAACTGAACCAGGACCCCCGCTTCGAAGACCGCTACATCGAACAACTGAGCCTGCCGGACTAAGAGCGCCGAACAACACTCCTTGTGGGAGCGGGCTTCCGCCCACGCCTTTCTCGGAAAACCCGGTGGGCCGAGCGTCCCCGCGAGGCGGGGCGGGACACCTGAGCCGCTTGGCGCTCATGGCG
>CAZHLM010000054.1:0-23611 GCA_964533295.1 uncultured Verrucomicrobiota bacterium
CCCCGCCCACGGCGGGCTGAATCACATCGTCACCGTCACCGCCGGGCTGAAAGAACCCGAAGCCCGCGAGCTGTTGAAAACCTTCTTCCGCGCCAAACGCTCCCCATCGAATGGGACGGGGAGCGGGGGAGCAGCCGCTGCGTTCTAACTGCATAGTCTCGGTGTAGCCGCGCCTCTATGAGGCGCGCGCAGTAGCGTTACCCCCGCACGGCTCTCAGAGCCGTGGCTACATCGCCCCTCACGCTGTTCCAATCTCACGAAGCTCTCCCCTCGCTGGCGGCGACAGGGACCAGGAGAGCAGCCGCCGCGTTGTACCGGCAATCTACCCACTCACGTCCACCGGCCTGAATCGCGCGCCCATTTCACCAAGCCGCCCCGAAACGGCGGAAATCCCGTGCCGAAAATCATTCCGGCATCTATGTCGTCTTCCGTCTCCACCACCTTCTCCGCCAGACACCGTTTCGCCTCGGCCACCATCACTCCCAGCAACCGCTCTTGCACCTCGGTCAACGGCAACGACCGACCGGCGTGATAGCGGCGATTCGGACGCTCCGACCGGCCCTCGTAAATGTAAAATCCCCGACCGCCTTTGCGGCCCAGCAACCCCGCCTGCCGCATCTCGGCCAGCACCGGCGCCACCGTCATCCGATCCGCAAACGCCGCGGCCAGTTCCTGCGCCACCTCGTGCGCCACGTCCAACCCAACCTCGTCGAGCAACCGCAACGGTCCCATCGGCATCCCGAACCGCACCATCGCCGCGTCAATGCAGCCGGCGCTGACCCCCTCCCCAACGAGCTTGCCGGCCTCGTTCAGGTACGGCATCAACAGACGATTGACCAGAAACCCCGGTGTGCCGCGCACCACGACCGGGATTTTTTTCAGTTGCTTGGCGAACTCCACCGCCGTCGCCACCGTGGCCGGTGACGTCTGCGTGCCCCGCACAATCTCCACCAACGGCATCTTGTGGACGGGATTGAAAAAATGAATCCCCACAAATCGGTCCGGTCGCCCGCTGGCCGCCGCCAACTCATCCAACGGAATCGCCGAC
This sequence comes from uncultured Verrucomicrobiota bacterium, assembly GCA_964533295.1. GTDB lineage: Bacteria > Verrucomicrobiota > Verrucomicrobiia > Palsa-1439 > Palsa-1439 > OMJI01. The sequence goes on from CAZHLM010000054.1 coordinate 1,049, forward strand.
GTGTTCGACGCCAGGATGCAACGCTCCGGCAACCGCGGCGCAAGTCCCGCGAACACCGCCCGCTTGACCTCCAACTTTTCAAGCACCGCCTCGACAACCACGTCGCAGGTGTCGAAGCCCGTATCGTCCGTCGTCGGATGCACCCGCGCCAAGCCCTGCTCCGCTTCCAGCGGCGTCAACTTCCGCCGCGCCACTCCCTCCCGAAACACGTCGCCAATCCGTTTCATGCCGGCCGCAACAAACTCCGGCTGAATGTCTTTCAACCGCACCGTCAACCCGCGCGCCGCGCACCACTGCGCAATCCCCGCCCCCATCACTCCCGCGCCGACCACGCCGACCTTGCCGGCCCGCCACGGTTCGCCGAGCTTGAGCTTGGCGTATTTCTCGCGCAGGAAAAACACCCGCACCAAATTCCGGCAGACCGGCGTCACCACCAGCTCGCCCAACGCCCGCGCCTCCGCCTCGTAGCCGCGGCCAATCACATCCAGCGCCCGCAACGGCGCCGGATAATGCCCGCCCGTCCGCCGCGCCACCTTCCGCCGCGCTGCCAACTTGATGATCGGATCCATGATTCTTGTGGGAGCGCCCTTCCGGCCGCGAGGAGAATGAATCGCCGCCACCGCCGCTTCCCGCAACGCGACCGGGGCGACCACCTCATCCACCAACCCGATCTGCCGCGCTTTCTCAGCGGACACGGTTTTACCGGGCAGGATGATCCCCAGCGCCGGGTTCAGTCCAATCCGTTTCGGCAACCGCTGCGTGCCGCCCCAACCGGGAATGATCCCCAGTTGCGTCTCCGGCAACCCGATCTGCGTCTTCGGATCGTCCGTCGCCACCCGGTAGCGACACGCCAAAACCATTTCACACCCACCGCCCACGCACGCTCCATGAATCGCCGCCACCGTCGGCACACCGAGTTGCTCGATCTTCCCGAACACCCGTTGCCCGACCCGCGACAGCTCGACGCCGCGCTGGACGCTGTCCACCTTCGCAATCTCCCGGATATCCGCCCCCGCAATGAACACATCCGGCTTGCCGCTGATGAAAATCACGCCGGTCGGCTTCCGCCCGGCCAGCGCATCGAGAATCTCCTCCAACCGCCGCATCACCGGCTCCGTGAAAATGTTCACCTTCGCCTCGGGATCATCAAACGTCACCCAAGCCACCCCGGCCGCATCGATCTCCACCTTTGGATTCCCGCTCACCATATTTTGTCAGCCTCTGCTGTTGTGGGAGCGCCCTTCCGGGCGCGACCGGCCTCGATCCCATCCAACCACGCCCAATCAACCCATCCCGCATACCGGGGGTTGGCGGACGAAAACGCAAACTCGTGCTCGAAGCGGACCAGCCCCTTCCGCACCGGGTTGCCATGCATGTAGGAAAGGCGCGCCACGAAATCCTCACGGTCACGAACCCGGTGGTCGTGATACGCGGGCTGCCAGACCTCTCCGCGACGCTGGAGAATCTCGTTGATGCGTTTACCGGTAAAACCTTTGAAGGAATTCATCACCGCAGCCAACGTCGGTCGCGCCCGGAAGGGCGCTCCCACAATTCCAGAGCTGACGCTGCCGGTGTGGGAGCGCCCTTCCGGGCGCGACTCCTCATCCCCGCCCAACACAAACGCCAGATGCACATGGTCCGGCATCACCACAAAACCCATCAGCCGAATCCTTCCCCGTTTCTGCAACCAACCGAGCGAGTCCACCACGACCTGCGCGCACCGGTCATCCGCCAGCAGTGACTGCTTGTCTGCGCCGTTGGTCGTGATGAAATAACAATGCCCCGGCCACGACCACCGGCCCATCCGCAACGCCGACGAATGCGGTGGTGCTTGCACCAATCCCCCGTGGGTGCCTTCGCTGTTGCGGGCGCCTCTGCTCTTGTGGGAGCCACTGCTGTCGTGGGAGCACCTGCTGTCGTGGGAGCGCCCTTCCGGGCGCGACCGGCCGGCTCCCGATCCTGCTGGCGCACTCCCGACATCACCTGACCGTCCCGTCCTCATCGCTCCAGCACCAACGCGCCGCCCTGCCCGCCGCCGACGCACGCGCTGGCGATGCCGTACCGCACATCGCGCCGCTGCATCTCCTTCAACAACGTCAGCACCAGCCGCGCGCCGCTGGCCCCGACCGGGTGTCCGAGCGCAATCGCGCCGCCGTTCACGTTGAGCCGGTCGCGGTCAAGCGTCAGCCCGAACTTGGTTTGCAACACGCGCTCCACCGCCAACACCTGCACCGCGAACGCTTCGTTGATTTCCAGCAGACCAATCTCCTCCCATTTCAACCCGGCGCGCTGCAACGCAGCCGGAATGGCGTAGGCCGGACCAAGCCCCATCCGTTGCGGTTCGACGCCGGCATAGGCGTAGGCGCGCAGATACCCCAGCGGCTTCAGGTTCCGTTCGCGGGCCTGTTGCTCGCTCATCACCAGCAACGCCACCGCGCCGTCGGTGATCTGCGAGGAATTACCGGCCGTGACCGTCCCGCCGTGTTTCGCGAACACCGGCCGCAACTTCGCCAGCGCCTCCATCGTCTGCTGCTCGCGCACACCGTTGTCGTCCTGCACAAACTTTCCATCGGGCCGGTACACCGTCATGATTTCTTCCCTCAACCTCGCCCGCGCCGCGGCGGCTTTCTGGTGCGACGCCAGCGCGAAGCGGTCCTGCTCCTGTCGGCTGATGCCGTAATCCCGGTACAACACCTCCGCCGTCTGCCCCATGTTCAAACCGCACACCGGATCGGTCAGCCCCAGCAGCACGCCGATGCGCGGTTTGAAGTCACCGGGCCGAAACGCCAGCGCGGCGCGGAGTTTTTGCCCGGTGGTTTTCGCCTTGTTCAGCGCGGCAAATTTCTCCGCCGCGACGGACGAAAACAGCAAGGGGATGTTCGACATGCTTTCCGTGCCGCCGACGATGAACACATCGCCCTGCCCGGCCACCATCTTCTCGTACGCGCTCGTGACCGCTTCGAACCCGCTCGCGCAGTTGCGGTGCACCGTGTAGGCCGGCGCCGCGGCGGGGATACCGGCATGCAGCGCGATGACGCGCGCGACGTTGGCCGCCTCCACCGGCTGCGCCACGCACCCAAAGATGGTCTGCGAAATCGCCGCCGGCTCGATCCCGGTCCGCTCCAGCAACTCGCTGACAACCAGCCGCCCCAGTTCCTGCGCCGGCAACGTCTTCAACTCCGTCCCCGCTTTCACAAACGGAGTCCGCACCCCGTCAATGATGGCCAGTCGGCTCATCGGAAAATCTCGGCAAAAAACTGCTGCATGTCCGCCCACGAACGCCGGTCGGCTCGCTCATCGTAGGCCACACCGGGGATACCGGCCCGGCCGGCCTGCGGATTGGTGAAACTGTGAACCGCGCCCCCGTAGAAAATCATCTGCCAGTCCACCCCCGCCGCGCGCATCTCCTGTTGAAACTGCGCCAGTTCATCGGCGGTCACAAACGTGTCGTCCGCGCCGTGACAGACCAGCACCCGCGCCTTGATCTCCCCCGCCCGCGCCGGCAACGACGTGCCGAGGCTGCCATGGAAACTGACCACCCCGGCCACGTCCGCCCCGCTGCGCGCCAGTTCCAATACCGTCGTGCCGCCGAAACAATATCCGATTGCGGCGATCTGACGCGGGTTGACCTGCGGCCGGTCGCGCAACACGTCCAGGGCTGCCCGGATCCGTCGCCGACCCGCCTGCCGGTCGTCTTTGAACTGACCGGAGCGCCGGGCAGCTTCTTCGATGGAGGTGGTCTGAAATCCATCGCCATACATGTCCACCGCCAGCGCCACGTACCCGAGCGTGGCCAGTTGCTGCGCGCGTTGCTTGGCGTAGTCGTTCAAGCCCCACCATTCATGGACAACGAGAACTCCCGGCCGCGGCCCGCTCGCGCTGTCGTCGTACGCCAGAAAACCCTTCAGCGTCACATCGCCATCCCGGTACGCCACCGTTTCCGTCCGCAGCTCCGCGCGCGCCGTCGCCACCACCACAAACGCCAAAAATCCCAGCCATTTCATCGCCAACCTCCGGTTATGTTTTCGGGCGCGAGTCTAGCACCCGCACTTCCTTCAGCGAAGTTTCCAGTTTGATCCGCTGCAGCATCTCCGCCATCAAATGCACCTCGAAGCGGTTGGGAGTGATCTCCGTTTCATCCTGAAACCGCGCCCGGATTTTTCGTTCCAGTTCCGCCTGGTTCACGCCGCTGACCGGGGCGAAGTGCAAGATCAGCTCATCCACATCCAGCGGATCCTCGTTGCGCTTGCGCAACTCGATCTGCCACTCGCCGACTTCCGGCAGGTCGTCGAGCAGATGTTGCAGCGTGTCGAAATTGACGATCGTGCCCTTGATCTTGTCAAACCGCAGTTCCTGGCTGCTGACCGTCCGCCGAATCTCGCCCACAATCCGCGGCACCGTGCGGCGACAATACGGACACGGTTCCCACGTGATCCCACCGTCCACGTAATCGCCGGTCCGGTACCGGATCACCACGCTGCCGCGCGCGTCGAGCGGCGTGTACACCAACTCACCCGGTTCGCCCTCCCCTTTGACCGCGCCGGTCGCGGGATCTACCACCTCGAACACGCCCAGGTCCGGGAACAGATGATACCCGCTGCGTTCGCCGGGCGGCATGGGACATTCCCCCCACGCCATCCGCGCCTCGGTCAGGCCGTAGGTCGTGCAGACCCGCACATCGGCCGCGCCCATTTCGGCGAGCAACCCGACCATCTTGCGGCGCATACCGGTGGGACATTTCTCGCCGCCGAGCACGATCCGCGTGACCTGTGGCCAGCGTTTCCCCGCTTCGTGGGCTTGCCGCAACACGTGATACACAAACGTCGGCATCCCGATGATCGCTTCGGGTTGAACCTGGTCAATCACCGTGATGTTGCCCTCGGTTCCCAACACTTTGCCGCCGCCGGTGCCGACCAGAAACATTCCAAATTCCAGCCCGGCAAAGACCACCTGCCAGAACCCGAGATGCGGCGCGTAGGGAAACATGTTCACCCCGCGCATCTTCGTCGTCGCGCCAAACACCTGAATCAACCGCGAGCCGGCCTCCCGCAGATTCCGCAAATCATGGTCGGTATAAACGAACGAGACGCGCGCGGTGCTGCGCCCGGTCGTTGCGGTCAGGAAGATCGGGCGAAACTCCCGCTCGATCGTGCGTTCCGCAGCGCCCCGTCCGTGCAGCAACGCTTCCGCAATCACACGCGGCCGGCGTTTGATGGCGGCCAGTTCGGGCGTGATGACAAACTCGCGCACCTTGTCCGGCACGCCGTCGGTCGGCAGCAAATCGCGTTTCGAGGTGAACGGGATGTGCCGCAGATCCGCGACCGTCTTGATCTGGCGCGGATCAATTTTGTGTTCGGCGAACAGTTGCCGGTAATGCGGACTGAACGGCGCGACGATGTCGTTGAGAAACTTGTGAAGCCGGTCGTTCTGCAGCGCGCGCTGCGCCGTCACCGGTTGCTGGTCCCATCTCATCCGCCCACCAACGCTTTCAACTCCGCCAACGCGGCCATCGCGGCTTCCTCGCCGGCGCGGATGTAACGCTCGGGATGATAGAAATCGTACCAGACAGCCTCCCGGCTGCGCGGCCGAATCACCACATCGGCATCCCGGCAGGCTTCCTCGGCCATGTGCGACTGCATCGCGTGCATTGCCCGCATGTAGATGTTGATGATGCTGGTGGGCGTGTCCACGATCGAGCCGACCTCGTGCAACTGGGATTGCCGCTTCCACCAGCTCCGCGTTGGCGGTGCGGCGGGTCGCTCGCGGGCGCGGCGTTTCATGTCTTCGACGTTGGGGATGGTGTTGACCGCGATGATCTTGGCGACGCCGGTCCGTGTCAGCACTCCGACCGGCACCGGGTCCACAATCCCGCCGTCAATCAACGTGTGCCCATTGGTCTCGACCGGGCGAAACACACCCGGAATGGAAATGCTGGCCCGCACCGCGTCCAGTAACGGTCCCTCCTCGAAGACAATCTCCTCCAGGGTATTCAACTCGCTGGCCACGATCTTCAACGGAATCACCGTGTCCTCGAATGTGCTCTCGCCCACGATCTGACGCAAAAAATCCGTGACCTTCAATCCGCGGATCATGCCCGAGCCGGGAAACATCGGATCGAGCAGTCGCAAAAACGCCCGTTTGCCCCGCACCTGCAGCGCGATCTGCTCCATCTCGTCGGCCGATTTGCCCACCGCCCACGCCGCGGCAATCAACGCGCCCATCGAACTGCCGGCCACCACATCCACTGCCAGCCCCTCCCGCTCCAGCACCCGAATCACCCCGATGTGCGCCAGCCCGCGCGCCGCGCCGCAACCCAGCGCCAGCCCGACCAGCACGTTGCCCAACTCGCGCGCCAGCCGCCGCACCACGAAACTGTACGGCGCCAGTGGTTGCCGCAGCACGTACGGCTCGGCGCTCTCGCCGCCCGCCGCGATCCATTCCAGCCGCGCCGCAATCCGCTGGCCAATGGCCGCCTCCGCCTCCGCCAAGCATGGCCGACCGGCCGCGCAGCCGGTCAGGATCACTTTCACCTTCGGCGTCATCACGACGGATTGATTTGCCAGATAGCGGATCAGCAACCGCGTTCGTTTCCAGTGCTCCGGCTCGTTGCGGCTGACGAGATAAATCTGGTCGCACTGACCGAGACAGGCATACACGGCCGGCGAGGTTTCATTCGGCAGCTCAACCAGCACGTAATCGTAGCGTTGGACCAACGCGCCGAACAACGGCGCAAACGCCGCCGCTTCCCGCTCGGCGCCGGTCAGCCGCAACGGGAGACGATCGTAGCCCCACGCCGTCCGCGCCCCGCCTCCCACCGGCGCCGCCGTCACCGGCACGCTGTCGGCCTGACCGGTCAAATCCAACAACAATACCGGCTCGCGTGTTTCCCGCGCCAGACTCGCCACCAGATTTGTCGCCAGCGTCGTCTTCCCCGCGCCCGGCAATGCGCTGGCCAGCGCGATGACCGTGCTGCCGCGGGCGCGATGTTTTTCCTGACGCAACTCCTTGATTCGTTGCCCCAGCCGCTGAAACACGCTCGCCGCCACTCGCGCGTCGCGCTGCACCACGGCGTCGAACAACGCCCGCGGAATCTTCAGCAACACCGAATCGTTCAACGCCCGGACATTCGACCAGTGCGTCTCGCCCGACAGCAGGGGCATCTCGCCGAAATAATCGCCATTGCCATAGGTCGCAAACACCCGCTCGCCACCGCTCGGCAACCGCGTGTACGCCTGCAAGCGGCCCGACACCACGGCGAAGAGCGCATCCCCGGCCTCGTCCTCGCGCACGACCAACTCGCCCTTTTTCACCGCCACCATCGCCGCGCCCGAGGCCAGCGACTTCATCAGCTCGTCGCCGAGCGACGCCAGCAGCGGCACCTGCCGCAGGACGTGAAGTTTCTCCTCCATCCGGTGTCAGTCCGTGCCGCGAGGATAAAGCACGCCGCGCGGCGAATCAATCCTCGCGCGCCGCGGCGACATACCGGCGCCGCAATTCCTCGACGCGCCGGCGGTTCACACCGAGGTCGCGCTGACCGACCCGGGCCGCGGCGCGGATGTGGATGACGCGGTTCGGTTCGTCGAGCCGCAGTTCCAGATCGTCCACAAACCGAAACACGCGCGTGGTAAACGTCGCGTGAATATAACCGGCCTCTTCTCGATCCACCACGCCACCCATCGCGCGCACCGTCTGTCTGGCCCCCTCCCACGCCACCGCGACGGAGCCGGTCAAAGGCAGCGGCGGCGGATGACCGGTCTCGGTGCAAACGCAGTTTGGGGTTGGCGGGCAGGGACACAGCCGGCCCTCCACCAACCCGAGCGGCGGGGGTCGCCGCGAGCGGCCGGCCAGGACGATCAACGAGCCGAGGACAAACGCGACAAGGCCGGTCAGCAGCCCGATCATTCCGTGACCAGCGTGCCGATCGGCTCACCGAGAATGACGCGCTTGATGTTGCCGGGCTTGAACAAATCAAACACGATGATCGGCGTGCGGTTGTCCATGCACAACGAAAACGCCGTGCTGTCCATCACCGCCAGCCGGTTTTTCAACGCCTCGGTGTAACTGATCCGGTCGTAGCGGCAGGCGGACGGATCCTTCTTCGGATCGGCGCTGTAAATCCCGTCCACCTTCGTGGCTTTCAGCAACACGTCGCAGCCCAGCTCGTTGGCTCGCAACGCCGCCGTGGTGTCGGTGCTGAAGAACGGGTTGCCGGTGCCCGCGCCGAAAATCACGACCCGGCCCTTCTCCAAATGCCGCACCGCGCGGCGGCGGATGAACGGCTCGGCCACATTGCGCATGTCAATCGCCGACTGCACGCGGGTGGAGACATTGGCCCGCTCCAGCGCGTCCTGCAACGCCAGCGCATTGATCATCGTGGCCAGCATGCCCATGTAATCGCCCGTGACCCGGTCGAGACCGTGTTTGCTGCCGGAGACGCCGCGAAAGATGTTGCCGCCGCCGATGACGATGGCCAGTTGAATGCCGAGCGCGCGGACTTCTTTGATTTCCGCCGCGATGGCGTCACAGGTTTCCGGTGAAATGCCGTGTTCGCGCGGCCCGAGCAGCGCCTCGCCGCTGAGCTTGAGCATGACGCGCCGGTACTTCGGAGCAGGAGTGGACATGCCGGCGTTGTACACACTGCCGGGGCGCTTGGCAAGCGCGGCTCAAGCCGGCGGCAGTTCCTCGCCAAGCTGCCAGCGGATGAATCGCCGAATGACGATGTTTTCGCCGAGCGCCGCAACCTTCTGCGTGACGTGGTCCTTGATCGTGACTTCCGGATTCTTGACGTACGGCTGTTCCAGCAGACAGACGGTGGAGAAGAACTTGTCGAGCTTGCCGGCGCAGATCTTTTCAATCGCGGCGGCCGGTTTGTCCTTCACCTGGGCGGCATAGATTTCCTTCTCGGCGGCGACGACCGGCGCCGGCACGTCTTCGCGGCGGACCCAGCGGGGGTTGGCCGCGGCGATTTGTTGCGCAATGTCCTTGACCAGTTCGCGGAACTGGTCGTTGCGCGCCACGAAATCGGTCTCGCAGTTGATTTCGACGAGGACGCCGAGTTTGCTGCCGTGGTGGATGTAACTGGCGATGCAACCTTCGTTGGCCGCGCGGGTCGCTTTGCCGGCGGCGGTGGCGATGCCTTTCTTGCGAAGGATCTTCTCCGCCTCGGCGGCGTCGCCGTTGGCTTCGACGAGGGCTTTCTTGCAGTCCATCATGCCGGCGCCGGTTTTTTCGCGGAGGCTCTGGACTTGTTTGGGATCAATTTGCATGGCTGTGCTCATGGTTGGCGAGTCGGGTTGCGGTGGCTTCGCGGGGCTAGGCGCTGGCCGGGACCGGTTCGGAGACGACCGCAGGCTCCGGTTCGGGAGCAGGCGGCTGTTTTTTGCCCAGCTCGGCTTGCGCCTCAAGAATGGTCTCGGCGATGATGTTGGTGATGCATTTGATGGACCGAATAGCGTCATCATTCCCGGCAATCGGGTAGGTGACGAGATCGGGGTCGCAGTTGGTGTCCACGAGCGCGATGATCGGAATCTCGAGCCGCCGCGCCTCGTGGATGGCGATTTGCTCCCGAATGATGTCCACCACGAACATCGCGGCCGGCGGTTTTTCCATGTTCACGATGCCGTCGAGGTTGCGGTGGAGTTTGAACTGTTCCCGGCGCAGGAACGCCTGTTCTTTCTTCGGGATGTGCTGGGCATCCGCATCGGCCAGCTTCGCGTCAATCTGCTTCATGCGACTGACGCTGTTGCGGATGGTGCGCAAGTTCGTGAGCGTGCCGCCCAGCCAACGATCCACACAGTAGGGCATGTTGGTGCGTTGGGCGGCCGCTTTCAACTCCTGCTGCGCCTGTTTCTTGGTTCCGACAAAGAGGACTTGGCCGCCAGCCAGGACGATTTCGTGGAGAAATCCGCACGCCACTTCAATTTGAGTCAGGGTTCGGTTGAGGTCGAAGATGTGGATGCCGTTGCGCGCGGCGAAAATGAACTTTTTCATCTTGGGGTTCCACCGTTTGGTCTGGTGACCGAAGTGGACGCCCGCTTCGAGCAATTCTGCGACAGTTGTACTGGCCAATGGATCCTCCGCGTTACATCCCCGGTCGGCCCGTGCCGGCGGGGACATCCCGTCTCGGGACGGGATTATTGTTCGTTGTTGTTACCGCGCCGAAACCGGATCGACGCGGGGACGGACATAGTACGGACGCGCCGTCGGTTTGCAAGCAGGAAACACGCGAAGTTTTGGCCTTGTTTTCGCCTCCCGAAGCGATATAACCTGCGTGGTAGCGGGGCCATGTAGCCATGAACTATTACGCCTTACCCAGCCCCAAACGCGCGTTGTTGCAGGAGGTTCAGCAACGACTTCCGCCGTCCCGCCACGTGGTTCAGGAAGCCTTCAGTGCCGATCACGGCCGGCCCGTCATGGTCCGCCTGCCGGCCCTCTCAGCCAACACGTTCTACTACTGCGACGACATGATCGCCCGCGCGTTCTGCAACGCCGTGATCGAGTTGGCCAGCCACCAGACCGGCGGCGATCTGACCGTGACCTACCCGTTTCACGGCGAGTTGGAGGCGCAGGAACACCGGTTGCAGTTGCTCGCGCGCAAGCTGACCGGCATCCGTGTCCTGGCGGTGGATGCCCCACGCAAAGCCTCGGCGCTGGCCACCCGCGTGCGGTGGTATTCGATCGCCGGCCAGCCACTGGCCAGGTTCCGCCTCGCGCTGCACGACGGCCACCGGCCGATGCTCTTCATCGCGCGCGACGAGAAATCCGCGCTGGCTGACCGCGCCCGGTATGTGGGGTTTTTCTCATTCGATCCCGCCGTCATCGGAGAAATCGCCGAGGATTTGGACCAACTGTTGCATGGCGCCGCAACGCAGATGGCGGCGTTTGCGCGGCTGGAATTGCTGCACCGCACGACCCAGCGCGTGTCCCACGAGTTGGAAAGCTATTCCCGGCGCGTCGAACTCGCGGTCCGACGCGCCCGGCGACGGCCGGATGTCCTGACCCCCGCCCGGCTCGACAAAATCCTCGGCCAAGCGGTCGCCAAGATGCGGGAACTGGAGGAAATCCCACGGCGCGCCATGCGGGCGATGGATCGAAAGACGCACTGACCGGCGGTTGCATCGGAAACAAGCTTGAATAAATTGGCCGCATGGATGTCTGACGAATGGAGAGAATGTTTATGAAACGATTTCTCAAATGCTTGGCGGTGAGTGCGACGTTGGTCTTGGTGGGCGGAATGGTGGCCACCCCGGCGGAAGCCGGCGGGTCGTTCGGGTTCGGCTTCAGCTACAGCACCGGCCATCACCGGTACCATTTCGGGGACTACTACTGCGGTCCGTGGTACTATCCACGTGCCCACTTCTCCTACCATTACGTCTATAGCCCGCCGCCGGTGGTCTATTACGCTCCTGCGCCCGTTTACTACGCCCCACCCCCGCCGCCCGCACCGCGGTACTACTACCGCAGCGGCTCCTTCCACTGCTATTGAGCTGTGGAACGCGCGCGGCGGCGTCAGAGCGAGACGGTGGGCGTAGGCACATCCTGAGCGGAAACGGCGACGTGCACATGGCGGACGCCGTGTTTGCCGAGTCGCTCCATCACCACGCGCTGGGCCAGGTCCGGCCGGTTACAATCCCGGCTCAGGTGCGCCAGAAACACGTGCCGGAGTTTGTCACTGGCCACCTCGCACGCCAGCGTGGCCGCGCCGTCGTTGCTGAGATGACCGTGCCGGCTCATGATCCGTTGTTTCGTCGCCCACGGGCGCACCGTGTCCTCCTGCAACATCTTCAGGTCATGGTTCGCCTCGACGATCAACATATCCGTCCCGCGCACCCGGTCGATCACCAGCTTGGTCGCGTGGCCGAGATCGGTCAACACTCCAATCGCCCGCGTGTTCTGGCGAACGACGAAATTGACCGGGTCCTGCGCGTCGTGCGGCACGGAGAACGATTCCACCGTCAAATCCCCGATTTCAAACGCGCTGCCGGTGGCGAACACGCGCCAGGAAATCGAAACGGCGCGGTTGCGGTCCGGGTCGCTTGCGATGGCCTCCGCGGTGAGCCGGTTCGCATAGACCGGGATCGGGCGTTGTTTGCAGAGCACCGTCAGGCCGCGCGTGTGATCGCCGTGTTCGTGGGTCAGCACGATGCCGTCCAACTGCTCCACGCTCCGCCCCAAAGCCGCCAGCCGTTCCTTGATCTGCCGTCCGCTCAAACCGGCATCCACCAGCAGCGATGTCGAATCGGACTCAACCAATGTGCAATTGCCCCCGCTGCCGCTCCCCAGAATGGTAACGTTGACCCCCACGCGGTCGATTGTACGTGCCCGCCGGATTGACTCAAGCAGAGAATACCGGCGCGCTGCCGGTCGGTTTGGCCGCCCGCGTTTTGCCTTGCATCACTGCCGGCGTTTGGTACCAGCGCCTCACCACATGGACATCTCCGCCCTTCAACCAAGCGGCCGCTGGCATGGCCACCGGTTTTATTTCGGGTTGCACTACGACCTGCATCCCAACCCCAACGACACGGCGCTCGGAACTCGTTGCTCGCCGCGCGAGTTGGTGCCGAGCCTGCGGTTGTTGGCGCCGGATTTTGTGCAGACCGACTGCAAGGGACATCCCGGATTCACGAGTTGGTTCAGCCGCGTCCCGACAGCTTCCGTGGCGCCCGGCCTGAAGCAGGATGCGTTGCGCCAGTGGCGCGCGGCGACGAAACGGCTGGGCCTGCCGCTGCACTGTCATTACTCCGGCATTTGGGACAAGGCCGCCGGGGCCAAATATCCGCACTGGTGCGCCGTCACCGCCGACGGCAAGCGGGCGGGCGCCGCCTTCGGGCCGATTCGCCGCTCGCGCCGCGGGGAACGGATGTGTCCGCGCTCGCCGTATCTGGAACGGCTGATGATTCCGCAGTTGTTGGAATTGGTGGACCGCTACGAGGTGGACGGTTTTTGGGTGGATGGCGACATCTGGGCTGTCGAGCCGTGCTACTGTCGGCGCTGCCGGGCGGCTTACGGCCGCCGACCGCCGACGACGGAAAGCGCCCCGGACTGGCCGCAGTGGTGGCAGTTCACGTTGCGCAGCTTTCAGCAATACGTCACGCGCTACTGCGACGCGGTGCATCGCCACAAGCCGGGCGTGCTGGTCTGTTCGAACTGGCTGCAAACCTTCGCCAATCCCGGCCCGCCGACCGTGCCGACCGACTGGATCAGCGGAGACAACGCCTGGGTTTGGGGGCTGGACAACAGCCGTTGCGAAGCGCGGTTCCTCGCCACCCGCGGCAAGCCGTGGGACATCATGCTCTGGAGTTTTTACTGCTCGCACCAGATGGGCGCCGCCGATTCGCCCTGGGTCATCAAACCGGCGCAGATGCTGATGCAGGAAGCCGCCGTGCTGCTGGCCTTCGGCGGCCACGTGCAACTGTACGAGACGACCAGCATCCGCGACGGTCGGCTCGTGGCGTGGCGGCTGAAACGGCTGCGCCAGGTCCGCGAGTTCGTCCGGCGCCGCCGCGCGCTCTGTCAGAATTCCACGACGATTCCCCAAATCGCCGTGCTCCATTCGGAACATCACCTCGCCGCCACGGTTCGCCGCAAAAACCTGTTGTGGGGCGTGGACACGGCACCGGTTCGGGGGGCGGTGTTTGCCCTGCTGGAAAATCACTTCGGCGTGGACATCCTCGATGAGTGGGCGCTGCGCCCGCGGCTCGCGGAATATCCGGTAGTGGTCGTCCCCGAACAACACGCCCTGTCCGCGGAAATGGTGGCGGCGCTGAAACAATACGTCCGCCGCGGCGGCAAACTGCTGCTGACCGGGGCCGAATCGTTGCCGCGTTTCGGCGCGGCGTTTCTCGGCGTGACCCGCGGTTCGACGAAACCCAGACAAACCTGTCACGTGCCGGTCGGCGACGGTCTGGTGCCGCTGTACAGCGAGCGTTGGCGTTTCGTCAAACCGACCACCGCGCGGTCGCTCGGCGCGTTGCGTCGGACTCCGTTGTGGGACGACCAGATCCTGCCGCATCCGGCGGCGACGCTGCAGCGGGTCGGGCGCGGGGCTGTGGCGTACATTCCCGCCGCCGTGTGTCGCGATTTCCAACACAACCGGTATCCGCAGACCCGGCAGTTTCTCGGGGCGGTCGTTCGCCGTCTGGCCGGGCCGTTGGACATCGAAGTGCACGCGCCGGTCTGCGTGGATGTGGCGTTGCGCCGGCAACCGGGGCGCCGTCTGGTCCATCTCATTAACCGCGCCAGTGGTGTTCCGAATCAGCCGTCCAACGGCGCGGTGGATGAAATCCCGCCGGTCGGTCCGGTCGTGATTCGGTGGAACCTACCGGCTCGCCCCCGGGCGGTGACCGCGGCCTGGGAGAAGGCGCGGCTGCGCTGGCGCTACGCCCGCGGCCGATTGACCGTCATCGTGCCGCGGGTTCACATCCATCTCGCGGTTCGGGTGGATGAGTCGGCGGCGCGGCCGGTCAGGCGCGACGCAGATGCAGCAGGGCAATCTCGGGCCGGCAGTTGAAGCGGACGGGCGGGAAGATGCAGCCGAGGCCGGCATTGACGTACATCTGCGCGGCGCCGCGCCGAAACAGGCCGCGGGCGTATTTGCGGCCGTAGTTCGACGGGATAATCGGCGGGCCGTAGAACGGGATGTTCACCTGACCGCCGTGGGTGTGCCCGGCCAAAATCAGATGGCTACCGGGTTGCGCCCAATGCTCGAACGGATCGGGGTTGTGCATCAACACGAGGGTCACCGGCGCGTCCACCCCGGCAAAGGCGCGCGGAAAATCTGGCGGTTCGGTCCACATGTCGCCCAAGCCGATGATCGGGAGCGGCTCGCCACGGATCGTGACGGCAACCGATTGATTGCGCAAGACGGGGACACCGGCCGCTTCGATCAGCCGGGTGACCGTGCCAGCATCGTACCAGTGATCGTGATTGCCGAGGGAAGCAAAGACGCCATACCGCGCCCGCGCGCGGCCGAGACACTCCGCCGCTTCGTGGGCGAACCGTTCCGCTTCCGCATCGTCGCCGTACACGTAGCGGCGTCGCGGTCCGCGCGTGTGACTGAGGTAATCGCCGGTGAAAACCATCACGTCGGGCGACAACGCATTGGCGCGGGCGACGCACTCGCACAGATAGGCGGCGCTGACATACCGGCTGCGATGCAGGTCTGTCAGGTGGGCGATGGTCAACCCCTCCCACGCGGCCGGCAGGTTGGGAACGTGGACGGGAACGTCGTGGATCGCCACCCGCGACGGCTCGATCAGCGCCGGATAGGCCGTTCCGCCCGCCGCCAGGGCCGCGCTGGTCCAAACCATCCGCCGCAAAAACACCCGGCGTGATATCGGAGTCGCTTTCACAGACCGCTTCGACAGTGTTTTCACTTTACTTGCTCAATCCGCCGCCTATAGTCCGGCAGCAATGGCCGCACCAGGATTACATCAAGTACAACGTCTCTCGCTGCAACAGATTCTCGCGCCGCAGTTGCAGCAAAGCTTGCATTTGCTTCAGGTCTCATCGCTGGAATTGCAGTCGTTGGTCGCCGAGGAACTTCAGCAAAATCCCCTGCTCGAGGAGCTTCCCAAAGACGAAGCACCGCGTATCGAGGTCGAGCCAACCACTGACGACCGTCGCGACGATGCCGCCGCCGC
This sequence comes from uncultured Verrucomicrobiota bacterium, assembly GCA_964533295.1. Classification (GTDB taxonomy): domain Bacteria; phylum Verrucomicrobiota; class Verrucomicrobiia; order Palsa-1439; family Palsa-1439; genus OMJI01. Next base: position 16,690 of record CAZHLM010000054.1, read on the forward strand.
GAAGGACGAACTCGATTTCAAACAAGAGTTTGAAGTCCTGTCCAAACTCGACGACGAGTGGCGCGAGTATTTCTCGCAAACCAATATCCATCGTTCCCACTCCACCGAACAGGACGAACAACGGCAGCACTTCTTCGATTCCATCACGGAACAGCAATCCCTCCAACAGCACCTGTTGGAACAGGTTAATTTTTCCAACGTCACGCCCGCGGAGCGGAAAGTGACCGAGCTGTTGATCGGCAACATCAGCGACGACGGCTATCTGCTCACTCCCATCGAAGAAATCAGCGTCAGTTCCGGCGTCCCGCTCGATCAACTCCAAAAGGCGCTCGATCTCGTGCAAACCTTCCACCCGGTCGGCGTCGGCGCCCGCAATTTGCAGGAATGTCTGCTCCTGCAACTCAAGCGCATGGGCAAAGCGGATTCGATGGAAGCCCGCATCGTCCGCGAACACCTCGAAGACCTCGGCCGCAAACGTTTTTCCGAAATCTCCCGCTCGACCGGCCTCTCCGTGCAGGAAGTCCAGGAACTGGCCAACTTCATCGCCACGCTCGAACCGAAACCGGGCCGCATGTTCAGCACCGAGCAGCACCAGTACGTTTCGGCCGATGTGGTCGTCCAGCGCGTCAACGGCGAGTATGTGGTCATTCTCAACAACGAACAGATCCCCCACCTCCGCATCAGCAACACCTACAAGGAACTGATGGCCGACCCGAAAAAATTCGCCGAGGCCAAAGACTACATCCGCGACAAAGTCCGCGCCGGCAAGTTCCTCATCAAAAGCATCCATCAACGCCAGCAAACCATCGGCAACATTGCCAAAGTCATCGTCGAACGCCAGCGCGAGTTCCTCGACAAAGGCATTTCCCACCTCAAACCGCTCACCATGGCGCAGGTCGCCGAAGTCGTCGGCGTCCACGAAACCACCGTCAGCCGCGCGGTCGCCAACAAGTACATGCAAACCCCGCAGGGTCTGTTCGAGATGAAGTATTTCTTCACGCCCGGCTTTACCACCGACAGCGGCGCCACGATGAGCAACACCAGCGTCAAAGACGAAATCGCCAAGCTCATTGAACGGGAAGACGCCTCCAAACCGCTCTCCGACCAGGAAATCGTCGCGATCCTCAAAGAGAAAGGCATCCCGATCGCCCGCCGCACCGTCGCCAAGTACCGCAGCGAACTGAACATCCTGCCCAGCAACCTCCGCAAACAGTACTGACCCGCCCGGTCAAATCTCCAAAAACTTCGGGAACGTCGTCAGATTCCGGCAACCCTTCGCGGTGATCACGACCACATCCTCCAGTCGCACCCCGCCGATGCCCCGGTAATACAGGCCCGGCTCGACCGTCACCACGTGGCCCGCCGCCAAAATGCTTTTCACCCCACTGATCCGCGGCGCTTCATGGATCTCCAAACCCAGCCCGTGCCCGGTCCCGTGGAAAAACCCCTGCTGAAACCCGCGCTTGACCCCGGTCGGAAATCCCTCCCGGCGAAACAACCGCTGGATCGCCTCGTGGATCGTCTGCCCATCCACCCCGGCCCGCAACCTCTCGAATGCCACATCCTGCGCCTGCGCCACCAGCGCGTACAATTGCTTCACCTTCTCGCTCGCCCGTCCCCGCACCACCGTGCGCGTGATGTCCCCCCAATATCCCGTCCGCGAATCGCGCGGGAAAATGTCCACAATGATTGGCTCGTGCGCCCGCAACGGACCGTGACCGCGCTCGTGCGGGTCGCAGCCCTGATGGCCGCCCGCCACGATCGTATGCTGCGCGCAGCCGCCCCGCGCGGCGATCGTCGCATTGATCAACCCGCGCACGTGCTCCGAAGTCAGCCGTTGTCCCCGCCAGTACAAATACCGATCCCGGCCAATCCGACTGGCCCGCACCGCCCGCACCGCCGCGCGCATCCCCACCTCCGCCAGCTCCAACGCCGCCCGCAAATGCCGCACCTCCGCGGCGCTCTTGCGTTCGCGTTCGGGGAAAAAAGCGCCGGGCACCACGCGCCACGGCACGCGCAACCGCCGCGCCAGCCCCACCGGAAAACTGCCGGGAACCACCACGCGCCGAATCCGGTGTTCCTGCAACACCCGATTCAACACATCCGCCAACCGCGGCGACACCTGACCGGCCCGCTGCAACTGCCGGACATAACGCCGATACGGCAACACCCGATCCACCGTCGCCTGGTGCCGGGCACGGTCCACCTCCAAATCGCTCATCACCACGTGCGACCGACCGCCAGCTTCAAAATAAATAAACGGGTCGGGCACGAACATACCCACCGCGTAGAGCATGTCCGCGTCCTGCTCGCTGTCGGCCACCATCAACCGCGCCGTCATCCCAGCCCCACCGACGGCGCCACGCCGACCCCGAAGCTCTCCGGGCCGGTCGGCCATTTGTGAAACGCCCGCGCCGCAATCATCGCGGCGTTGTCTGTACACAACTTGGCGTCGGCGAGCAAGAGCCGAATCCCGGCCTGCTCACACGCCTGCGCCAACCGCGCGCGCAGCCGTCCGTTCAGCGACACCCCGCCCGCCGCCGCCACCGTCCGCGCCCCGGTCGCCGCGGCGGCGCACAGCGTCTTGGCCACCAGCACATCCACCACGGCCTCCTGAAAACTCGCGCAGACATCCGCCACCGCCGCGGCGGGATGCCGCGCCAGATAATACCGGACCGCGGTCTTCAATCCGCTGAAACTGAACTGAAAGCCCGGCTCATCCCGCAGACTCCGCGGAAACGGGATGGCCGCGGCGTCGCCCTGTCGCGCGAGCCGATCAATCTCCGGACCGCCCGGGTACGCCAACCCGAGCAACTTCGCCACCTTGTCGAACGCCTCCCCAGCCGCGTCGTCCATCGTCTGCCCCAGTCGTTCATACCGGCCCGGCCCCGTGACGTGAACCAGCATGGTGTGGCCGCCGGATACGATGAGCACCACCACCGGCCACGCCGCGTTCCCGATCAACGGCGAGTAAAGATGCGCCTCCATGTGATTGACCGGGATGAACGGAACGCCGAGCGCCGCGGCGATTCCCTTGCCGGTATTCAACCCGACCAGCAGCGAACTGGCCAAGCCGGGACCCGCCGTGGCCGCGACCGCGCCCACCTCCGCCCACGTGACACCCGCGTCCGCCAACGCTTGTGTCACAATCCGATCCAGGAGTTCGAGATGTTGACGGGCGGCCAATTCCGGCACGACTCCGCCATAGGGCCGGTGCACCTCCACTTGGGAACCGACCACGTTGCTGAGAATGACCGTGCCGTCGCGGACCACGGCGGCGGCGGTTTCGTCACAGGACGTTTCGATGCCGAGGATGTTCACCCGGTCAGTTGGCCGAAGCGGTCTTGGCGGGCCGCGCGCCCAGCTTGGTTTGCCGAGCGAACAGCTTCACGCCCTTGAGCAGGTCAATGGCCCGGTCAATCTGCTCGTCAGCCACCGGCTCGACCTTCTCCCCGTCCTCGCTCGGCGGCAGATTGGCGCGGGCGCGCTGCTCCATCAGCTTGCGCTCCGTCTCCACGGTCACCGGAACGACAATGTCCGGCACGATTCCGTGTTCGTGAATCACGGCGTGGCTGGGCGTGTAGTATTTCGCCGTCGTCAGCCGCAACGCCGAGCCGTCCGGCAACTTGAGAATGCTCTGCACGGAGCCTTTGCCGAACGTCGTCTCGCCCACCAGCACCGCGCGCTTGCGATCCTGCAACGCCCCGGAAACAATCTCACTGGCGCTGGCGCTGCCGCCGTTGACCAGGATCGCGATGGGATAGTTGGGCCGGCGTTTGCCGCCAACGGAATAATACTTCTGATTCTGCTTCGGATCGCGGCCCTCGGTGGAAACCACCAGCTCGCCGCGGGGCAGGAACTCGCTGGCCACTTTGATCGCGCCATCCAGCAACCCCCCGGGATTGTTCCGCAGATCAATGATCAACGCATCCATCCCCTCCTTTTCCAGCTTGTCCAGCGCCTTGCGAAACTCGTCGGCCGTCGGCTGGTTGAACTGGGTGATGCGGATGTGACCAATGTTGTCCGTCAGCATCTTCACGTCCTTGACGCTGTCCACTTTGATCTCGGCCCGCTCGATCGTGTAATCCTTCATCCGCTTGCCGGGATCCTTCTCCTTCGGACGGAACACGCCAATCGTGACCTTGGTGCCCGGCTCGCCGCGCAACTGCTTGACCGCTTCCTGCAGCGTCATCTTCTCCGTCGTGCGCCCGTCAATCTTGATGATCCGGTCGCCCGGCAACAACCCCGCCTTCGCTCCCGGCGTGTCCTCCATCGGCGCCACCACGGTGATGTAGCCCTCCTTCGACACGCTGATCACAATCCCCAACCCACCAAACTTGCCCTCCGTCTCCGACTGCATGTCCTCATAGACCTCCGGCTCCATGAACTGACTGTGCGGATCCAGCGAGCTTAACATCCCTTTCAGCGCATCGTAGGTCAGGCGCTGGTACGTCGTGTTCGTGCCGTCCACATGATTCGCCCGAATCAATTCCATCACCTGCGCCGCCAACTTGAACTGCGCATACGGATCGTCCTTGGCCGTCTGGTCGGTCGCCGCCGAGTAAATCCGCGCCGCCACCGCCAGATTCACTCCCAACAACACCACGGCCAACCCCGTCAACACACGTTTTCCTGTGATCATCGTTTGCCTTTCGCCACCGTCGCGATTCAGGATAGACGCACCCCCCGCCCGAATCAAGCCTACGGCCCGACCGCGCCGGCGTCCTCCGCGCCCACCGCCCCGACCCATTCACCCGCAAACCGCACCCAGCGGTGCCCGACCGCCACCCGCCGGAAGGTCACCACTTGCCGCACGTTACCGGCCGAGTCCGACGCCGTGAGAGGATGCGGCTGGTACCGATAGGTGACGTAACGCCAGACCTCCTGCTCCCCGGCGGGCGTCGCCACGCGCTCGCGCCGGTCCGGTTGACCGAGGCTGGCGATCACCTCCGCCCGCGTCATCCCCACCGCGACTTCCTGCCGGGCGATCAACTCCCGGTGCTCCGCTTGCGCCGCGAGGCGGCGTTGGAGTTGCGTGGCGAGTTCCACCGGCACGTCCGCCACACTCGCCGCGGTCACCCATCCGCGCACCGGGCCGGTTGCCGCGCGCGCCGCCACAAAATAATGCGTCGCACTCCAGCGCAACAAGGTCACGCGCTGACCGGGCTGAAGATACGCGCGCGCGCTGCCAGCCTCCCGGGTGGCGAAAATGGGCGCGCGCTGGCGCACGGCCAGTTCGACGGTCGGTAGTTTCAGCTCAGCCAGATCCACGACCTCCCCGGTGACCGTGCCCGCCCAAAACAGAATGATCCACCACCGACTCACGTCACTGCACCATCCGCAACGCCGCCGCCCGCAATTCACCCAGTTGCTTGCCGCTGCGCGCTTCCAGATAACACCGAAACACCGGCTCCGTGCCCGACGCGCGGAACATCACCCAACAACCATCGCCAAGCAAAAACTTATACCCATCCTTCGTGATCGTCTCCTGCACCCGCCGCCCCGCAAACTCGCTCAACCCACCGGCGAACCGCGCTAACAACTCCTCCTTGCGCTGCGGCGTGACCCGCAAATTGATCCGATCACTGACAATCGTACCGGCCTGCTTCTGAATCTCCGCCAACACCCGCTTCAACGGCCGCCCCTCATACGCCGCCAGCTCCGCCATCAACAAACACGCCAACACCCCGTCTTTCTCCGGCACGTGCCCTTTCACACTCAACCCGCCGCTCTCCTCGCCGCCGACAATGATCGCCTCCCGCTCCATCAACGCCCCGATGTACTTGAACCCCACCGGCGTCTCGTGAACGCTCACCCCGAGCAGACCCGCCACCGCGTCCACCAAATGACTCGTCGCCACCGTCCGCACCACCGCGCCCGTCCACTTCCGATTCTTCGCCAGATGATACAACGTCAGCGCCAGCACCTGATTCGCCGTCAGAAACGTCCCGTCCGCGTCCACCACCGCAAACCGGTCGGCATCCGGGTCCAACCCCAGCCCCAACGCCGCCTTCGACTTCTTCAACGACCGCAACAACTCGCCCATGTGCTCCCGGATCGGTTCCGGGTGCCCGTCGCCAAACAACGGATTGACCTCCCCGTGCAACGCCTCCACCCGCCAGCCCGATTTCCGCAGCAACGCATCCAGATATCCCCGGCCCGTCCCGAACATCAAATCCACCACCGCCCGCTTCGGTCTCCGCCGCAGCGCCGCAAAATCCACCAGCTTCCGCAACTGCGCCACATACGCCGGCATCGGATTAAACACCTTCACACCGTCGGCCGACTTCGGGCGACGCACCCCCGATTTCTCCAGCTCCGCCGCCTTCTGCTCGATGCCCCGCGCCACTTCCGGCGCGCACGGCGCACCGTTGGCCTGATTGAACTTCAGCCCATTCCACTCCGGTGGGTTGTGGCTGGCGGTGATGTTGATCCCGCCCGACGCCTGATGCAGCCGGATCATGTGCGAAATGACCGGCGTCGGCGCGTCCCGGTCCGTCAACCACGCCTCAAATCCGTACCCCGCCACAATCTCCGCGCACCGCGTCGCAAACTCCCGCGACAAAAACCGCGTGTCATGCCCCACGATGATCCGCTTCGCCGCGCCCGCCGGCGGATGCTCCGTCAAATACTGCCCGATCGCATGCGCCGCCAACTCCACGTTAGCAAACGTGAACGTGTCCGAAATAATCCCCCGCCAACCCGACGTGCCAAATTGAATGACAGACATGCCGCGAATTATACCCACCCCCGCCCCCCCGTCCACCGCGAAACCCCCATCCCCCGGTTGCCGCTGTAGCCAGGCCGACGCCGCGCGCGGAAAAAAATCACAACTGACCTCTTGACGAAAGCGGGGGGGGGGTAAAAGTTGAGCCGTGATGAAATGGAGAAGCATCACGGTGGCGGTAGCGGGTGCGCTGGT
>CAZHLM010000055.1:0-22565 GCA_964533295.1 uncultured Verrucomicrobiota bacterium
GGATGTTGTGGGGCGACCGGGTGCAGCCCGGCGCGGTGTTCACGAACTGGGAGATTACCTCCGCGGCCACACACCATCGGCGCACTGTTGCTGTAGCGTCCGCTGTCTCAGCGGACCGGCCGGACGAACCCGGTCGCCTGGGGACAGGCGACGCTACACCGGCCGGCGGGCATGTGGTGTGGCTGGATGGGTCGGTGGTGTGGCGGGATTATCCGGGCGGTTGGGGCGACTATCATACCGGCATCGCCCGTCCGCACTTTTTTGACGGTTTCGCGGGCGACGTGATTTTCCCGTTGCGGGCGGGGCGGCTGCGCCGTTACTCTGGCGGGCAACGACAGGAGATGGTGGATGGCGCGATTATTTTTGGGGTTTGATTCGAGTACGCAGAGTTTGTCAGCGATCGTGATTGATCTCGATGGGCGGAAGGTGGTGTTTGAGGCGTCGTTGAACTTCGACAAGGCGCTGCCGCAGTACAAGACGTACAACGGGACGGTTCGCAACAGCGATCCGCTTGTGGTGCATTCGCCGCCGGTGATGTGGCTGGATGCGTTGGACATGCTGTTCGCGAAGATGCGGGACGAAGGCGTGGCGCTCGGCGACGTGCTGGCGGTTTCGGGGTCCGGGCAGCAACACGGCTCGGTTTATCTCAACGCGCAGGTCAAAGGGGCGCTGGCGAATTTGAATCCCGCCCGGCCGCTGCGGACGCAGCTTGAAGATTGCCTGACGCGCAAGACGGCGCCGATCTGGATGGATTCTTCGACGCAGGTCGAGTGCCACGAAATTCGCCGCGCGCTCGGTGGCGTGGCGGCCACGGCGCGGGCGACCGGGTCGGACACCTTCGAGCGGTTTACCGGGCCGCAGATTCGGAAATTCTACAAACGCCAGCCGGAGGATTATGCGGCGACGGCGAGCATCGCGCTGGTCAGTTCGTTCATGGCGTCGGTGATGGCCGGCAAAATTGCGCCGATTGATCACGGGGACGGCGCGGGGATGAATCTGATGGACATCCGCACCAAGCGCTGGCTGCCGAAGGCGCTGAAGGCGACGGCGCCGGGATTGGCTGCGAAGTTGCCGCCGCTGGCGGAGCCGTGGCATGTGATTGGCAAGGTCAGCCGGTATTTCGTCGAGAAGTACGGGTTGAATCGCGATGCGCTGGCGGTCGTGTGGTCGGGCGACAATCCATGCAGCTTGATCGGTCTGGGCTTGCGCGAGGAGGGCGCGGTGGCAATCAGCCTCGGAACGAGCGACACGTATTTTGGTTTCATGCGGCGGTGCCGGACGGACGACCGGGGCGAGGGGCATGTGTTTGGGGCGCCGACGGGCGATTACATGACGCTGATTTGTTTCAAGAACGGGTCGCTGGCCCGCGAACGCATCCGCGACATGTACAGCCTGGACTGGGACGGGTTCAACGAGGCGTTACGGCGCACCAAACCCGGTAACAAGGGGGCGGTGATGTTGCCGTGGTTTGAGCCGGAAATCGTCCCGCGCGTGACTCGACCGGGGTTGCGGCGGTTCAACCTGGACGACCGGGACGCGGCGGCGAATTGCCGGGCGATTGTCGAGGCGCAGATGATGGCGATGCGGCTGCATTCCGGCTGGATGAAGGTCAAACCGCGCCGCATTTTTGCCACGGGCGGCGCGTCGGTGAACGAACCGATCCTGCAGATCATGGCCGACGTGATGAATTGCCCGGTCTATCGGCTCGAAGTCAGCAAAAGCGCCTCGTTGGGCGCTGCGTTGCGGGCGGCGCATGCGTTTCTGAAGCACACCGGCCGGCCCGCGAAATGGCCGGAGGTGATGGCCCAGTTCACCGATCCGGTCCCCGGCAGTGAAGTGAGGCCGAACAAGAAGGCGGTGGCCGTGTACAACAAGTTCATCAAAACCTTCGCCAAACACGAGCAAGCGGCGCTGAAGGAACAGGCCAACCGGTAGCCATCGCGAGGCACCTGTCGTGACGGTCCAGGAGCGCCGCCACGACTCAGTGCGCCTAACAAAACCGAAACTTCTGTTGTGGGAGCGCCCTTCTGGGCGCGACCGGTGGCGCGAGCGTCCCCGCGAGCGGAGTGTCACGCCCCGCCTCGCGCGGACGCTCGGCCCACCAATGGACATCCTGACCGCGCACAAGCCGGCTGTGGTGTCACGCTCCGCCTCGCGCGCAGGCTCGGCCCACCGGCTTTTCCGAGAAAGTCGCGTGCGGAAGCCCGTTCAGGAGTTTTGTTAGGCGCTCGAAACGACAGCTTCAGGACAGTGCCGCGAGCGTTCGCTGCAAAATTTCCTCGGGCGCACCGGTGGCGGTGATGGGGACGAGCAGGTGACGGCGCCGGTAGTATTCGACCAGCGGGGCGGTGCTCGTTTCGTAAGCGGCCATGCGGACGCGGATGGATTCGGGCCGGTCGTCTTCGCGTTGGATGAGCGGGCCGTGGCACTGGTCACAGACATCCGCCGTTTGGGGCGGTCGCGTGATGATGTGGAACACGGTCTTGCAGTTGGCGCAGGTGCGCCGGCCGCTCAAGCGGGCGACGATCTCCGGCAGGGGCAATTCGTAGCTGATCACCGCGTTGAGTTGGATCGCTTCGCGTTCGAGGATCTTCTGCAACGCCTCCGCTTGGGCGACGGTGCGTGGAAAGCCGTCGAGCAGGAACCCGCCGCCGCAGGTGAGACAGCCGACACGCTCGCGGATCATGTCGAGGACCGTCTCGTCCGGCACCAGTTCGCCGCGTCGCATGAACTCGAGCGCGGCGTTCATCGCCGGACTGCGTTCGCATTCCGCAAGACCTTTGGCGGCGCGGAACACGTCGCCGGTGGACAGGTGACAGGCGCGCAGGCGGTGACTGAGCAGTTCGGCTTGCGTGCCTTTGCCCACGCCGGGCGCGCCGAGCAGGATCAGGCGCCAGGGATGGGCGAGTTGCGGGGGAGGAACTGCGCAGTCAGCGGCGGGTCCCTTCAGCCACGCCGCGCGGTCGCGAGCAACGGTCATGTTCGTTCTCCGTCGGGGTGAGAACGAGCCGACCTAAGCAGAATTGCCGGGGCGGCGCAAGCATCGTGTAGCGGCGCGTGTTATTGGAGGGTGAGGAGAGCGCGGGGGGTGGTGTGGTTGGGTTCGGGCTGGATGGTGAGGCGGGTGGGGTCGAGGGTGCCGGGTTGGAGGAGGTAGTCGCGGACGGCGGCGGCGCGGGCGGCGGCCAGTTGAGCCAGGTCGGCTTCGGTGACCGGCATGATTTCGAGGAGTTGCCGTTCCATTTCTTCGGGCGGGGTTTTGGCGGCTTCGGCGCGGGCGGTGGGGATGGTGGTGACGGTCGGTTTGGGGGCGTGGCGGGGTTGGAGGCCGCGGATGTTGCTGAAGCCGGTGGTTTCGACGGCGGTTGGTTCGTTGGTGATGACGATGGTGGCGCGAAGTTGGTCGAGGTTGGCGAGGTAGAGGTCGCGCAGGGGAGTGGTGGCGAGTTGTTGGTCAAGTTTGACGCGGCGGAGACCGGCCTCGTCCGCGACCGGGTCGTAGCCGCCTTGGATGGCGAGGGTGAGGGCGGGGCGTTCGGTAAGGGCGCGGAGGAGGAGGTCGAGTTTCTTGGCTTCGCTGGGTTGGAGTTCGGCGCGGCCGGGGGGGAATTCCTGGAAGCCGAGGTCGTCGCCACCGCCGCCAAACATGGCGCCGAGGGCGGAGAAGGGTGAGGTGAGGATTTTGAGGAAGAGATTTTGAAAGGTTTGGAGGATGAGTTTGCGGAGGTGGAATTGCGGGTCGTCGAGGCTGCCGGTGATGGGGACGTCGAGGGTGATGACGCCGTGGCGGTCTTTGAGGATGGCGAGGCCGAGTTTGACGGGCAGTTTCGTGGCGTCGGGACTGGCGGTGGCGGCGCCGAGGTTGAGTTGGTCCACGGTGATGAGGTTTGCGGCTTCGAGGCGGCGGTTGTTCACGGAGTAGCGGAGTTGGAGTGAGATGCTGCCGCTGTCGAGCCGGTAGCCGAGGTATTTGCCGGCGTAGGGGTCGAGGGGCAAGAGGCTGACATCGCGCAGGAGGATGGCGACGTCGGCGCGGTTGAGGGTGGCGGGGGTGAGTGAGCCGGTGATTTCGATGGGGGCGACGTTGTTGACTTTGGCGGTGAGGTGGACGCGGGTGGTGGCCTCGGGGTCGAGCGAGAAGTCGGTGATGGTCTGGTTGATTTGTTGGATCTGGAGGCGGGCCGGTGGGTGGATGGCGTCGTCGGTGTGGGTGAAGGTGCCGTTGGTGAGGGTGAGGGCGGCGACGGTGGCTTGGAGGGGTTGGGTTTGGACGTGGATGTTGGTGATGAGCGCGGCGCTCCAAGCGACGCCTTGCGCGCCGAAGAGGCCGGTCAGGCTGGCGGCGCCGTTGGTGGAGGTGACGCGGTGGACGTGGACGACGAAGTTGCGGGGCGTGACGTTGGTGGCGGGTGCGGGGGAGGATGCGGTGGCGAAGAGGCGGAGGAGGTTGGGCGGTTGGTTCGTCGCCAGTTCGACGGTGACGCGTTCGCCGGCGAGGGCGACGTCGCCGATGTCGAGCGTACCGGCCAGAGCGTCGGCGACCAGATTGGACACGGTGAGACTGGCGATGTGAATGGCGTCGTTGGTGGCGGTGCGTTCGGCGAGGCGGAGTGATCCGAGGACGAGGGTGGTGTTGGAGAGCGTGGCGACGGGGATGTTGGTGGTGAGGTTGATTTCGTAGGTGCCGCTGAGGGAGAGGCGACCGTCGCGGAGGTGGAGGTTGGGAAAGAGGTCGAGATAGGGCGCATATTTGGGCAGGGCGATCCGTTCGATGCGGAAATCGCCCGTGGATCGGAGGGGCTGGAGGTGGAACGAGCCACGCCAGGCCAGATGCTCACCGGACTCGGTGGTGGCGGTGAACGCGTAGGGGTTCCTGTTGTCGGGTCGTGTGCTGAAATTCTGGAGCGCCACGTTGACCGGTCCGAGGGTGGTGGTGAACGGCTCACTGCGGGAATGGTCCTCCACCAGGACTTGCGCGCCGGTAATTTGCAGTTGGTCGATGCGGAGGGTGGGCGGCAGCGCGGGCGGATTGGTCGAGGGCGGGGGGATGAGATCGGAAAAGTTCAGCGTCCGGTCCGGGTGGATGGCGACGTGGAGAAAGGCGTTGGAGAGGCTGACGTGGCGGAGGACGACGGCGCGGTGGAAGAGCGAGGAGAGTTGCAGGTTGAGGTGCAGTCGGTCCCAGCCGACAAAGCGATCGGGAGAGGTGCGCTCGCTGATTTGCAGGCCGTCAATCGTGAGCGCCAGCGAGTAGGGGTTGCAGCGGACGCGCGCGACGGTGGCTTCGCGGTGCAGCTTCTCGCGGACCTGTTGGACCAGCAATTTTTTCACGATCACGGGCGCGAGGAAGAACCCGGTGACGGTGTAGGCGATCACCAAGCTGGTCAGCCAGCGGATCAGGGAACGTTTGGGCAGCATCGTCGTTGGTGGGCCCGGCAGGATTCGAACCTGCGACCAAAGGATTATGAGTCCTCCGCTCTAACCGCTGAGCTACAGGCCCGGCGGGGGAGAACGTATCATATCCCTTGCGCTTCGATGAAGCCTTGAATCTGCCGCAGGCGTGTTGGGTGCCGCATCTTGCGGAGGGCTTTCGCTTCGATCTGGCGAATGCGTTCGCGCGTGACGCGAAACTGGCGGCCGACTTCTTCCAGGGTGCGCGGGGACCCGTCGGCCAGCCCGAACCGTAGTTCGAGCACCTTCTGCTCGCGGTCGGTGAGGGTGTCGAGGACTTCCTTGAGTTTCTCCTTGAGCAACGAGTAGGACGCCATGTCGGACGGGTTCTCGGCTGATTTGTCCTCGATCAAGTCGCCGAAACTGGTGTCGTCGCTGTCGCCGATGGGGGACTGGAGCGAGATGGGTTGCTGCGCCATTTTGAGAACGGCGCGCACACGGTCCACCGGCATCTGGATTTCCTCGGCGACTTCCTCGGGGGTGGGTTCGCGGCCGAGTTCCTGAACGAGGGATTTCTGGACGCGCATCAGTTTGTTGATCGTCTCGATCATGTGGACGGGGATGCGGATGGTGCGGGCCTGGTCAGCGATGCTGCGGGTGATGGCCTGCCGGATCCACCACGTGGCGTAAGTCGAAAACTTGTAGCCGCGCCGGTACTCGAATTTCTCGACGGCTTTCATCAGGCCCATGTTGCCCTCCTGGATGAGGTCGAGGAACGACAGGCCGCGATTGGTGTACTTCTTGGCGATGGAGATGACGAGGCGGAGGTTGGCTTCGACCATCTCGGTTTTGGCCTGCATCGCGCGTTTCATCCAGACCTTGAGGTCTTCGTGCGTCTTGAGGAACTCGTCGGTGGACATGCGAACCTGCGTTTCGAGAGCTTTGAGCTTGCGCAACTCTTCCTTCATCTCGGACGCGGGGCGTTTGAGTTTGCGGCCCCGTTCGATCTCGAGCAAGACGGCGTCGAATTGTTCGCGGACTTCATTGGCGCGTTCGACGAACTCCTCGAGCACTTTTTGTTTGAAATAGAATTTGTCGAACAGCTTCTGCAACGCGGCGTCCGCCCGCTTGAATTCCTTGTAGAGCTTCGCCTTTTCCTTCTTCGACAGGCTGGCCGGGGTGCATTTCGCGTAGCGGGCGTCCACCAACGCGTCGGCCTTTTCCACCTGGGCCAGCAAGCGGGGCAGGACCCGCATGTACTGTTCGCGACTGTCAATCTTCTTGTCGAGGATCACGCGGTCGAAGCGTTCGCGGCCGCTCTGTAAGCGGCGGGCCAGCGCGACGTGTTCCTTGGCGGTGAGGCCGAGGTTGTTGATGATTTCGCGGACGTGGTTTTCCGCGGTCTCGATGCGTTTGGAGATTTCGACTTCCTGTTCGCGGGTCAGGAGCGGGACCTGGCCCATTTGTTTGAGGTACATCCGCACCGGATCGTCGAGGATGTCGAGCCGGGAATCCGCCTTGGCTTGTTCCTTCTCTTCCTCGGCGGTTTCCTTCTTGTACCGGTCCACCTCGGAGGCGTCAATGATGTCAATGTCCATCCCGCGCAGCAGAATCAGAATGGCGTCCAACTCCTCGGCGGACAGAATGTTTTCGGGCAGGATGTCGTTGACGTCGCCGTAGGTGAGATAGCCTTGCTCGTTGGCGAGCTTGATCAACTCCTTGATCTTTTCGTTCTTCTCATCGCGCTCCAGGCGCGGCACGGCGGGTTCGGGCGGCAACAGAACTGGTGGTTTCTTGGCGCGGTTTTTAGACATAATTCGATTGGCTCAGGGCTTATGGCTTCGCAGATCTCCACACCGAAAGCCGCGGAATATGGTCGAGATTGCGGCGCAAGTCAAGAATCTGCTGCTGCAACGCCGTCACTTCGTTGCCGGACAATCCGGGCTGGGCCAGCCGCAATTTGATCGCCTGAAACTGCCGCTCCAACGCGGCGCGTTTCAAAGCCGCCAGGCAATCCCCGGCGGCGGCGGGGATCCGCTCCGGCGCCGGCCGTTTTTCCTCCAGCAATCGCGTCACCAGCCGGTGCGCCTCGTCGGACGCGTCGGCGCCGAGCAGAGAGGTGTGGCCGTTCCAGGCGGCGGCGGCGTGCAAGCGCAATACTTTCCGCATCAGCTCCGCCGCGGTGCCGGTGGAGAGCCAATCCGCCGCGAGTTGTTGTTGGACCAATGGAACGACCCGCTCGTCCGTCAACATCAACTGCAGCAGCAACGTTTCCGCGGGATGGCCGGGATCCTCTGCGGGCGCGGTCGTCTCGGCGGGTGTGGCGACCGTTCGGTCGCGTTGCCGGTACTGACGCAGTTCCTGTTGCAACGCGGACTCCGGTACGCCGAGTTTCATGGCCGTCTGCTGCAATTGCGAGGCGCGCAGCACGGCGTGGGGCACCTTGGCGATCCATTCGACGATCTGTTGCGCGATCTGCAGTTTCCCGCGATCGGTTCGGGCGTCATGCAGCTTCGTCAACCGCTCCAGATAGAACGTGAAAAAGCCGGGCGCGGCGGTGATGATTTCCTGCAGTGGCTCCACGCCGTTCGCCTTGAGAAAACTGTCGGGATCATGCTCGCCCGGCAACGTGGCGACCCGAATCACCAAACCGGCCGCCAACAACGGTTCCGCGCTGCGCATCGCGGCGTTCTGGCCGGCCGTGTCCGCATCAAACATCAACACCACCTCATCCGCGTACCGTTTCAGGATCCGCGCGTGATGCTCGGTCAGGGCCGTGCCTTGCGGCGCGACGACATGTTCCAGACCGGCTTCGTGGCAGGCGATCGTGTCCACCTGGCCTTCACAGACCACGGCGAACTTGGCTTCGATGATTGCGCGCCGGGCTTTGTCGAGCGCGAACAGCAGTTTGCCTTTCTGAAAAATCGGCGTTTCGGGAGAGTTGACGTATTTGGCCTGCTCCTTGTCCGCGGTCAGGATGCGGCCGCTGAAGGCCACCACGCGGCCCTGCTCGTCGCAGATTGAAAACATGAGTCGGTCGCGGAACCGGTCATAGACGCGCCCCTCGTCGGTCCGCACCACCAGTCCGGCGGTTTCGAGCAGCGCCTCCGGAATCTTCCGCGCGCGGGCCCAATTCAGGCAGGCGTCCCACGATTCCGGCGCGTAGCCGATCCGCCAGCGTTTCACCGCGGCGTCGCTCAAGCCCCGCTTCTGCAAATACGCGCGGGCTGCGGGCGCGTGTTTCAGGTTGTCCTGAAACCAGTTCGCCGCCGCGTCATGCAGTTTCAGCAGCGCTTCTTTCTCGTCGCGGCGCGGGCCGCCGCTCGCCGCCGTTTCCTCCAAATGGATGCCGGCCCGCTCGGCCAACCGCCGCACGGCGGCGGTAAACTCCAGATTCTCGTACTCCATCAGGAACTTGAACACGTCGCCGCCCTTGCCGCACCCGAAACAGTGCCAGATTTGGCGCTGTTGGTTGACGTTGAAACTGGGGGTCTTTTCCTTGTGGAACGGGCAAAGCGCCCGGTAGCTGGCGCCGGCGCGTTTGAGGGGGAAGTACGCGCCAATCACCTCGACCACGTCATTGGCCTGACGCACCTGCTCGACCACCTGATCGGGAATCAATCCAGCCACGGCTAATTCTCAACGGAGTCGGCCGACGGCGTTTCGCGACGCGGAATCTCGCGCAACAACCAGACCTTGTCCGGGAAGGATTCCTCCACCTTCGCCGCGACGGCGGGGAAATGGCTCACCACGAACGAGCCGAACCGTGACTGCTGACCGACCTGTTGTTGCCAGAAATCGCTCGGCGTCAGACACAGACACACGCTCAACCACGCCAGCACCAGCGCCAGCCGCACCACGCCCGCCGCCGCGCCGCCGACGTTTTCGACCAGCGCGCTGAACACGCCGCGCTTCAGTTTGCGGTGCAACACCCGTTTCACCGCGAGCGCCAACGCATACACCACCAGCGCAATTCCCACAAACGCGATCACGTCCGCCACCGACAGTTCCAGGCCCGTGCGCTGCGCCAACCACGTCCCGGTCACCGCGTAAAAGGATATCGCCAACACCACCATCAGCACCAGTCCCAGTGTGGTCACCAGTTCGCCCGACAATCCGCGGCGCAACCCGCTCCAGACTCCGTACAAAAGGCCGGCCGCCACCAACCCGTCATACCAGTTCAACCCGCTCAGAAATTCCGGCACGCGCGCCACCTCCGCTCGCACCGTAGCGGAACCACTGGCGGATTTCTACCATATTGTGGGTTGTGAAAGAATCGTTGCGCGTCGTGGCGGGGGTGTCTTAAAGTACGTCGTCATGGTCGAGACGGTAGTCGGGATCGAGACGGGGACGGAGACGACCGGGCGCGAGGTCTATCTGCGAGCCTACCGGTGGATGGTGCTGGCGCGGGTGCTGGATGAGAAATTTGCCGGCCTCTACCGCGCCGGGAAAATCCACGGCGGCGTTTTCCTCGGCAAGGGGCAGGAAGCGCTCAGCGTCTCCATCGGGTTGGCGCTGCGGTCGGGCGACATTTTCGCGCCCTTGATCCGCGATCTGGCGGGTCGGCTGGCCTTCGGCGAACCGATTCTCGACGGCATTCGCAACTATCTCGGGTCCGCCCTCGGCCCGATGCGGGGGCGCGACGGCAATGTCCATCGCGGCCGGCCGCGCGAAGGTCTGCTGCCAATGATCAGCCATCTCGGCGCGATGATGGCGGTGGTCAACGGTCTGTTGCTGGCGCGGCGGTTTCAGAATCGGCTGGCGGGGACCGTCGGCGTCAGTTCGCTCGGCGAAGGCGGCACCTCAACGGGCGCGTTCCACGAAGCGCTCAACCAAGCCGCGGTTGAAAAGCTCCCGCACGTCGTCGTCATCGCCAATAATCATTATGCCTACTCCACGCCCAGCAGCCGGCAGTTTGCCTGTCAATCGCTCGTGGACAAGGCCGTTGGCTACGGGGTGGAGTCGCACGCGGTGGATGGGACGGATTTGGGCGCGTGTTTGCGGGTGGTCGGCGCGGCCGTGCAACGCGCGCGCGCCGGACGCGGACCGCAGTTGGTGGTGGCGCGGTTGTTGCGATTGTGTGGTCACGGCGAGCACGATGACGCCCAGTACGTGGATGCGAAATTGAAACAATCTCCGGTTGGCCGCGATTGTCTGATGGTGGCGGAGAATTTTCTGCGGGAGCAGAACTGGGCCAGTTCCGCGGAATTGCAGGACTGGCACGCGGCGGCCGTGCGAGAAGTCGAGGAAGCCGTGGCGGTGGCGCAACGGGAACCGGCGCCCGATCCGTTCCACGAAGACTGGTGCGCGCTCAGCACGCAGCCGTTGCGCGAGACGCCGAAAGAATCGTGAGTATCACGTATCTCGAAGCGATTCGACTGGCCCAGCGGCGGGCACTGGCGGAGGATCCGCGCGTCTATATCTATGGCCAGGATGTGGGCGCGTTCGGCGGCGCGTTCAAAGCCACGAAAAATCTGGCGGAAGAATTCCCGGGCCGGGTGTTGGACGCGCCGATCAGCGAGGATGCCATCGTCGGCTCGGCCGTGGGCGCGGCCATTGGCGGGATGCGCCCGATCATCGAGATGCAGTTTGCCGACTTCTCCGCCTGCGGTTTCAACCAGATCATCAACCAGGCCGCCACCCTCCACTGGCGGACGGAGGTGGCGTGTCCGCTGGTAATCCGGTTGCCCTCGGGCGGCACGTCCGGCAGCGGGCCGTTTCACAGCCAAAACATGGAGTCCATTTACGCCCACTACCCGGGCCTGGTGGTGATGACGCCGGCCACGGTCGAGGATGCCTACAGCATGTTGCTGGCGGCGGTGGCCATTGACGACCCGGTGATTTTTTGCGAGCACAAGCTGCTTTATTACCATCTGAAAGCCGACGCGTTGCCCACCGAAGCGTTGCCGGTCGGCAAAGCGCGCCTGGCCCGTGAAGGCCGCGACATGACCATCGTCACCTACAGCGCGATGCTCCACGAATCGTTGGCCGCCGCCGAGGACCTGACCACCGACGGTTATGAAGTCGAGGTCGTGGATCTGCGCACCGTCAAGCCGCTGGACACCGACACCGTGATGGCCTCCGTGGCGCGCACGGGCCGGTTGCTTTGTGTTGGCGAATCGTTTCCGTGGGGCGGCGTGACGGCCGAAGTCGTGGCCCGTGTCGCCAGCGAAGGATTCAACCTCCTCGACGCCCCCCCGCAACGGCTCAACGCCAAAGACACCCCGGTCCCGTACCATCCCAACCTCTGGGCCGCCCACCGGCCCACCGCCAACACCATCGCCGCCGCCGCGCGCCGGATTCTGAGAACCTAGCCATGCCCCAGATTCCCATCATCATGCCGCAACTCGGCGAATCCATCGCGGAAGCCACCATCCTGAAATTCCTCGTCCACTCCGGTGAGGCCGTCGAACCCGATCAGGACGTTTTGGAAGTCGAGACCAACAAAGCCACGATGAACGTCTCGGCACCCTGCCGGGGGCGCGTCGAAAAATGGCTCGTCAAAACCGACGCCAGCTACCCGGTCGGCGCGGTGCTCGGTTACCTTGAAGTCACCGCCGACGAAGCCGCGCGGGCGGGGTTAACCACCGCCACACCCGCGCCCGCGGTGGGAGGACGGCCGCACGTGCCGGAGCGCGTGGCGAAAGTGGAACCGACCGTTCGCGGTTTGCCGGTGCCGGCGCACGCGGCGGGCGTCAGCTACATGTCGCCGCGGATGAAAGCGCGCATGAACGAACTGGGGTTGCACGCCGCCGACCTGGCCGGCGTGGCCGGCAGCGGCGCCGCCGGGCGCGTCACGGTGCAGGACTTCGAAAAGTTTCTCGCCGACCTGGAAAAGCGCAAGCTCAGTCCCGCCTCTTCGATGCGGGTGGCGGTGGCCGACGCGATGCGGCGCAGTTGGACGCGACCGCTGGCTACGGTGGCCTTGCCGGTGCGGATGGATGCGGTGCTGGCGCATCGCAAGACGAGCGATCCAAAACCGGGGCCGACGCTGTACGCGTTGCGGGCGCTGGCGCTGGCGCTGGCGGAGAACAGCGCGCCCGCCGGCCGCCTGATCGGCAACAAAATCGTCCACCCGGAAGCCATCCATGTCGGTTTCGCCGTCGAGGCCGAAGACGGCGTGCTGGTGCCGGTCATTCGCGACGCCGACAAGAAGACGTTGCGCGAGCTGGTGCCCGTCTACAACGAGTTGCTCGAACAGGCCCGGCAACGCCGCCTGCCGCCCGAAGCCACCGGCACCTCCATCGCCACCGTCACCAATTACGGCACGTTTGGCCTGACATGGGCCACGCCGATTCCGCTGCCGGAACAAACGCTCGTGCTCGGGTTGGGCGCGGCCCGCAAAGTGCCGAGTTGGGACGAGGCCCGCGGCCAGTTCGTGCCGGTGGTGGAAGCGGAACTGACGTTGAGTTTCGACCACCGGGTGCTCGACGGCGGTGCCGCCGGTCGGCTGCTGGCGCGCATCAGCGCGTGGCTGACGAACCCGGCCGCGCTGTAATCTTTTCAATGGCCACGCCGGTCGGACGCGGCTACAGTGCCGCTCATGAAATTTCTGCTGCTCCTGGTGCTGGCGTTGGCCGGATGTCAGTCCGCGCCGAAGGTGACGCTCCGATTTCACGAACAGGTTTCCGCCGCGCTGCCTCCCAGCCGCCAGCGGACTGTCGAAATTGCCCGCGCCAACCTTCGCATCCCGGTCAGCCCGTTTGCGGCGCTGACCGAACGCGATGTCGCGGGCGCGGAACTGCGCGCGACCGAAAGCGGGCAGTCGGTTGTCGTGCGGTTCGACCCGCACGGCGCGCTGGCGCTGGATGAATTGACGACCCGCAACCGCGGTCTTTACCTCGTCGTCTTCGTCAATGACCGGCCCGTGACGGCGTGGCTGGTGGATCGGCGGTTGTTCAGCGGCCAGTTCATCGTGGAAGGTGACTTCAGCGATGCCGAAGCGGCGGAGTTGGTCGCCGAGTTGAATCGCCTGGCCCAGAAACGCAAGTGAGACGGCTGAGTTGGATTTGGTTTCTGGCGGCTGCCGCGCCGGCGTGGGCGCTGGATCTGTGCTTGCCCACACCCAACGACGCGCTGTTTCGGCCCGGCGGTGCGGCGGCGTTTTACCAGCCGACGGTGGAGGGCACCGTCGAGTCCGGCATGTTCGGCTGCACGCGCCGCGACGGGCGGCGGTTCCATGAGGGTGTGGACATCCGCTGTGTCGAACGCGATCGCCGCGGTGAGTGCGTGGATCCGGTCTGGGCGGTGGGCGAGGGCGTTGTCGCGTTCATCAATCACCGCCCCGGTCTTTCCAACTACGGCCGCTACGTCATGCTCGAACACCACTGGGACGGCGTGCGGGTGCACACGTTGTACGCTCATCTGCGGGAAGTGGCCGACGGGTTGACGGTCGGCCAGACCGTCGCGAAAGGCCACCGGCTCGGCACCGTTGGACGCTCCACCAACACTCGCGAGGGGATCAGCCCCGACCGGGCGCATCTGCATTTCGAGATTGGTTTCCTGCTCAACCCGCATTTCCAACGCTGGAACGCGCGCCGCGAACCCAACGCGCCGCCGTTCGGCAACTACAACGGCCAGAACTTCAGCGGTCTGGATCCCGCCGCGTTTTTTCACGCCTACGCGGCCGACCGGACACTGAACTTTGCCGGCTATCTCGCCCGCCAGCCAATCGCCTTCACCGTGCTGGTGCGCGCCGACCGGTTACCGTGGGCGCAACTGCATCCCGAACAAATCACTGGCAATGGTCCCGCGCCCTACTACGAAGTCGGCGTCACCACGACCGGCTTGCCGGTCAAACTCTGGCGACGCGCCACGGTGGACCGCCCCGTACCGGCTCTGCACCTCGTCAACGAACCGCTGCTGGCCACCGTCACCTGCCGTCAACTGGTCAGCCGCGTCGGCGACGCCTGGCAATTCACCCCGACCGGCCGTGACTGGCTCGACCTGCTGACCTACCGGCCCGACTAACCGCCGCTCGGCTCGCCGGCGGCGGTGCGGACGAAGGCCTTGATGGTGGCGCAGGGACCAGTCAGGGGGCGAATCGAATACGCGCCAACCGCGGCGGGGATGATGAAGGTTTCGGCGTAGTGAACCTCCAACGGCGGAAAATCACCCTCGACCACCGCCGCCGCGCCCTCGACGAGATTGAGCACGTTGACACCGCCGCCAGTGTGATGCGGGACGGTTTGGTTGAACCAGTGCCGGCGGGTCTCGATAAATTCGCGCTCGTGCAGGCCGGTCCGTTCCTCGCGCCAGCCCGCGCCGCGGCGCAGCGGGACGATGCGGTTGATCAGTTCGCGGCGGGTCCAGTCCGTGTCGCGATCCCACTGAATGGAGGCGCGGCCGTGTTGGAGATGAATCGGGCGCGGTTTGCCGTCGAGACCGAGTCGTTGCCAGTCCCAAAGTTTGAACGTGAAGATGTAGGGCGTGGCGCTGATTTCCAAAACCAGCGAGTTGCGGCCCGAACAGTGAACCGTGCCGGCGGGAATCAGAAAATGATCGTGTTTTTTGGCCGGCCAACGGTTGACGAACCGCCGGTCGTCGAACGGCGGCCCACCGGCCTGGGCCGCTTCCAGCGCCGCCAGCATGTCGGCGGGGCGGATGCCGGTCTTCACGCCGAGATAAACCGTCGCGTCCGGCGCGGCATCGAGCAGGTAGTAGCTCTCATCCTGCGTGTAATGCATGCCGAACGTTTCCTGGATGTATTCGGTCGGCGGATGCACCTGCAGCGACAGGTTGCCGCCGTCCATCGTGTCGAGCATGTCGAAGCGGATGGGAAACTCGTCGCCGAATCGGCCGTGCACCGCCTCGCCGAGCAGTTCGCGCGGGTGGAGAAACACCAGATCCACCGCCGGCAGTTCAAAGTCCGTCACGTCACCGAAACCCAGGAGCAGACTGTTTTCCTCGGGGACGCAATCGAAACACCAACCGTAGTTCGGCACAGTGGGATCGAGCCGGCAGACCCGCTTCATCCATTGCCCGCCCCACGGCGCGGGATCGAAAAACGGCACGACGCGAAAGGGTTGCCGGCTGGCGCGGCGCAGCCCCTCGCGCACCGCGTCGCCGCTGGCCAGTTTCGGCCGGGCGGGCGCGTTGGTGTCGAGGACGAAGTCGCAGCGACGCAGCAACGGTTTCTTGAAGCGGTCGGCCACGCGCCAGTCCACAAAGAACGCCCGTTTGTATTGCGCCGCCGCGGTCAACGACTGCTCTTCCCCGCCGAGGACACCGCACTGACCGCGACGAAATCGTTGTTGCGCCTCCCAGCGGGCGAGGTCGGCATAGACCAGCGTGGCCGGTTGCGGCACGACCAGCGTGGCGCCGACACCGACCACGATGGTTGAATCGTCCACGCGCCGTCGCAACTCGGCGAGTTTGGCGGGATCGAAAAACTGCTCGAGTGTCAGATTGGTCAGATACCCGAAAACCGGATCGTCGCCGCCGAGAAATGGCGCCACCCGTTGCGCGATGACCGCCGGCGGCAACATCGCGTCGCGGGTATGCAGAATCGGCCGGTCACGACCCAGCGCGGCGATGATCGCCGGCTCGTCCACGCCCGGATAACATTCGATGGCCATGACACCCGGGATGGGATTCAGGCGCGCCGTGATGGCCGGCCAGCCAACCAGGCAGGTCTGACCGGGCACCGCCACGTAAGGCGTCTTGTCGTAGTGGGGAAGATGATTCAAAGCCATGGCGGGGGATGGGTGAACAGCGATGCGATGCCGATTAACGCGGCGTGGTTGCCCAGCGCCGCCACGCGCAGGCGGACCGGCTCGACCACCCACGCCTGGCGGTTCAAATCCGCCTCCCATGCCGGCAGCAGCGCGCGCACGGCCGGGTTTTCTGAAACGCCGCCGCCGAGGACAATCCGGTCGGGATCATAGGCGTGCACCACGCTGACAAACAACGCCTGCCAGTACCGGACGCACCGGTCGCGCACCGCGATGGCCGTTGCGTCACCCGCGGCGGCGCGGGCGAACAGCGTGCCAAAATCCGCGAACTCGGCCGGCAGGGATTGACTGGCCGATTCGGCTTCGTAACAGCCGCGGGCCGGACAGGCGCGGCACGGCACGCCGTCCCCGGGCCGGGCGATCAGATGGCCGCCGAGAACACCGGCCTGAAAATGTTTGCCGCGCAACGGCCGGCCGCGGATCAGCACGGAACAACCAATGCCGGTGCCGAGCGTGAGCATCACGAAATCGTCCGTGCCGCGGCCCGCGCCGTACTGCCACTCGGCCAGCAACGCCGCATGGGCGTCGTTCTCCAGTCTCAGGTCGAGACCGAACCGGTCACGCGCCCAGCCCGGCAGGTCGAGCGTGGCCGCGTCGGCGTATTTCTCGCGGGGCGCGGAGCGAATACGTCGTCCGACCGGGTCCACAAGGAACGGCACCGCCAGGCCCAGGCCGGCGCAGTCGCGCGGAGAAAGTCCGGCGCTGACAGCAAGCCGATCCAGCAACGCGGCGAGACGCGGCAGTTGCGGGGCCAGACCTTCGTGGGAGCGGGCGGGAATCGCGTCCGACGCCAGAACGGTGTCGCCGCGCACGAGGCCGGCCTTGATGGTGGTGCCGCCGAGATCCAACGCGAGAATGGGTTTCATCCGGTTCGAATTGGGTCTGCCGTTGTCACATGGGATCTCGTTGAGGAACCGGCCCGCCACGGTTTCGTTGCGATGCCGTTTTCCGTGAGCCGTTGTGGCCGGTGGTTATAGCAGCGACGCGGCCGGTTGCCCATCTTTTCTGCGTCGGCACCGCATGGCCGGGCGCTCCGCATGCTGTGGTGGCCTCAGAATTGCAGGGCGCACATCCCCGTCGTTTCGGGTGCGCGCCGCGCGGGTGTGGGTCTGGCATGAAACCCAACGCCGGGCAGTTTGTGCACCAGCACCGTGCCTTCCCGTTCGTGAGACAGGTCGGTCCGTGTTTACTCGCGCGTGGCCACCCCGGTAGCGAGTCCGAATGATGCGGGAGTTGGGAAGCGACGGCTTCGGTGGGGAGCAACGTCAGGGGCTGATTTTGAGTTGTTCAAATTCCTCGCCGCCTTCCATGAGAACGCCTTGCTCTTTGTAGGTCTTGAGCATGAAGTGGGTGGCGGTGCTGGTGACGCCCTCGAGGGTGGCGAGTTTTTCGGCGACGAACTGGGCGACGTGGCGCAAGCTGTGGCCTTCGACAAAGATCAACAGGTCGTAACCGCCGGACATCAGGAACAGCGAGGTAACCTCTTCAAACTTGGCGATGCGCTTGGCGATGCGGTCGAAGCCGCCCTCGCGTTCGGGCTGGACTTTGACCTCGATGACCGCTTTGACGAGGTCCGTGTCCACTTTGTCGTCGTTGATAACGGCTTTGTAGCCCAGAATGACCTTGTCGTCTTCGTACTGTTTGATGCGTCGTTGCACCTCGGCGACCGGGAGGTTGAGCATTTTGGCCAAATCGCCCGGCGCGCGCAGGGCGTGTTCTTCGAGTAGTTGGAGGAGCGGATCCATATGAAATTGAAAATTGGTCGGGACGGCGAGATTCGAACTCGCGACCCCTTGCACCCCATGCAAGTGCGCTACCAGGCTGCGCTACGTCCCGACGTTTGGTTTCGACGGCGCGCACTGTACCACGGAGATTGCCGGCGGCGCAAGGAACTCAGAGCAGCAGGTAGCCGGCAAACAGCTCGCCGAACAGCACGCTGATTTCACAGACGTAGAGCATGCCGGTGGCCGCCTGGTTGTGGCGGACGGCGACGCAGCGCAGCACGAGCACGGACAGGACCAGCGGAAGCGCCAGCCCCCAAAGCAGCCGCATCACCATGAAAAACAGGTGGCCGCCCGGCGACCACAGCGGCGGGATGAAGTTGGCCGCCAGCAGCGGATCAAGTTTCGGCAACAGCGTCAGCGTGACGATCAGCCACAACGCCCGCGCCAGTACGGCGCCGAGGACCAGTTGCGAGAACCGTTCGAGATAGACGAATGACAGCCGCCGCATCAGCAGGTACCAGTGACCGAGAATCATCCCGACGTGCGTGGCGCCCAGCAAGATGGTGCCGAGCAAGATGCCGATGTCGAAAAGCCAGCCGGCGGTGGATTCCAGTTGTCGCGCTTCCAGCGCCGTTGCGGCCAGCGGCAGGACGCCGAGAACCAGTCCGGCCAGCCCCGACAGAATCAGCAACAGCCGGCCGAACTCCGGTTTCTCGAGCCGGAAACATCCCCACGCGGCGGTGGCGCCGATGATGGTCAGGCCGAGATACCGGACATCCCACCACGCGGCGCCGAGCAGTTTTTTGGTAATCACCAGCGCGATCCCGGCGAAGATGGCGGCCAGCAGGCTGTTGAAGGTGAAGAAGCTCGACCGGATTTCCCGTGTCGGCAACAGGCTGGTGGCCAGCAGGGTGCCGACGCTCAGTTGCGTCAGCAACATGCTCAAGACTTGAATCAGTCGCATGGCGGTTCCAGTTCGAGGCGGGGCGGGACGGTGACGTGGTGCGGCAGTTGATCGAGCAACGCGAGGACGGTTGGCACGCGCAATCCTTCGCATACCGGCGCGTAGGGTTGCAAGAGCGCGGCGGCGCGGCGGGCCAGCCGCCCGGCGGGATCGGGTTTGGCCTGCTGCCATTTCAGGAACGCGGCGGCCGTTTGGATGAGGCCCTTGTAAAAGTCGCGGCGCCGGTCGTGAGTGATCAGCCAGAGTTCTTCGAGGGCTTCGTGGGCTTCGAAAAACTCCTGGCGGTTGAAACAGGTGAAGTACGCCCGGTAGCGGGGATCGAAATCATTCATGGATGGTTTTGACGGAGTTGTAGCCGCCGAACCCGTCTTTGACCCGGTCGGGGTTGGTGGGGTCGGCCTGCCACTGACCGTCCACGACAAACTTGTAGGCGTGCTGGCCGGGGGGCAGGGGGATGGTGACGCGCCAGAGACCGGCCGCGTCCTTTTGCAGCGGGATGGCGGCGGTGTTCCAGTTGTTGAAGTCCCCGGCCAGAAACACCTGCCGGGCCAGTGGCGCGTGGCAGGTGAACTCGACCTGCCGGGTGTCCGACAGCCAGCGCGGACCGAAGAGGATGCCGGCCACGATCAGCAGCGCCAGGATACCGGCCGCGATCACGATGATCTGCCGGCGACGCGCGCGGCGCGCGGTCTGGTCGGCGGTGGCCTTGACGGTCAAACCGAGCCGGCGCGCGGTGGCGGCGGTCTTGGCGGCCTGCAGATGCGCGATCACCGCGTCGTAATCCCGGTAGCGGAGCAGGGGACTTTTGTTGAGCATCTTGTCAATCACCTGCTCGGTTTCCGGGGTCAATTCGGGCCGCACCGCCCGCACGCCGGGCGCTTTTTCCTGCAACCGTTTCAGGGCCAGTTCCTCGGGCGTACCGGCTTCGAACGGCGGGCGGCCGGTCAGCGCATGGAACAACGTCGCGCCGAGGCTGTACACGTCGCTGCGGAAATCCTCGGCGCGGCGGCCGGCGCGTTCGGGCGATATATAATATGGCGAGCCCCAGATCTCGCCCTCGGCGGCGACTTCGACGTTGGCGAGTTTGGCCAGACCGAAATCGAGTACCTTGGCGCCCTGGTCGGCGGTCAGGAAAATGTTGGCGGGTTTGATGTCGCCATGGATCATTTGCGCGCGGTAGGCGGCGCGCAACGCGTCGGCCACGTCGAGGCCGATCTGCAGGGCGGTTTCTTCGTCGAGCGGGCCATGTTGTTCGATTCGCTCGCGCAACGTCTGGCCGCGGAGCAGTTCCATCACGAGGAACTGCTGTCCGTCGGTTTCGTCCACCAGATGAATCTGGGTGATGTGCGGGTGGTTGATGGCGGCCGCCGCGCGCGCCTCGCGCAGAAAATCGGCGGCCGTGGCTGTGCCGGCGCGGAGGACTTTGACAGCGACCTCGCGGTTCAACGTGGCGTCCCAGGCCCGGTAGACCTCGCTCATCCCGCCGCGGCCGATCGGTTCGCGCAACTCGAAATGTCCCAGGCGCATTGCCCGATTGTAGTCAGCGCCGCGACCGAATACAATCTGCCGCATGTCGGAGATTGCCGAGAACGTGGCGCGGATTCGGGCGAGGTTGGGCGACCGGGTCACGTTGGTCGCCGTGACGAAAACGGTCGAGCCGGAGCGGATTGCGGAGGCGTTGGCGGCGGGGGTGACGATTTGCGGCGAGAGCAAGGTGCAGGAGGCGAAGGCGAAAATCCCGCTCGTGTCCGGTCGGGCGCGCTGGCATTTCATCGGGCATTTGCAGACGAACAAGGTGCGCGACGCGGTGGAGTTGTTTGAGATGATTCAATCGGTGGACAGCGTGAAGTTGGCGGTGGAGATCGAGAAGTGGGCCGAGCGGCTCGGCAAAACGATGCCGGTCTTGCTGGAAGTGAATGTGGCCGGTGAGGCGAGCAAGTTCGGAATGAAACCGGAAGACCTGCCGGGCGCGCTGGCGGAGTTGAACAAGTTGTCGCGCGTCGAAGTCCGGGGACTCATGACGATTCCCCCCGCCGGCAAGGATCCGCGGCCGTTCTTCCGCAAACTCCGGGAGCTTCGGGATGCGCACGGCCTGCCGGAGTTGTCCATGGGGATGAGTCACGATTACGAAATCGCCGTGGAAGAGGGGGCGACAATGGTGCGGATCGGGACCGGAATCTTCGGAGAACGGAAAAAGAATGAATCTACAGAATAAAACCATCGCCTTCATCGGAGCCGGTAACATGGGCGAGGCGCTGATTCGCGGGCTGCTTGATGCCGCTAGAGTGCAGCCTCAGCAAGTTATTGTCTCTGATGTGCGCGCAGATGTGCTCGAGGATTTCAGTGAGATTCGGCACCTCAAGACAACAACGAATGCCGGTGAGGCGGTAACGGCGGCGGACATCGTCGTCCTTGCGGTGAAGCCACAGCAGATGAGTCAGGTGCTTCAAGGTCTTCGACCGGTGGTGCAGCCAAGGCATCTGTTCATTTCCATCGCCGCAGGCATCCCCACTCGCAGGATCGAGGAGCAACTGGGTGGCCAGCCGCGAGTTATCCGGGTGATGCCAAACACCCCCGCGCTGCTCGGAAAATGTGCATCTGCTCAATGTCTGGGTAAGTGGGCGGTTGAGGAGGATGCCAGAACAAGCGCGGCAATCATGGAGGCGGTCGGTATGCCCCCGCTGCGAGTGAGCGAGGACAAGATGGATGCTGTAACAGCGTTGAGTGGTAGTGGTCCCGCGTACATTTTTTTGGTGACGGAAGCGATGATTCTTGCCGGCATTGAGTCCGGGCTCAATGCAGAGGAAGCGGAAAGATTGGCCATCCAAACGGTGTATGGTGCGGCATCAATGATGTTAGAGCGCAGAGGAGAGCCAGCAGAACTCCGCAAGAAGGTCACTTCTCCGGGCGGCACCACGGAAGCTGCGTTGAAAGTAATGAGCGAGCGGAAGCTGATGGAAATCTTTCGCGACGCCATTGCCGCGGCGACGAAACGCGGCCGGGAGCTTTCGGGAGGATGAGACGGCCCCTCACCCTGACTCTCTGCCCGCAAGCGGGGCGAGGGAACTCGATATTGGCTGCCCTTTGCCCATTTGACGGGGAGAGGTTCAGGGTGAGGGGGTGAGTCTGCGCGTCATCATTGTCGGCGGCGGCGCGGCGGGTTTCTTTGCGGCGATCACGTGCGCGGAAGCGAATCCCGCCGCTGACGTTACGCTCCTTGAGAAAAGCCGGCAGTTTCTGGGCAAGGTGCGGATTTCGGGCGGTGGCCGTTGCAACGTGACGCATGCGTTGTTTGACACGCGCGAGTTTGCGGCGCGGTACCCGCGCGGCGAGCGGGAGCTGATCGGGTTGCTGGCGCGGTTTTCGGCGGCGGACACGGTGCACTGGTTTGCCCGGCGTGGTGTGGCGCTGAAGACGGAGGCCGATGGCCGGATGTTTCCCGTGACCGATTCGTCGCAGACGATCGTGGATTGTTTGGTCGCGTCGGCCCGCGCGGCGGGGGTGAAGCTGCGGTCGGGCTGCGGGGTGCGGGAGATTCGACCGGGGTTTGAAGTGGTCTGTGTTACCGGGGAGACGATGGTCTGCGATCGCGTGTTGCTGGCGACGGGCGGGTGTCGGACGGTGGCGGGCGGGGAGTTGGCCGTGCGCCTCGGGCACACGCTGGAACCGCCGGTGCCGTCGTTGTTCACGTTTCATGTGGCGGGGCCGTGGTGGGGTGAGCTGGCGGGGATTGCGGTGGAGCCGGTGGAGGTC
>CAZHLM010000056.1:0-21533 GCA_964533295.1 uncultured Verrucomicrobiota bacterium
GTTTCATTTCGTGATGACCGGCAGGCTCGCGGCGGCGACGGCCTGGCCGACGCGACGGCTTTTTTCGTCGGGGACATGCAGTTGAATCCGGTCGGCGAGCGCCGGGAATTCGGCGCGCAGGACCTGCCGGGCATTGGCCAGCAGGATGCGGCCCCCCTCGCCGCTGGTGACCCGGCCGAGAATCAACACGTGATCAAAATCGTAGAAATCGGCATAGTGGGGAATCGTGTAGCCGAGATAGACGCCGATGGTTTCATAAATCTGCGCCGCGCGGTGGTCGCCTTTGGCCATGAGCGTCTGGACTTCTTTCAGGCGTTCCGGCAATCCGAGGTCCGGCGGCACGCTGATTCCGGCCGCCGGCAGCAATCGGTTCACCGCCTGCTGGGAAAAATACTGGGCGCCCACGCCCCGGTCGCCCGACCATTCATCGGCCGGGGCGGCCGGGTTGTGATCCACCGGCGCGAAGGCCAGCTCGCTGAGCCAGCCGCGCAACCGGCCGTCGCGGTCGAGATAGCCGGCGGCCTCGCTCGAACCCATGGCCAGGCCGAGCACGCCGGTCACGCCAAGCGACATTCCGCCGGCCAGCGCGGTGACATCGCCATCGTTCAACACGTCGAGCGGGACGTTCCATTCGTCGCGCAGACGCAGGAAAGTGCGTTTGGCCGCGGGGTATTTCTCTGCCGGCACGGCGCGGAAGAGCGACGCGGAGCGGATTTCATTGTTCACGATCACGCCCGCGGAACTGCCGCCGATGGCGTCCACCCGCGGCAGGTAGGCGGCGGCTTTTTTCAAGCCGGTCATGATGTGCTCATAATGATAGTGCGGATCCGGCTGGTTCTTCGGATCCCACGGAAACTCGTCGCTGTAGACCACCTGACCGCCCCGTACCGCCGCGACTTTGTAATCGCTCGCGCCAAGGTCGAATCCGAGCCGGCAACCGTCGAGATGACCACCGAGCGCGGTGGCTGGTTCCTTCGCCGCGGGCACCGGGCCGAGCGTGATCTCAAACGGCCGCTCGTAGACGCGCGTCATCAACTCGGCGTCGAACGGACGAATCTGGATTTTTTCACAGACCGCCCGCGGGCCGTCCAGATACAGCCGCCAGCCGCCCCGCGCCCAAAGCAGAAATTTCACCGTGCGCTCGACGTGGCGCACCGTCTCCGCGTCGGGCGTGGCGCGGACGCGGGTTTCGTAGCGGGAGAGCGACCCGTTTTCGCGTTCGAGACCGATGACCAGCGGGTGGTCGCCCCGGTACGAGCGGTGGAACAACACGGCGGGTTGGAATTCGGGATCAAGCGGTGGTTTCATGCGAGGCCTACTTTTCGGAAAGTGCGGTTGACTTCGCGGAAGTGGCGGCGCGGATCGAAGAGCGCTTCGATCTCGCGCGGCGCGAGGTGGGCGCGCAGCCGGGGATCGGCGAGGAGGTTCTCGCGGAAGGTTTTGTCGCCCCGCCAGGTGGCCATCGCGTTGTCCTGCACGATCCGGTAGGCCGCTTCGCGGGTCAGGCCGCGTTGCGTCAGCGCGAGCAGAACGGCCTGGGAGAAGGTCAGGCCCTTGCTCAATTCCATATTGCGCCGCATCCGGTCGGGATAGACCAGCAGGCGGTCCACGATCTCGGTGAGTTTGACGAGCATGTAATCGAGCAGCGTGGTGGAGTCCGGCACGATCACGCGCTCGACGCTGCTGTGCGAAATGTCGCGCTCGTGCCAGAGGGCGACGTTTTCCATCGCCGCTTGCGCGTTGCCCCGCAGCACGCGCGCCAGCCCGCAGAGCCGTTCGCAGGTGATCGGGTTGCGTTTGTGCGGCATCGCGCTGGAACCCTTCTGACCTTCGGCGAAACATTCCTCCGCTTCGAGGACTTCGGTGCGTTGCAGGTGCCGGAACTCCGTTGCCCACCGGTCAATCGAGCAGCCGACCAGCGCAAGCGCGGCCAGATACTCCGCGTGCCGGTCGCGTTGGAGAATTTGCGTGGAAATTCGGGCCGGTCGCAAACCGAGTCGGCGGCAGACGTACGCCTCGACGCTCGGTGAAAGATGGGCGTGCGTGCCCACCGCGCCGGAAATTTTCCCGACGGATATGATGTCGCGCGCCCGCTCCAACCGGTCGAGCGCCCGGCCGAACTCGTCGTACATCAGCGCCAGTTTCAGGCCGAACGTCGTCGGCTCCGCGTGGACGCCGTGGGTGCGGCCCATGCAGGGTGTGTCCTTGTACTGGCGCGCCCGGCGGGCGATCACCTGTCGCAACTGCCGCACGTCGGCGAGGAGAATCTCCGCCGCCTGTTTCATCTGGAACGCCAGCGCCGTGTCGCCCACGTCCGACGAGGTCAGCCCCTCGTGAATGTGCCGGGAGGCGGGGCCGACGTGCTCGGCGACGCAGGTCAGGAACGCGATCACGTCATGGTTCGTGGTCTTCTCGATTTCATTGATCCGCGCGACGGTGAACTTCGCGTTCCGCTTGATCGTCGCCAGGTCGCGAGCCGGTATCCGGCGCGCCTCGCAGGCGAGGATTTCGATCCGCAGCCAAATGGAGAACTTGTTTTCTTCCGTCCAAATGTTCCGCATCACATCGCGGGAGTAGCGTCGAATCATGCGGCGATTTATGCACAGGCACGGCGCGGCTGCCACGAAAAAAGTGTCGCCACACCCGCGGCAATCCAGTAGCTTTTTCGTCAACCCTTAACCAAAGGAATGCACATGAAACCGATTCGTTATTCGTGGTTGCTCGCGGCGTTGGCCGTGACGACGCTGGTGGTGGTGGGCTGCGCGAAGAAGGAAGAGACCGTCGGCGAGAAACTCGACGGCGCGATCAAGGCGACCGAGCAAGGCGCCAAGAAGGCCGCCGAGAAGACCGGCGAAGCGATGGAAGACGCGGGCAAGAAGCTGCAGGACGCTTCGAAGTAAATCCCGATGGACGGGCGAGCGGTGCGCTTGCCCGACAAAAAAAAGAGGCGCGCACGGTGGTGCGCGCCTCTTTTTTGTCTTGCGCTCACCCGACTTCGAAGTGGCTCATCAGCTTGAAGACCTGGTATCGCTGGTCAATGTCCTGGACCGTGAGCCGCTCCAGCCGGTTCAGGCTGAACGCCTCGACACAATAACTGGCCACCACGCTGCCGCGGACGACGGCTTTGCGGATGGTCTCGTGGGAGACGCGCCCGACGCTGGCGAGATGCCCGGCCAAGGCGCCGGCAAAACAATCACCGGCCCCCGTCGGGTCGTGAATGTCCTCGAGCGGATACGCGGGCGCGCTGAAAAACAGGTCGGTGGCGAACAACAGGCTGCCGTGTTCGCCCTTTTTGATGACGACGTATTTCGGTCCCATCTGGAGGATTTGCCGCCCGGCCTTGATCAGACTCGTTTGTTGGGTGAACTGCCGCGCCTCGCTCTCATTGAGCACGAGACAATCAATCTTGCGCAACAACTCGACCAACGCGTCGCGCGCCGTTTCGATCCACAAATCCATCGTGTCGGCCACCACGAACCTCGGCGCGTTCATCTGCGCCAGAACGTGCAGTTGCAACGCCGGCGAAATGTTCGCCAGCAACACGTAGGGCGTGTCCCGGTAGTGTTGCGGCAGGGTGGGATGAAACTTCTCAAACACGTTCAGCGCGACCGACAGGGTGCGGCGGCGGTTCAAATCCCACTCGTACTCGCCCGACCACCGGAACGTCGCGCCGTCGGCCACTTCCAACCCGTCGAGATTGATGCCGCGCTCGCGGTAGAGACCGAGATACTTGGTGGGAAAATCCCGCCCGACAATCCCGACCATGTTGACCGGCGTGAAAAAGCTCGCCGCCACACTCGCGTAGCTGGCCGAGCCGCCGAGCAGGTCCTGGTGCTCCGCGACCGGCGTCTTGACGCTGTCCAACGCAATCGAACCGGTAATCAACAAGCTCATGCGCTCATTCGTACCGGTTGCCTCCGCGGTTGGCAAGCGCGGCTACACGTGCGCCTTGAACGCAGCGGCGGCGGCCTGGACATCGGGGGCGCGCAGGATGGCGGAGACCACGGCGACGCGGGTCGCGCCGGCGGCTTTGACGGACGCGAGGTTTTCAAGCGTTATACCGCCGATGGCAAAAAAAGGAATTCGCACCGCCCCGGCCACGGCGCGGATCAGTTGCAGGCCGACCGGCGGCACGCCGGGCTTCGTGCCGGTGGGAAAAATCGGGCCGACACCGATGTAATCCACCCCCAGCTTTTCGGCCTGCCGGGCCTGGTCGAGCGAATGCGTGCTCAACCCGATGATGCGGGCGCGGCTCAACTGCTCCGGTCGCGCCGCCGCCCAGTCCTCCTGGCCGAGGTGGACGCCATCGGCGCCGGTTTTGGCGACGGCTTCGATGTCGTCGTTGATGATGACCGGGATGCGGGCGGCGTACGTCTCGCTGATCACGGCCAGCGCGAGATCAATCCGTTGCGCGTGGCTGTAGTCCTTGGCGCGAATCTGGATGATGTCCACACCCCCGGCCAACAGTTGGCGCGTCACCACCCGCGGATCGCGGCCGGCGAGGTACGCGGTATCCAGGAACCCGTACAGCCGGCAGTTCGCGAGGTGCGTCGCCGCCATGGCGCTCCATCTTCAACCGAAAAAGACCTTTGCCAGATCGTAGAGTTCCTTCGGCACGCTGCGATTGCCCATCCGCAGCTTCGGCTTGCCGGTCTTTTTATCGGTGACCTGGGTGATGAGCGGGTCGAGTTCCACGCCGATCACGTCCTGCCCGCGCAGCGCCACGAGTTTGCCGGTCTGGCCGGCGATGGCCAGTTCGGCGGCTTTGACGCCGTAGCGGGTACTGAGCACGCGGTCGTAGGCGGTGGGGGTGCCGCCGCGTTGGGTGTGGCCGAGCACGACCGACCGGCTTTCGATGCCGGTGTTGTCTTCGATCAGTTTGCAGAGCCGTTCCGCGATGCCGCCCAGGCGCACGTGGCCGAAGGCGTCGAGTTTGTCGGTCTGGAGAACTTCCTTTTCGCCCTCGAGTTTGAAGCCTTCGGCAACGGCGACGATGGAGAAGTTTTTGCCGTTGGCCTGCCGTTTTTTGATGATGTCGCAGATGGACTCGAGCGTCTGGGGGAATTCCGGCACCAACACCACGTCGGCGCCGCCGGCGATGCCGGCGTAGAGCGCGATCCAGCCGGCCTGCCGACCCATGATTTCAACGACGAGGACGCGGCTGTGCGCCTCGGCGGTGGAATGGAGCCGGTCAATCGCCTCGGTGGCGATGTTGACGGCGGTGTCGAAGCCGAAGGTCTGGTCGGTGCCGGCAATGTCGTTATCAATCGTCTTCGGCACGCCGACGACCGGCACGCCCCGCTTGTGGATGCGGGAGGCCACGCTAAGCGTGTCGTCGCCGCCAATCGCGATCAACACCGAAACGCCGGCGGTTTTGAGATTCTGGGCGATCAGATCGAGTTGCTCGTCGGTCGGATTGGTGCGCGAGGTGCCGAGGATCGTGCCGCCGAGATGGAGGATGCCGGCGACGCGAGTGCGGTCCAGCGGGAAACTGTCGTTTTTGATGACGCCGGCCCAGCCGTTGCGATAACCGATGACCTCCCAGCCGGCCGCGAGCGCGCGGCGGGTGACTCCGCGGATGACGGCATTCAAACCCGGGCAGTCGCCTCCGCCCGTCAGCATGGCAATTTTTTTCATGAGTAACCTCGTGATTTCGATGTGGGGTGAAACGAGTTCAGGTTGGTTCTTCCGTCGGCAGGACCAGTCCGGCCTGAGTGGCGGTGGACATCAGCCGCTCGACGAAACTGGTGGAATACCGGCCGCGCCGGAAATTGGGGTCTTTCAAAATCAACTTGTGCAACGGGATGGTGGTCTTGACGCCGCGCAAAATGAATTCATCCAGCGCCCGCGACATTCGATCCATCGCGGTGCGCCGGTCGCGTCCGTAACAAATCAGTTTGGCGATCATCGAGTCGTAGTACGGCGGGATGACGTAGCCGGAATAGACGTGTTTGTCCACCCGCACGCCGTGGCCGCCGGGGACATGCAGGAAATCAATCCGCCCGGGGCTGGGCTGGAAATTATTGAAGGGGTCTTCGGCATTGATCCGGCACTCGATGGCGCAGCGCTGGACTTCGATGTTTTTTTGGTCGAACGACAGTTCCTCCCCGGCGGCGACGCGCAGTTGTTCTTTCACGATGTCAATGCCGGTGACTTCCTCGGTGACCGGGTGCTCGACCTGCACGCGCGTGTTCATCTCGATGAAGTAAAACTCGCCGTTCTTGTCGAGCAGGAACTCGACCGTGCCGGCGTTGACGTACTTGACCGCCTCGGCCGCTTTGATGGCGGCCTTGCCCATTTTCTTGCGCAAGTCGCTGGTCATGACCGGCGACGGCGCTTCCTCCAACAGCTTCTGATGCCGCCGCTGGATGCTGCAATCGCGCTCGCCGAGGTGGACGGTCTTGCCTTTGCGGTCGGCAAAAATCTGGAATTCGATGTGACGGGGGTCTTCGACGTATTTTTCGAGATAGACGGTGGCGTTGCTGAAGGCTCGTTCCGCCTCGCTGCGAGCGGTGTGATAAGCCTTGATCAGCGACGGGTCGTTGTGGGCGATGCGCATGCCGCGGCCGCCGCCGCCGCCGGCGGCTTTGACGATGACCGGGTAGCCGATTTTGCGGGCAATCTTCAGCGCCTCGTCTTCCGAGCCGACCGGGCCGTCGCTGCCGGGGACGACGGGGACACCGGCTTTGCGCATCGTTTCGCGGGCGGCCACCTTGTCGCCCATCGCGCGGATGGCGCTGCTGGGCGGGCCGATGAACTTGATGTTGCAACCCTCGCAGACCTCGGCGAAGTGGGCGTTCTCGGAGAGAAAGCCATACCCCGGATGGATCGCCTCGACATCCGCCACCTCGGCCGCGCTGATGATGCGGTCAATCTTGAGATAGCTTTCCTTGCTGGGCGCTTCACCGATGCAGATCGCCTCGTCGGCCAACTGGACGTGCAACGAATCCGCGTCGGCCTGCGAATACACCGCCACGGAACGGATGCCGAGTTCCTTGCAGGCGCGAATGACGCGGACGGCGATTTCGCCGCGGTTGGCGATGAGGATCTTGTCGAACATACCGGCGGATGCGGGTTGAACGTGGCCGGGGTCAGTTCGGTTTGACCGCGAACAGTTTCTGGCCGAACTCCACCGGTTTGGCGTTTTCCACGAGCACTTGCGTGATGACGCCCTTCGTCTCGGCCTTGATCTCGTTCATGACTTTCATGGCTTCGATGATGCACACCACGGTCTCTTCGTCCACGGCCTGACCAACTTCGATGTACGGCGGGGCATCGGGTGCGGCGGAACGGTAGAACGTGCCCACCATCGGGGAGACGATGTGTTTGACATCGGTCGGCGCCGCGGCCGGCGCGGCCGGGGCCGCCGCCGGCGTAACCGGGGCGGGCGCCACGGCCGGGGCGGGGGGCAGCGTCACGACCTGCTGAATCCCTTCCGGCCCGCGTTTGAGGCGGATCTTCAGGCCGTCATGCTCCATGGAGAACTCCGACAGGTCATTCTCCTTCATCATCGCGATGATGGCTTTGATTTGCTCAATATCCATGCGTTGCCTCTGAAAACGGGAGCGAAGTTGTTTCGCAGCACCTCCTCGCGTCAAGCGCCGCTACTCATCGGGCGCGGACTCTAACAAACGACCTCCACCTTGTCGAACGCTTTCCTCCGCCGCCGCGAGGCTGTCAACATACGTTTTCTTCGTCGGATTCAATTCCACCGCCCGCCGCAGCGATCGAAGCGCTCCCGGTACATCTTTCCCCTCCGTCCACAAGACCCGCGCCAGTCGCCAGTGATGCGATGGCCGGTACGGATCACACGCAATCGCGCGCCGGCAAAAGGCCGCCGCCTCTTCGAACCGACCCAACCGCATCGCCAACTCCGCGGCTTGACCCGCATAATGACCATTCCACGGCGCCAGTTCGACCACCCGCCGCGCCACCGCCAACGCGCCGGTCGGATGGAGCGGTTCCAAGCGGTGCTGTTTGCCGTGCTCGTGCGCCGCCAACAACGAGCGCCCCGTCAGCCAAACCACCCCCGCCACCACCAGCCCCGTCAGCCCCCACAACACCGCCGCCGGCCGGCGAGGCGGCGCGGGTTCCTCCTCTTTCAACCCCTGCAACGCGCCCATCAAGATAAACGCCGGCCAGGCCACCCCCGGCACGTACAGATCAAAATCGAACAACCCATGCACCGTCCACCCGGTCAGCCCCGCCACGATCGCCACCGCCGCCGCATCGCCCCGGCGTTGCCGCGCCAGCCGAAACGCATCGCGCAAACCCACCAGCCACAACCACCCGAACACACCAAAGGCCGCCACACCGGAATCCGACCACATTTGCAGGAAATTGTTGTGAACCATCTGCGCTTCCTCGGTCCCGCCGGTCTTGTACAGCGGATAGATCGAGCCGAACGTCCCCGGCCCCGTGCCGACCCACGGGTGGTCCCGAATGATCCGTACCGCGCCGGCCCAGTAATCCAGCCGCGCCGCCAAACTGGTTCGGCCCAGATGGATCATCCCTCCGGCCACGGCCACCACGAACACCCCGGCCAGCACCGCCACCGCGATGACCGCCGCCCGGTTCCGCCCGCGTCCCGCGCAACACCACAACCCGGCCACGATCCCGGCCGCAAACGAAACAAACCCGCCTCGCGACCCGGTCAGCACCAACACCGTCGCCGCCAACCCGCCCCCCAACACCAGCGCCACCCATTTCACCTTCGGGTCCCACGTCCGGCTCCGCGTCCACACCCACGCCAATAACGGCCCGAACGCCACCGTCAACAACCCGGCCAACGCGTTCGGATACACCAACGTCCCGAACACCCGTTGGCTGGTCAGCCGCACCGCCAACTCCGGCGGCAACTCCCCGGCCGCGAATGTCTCGGCCGCATACCGCCGCGTCTCCTCCAACCCGCCGAACCACTGTTGCAGGCCGAAGAAACTGATCAACACCGTCGCCAACGCCAGCCCGCCAAAAATCCGCGCCGCCGCCGCCCCGTCGCGCACGTACCACGCCGCCGCGTAAAACAGGATCACACACGCCGCAAAATGCAGCACCGTGTCGGCCGACGCCTGCGGATGGATCGTGTCCGGCCACGCGATCACCTGCGTCGCCAGCCAGACCACCGGCAACCACCACAGCGCGTCCGACCGATTCCCCCGCCGTTCCCGGTCCATCACGCCCCACAGCAACGCCGCAAAACAGAACAACACACCCCACTCGTTCGACCACGTCAGAAACAACCACTCCATCGCGTCGCCGGGCGGCATGACGACCGACTGCAACACCACCGGCGTCCCCCATTTCAGCGGCGCCAGAAACGCCACCGCCGTCAGCCCGAACATTGTCCAACGCTCAAACGCCTTCATCGCACCGAACCCCTCACCCTGACCCTCTCCCCATCGAATGGGGAAAGGGAATTTCGATTCGGTTCCCCTCTCCCCGCGAGCGGGGAGAGGTCAGGGTGAGGGGCCGCCATGACCGCACTTGTCATGGCGTGATCTTAAGCAGCCCGACTTCCAGCGCCAGCGCCTCGGCGATGTTGCGTTGCAACGCCTCGCGCATCGCCTCCACCGCCTCGACGTTGGCGTGGGCTTGCTCGGCGGTCAGCCGGCTGGCGACCTGCGCGGTGGCCGCGGCGGCTTCCGGCAACGCCAACACCTCCCGCTCGGCCTGTTCGGTCTGCAACACCACGTCGCCAAACCACGCGTAGATTTCCTCCAACACCTGCTCGCGCGCCGCCCGGTACTCCCCCTCCACCCGCGCCTCAAACTGTTCCACGACCTTCTCCCGCGCTTTCGGCTCCAACTCCGCCTCCAACTCGCGCCGCATCTCCTGCTCGACCCGTTGCCGGGTCTCCGCGCGAATCTTCCCCAGCCACGCCGTCAACTCCGCCAACAGCCGGTACGCCCCCGGGATCCGCGTCGGCCCGCGCGCCGAAAAATTCGTCAGCAACTCCACCACCGTGGCCCGGTAGGCCGACGCGCCCGCCGCCGTCCGCCCGAACGAAATCCGCAGGCACCGCGACAGAATCGTCGGCAACAACCGCTGCGGCTCGGCGGTCAACAACACGATCACCGTCTGCGCCGGCGGTTCTTCGAGCGTTTTCAGAAACGCGTTGGCGGCCGCTTCGTTCAAACATTCCGCCTCCGCCACGATGCCGACTTTCACCCCGCCCATGTGGGCGCGGAGATTGACCGATTGCATGAATTCCCGGACCTGTTCGATCTTGATCGCCCGGCTTTTCGACTCGGGGCGCAACCAATACACGTCCGGATGCCGGCCCTGCGCCACCCGCTGGCACGAATCGCACGCCCCGCACGCATCCGCGTCCGCCGCCCGGCAATTCAACGCCTGCGCCAACGTCCGCGCCAGCGCCTCCTTACCGGCCCCGCGCGGTCCGTAAAACAAATACGCGTGCGCCAACCGCCCCCGCTGCAACCCGCGCTGCAACTGAGCCGCGATCGCGCGGTT
Organism: uncultured Verrucomicrobiota bacterium; assembly: GCA_964533295.1. GTDB lineage: Bacteria > Verrucomicrobiota > Verrucomicrobiia > Palsa-1439 > Palsa-1439 > OMJI01. Next base: position 10,471 of record CAZHLM010000056.1, read on the forward strand.
CGCGCTGTGGTCACGAAACGACACGGCGCACCCATTCCCAGACCGCCGCCTCGACCGCCGGCAGGTTGCCGGCCCCGTCCACCACTTTGACCCGTTGCGGCTCGCACTGCGCCAGGTCGAGGTAGCCGCGGCGGACCCGGTCGTAAAAATCCAGCGTCTGATTCTCCATCCGGTCGAACAACTCCCGGCCGCGGGCGCGTTCGAGGCCGATGCGCGGGTCCAGATCAATCACCAGCGTCAGGTCCGGCCGGCAGTCGCCGACGGCGAGCTGGTTGATCGTGGCAACAACGGCCGGGTCGAGCCGGCGGCCGACGCCCTGATAAACGGTCGTCGAGTCTGCGAACCGGTCGCACATCACGATCGTACCGGCCTCGCGCGCGGGCCGGATGATCTCGCGGACAAGCTGCGCGCGGCTGGCGGCAAACAACAACAACTCCGTCTCGGGCATCATCGCCACGGATTGTTTGCTGTACTGCAGGACATGCCGGATTTGTTCACCAATGTCCGTCCCCCCCGGCTCGCGGCAGACCAAAACTGAACGTCCCGCCGTCCGCAACCGGGCGGCCACTCGCTCGATCAAGGTGGATTTGCCGCTGCCTTCGCCGCCTTCAAACGTGATGAATGTGCCCCGGCCCGCCATTTGCGCGGCGATAGTAGTCGCCCCCGCCCGGCGGGGTCAAGGCCACCGTGGCTTGGCACCGGCTTTGCTTGAATCAGGCTCAACATGGATTCCACACTCGAACAGCCGGTCGCCCCCGCCGCCGTCGCCACGCGCGAGCACGTGATGGTGATTGATGACGACGAAGATTTTTGCCGGATCGCCAAACAGATGCTCGAGCCGAGCGGTTACGCGGTGACCACGATCACCAACCCGGTCAAAGCCCTCGAACAATACACCCGCGACAAAGACAAGATTGATCTCGTCATCCTCGACTACTACATGCCGGGTCTGGACGGCGGCAAGACGTTCGAGTGGCTGCGCAAGCTCAACGACAAAGTCAAAGTCATCCTCTGCTCGGGTTCCGACGAATTGCGGCTGCGGCAGTTGATGGTCCAGTACGCGCTCGACGGGTACATCCACAAACCGTTCCGCATCCAGGAAGCGCTCTACACCATCCAGCGCGTTCTGGCGATCAAGCGGTAATTTTCCCATCCCCCGTTCTCCTCCGGTAGGGCCGGCGCGAGCCGGCCCGATTTTTTTCCGCCCGCCCGCGACTGCCTCGGAAGACCCGGCCGGGCGCGCCCGGAATGGCCCGCCCACAAGGGCCGGTTCGGCGGTTGGGCGTGCTAACGAAAATTGACCCTCACGGCCCGCCTCCTCGCGCGGGCGGGGGCGGGGTGCGGCGGGCGCGGTGGAAGAAGACGTCGCCGTTGGGTTGGAGCAGGACGCCGGTGAGGTCGGCGCGGAGGACGATCATGCTTTGGGCGTGGGCGAGCGGGACCATCGGGGCTTCGGCGGCGATGATTTCTTGTGAACGCCGGTAGAGTTCGGCGCGGGCGGCGGGGTGGGTTTCGCGGCGGGCGGCCACCATCAGGTCGTGATAGCCGTCGTGGCGCCAGAAATTGATGTTCAGCGCGCTGCCGAGGGTGGCGGTGTCTTTGTCGAGCAGGACGTAGAGAAAATTGTCGGCGTCGCCGTTGTCGCCGACCCAGCCGAGGAGGGCGAGGTCGTGTTCGCCGCGTTGGGTGCGGGTGAGGTGGGCGCCCCATTCGTTGGGGATGATTTCGAGGGGGACACCGGCTCGGGCGCAGTCGGCTTTGATCATCTCGGCGGCGCGCAGCGGGTTGGGGAGGTAGGGCCGGGGGTTGGTCATGACGTGGAGAGTCAGCGGTCGGGTGGCGGGCGGTTGAGCGGGCGGGGTAGAGATGATGTTGTCGTGGTGGCCGGGGATGAAGGGGGGGAGCGGGTTGTGGGCGACGGTGCCGGCGCCGCGATAGACGGCGTTGACGAGGTCGGTTTTGCGGATGGCGGCGGCGATGGCGCGGCGGAGGTTGACGTCGGTGATTTTATCGCAGTTGAAGCTGAGGTAGGCGACGTTGAGGCCGGGCGTGCTGAGCCGTTGGAGGTTGCGGTCGGCTTCGACAACGGGCAGGTCGTTGGGGTCGAGTCCGTCCATGGCGTGGATTTCGCCGGTGCGCAGTTGGATCAGGCGGGTGGTGTTGTCGGGGACGACGCGGTAGATGAGTTGGGTCAAGGCCGGTGGGCTGTCCCAATAGTCGGGGTTGCGTTCGAGGACGATCCGGTCGTTCGGCGTCCAGGAGACGAAGCGGAATGGGCCGGTTCCGATGGGGGTGCGTTGGTCGCGGAAGTTCGGGCTGATGAGGGAGGCGGCGGGAATGCAGAGGCTGGCCAGCAGCGGGGCGTGGGGTTCGCGGAGGTGAAAGACGAGGGCGTGGCCGCGGGCTTCGACGTTGGTGACGACGTTGAACATGGCGCTCCAGTAGGCAAAGGTGGCGCCGGGCAGGGTGGGATGGAGTTGGCGCTGGAAACTGAAGAGCGCGGTTTCGGCGGTCAGCGGCGTGCCATCGTGGAACTTCACGCCGGGGCGCAGCGGAAAGGTGTAGGTCAGCCCGTCTGGTGAAATCACCCAGCCCGTGGCGAGGCACGGTTCCGGCTCGGTGGTGTGGGGTTTGAACCGCACGAGGCCTTCGCAGATGTTGACGAGGACTTTGATGGATTCGCCGTCATCCACATCGGCCGGATCGAGTTTCTGCGAGTCGGCGCCGCGGGCGAAGACGAGGGCCTGTGGCGGGAGGGGAGCGCGGCCACAGCCGGCCAGCAGGAGCAGGGCGCAGGCGAGAGGTTTCATGGGCGGAGGATAGCGGGCGGGTCGTTTGACAGCAAGGGGTTGTGACCGTAAACTACGGCTCGATTTTATGGGTACCGGGACTTCGATTGCGGCGCTGCGCTGGCCGACGACGGCGGTGGAATGGGTGAGATGGCTGTTGGGGGCGGCGATCGTGGGTTTGATTTATTACGCCTACTGGGTGCAGATCGTGGAAAGCGCCATTGGTTACCGGGTCAGTTGCTATCAGTGGCTGGTGGGGCACTGGGCCAAGATCTCGAATTACTCGCATGGACCGCTGATCCCGCTGATTGCGCTGGGGATTGTCTGGTTGAAGGGGCGCGGGCTGCTGGAGGCGCAGTGGCGGCCGGTCGGGCACGGGGCGTGGATTTTGGCGGCGGCGATGGCGATTTACTATCTCGGCGTGAAAGCCATGCAACCGCGGTTGGTGGTGTTTTCGTTTGTGATTCTGTTGTACGGGCTGGTGCTGACGTTGGCGGGCCGGGAGGTTTTCCGGTATTTGTTTTTTCCGATTACGTTTTTGCTGTTGATGATTCCGTTGAATTTTCTCGACGACAAACTCGGCTTCCCCTTGCAAATCCTGATGGCCCGGGTGTCCACCGGCGTGTTGAACTGGCTGGGGATTGAAACGGTCCGCGTCGGCACCAGCATCCGCTCCGCGGTGTTCGATTTCGACGTGGCCAATCCCTGCAGCGGCATTCGGTCGTTGATGGCGATGACGACCGTGACGGCGGCGTTCGCCTACATCACCCAGACATCGCAGTGGAAACGGTGGTTGCTGTTTCTCTGCGCGATTCCGCTGGCGGTGCTCGGCAACATGGCCCGCGTGGTTGGCATCGCGTTGATCGGCCAGGTGTACGGGCAGGGACCGGCCATGCAGGCCCACGATTATTCCGGGTTCATCGTCTTCGGCGTGGCGCTGATTGCGATGGTCGGCATTGGCGCGGTCTTGAATTTCCCCTACCGGCGTCTGGTGGACAGTTGGCTGAAACCCGTCGCCGAAACTCCGGCAACCTCGCCGGCGGAGTAATCCCCAGGAGGCAAACATGAGCGAATCGTCCCCCACCGTCACGACCGCCACTCCCGCCCCAACCGCCCACTCGCGCGGCCCTGGCCTGCGTCATCTCGGCATCGTGGTGATCATTCTCACCGCCGGCGTGATCCTCACGGCGCTGACCGCCGATGTCACCAAAACCTCCGAGCCGGGCATCCGCCTGGTGGACAACAAACCGTTCCTCGCCGAGACCGTCGGCCCGTGGCAGGGCGGCCCGCAGGAAGGACTTTCCGAAACCGAACGCAATGTCCTCCCGGCCGACACCGAAGGCGCGCGCCGCATCTACAAGGACGCGGCGGGCCGGCAGATCTACTGCTCGATCGTGCTGGCCGGCCGCGACGTGACCAGCATCCACCGCCCCGAAGTCTGCCTGCCGGGCCAGGGCTGGAAAATCCAGTCTCAATACGTCGAAACGGTTCCCGTCGCCGCCGCCCCCAACGGCAAACTCGGCGTGATGCGGATGAACACCATCCGCGACATCCAACTGAAGGATGGCAGCACGGCGCAGATGCTTTCCGTCTTCGCCTACTGGTTCGTCGGCAAAGATCGCGTCACCCCGCACCACATGGAACGCATCCTGTGGAACACCAAAGACCGTGTCCTGCACAGCACCAACCATCGCTGGGCGTACATTTTGATCCATGCGCCGGTCGATCCGGCTATCGCCGCCGCCAATCCCCAACAGGCCACCGATGACGCGATGCAGCAGGTGGCCCGATTCGTGCAGGATTTGTATCCCACACTCGCCCGTCCCGCGAGTTGACCATGCCGAGCAACCAGCGCCAACTGAACATCCAGTGCAACCAGCTCGTGGATGCGTTGTTGGTGGCGGTGATCTTCTGGCTGGCGCATGCGTTTCGCGAACATCTCGCCTACTGGTTTCCGCTGTCGCTGACCATCGGCGATTTGATCGCGCTCGATTTTTCCCCCATCGCCACGTTCCGCTATTACAAGTGGCTCTACCTCGTCATCCTGCCCATCTGCCCGTTCCTGCTGGATGTCAACGGCTTCTACGAACGCCGCTCGCCGCTCGGGATACGCCAGACGTTGTGGGTGCTGACCAAGAGCGTGTCGCTGTGCGCCCTCGTCGTCATCGCGGCGATGTACTTCCTGGGACTGACCGGCCTCAGCCGCAGCGTGATCATCCTGTTTGCCATCTTCACCATCGTGGTGCTCTTCGCCAAGGATCGCCTGGTGCAATGGTACCTGTGCCGCTATCGCACCCTCGGCCGGTACGCCCGCCAAGCCGTGCTGGTCGGCACCCCCGAACGCAACGCCGAGTTTGAACAGCTGCTCCAGGACCACCCCGAATGGAACATGCAGGTCCTCGCCAAAATCGAACCCAGCGAAGACCTCCTCCGCGTCCTGCCCCAAATGCTCCACCGCCACCCCGTCGCCTGCGTGGTCTTCAACGTCGCCCAAACCAGCTTTGCCGATGTCGAAAAAGCCATTCTCGCCTGCGAAACGGAAGGCGTCGAAGCCTGGCTCGTGGCCGATTTTGTCCGCACCGCCATCGCCCGCGCCACGGTGGATGATTTCTACGGCAAACCCTTGCTCGTCTTCCGCACCACCCCGGACATCACCTGGCAACTGCTCTGCAAACGGCTCATTGACATCATCGGCGCCGGCGTCGGCCTGATCATCCTCGGACCCACGGTCATGCTGCCGGTGGCCATCCTCATCAAACTGACCTCGCCCGGCCCCATCCTCTTCCGCCAAAAACGCAGCGGCCTGCACGGTCGCCTCTTCACGATGTACAAGTTTCGCTCCATGGTCACCAACGCCGAAATGCTCCGCGCCGAACTCGACATCTTCAACGAACAATCCGGCCCCGTCTTCAAAATGACCAACGACCCCCGCGTCACCCCCATCGGCCGCATCCTCCGCAAAACCAGTCTCGATGAACTGCCCCAGCTCTGGAACGTCCTGATGGGCGACATGAGCCTCGTCGGCCCGCGGCCGCCCATCCCCAGCGAAGTCGAACAATACGACCCCTGGCACCGCCGCCGCCTCTCGATGAAACCCGGCATCACCTGCCTCTGGCAGATCAGCGGCCGCAACGAAATCCAGTTCGATCAATGGATGAAACTCGACCTCCAGTACATTGACAACTGGTCCATCTGGCTCGACCTGAAAATCCTCGCCCGCACCTTCCCCGTCGTCCTGACCGGCCTCGGCGCCCGCTGACTCCGACCCCGCCGCCGCGGCAGATTTGCCTTTGCCGCCCCGGCCCCTTCCGCTATAACCGCGCGCCATGAGCACGCGCAGTCTCGCGCTGGCCAACCAAAAAGGCGGCGTCGGCAAAACCACCACCGCCGTCAGCCTCGCCGCCTGTCTGGCCGAATCCCAACACCGCACCCTGCTCGTGGATCTCGACCCCCAAGGCAACGCCACCAGTGCCCTCGGCCAGGAAAAACTGCCGGGCGGCAGCGTCTATAACGCCCTGCTCGGCGGCGCCGCCCTCGCCGATTCCATTCGCCCCAGCGGGTTCGCCCACCTCGACCTCATCCCCAGCGAAGTGGACCTCGCCGTCGCCGAAGTGGATGTCGCCCGCACCGAAAACTACCTCCAACGCTTCCACAGCGCCCTCGCCCCCATCCAACAAACCGGCGCCTACTCCTTCATCGTCGTGGATTGTCCCCCCTCCCTCGGCATCCTCACGATGAACGCGCTGGCCGCCGTCGAACGCGTCGTCGTCCCCATCCAATGCGAGTTTTTCGCCCTCGAAGGCCTCGCCGTCATCACCCGCGTCATCCGCCAAATCCGCGACAGCGGCGCCAACCCCCATCTCGCCCTCGCCGGTATCGTCATGACCATGTACGACGGCCGCACCAACCTCGCCCAACAAGTCGCCGACGAAGTCCGCCGCCATTTCCCCAACCAAGTCTTCGACACCGTCATCCCCCGCACCGTCCGCCTCGCCGAAGCCCCCAGCCACGGCCAGCCGATCATCGCCTACGAACCCCACAGCGCCGGCGCCACCGCCTACCGGCTGCTGACGGACGAGTTGCTGACCAAACTGCAAGCCGCCACCGGCTAAGTGCGCCAACCGAAGCTGCCCTCGTGCGCGCACCCTTCCGAGCGCTTGTGGGAGCGCCCTTCCGGGCGCGACCGACCGGGGCTTCCGGGGAAGTCGCCGACCCAAACCCGCTCCCATCCTCGGGCGTTTTGTCGGACGCTCTCCATCCCCGCGCTTGCCAACCCGACCGTTTCGCGCATAATCACCCCGTTCGCTGCGCGTGCGCCCGTAGCTCAACTGGATAGAGCGTCGGCCTCCGGAGCCGAAGGCTGTGAGTTCAAATCTCGCCGGGCGTACCACTTTCCGCCTCGGACCGGTCGCTGAGGAGAAACCGAACCAGCGGGCGGGCCGACAGCACCGGGTCGGCGTCCGCCCGGCGAGCGCGCGATGAATTGCCAAACCCACGAATTTGATGTCTGCGTCGTCGGCGGCGGAATGGCCGGGTTGTGCGCGGCCGTGGCCGCCGCGCGCCCCGGCGCCCACACCGCCCTGGTTCAGGATCGGCCCGTGCTCGGCGGCAACGCCTCCTCCGAGGTCCGCATGTGGATCTGCGGCGCCCACGGCCCACACAACAAGGAAACCGGCCTGCTCGAAGAACTCCAACTCGAAAACCTCCACCGCAACCCCACCGGCAATTACTCCATCTGGGACAGCGTCCTCTACGGCAAAGCGGCGTTTCAGGAAGGCCTGCGCCTGTTCCTGAACTGCTCCTGCACCGACGCCGAGCGCGACGGCTCGCGCCTCGTCGCCATCCGCGCCTGGCAACTGACCACCCAGACCTGGCACAAACTCCACGCCCGGTACTTTCTGGATTGTTCCGGCGACAGCATCCTCGCCCCGGCCAGCGGCGCGGAGTTCCGCGTCGGCCGCGAAGCCCGCCACGAGTTCGACGAGGACATCCAACCGCCCGAGGCCGACCGCAAAACCATGGGCAACTCGATTCTGATCCAAATCCGCCGCACCGACCAGCCGCAACCGTTCGTGCCGCCGCGCTGGGCCTACCGATTCGACAGCCCGGACGACCTGCCCTACCGCATCCAGGGCGTGCGGGCGCAAAACTTCTGGTGGATCGAACTGGGCGGGTTGCAGGACACCATCCGCGACGCGGAAACCATCCGCGACGAGCTGCTCAAGGTCGCCTACGGGGTCTGGGATTACATCAAAAACCGCGCCCCCGCCCGCGCCGAGGCCGAGAAATGGGCCGTCGAGTGGATCGGATCGCTGCCGGGCAAACGCGAGAACCGCCGCTACGTCGGCGATTACATCCTCACTCAAAACGACCTGCGGGCCGGTGGGGCGTTTCCCGACATCATCGCCTACGGCGGTTGGTCCATGGACGACCACCACCCGGCCGGCCTGCTCTACCCGGGCCGTCCCACGATTTTTCACCCCGCTCCATCCCCCTACGGCATTCCGTACCGCTGCCTGTTCTCCCGCAACATCGCCAACCTCTTCTTCGCCGGCCGAAACATCTCCGTCACGCACGCGGCGCTCTCCTCCACACGCGTAATGGGCACCTGCGCGTTGCTCGGCCAGGCCGCCGGCACCGCCGCCGCCCTCTGCGTCCGCCACCGCTGCGACCCGCGGGGCTTGCTCAGCGGCGACCGCCTCACCGAACTGCAACAAACCCTGCTCGACGACGATTGCTGGCTGCCGGGTCTGTCCCGCTCCAGCGGCGAGTTGGCCCGGCAGGCGCGGCTGGAGGCCACCGGCGCGCACGCCCCCTTGCTGCGCGATGGCATCGAGCGCGACCGCCCCGACCAACCGCATGCGTGGGAAGCCGTCCCCGGTGACTTCGTCGAGTACCGCTGGGATGGCGTTCGCCGCCTGGCCGGCGCGCGGCTGGTGTTCGACAGCGACCTGTCGCAACCAAAACGAATGCCCTGTTCCTATCCGCACCTGGCGAAAATGCCGGGCGCGCTGGTCCGCGGTTACCGGCTCGAAACGCAAACCGCCGGCGGTCACTGGGACATCGTCTTCCGCGAATCCGACAACCACCAACGCCTCGTCCGCGTGCCCCTCTCGTGCGCCGGCACGGCGCTGCGGTTGGTCATCGAATCCACCTGGGGCGCCCCGCGCGCGCGTGTGTTCGCGTTTGAACCGCTCTCCGACTGGACGGTGCGGGTGGCGCCCCCGCCACTCGGCCCGCGATTCTGCGAAGTCCGCGCGCGCGTGCCGGCGGCGGACTTGGCCCCGCCGGCCAGCGCGCCCGTCGCCAGTCCCCACCGGGTCGGTGCCTGAACCGCAAACCAGACCACCCCGGCTTCAACTCCGCCATTGCCCCGCTCAACCCCAGTTGCTTATATCCGCCCGTGGCCATCGAACCCCTCATCATCGGCGCCGGCCCCGCGGGACTGACCGCCGCCTACGCGCTCGCCAAACGCGGCGTCCTGCCGGTCGTGCTCGAAAAAGACCAGCAGGTCGGCGGCATCGCCCGCACCGAAACCTACAAACGCTACCGCTTCGACATCGGCGGCCACCGCTTTTTCACCAAAGTGCCCGAAGTGGATGCGTTGTGGCGCGAGATTTTGGGAGCCGACTTCGTGAAAGTGCCGCGGCTGTCGCGCATCTACTACGACGGCCGCTTCTACAACTACCCGCTCGAACCAATCAACGCACTGTCCAACCTCGGGCTTTGGGAAAGTTTCCGCATCCTGCTCAGTTACCTGAAATGGCGCCTGTTCCCCCACCCCGTCGAAGAAACCTTCGAACAATGGGTCATGAACCGCTTCGGCGGCCGGCTCTACACCCGCTTCTTCAAAACCTACACCGAAAAAGTCTGGGGCATCCCCTGCCACAAAATCCAAGCCGACTGGGCTGCCCAACGCATCAAGGGTCTCGACCTGAAACAAGCCATCCTCAACGCCTTCCTCGGCGTCGGCGAAGCCAAAACCCTCATCAAGGAATTCGACTACCCCCGCCTCGGCCCCGGCCAGATGTGGGAACGCTGCGCCCAACTCGTCACCCAGCTCGGCGGCACCCTCCACCTCGGCGCGGACGTCATCCGTCTCCACCACGAAGCCGGTCGCGTCCGCAGCGTCGTCGCCCATGTCGCCGGTCGCTCCCAGGAATTCATCGCCACCCATTTCCTCAACACCATGCCGCTGGCCACCCTGATCGCCCGCCTCGACCCGCCGCCGCCACCGGCCATCCTCGAAGCCGCCCGCCAACTGCGCTACCGCGACTTCCTCATCGTCTGCCTCATCCTCAACCGCGACCGCCTCTTCCCCGACAACTGGATCTACATCCACAGCCCGGACGTCAAAGTCGGCCGCATCCAAAACTTCAAAAACTGGAGCACCGCCATGGTGCCCGAACCCACCAAAACCAGCCTCGGCCTCGAATACTTCTGCAACGCCGGCGACGCCCTCTGGGAAATGACCGACGCCGAACTCGTCGAACTCGGCCGCCGCGAACTCGAACAACTCGGCCTCGCCCGCGCCAGCGAAGTCGAGGACGGCACCGTCATCCGCCAACGCAAAGCCTACCCCGTCTATGACGGCACCTACCGCAAAAACCTCGCCATCCTCCGCGACTACCTCACCGGCTTCCCCAACCTCCTGACCCTCGGCCGCAATGGCCTGCACCGCTACAACAACCAGGATCACTCCATGCTCTGCGCCCTGCTCGCCGTCGAAAACCTCCACGGCGCCCACCACGACCTCTGGGACGTCAACACCGAACGTTCCTACCACGAAGACTTCACCACCGACTCCTCCCGTCCATGAGTCAGCCCGAACTTTCCGTCATCGTTCTGACGCCCGACAACTACCGCACCATCCACCGCACGCTCGCGCATCTGCGCGCCCAAACCGCCCGCGACCAACTTGAACTGGTCATCGTCGCCCCGGCCGCCGAGCCGGTCGACCCGTCTTTCCCCGCCGTCCGCCACGTGCCGCTGCGCGACCTGACTTCCACCGCCGCCGCCCGCGCCGCCGGCGCGCGCGCCGCCACCGCGCCCGTGGTCGCATTCGTCGAAGAACATTCCTTCCCGCAACCGACCTGGGCAGCCGAATTGATCGCCGCTCACCGCCAACCGGTTGCCGGCGTCGGCCCGGCCATCGTCAACGCCAACCCCGCCACGCTCACCAGTTGGGCCAACCTGATCATCGAATACGGCCCGTGGCTCGACCCGGTCCCCACCGGCCCCGTCGAACACCTGCCCGGCCACAACAGCTCCTAC
>CAZHLM010000057.1:0-21419 GCA_964533295.1 uncultured Verrucomicrobiota bacterium
CTCCGCTCGCGGGGACGCTCGCGCCACCGGTTGTGGCACCGGTCGCGCCCGGAAGGGCGCTCCCACAACAGCGGTTTCGGTTTTATTAGGCGAACTAAGTGTACTCCCGCACATTGGGGTGGTGGCAAAAAAACAGGGGCGGCCCCACCGGGCCGCCCCTGTTTGGTGGAACGGACGTGTTAGTACACGTTCGTGGATTCTTCTTCCGTGACCGGGGACTTCAACACGTCGGAGGTCAACTCGACTTTCAGCCGGTGGTCGCCGGTGGCGACCGCCTTGGCGTTGATCGTCCAGGAGACGGTCTGCTTCGGCGCCAGCCGCGCGACGGTGCCGAAGTTGACGACCTTGCCGTTGACCGTGCCGGCGGTGGAGCCGCTGGCGGAGGTCGGGTCAATCTCCTTGCCGAAGTTCGCCACGATCTTGATGTTGGCGTCATCCGCCGTGCCTTGGTTGGTCACGCGGATGGTGTACTTGGTGGATTCGCCGACCGAGATCGGATCCGGTTCATCCACGACTTCGATCAGGATGGCCGCCTGGCCGCGCCAGTCGGTGCAGGCTTCCGCGACTTCGCGCATTCCCTCGGCTTGCGCAGCGACACTGTTGCAATGCCGGCCCACCGTGCTGCTGGTCAGCACGACATCGAACGACTGCTTCCCGCCCTTGGCGAGGCTGGGGATCCGCCAGGTGGCGACGTTGCCGCTGATCGAGGCGCCGCTGGCGCTGACGATGCGGGTGGCCGCCGGAGCGGTGTCGGTGACAACGACGTCCTTCAGCTCGGTGTCACCGGTATTGGAAACGACGACCTGGTAGGAGGCGTTGCGGCCGATGAATTGATCCTTGGTGCCGGTCTTGGTGATGGCCAGGCCGGGTTGGACGATGACCGTGCAGGCGTCATCCTTGACTTCGCCCGCGTTGGTGCTCTTGGCGACGGCGGGATTGCAAACTTCGCCGCGTTTGGTCGCTTTGAGGGTCACGGGGATGCTCTTCGCCGTGCCGGGGGCGAGTGTGCCGAGGTTGTAGGTCAGCACTTTTTCGCCACTGGCGGCCGCGAGACCTTCCGGCACGTTGTCGGTGACGACGACGTTGTCGGCGTCGCTGGTGCCGGTGTTTTTGACGACGATGGTGTAGGTCACGTCGCTGCCGAGTTTGGCGGTGGCCGGGCCGCTCTTCTCGATGCTGAGGGCCGGTTTGCCGATCATCGTGCCGGCGCAGCCGCGCGGGATGGCGGCGAGCGTGGCGCAGTTGACGAGCGTGCCTTCCTTGTCGGCCCGGTACCAGATTTTGGCGTGGATGACCTGGCCGCGGTCAAGGTTGCCGAGCGCCCAAGTCAGTTTGTTGCCGGCCACTTGCGCGGGCGGTTCCGCTTTCACGAAGGTGGAGCCGTCCGGAATGGTGTCGGTCACCACGGCTTCGGCGCAATTGTCGAGCGCGGTAATGATCAGTTGAGATTCGAGCGTCTGGCCCAAGGTGCCTTTCGCCGGGACGCGCTTCTGGACCTGCAAGAGATCATTCTTGATGGTGAACTCGTTGCTGGCGACCGGCTTGGCTTCCGCTTTGGGCGCGGCCGGCGCGGCCGGCGCCGGTTTGGCCGGGGGCTCCTCACGAGAGTAGCGTGGAACTTCCGTGCGACTCGTGGGGTTGGTCTTCATGTACTCGGCTTTGTCTTCGGCGCGCCAACTGGCGCAACCGCTTTGGAACAGCGCGGTGACGGTCACCGCCACCGCCGCCAAAGCCGCGAGGTATTTGGAACGTTGCATGGGTTGTTATTTCTCCTGAGTTTAGGGGTTCACGATCGATGCGGCGCACTACTTGCCCAAGAGACCGCCGACCGCCTTCCCGGCCTCGGCACCGGCCTGGTTGACGACGCTGCTGGCGGCTTCTTTTTGGGCTGTGGCCTGAAGGTCGCTCACGAGTTTTTGTTGCTCGGGAGTGAGTTTTTGGGCCGACAGTTCTTGCAATAAATTCAACGCACCGGTGTAATCCTTCTTGGCAATCAACGCTTTGGCTTGGGCGATCATCTCCGCGACTTTGGTCGCTGTTTGCGTCACCTGCTCCACGGCTGTCGGAGCCGGGGCGGCCGGTGGGGTTGGCGTGCTCACGGTGGGCGCGGCCGGTGCCGTGGAGACGGGCGGGGGTGGAGCGGGCGGCTCTTCTTTCTTGCCACAACCGACACTCGCCATCGCCACAACGGATAGGGACACCATTCCAATTACGATACACGGCTTCATATTGATTTCTCCTGACGACCCCGCTTGCTGTGGCAAGTATGGTCTTTGATTTGTTTATGATACGCCTCGCAACGCCGGCGGAATACTATCAGAGCATTGCGGGGGCGCAATTCTTAAATAGTGAAACGATTTCCCCAATCCGGTACACTTGCCGCATGACCGTCACAGGCGTGATGCTGGCCGGCGGCCAAAGCCGGCGGATGGGCGCGGACAAAGCCGCGCTGTTCGGTCCCCGGGTCGAAGCGATTCTGCGCGAGTGCTTGCCGGCAGTGCTGGTCATCCGCGACGATGATTGTCCCGGCCTCGGTCCCATCGGTGGTCTGGCCACCGCGCTGCGCCGGGCCGAAAGCGACGCGATTTTCGTCGCGGCCTGCGACATGCCATTTCTCGACGCCGCCGTCATCCGCGAACTCGTCGGCCTGTTGCCGGGATATGACGCGGTGGTGCCCCAAGTTGGCGCGCATGGCGAGCCGCTCCATGCCGTGTATCATCGGCGTTGTCTGCCGGTGGTCGAACAGCAGATCGCCGCAGGCGATTACTCGCTTCAAAATCTCGCGCGGCGACTCCACACCCGCTTTGTTCACCGCCCCGATTGGGGTCGGACCATGACCAACATCAACACCCCGGCCGATTGGCGCGCGGTGGAATCGGAACGCCGCCGGAAAAATTAAGACTCGCGTTGTGCCGGGCCGTCTTGTAGCGTGCCGGCGGAGCGGGGAGGGCGGTTTGTACAAGATCATCGGTGGCGACGGCAAAGAATACGGCCCCGTTGACGCGGCGCAACTGCGTCAGTGGCAGGCCGAAGGTCGCGTCAACGCCCAGACCCGCGTGCAGGCCGAAGGCCAAACCGAGTGGCGCGCGCTGGCGGATTTTCCCGAGCTGAACACCCCGGTCGCACCGCCCGTGACCGGGCCGGTCGCGCCACTGCCAAAGTCAGCGGTGCCGAACTATCTCGTACCGGCCATTCTCACGACCCTGTTTTGTTGCCTGCCATTCGGCATCGTCGCCATCGTGTATTCCGGCAAGGTCAATACCCACTTGCAGGCCGGTGATCTCGCTCAGGCGCAACTCGCCTCGCAAAAAGCCCGCATGTGGTGCTGGGTCTCCGCGTTGGGAACGCTGATCCCCGTTCTATTCTACCTGCTGTTTGTCGCCGTGATGGCCGGGGTGGGGTTGGCGCCATGACCAACGCGGTCAAAAACCGGTGGGGAATCGGGGCCGTGCTCGCGGTGCTGGCTGTGTTTTATTTTTTCGATCCGGTCGCGACGCGCTTTTTTCCCCGGTGTCTCTGGCACGCGATGACCGGGCTGCACTGTCCGGGCTGCGGTTCCTCGCGGGCGCTGCATGCATTGGCGCACGGCGACGTGGGGAAAGCGCTCGGTCTGAACGCGCTGGCCGTGCTGGCGGTGCCGGTACTGGCGCTGGCGGCGTGGCGCGGTTCGACAACGCGCTGGAAACCAATTTGGATTTGGACGCTGTTGTTCGTGGTCGTGATGTACGGGGTATTGCGGAACATCCCGGCGTATCCGTTCACGTTGTTGGCACCCACAACCTAAACCCACAGGAGGAGACAGATGAGCAATGGCAAACCAGCAGGCGCGGAGAAAAAAGTCGTCGCCGGTATCTTGGGGATTTTGCTCGGCGGCTTGGGCATCCACAAATTCTACCTCGGCTACATAAAGGAAGGGATCATTCAATTGATCCTCGGCTTCCTGTGCATCGGCGGCATCATCGGTTTGATCGAGGGGATCATCTACCTGACCAAGTCCGACGAGGAATTCGTCGCCACCTACATCACCGGCAAGAAGGGTTGGTTCTAGAGCCGGCATGTACACCATCATCGGGGCGGATGGACGGGAATACGGGCCGGTCACGGCGGAGCAGTTGCGCCAGTGGCAGGCCGAAGGCCGCGTCAATGCCACGACTCAGACGCGGCTGGCCGGAGAGACCGACTGGACGTCGCTTGGTTCCCGGCCCGAATTTGCCGCGCCAGTAGCGGCCGCCACACCGGGCGCGCCGGGATTGCCGACAGCGGAGCAGTTGCGCGCCCGCGACTACCAGCTTGAAATCGGGGCGAGCGTGCGGGGTGGTTGGCAGTTGTTGATGACGAAGCCGGGGTTGCTCCTTGCCGGCACGTGGGTGGTGATGGTGCTCAGCGGGCTGGTCAGTTCGCCTGCCAACATCGGCAACGTGGTGCTGGAACACGCCGCCGGTCGACTGCCGGTGGTCGGACTGGGGGTCGGTCTGATGATTCTCGGCTGGGGGTTGAGCATCGTCCTGACCGGCCCATTGCTCGGCGGGCTGTACTGGCCGTTGATCCGGCTTTTGCGGGGTGAGCCTGCGGAGTTCGGCGATTTTTTCGCCGGTTTTCAGCGCGGGTTTGTGAATCTGATGCTGGCCAACGTCGTGGTCGGATTGCTGACGACGCTGTGCATGGCGCCGGGCGGCTTGGTGTTGGTGGCCGGGGTAGTGATGCATCAGGGCGGTGGGATGGCAGTGGGGATGCCGGTGATGGTGGTGGGCGGGTTGCTGTTGGCGGCGGGGATGGTGGCGGCGATTTATCTGGCGGTCTGCTGGATGTTCACGCTGCCGTTGGTCGTGGACCGGCAACTGGGGTTTTGGGAGGCGATGCAACTGGGCCGGACGGTGGTGGGCCGTCACTGGTGGCGCGTGTTTGGTTGTATGCTGGTGGCCGGGCTGATCATGATCAGCGGCGTGATCGCCTGCTGTGTCGGTTTGGTCTTCACGCTGCCGCTGGGCTTCGCGATTCAAATGACAATCTACGAGACTCTCTTTGGCGTCCGTCCCGCCCAAGGTTGATCGCACCGCGCGCCGCCAATACCTGGTGGTCAATCTGCTGGTGTTGCCGGGCCTAGGCACGTTCCTCGCCGGCCGCCGGCGGCTCGGCATCCTGCAGGCGATGCTGGCGCTGACCGGTTTCGGACTGACCGGGGTGTGGTTCGCCACATTTGGCGCGGCGTGGTGGCAGACCCGGGAATTTCCGCTCGATGGCGGCCCGCACTTCGCGTGGGGCATTACCGGCGTCGCGTTGTTCCTGGCCGCGTGGTGCTGGTCGCTGGCGACCGGCTGGAAATGGTTACGCGACGGTGGCGCGCGTTAGTTTGGTGAGGATTTTCCACATCGCTTCCGGCGAGTCGCAATCCAGCAGCGATTTGCGGGCGTCAGAGGTGCTGAAGGTTTTCACGAGGCCAGCCAGCAACCGCAGGTAGAACGCGGCGGCGGGCGTGGGGATGGCGATCAGAAAAATAATCTTGGTCGGCTTGCCGTCGGGCGCCTCGAAGTTGAGTCCGCTGCGGCTGAGACCGACCGCAAAGGTCAAGCCGCCGCCTTCGACTTCGCGGGCGTGAGGGAACGCCAGACCGTGTTCGACGGCGGTGCTGATGATGGCTTCGCGGCGCAACGCCTGTTCGGTCAACGCCTGGGCGTTGTCCACAAACCCGTGCTTGGCGAGCGTCTCAGCCAGTTCCTCGATGGCGGCTTCGCGGGACCTGGCTTGCAACTCCGGCACCATCAACACCGCCGCGGAAAAGCGGGCGATGCCGGCCGGGGCGGGCTGGTCGGGGTCGAGTTTCTTGCGCGGTTGCCGGGCCACCGCTTCGGGGTAGTAGAGGTAGCGGCCACAGTGGGGACAGGTGTGGAGCGTTTCCGCGGCGTGGACCTGGTTGATCAGCGCGATGGGCAGGGCGATGCCGCACGGGGGACAGGTGCCATGGAGGATGGGGACGACGGCGAGTGGGTGTCGTTTTTGGAGGCGTTGGTAGCGGGTGGCGACGTCTTCCGGCAGGCTTTGGAGGGTTTGAGCGATGGCTTGTTCGAGCTGGGCCAGCGGCATTTTGGTGGTGGCCGCCCGGCCCTCGGCCAGCGCGAAATCGAGTTCTTGAAGTTGAATGAGCTGATTGAGGATGCGTTTCATCAGGCGGCGGCAGGCAGGCCGAAGTTGTGACGGTACAGTTCCCCAATCCGCGACAACTCGGCGCCGGTCAGAGGGGGCGTATCCGGTGCGGCGGAAAACTCGCGCAGTTGGGCTTCGTTGTAGATGTTCGGCAGGACCGAGCCGATGCTCGGTTCGCTGAGGATAAACTGGATGGCGGCCTGGGCGAGGGTGCGGGAACCGGTGAGGAATTTCAGTTGCTCGACTTTTTTCAAGCCGTCCACCAGCCAGGCTTTTCGCGCCGCGTCGTCTTTGACGCGGAAGGTGCGGTGGTCGTTCTTGTCGAAGGTTGTCTGCTCGGTGTACGCGCCTTCGAGCAGGCCAGAACTGTGCGGCACCCGCGTGAAAACGCGAACGTTGTGCTGGCGGGCGACGGGCAGGACTTTTTCGCCGAGCATTTGTTCGAGCAGATTGTAAATGATCTGCGTGGAGGCGCGGCGTTCGGTAATCGTGGCGATGGCTTCCTCAATCTGCCGTTCGTGGATGGCCGGGCCCAGCGCCGTGCCGTAGCTGAGGATTTTGCCCTCGGCGCGCAGTTGTTCGAGTGTGGCGAACACGTCGTCGTTGCGGATCGTGTCGAGCCGGGGGTTGTGGAGTTGGTAGAAATCAATCCGGTCGGTCTTGAGCCGTTGCAGACTTTTCTCGCAGGCCGAGCGGATGTAGGCCGGCGACCAGTTCTGCGGTCGTTCGCGCTGACCGGGTTGGACGCCGGGGTGGTTGTAGAAATCGTAGCCGAACTTGGTGGCGATCACGACCTGGTCGCGCGTGGCGCCCGGGAACGCTTGCGCCAGCAACGTCTCGCCTTTGCCGTCGCCGTACACGTCGGCGGTGTCGAAGAAGGTCACCCCGAGGTCGAGCGCGCGCCGCAGCAAGTGAATGCCGGTTTGATAATCGTCGGCAGCCACGCCCCACATCGTGGTGCCGACGGTCCAGACACCGAAGCCCACTTCGGAGACGGAGAGAGGGGTGCCGGGCAGGGAGCGGTATTTCATGGCGTCGGCTTCGGCGCCGGGGCGGCCGGCTCGGTCTGTTGCTGTTGTTGATTGAAGATGTTGCGCCAGAACTCGGGCGCGTACGTCAGCCGCGGGATGTCGCTCCAGAAGCCGTTGACGGCGTTGCCCTGCGGCGGCCGGTAAATCCAGGTCGCGCCTTCCTTGGTGTCGAGCAACATCACGACCGTGCCGCGGTTGCCATCACTGATGACGGAGATTTGGTAACGACCCACCTCGCCCGTGGTCGGCGTGGCGAACCGGCTGGCCGTCCCCGCGAGCGGGTTGACCGGCTGAATCGCGATGCCGGTCGGATTCTCCTGCGCGAGCGTTCCAGCGACGCCCCAGCCGGTCAGCAGACAGACGGCGACGAATCGTTTCATGCGGATCCTTTCGTAAGCGACTGCCGCCATCTCTAACAACACTTCCCCGCGACGTCAACGGCGCGCTGGAGTGCCCGTTTCAGCGTGGACTTTGCCGGGCAACTGCGGTATGGCTAGCGCAGACCATGACGGCGAGTTGCCAAACGGCGTTCAAGGAATGGGCGGTGGTCGTCGAAGCCCTCGGCGGCGGCGAGCAAATCCTCATCCTGCGCAAGGGCGGAATCCACGAACAACGCGGCCAGTTCCGCGTCGAGCACCGTCGTTTCTGGCTGTACCCCACGCAATTTCACGAGGCCGAACCATCCGTCATCCCCTCCAAACGCCCCGCCGTCCGCGCCCTCGCCGCCGCCGCCTCGCCCGACAGCGTGGACATCCAGTATGTGGCGGACGTGGTCGCGGTTCACTGGCTCAGCGAGCCGGCGGCATGGAAACGGCTCCAAGGGCTGCATATTTGGAGCGAACACATCTTGCAGCAACGATTCGAGTTTGGCCGCGAGCCGGGACTGCACGCCCTTGTTGTCCGCGTCCACCGCGCCCCCCAGCCGGTCCGGCTCCCCGTCCGCGCACAATACGGCGGATGCAAAAGCTGGATCGAACTGGAACGCCCCCTGGCCACCGACTCGTTGGAGCCGGTGCTACCCGCATCCGAGTTTGCCCAACAAACCGCCGCCATCACCGCGCTGCTCACCGCCGATGCCCACGCTCACGCTTAAACGCAACGACGCCGCCGACAAATCCCTCGAAATCGGCCCCAAACCGCTCGTCATCGGGCGCGTCGCCGAATCGGACATCATGGTCCGCGACTCCTTCGTCTCCCGCGTCCACGCCGGCATTGGCTACGCCGACAACCAATTTACCCTCAAAGACCTCGGCTCGACCAACGGCACCTACCGCAACGGCGCCCGCGTCTTCCAATGCGTACTGGCCAACGGCGACCGAATCCAGGTCGGCAACACCACCCTCATCTTCGAAACCACCGGCGCGGACACGGCCATCCTCCAACACGTCCCCCAAATGGTCGCCCCGGCCTCGGGCACCGCCGGCGGCGTCCTGCAACGTCCCGGCCTCAAACAAATCACCGCCCCCGTCAAAATGCCGACCCTCCCGCCCCGCCCGCCCGGCGCCCAACGCGCCGGCAGTTGACCCGTGAACCGTTGGCTCCTCGCGCTGCTGTTAACCTTCTCGCCCGCCCTCGCCGAACGGCCGCTGCCCCACCGCGACCCGCCCTTTGCCAAGGGCTACGCCGAAAAAATCGAACCGTTTCCCAAACGCCTCACCCTTCGCACCCGCGAGACCACCGCCACCTTCACCTGGAACGACCGCACCTACTTCTTTCGCGGCCAACAGAAAATCGTCCCCGAACAAATCAACCCCGGTGACCTCATCGCCCTCCGCTACACCACCACCGCGGACGGCACACTCCTGATCCAACGCCTCAAAGTCATTCCACCACCCGACGCCCCATGAAAAAGGTCCTCGTCCCACTCGCCCCCGGCTTCGAAGAAATCGAAGCGATCACCGTCATTGACATCCTCCGTCGCGCCGGCCTCGCCGTCACCGTCGCCGGCACCGTTCCCGGCCCCATCACCGCCTCCCGCCAAACCCAACACCTCCCCGACTGTCTCCTCGACGACGTCCGCGCTGAAGAATTCGACCTCATCGTCCTGCCCGGCGGCCAACCCGGCACCCAACATCTCCGCGCCGACCCCCGCCTCCAAGCCATGCTCGCCGCCCACCACGCCCGGCAGCGTCCGATCGCCGCCATCTGCGCCGCTCCCACCATCCTCGCGGCGACCGGCCTGCTCCGCGACCGCCGCGCCACCAGCCACCCCGGCGTCCGCGCCGAGGTCGCCGCCGCCGCGCGCGAGTACACCGAAGACCGCGTGGTGGCCGACGAGGAGATCATCACCAGCCGCGCGGCTGGCACCGCCATGGAACTGGCCTTCGCGCTGGTGGAACGTCTCTGCGGCCCCGCCAAAGCAGCGGAAGTCAATGCCAGCGTCCTCGCGCGGTTGTCCTGAAGTCCGCGCCGCGGCCAGGAAGTGGAGCCGGCGATCGGACTTGAACCGATAACCTGCTGATTACAAATCAGCTGCTCTGCCGATTGAGCTACGCCGGCAATTCGTGTGGGCGCATCTTCCGTTGTCGCGTCCCGACTGTCAAGCCGCCGGGGTGGAACGCGGCTTGAATCCCCGGCGCCGGGCCGATAGGATGCGGGCATGAAGCCGGTGATTCTTTTCATGGCGGTCTGGGCGACTGCGTTCCTGGCGGGGTGCGCCACCAACGCTCCCACCGACAAGCCGGCGATGCGCGCACTGGGTCAGGCTGCGCAGCCGGACCCGAGCGGCAGTGATGAGGCGATTGGCACGGAGATTCGCCGGCGCCTCGAGATCGCGGATCCGGCGATGACGGCCAGCGTGATTGTCGAGGTCAGTCAGGGGATTGTCACGTTGCGCGGGACGGCGTCTGCGGTGACTGCCGCGTGGCGGGCCGAGGGCGTGGCGGCGGCGGTACCGGGCGTGAAAGAAGTCCGCAACGAGATCCTCGTCGCGCAGTGACCGGGGCGCGTGCCGGTCTCTTGAGGGAACCTCGCGCGGCTGGTAGTCTGCCGGGGTTGTGATGGCTTCGCTTTTCTTCGAACACGCGGCGCCGCTGTGGTCGGTGGTGATCGGCGTCGGGGCGGCGGTGGCGCTGGCGGGCTGGTGGTTCTGGCGGTTTGTCCGGGAAGGCTGGACGACGGGGTTGTTGGCGGCGCTGCGCCTGTTGTTTTTGCTCGGGCTGGGTTGGTGTCTGCTGCGACCGGCTTGGAAAGAGGCCGTGGCCAACGTGGTCAAGCCGCACTTCCTGGTGTTGGTGGACACGTCGGCCAGCATGCAACGGGCGCCGGCCGGCCAGCGCAGCCGGTGGGCGGTCGCGCAGTCGGTGCTGGCCCAGTCGTGGCGGAACACACTCGCCCGCCGCGCCGAGGTGTCGGTCTATCCGTTTGCCGCCGATCTCGGCGAGCGGACAACCGATGCGGCACTGGGCGAACCAACCGGCAGCGCGACGCGGCTGGGAGCGTCGGTGCGCAAACTCGTCGAGCGCTACCGCGGACAGCCGCTGGCCGGGGTGTTGGTGGTCAGCGACGGGTTGGATGAGCGCGAGCAACCGGCGATCGGCCCGTGGCCGTGCCCGATTTTCACGGTGCAACTGGAACCACCGGCGGCGTGGGCGGAGGAGCCGGACGTGCGCGTGACGAAGATGGATTCGCCGCGGCGCGTGGTGGTGGGTTGGGAAAGCAAGCTGACGGCGGTGGTGGCCGGGCGCGGGACGGAGGGGCGGGTGTTGCCAGTGCAACTTTGGGAGGACGACCGGCTGGTGGCGGAACATCCGACGCAGGTGCCGACCGAGGGCGGCACGCGCGAGGTGGTGTTTCAGGTGCCGCATCCGACGGTCGGTCCGTTCACCTACACGGTGCGAGTGCCGCCCCTGCCGGGCGAGACGGCCACCAACGACAACGCCTACGCGGTCGCGGTGCAGGTGGTGGACACCAAGAACCGGTTGCTCTACGTCGAGGGTCCGCCGCGCTTTGAATCGAAATTCCTCGCGCGCGCGTTGCAGGCGAACCCGAACATCACGCCGCTGATGTTTCTGCAGGGACCGAACCAGCAATTTTTCACCGTCGGCGCACGGGGCGGGATGACCGCGGAGATGACGACCGAGCAACTGGCGCAGTTCAAAATCGTCGTGCTCGGCGACCTGACCGCCGCGGGGATTGGCGAGGCGCGGGCGCGGGCGTTGGTGAAATTTGTCGGCGACGGCGGCAGTCTTGTGTTGCTTGGCGGGCCGAACGCCTGGGACAAGACCGGCTTCGGCGCGACGGCGTTGGCGGAGCTGTTGCCGGTGCGACGACCGGGCGGCGGCGCGGCGCAGGAAGGACGGTTCGCGGTGCGCTGGACGGCGGAGGGAAAATCGCATCCGGCCTTTGCCGGGACGGACGGCGCGCCGCCGATTCTGTCCGTGTTCAGCGGCGTCGAGCTGGCGGCGGGCGCAGTGGCGCTGGCGGAGACCGAGACCGGCGCGCCCGTGATCGCCGCGCAGCGGTTTGGACAGGGGAAAGTGGCGGCGGTGCTCACCGATTCGTTGTGGCGCTGGCAACTCGAACCCGGTGCGGGCGGCGGGTACGAAAAGTTTTGGGCGCAGTTGCTCGACTGGCTGACGCCGAGCAAGGAGGAGACGACGGAGACGCTGCTCGATCTGTTTGCGGACGTGGAACAGTTGTTTCGCGGCGATGTGATCACGTTGCAGGCGCGCGTCAGCGACCCGGCCGTCACGGCGGTGGCGTGCGAGATTCACACGCCGGATGGCCGGCAGCTTGCCTTTCCGATGGCGCCGCAAACGGTCGTCACCAGCACGGGCCGGTCGCATCCGGGTTTTGGCCTGGAGTTCACCACGCAGGAACCCGGGTTGCACCGGGCGGTGGCGGTGGCGACGCTCAACGGCCAGCGCGTGGCGTCGGCGCCGTACTCCTTCTTCGTGAAACCGTTCTCCCCGGAAGCCACGCCGCGCCCCGCCAACGCGGCGTGGTTGCGCGCGCTGGCCGAATCCAGCGGCGGGCGCTATCTGCTGCCGACGGAGGTCGCCGACGCGCTGGCGGCGTTGGAATTCCCGACCGCGGAAGAATCCCGCGTCACCTACGCCACCCGCTGGAACACCTGGCCGGTCCTGCTCGGTCTGGTCGGGTTGCTCACCGTGGAATGGGTCGTGCGCAAAATGAAAAACCTGCCATGAGCCGCCCGCCCAACATCAAATCGCTGCGGCGCGACGAATTGAACGCGCAACTGCTCGCGTGGAACGAGCCGGCGTACCGGACCGACCAGATTCTGCGGTGGGTGTACGCCCAGCCGGTGGACTCGTTCGAGCACATGTCGAACCTGCCGGCCTCTCTGCGCGCGAAGCTGGCCGCGCACTTCGAGTTAAACGCCGTCCACGCCGTCCGCACCCGCCACGCCGGCGACACGACGGAAAAGTTTCTCTTTCAACTGCGCGACGGTTCCCTGATTGAAACCGTCCTCATCCCCGCCACGCCCGGCCTGACCTCGCAAAGCGACCGGCACACGGTCTGTGTCTCCACGCAGGTCGGTTGCGCGTACGGCTGCCGCTTCTGCGCGTCCGGGCTGGAGGGCGTCAAACGCAACCTCACCGCCGCCGAGATCGTGGATGAAGTGGTGCATGTCCAGAAACTCAGCGGCGAGCAGGTCAACAACATCGTCGTGATGGGCATGGGCGAGCCGCTGGCGAATTACGACGAATTGATGCGCGCGCTGACCATCCTCAACGCCCCGTGGGGTCTCGGCATCGGCGCCCGCAAAATCACCGTCTCCACCGTCGGCCTCGTCCCGCGCATCCGCCAACTGGCTGACGAACCGCTCCAACTGCGGCTGGCCGTCTCGCTGCACGGCGCGACCGACGCCGTGCGCGGCCAAATCATGCCGGTCAACAAGAAGTACCCGCTCAAAGAACTGCTCGCCGCCTGCGACTACTACGTCCGCACCAAGCACCGGATCCTCACCTTCGAATACATTCTGATCGCCGGTCTCAACGACACCGCCGAGCAAGCCCGCGAACTCGGCCTGCTCGCCGCCAAACTGCGCGCCAAGGTCAACCTCATCCCCTACAACCCGGTCGAGGGTCTGCCGTGGCAACGCCCGACGCCCGACGCCTGCCGCCAGTTCCAGCGCCTCGTCGAACGCCATCACGTCACCACCACGCTGCGCACCGAGAAAGGCACCGACATCAACGCCGCCTGCGGCCAGCTCCGCCTCCAGCACGAGCGCGCCATCCCAACCCAACCGGCATGACGCACCGAGCGAAGAAGCCGCCCTCGCCAAAAGATCACGGCAGCAGGGCCGGCAGGTGGTTCCAGTCCGCCGTCAACGCCAGCACCGCCATCGCCGTGCAATAAATCGGGCCGCCTTGCCGGGCATCTTCCGCCTCCGTGACCGGCCAGCTGCCGTCGGGATTTTGTTTTTCCACCAGCACCCCGGCGTCCCACCCCAGATGCGCCGCGTAATGCGCACCGTAATAAAAAAACGGCGCGTCCCCGCGCAGCGGATTGTGCTCCAGCCAGCGGCTTGAGGGTCGTTCCCCGCAGACGCGCAACGCGACCAGCGCCGCGGCGGTGCGCGATGGGTTGGGCAGACCACCGGGTTGATAGCCGTAACCGCCCTGCGGATGCTCGCAGCGTTTCACGTACGCCAGCGCGCGCTCCATCGCCGCCTGCGGCACCGGCACGCCGACGTCGCGCGCCGCTTTCAACGCGAGGATTTGCCAGACGGTCACCGACAGATCGCTGTCGGCCGAGCCGGGCAGATACCGCCAACCGCCGGCATGAAAATCCGATTTCGCCACCGCCTGCGACCGCAGGATCAGTTCCACGGCTTTCTCCAACGCGGGCCGCACCGGCTGTTTCGTCATGCCGGTCGCCTCGGCCAGCAACAACGTCGTGATGCCGTGGCCGTACATCAGCGCGTTGTTCGTGGTAAACGCGCCGTCGGCCGACTGCTGGCGAAGAAGAAACGCCAGCCCCCGCTCAGTGACCGGCGTGTCCACCCGCCCGGCGGAGTAAAACGCCAGCGTCGCCAGCGAGTTCAGCGCGACGTTCTCGCTCCACGCACCGTCCGCGCGCTGGTGCGCGGCCAGCCACGCCAACCCGCGCGCCACGGCGTTGGTGTCGCCGACCGCGCCGCGCGTCAGCACCGGCAGGCTAATCAGAATCAGCAGCCAGTTTCTCAAAATATCCTCGCACCGCCGCCTGATATTGCGTCGGCACCCGCTCGGCGGAAAAACTCACCGCGACCGCGGGCGGTTGCCAAACCGGTCCGGTAACCATGCCGGGCAACGCCAGCTCGATCATCACCGGCGGTGTTCGCGCCGTCGTGGTCGTGTTGGTGAACCCCGCCGGCGCCTGGGTGACGAGCGCGCGGCCGGTCGCGGCCAGTTCGTCCGCCAACACCGACGCCGCAGCCGCCAGCGCCGCCAACTCCGGTATCTCGCGCGCCAGCCGGGCAAACTCGGCCAGCGTCTCCGCCGCCTGCGCGCGCAACGCCTCCGCCTCCGCCCCGGTAGCCGCGGCTTGCCGGACGGCGGCATCGAGTGACCGGGCATAAGCGGGAAGTTTCGCGAGAACCGAGTCCGGTTGGGCGCGCAGCGCGTCCGCCAGTTCGGCCAGCGTCAGCTTCTGGGAGCGCCCTTCCGGGCGCGATTCCGTTGACGCCGGTTGATCCGGTCGCGCCCGGAAGGGCGCTCCCACGTGGGCGAGTTCTTTCTGACGTTGGACACCGACGGCGGCGTTGCTGATGACCGCGAGGATCATCAGCAGCGCCACCGGTCGCAGCGACAGCAGCGGCCCGATTTCCACGTCGGCCACCGCGCGGTCCACTTCAGCGAACGCTTCGTGGCGCAGGTCGGGCGAGCCGTCGGCGTGGCGGGACAGTTCGACGACGCTGACGAGTTGCTCGCGCAGTTCGGGATGCTGTTCTTCGATGCGGGCGGCGATGGCGCGGTCGGTGGGACTGCGCAGCAATTTCCAGCCGAGCCAGAGGATGGCCAGCAACAGGGCCGGTGGTTCGAGAAACGCCAGCAGGATCGCCCCAAGACAAATCGTTTCCGCCGTGGCGAGGCTCCAGTAGGCGAAGCGGTACTGTCGGAGTTTGCGTCGCAGATGGGGCGGGAGTTGTTCCATCGGCGCTAGTGTAGCATACGCTGCCGGTACCACGCGCCGAGGAACGCGGCCACCAGCGCCAGCAGCAGCAGCGAAGAGTTGCGCAGATCGAAACCGGCGGACGACCGACCCGCGACGCCGCTGACGCGCTCGATGTCGCGCAGCAGGTCGGTGTTGACGCCGAGCCGGTACAGTTCCTCCGAAACCACCGGCTCCGTCGCCGGCGCCGACCGGCCCAGCCGCGCGCGCCAGTAACCGTCAAAGGCTGCCGCGCCGTGGCGTCGCAGCCGCCAGGTTTGGTTGGTGGTGACGATGATTTCGTCGGCCCGTGCCGGCTCGTCCACCAGCTCGATCAACGGATCGGCCGCCAGCGCGTGGCGGACATGCCGGTACTCCCAGTCGGGCGCGGCGGCCTGAAGAAAAACCCGGTGGCGTCGCGCCAGCAACGTCAGCGGCACCGGTCGGCTGTTGTTCGCATCGGTGATTTCGTCTGGTAGCGGCGTGACGCGCAGGTGCAGGCCCGGCGCGGCGGCGACTCGGAACGTGTGGGTGCCGGGCGGAACGTTGGTGACCAGCGGACCGAGCGCGACGGTCAGCAGCCGGTTGGTGAAGCTCGTGATGGTCGCGGTGACCTCGATGAGCTGGCCGGTCACCGCCGCGTCAGGGCCGGTCAGGTCGGTGATGGAGACATCGCGCCGCGACGTGGCCGGCGGTCCGATGATGCGAACCGGCCGTCCCAACTTCGCCGCCGCCCAGACCGGGTCGGGGCCCGTATTGTGCTGGCCGTCGGTGTAGAGCCGGATTTCGTCGGCTGCCTGATTCGTCAGCGCCAGCAACGCGCCGCCCAAATCGGTCGTCGTGCCGGTCAGTGTCCGGTCGGCTGCGGGTGGCGGCGGCAGAAAACTCATGCTCGTCGTTTGATCGGCAATGGTCACCACCCGCGGCGGTACCGGCAGCGGCACAACCGGGCGCAGCAGCAGCACCAGCAGCCCCGCTACCGGAATCAACTTCCAGCGCGTCCAGCCAGCCAACGCAGCCTCGACGAGGGCAAGCGCCAGCCCCAGCGCCAGCAGCGGGCGGGAGAAATCATCGGGCGGCCGGACCGCGGGCCGGTGGGTTTCCAGATACCGCGCCAGCTCGCGCAACAGCGGCACGAACTGCGGGTGAAACGGCAGATTCGTCCAGTCGGGATCCAGCGCGACGGCGCAGCGGATGTGGCCGTCGGTCTCGACGAGAAATGGATCGCCGTTGCTCAGCCGCAGCAGGACGATGCTGCGCGGCTCGACCGGCAACTCGACCCAGCGACGGACGCGGACGTTGTGGAGCGAGGGGATGAGTTGGAGCGCGGGATGAAAATAGGGACCGGCCGCGAGCGTGAGCTGGCCGGTTTGGATCGTGCCGGTGGGATGGAAATCCAGCATGTGCGCGGCGGTCGGGTTCATGGCGCCGAGCGCGCCGGTGAGGTACGGGTTGCCGGGGGGAAGGACGGCGACCGAGGAGAGGGATGAGGGATGAAGGATGAGGGATGAAAAATGGGGGCGGGCGAACGCGAGGATCAGTGCCGTGAGCAACGCGATGCGGATGGCGGTCAGCAGCCGGTGATGACGCGGTCGCGGACAGGCCAGCTTGAGAAATTGCATCGCGGCGAACGGGACTTCGACCGGGTCGCGCGGTTTGCGCTGACGCAACAGCAGCGGCGCCAGCGCCAGCGGCAGCGCCCAGAGCATTACCGGATTGAGAAAGCCGATCATTCCAGGAAGCGGTCGCAAATCTCCGCCGGCAGCCGTCGGGCGCGGTACGGGACGACGCCGAGCAGCGGAACGCCGGTCAGTTGGGCGATTTCGAGGATGTTGGTGCGTTCGGCCAGACCACGACGACCGGTCAGGTCGTTGAGGATGATGCCGCGGATTTTCAGGCCGGCAGCCTGTGCTTGGCGGACCGTGAGCAGCGTGTGGTTGAGCGTGCCAAGACCGAGCCGGGCAACGATGAGAACCGGCAAGTCAAGATCGCGCGCGAGGTCGGCGATGAAATAGTCGCGGCACACCGGCACCAGCAGGCCACCGGCGCCTTCGACGAGGACGGGCCGGTAGTCAGAAGTCAGCAGTCGGAAGGCGGAATGGATTTGGCGCAGGTGGATGGTGCGGCGTTCAAGCCGGGCGGCGACGCTCGGCGCCAGCGGATGCCGGAGATAAACCGGGTTGAGCCGGTCGAGGGGCACGGCATTGTCCATCAACCGCCGGTACAGCCGCGCATCGCGTCGGCCATCCGCGCCGCAAGCGATCGGTTTCATCGCCGCCGCCGGCCAGCCGCGCCGCCGCAGCTCCGCCAGCAACAGCGCCGTCACGTAGGTCTTGCCCACGCCGGTGTCCGTGCCGGTGATGAAGTGGTTAGTCGGCATGTTGTGATCGTGAAGTAAAACCGATGACGCCCAGCGTGACCAGCAGCGGAAAGACTGGCGCGCGAAACCGGCTGCTCGCCGTGGGGCCGCCCGCCAACAGGACAACGTAAAACACCACCGCCGCGAGCAGGCTGACTTCCCGCCGCCGATGCCAGGTCGCTCTGGCCGCCGCAACGACGAGCACAGCCAGACCCAGACTGTACGCGTGCGGCCACCACCGGGCCGGCGGCGGAAGAACGAGGGTGACCGGATCAAAAACTTGCTTACCGGGGGCGATGAGCAACTTGACCGAGCCAAACACCGTTTGTTTGACCACCCAGAGCGGATCGCGGCGCAGGTACTGGGCGCCGACTTCCCCGTAGCGCCGCCAGCGTTCGGCGAAATCCGTCGGGTTGTCAAAGAAGTCGAGCCATCCGTACTCGGTGACGAATTGGGCGCCGATGTCGTGCGGCGACGAGCCGGTGCGCTGCGCTTCGATCAACGGCACCCACGAGAGCAGAATCGCTTCCCGGCCCGTGGTGGTGATGAACCAGCGGCCGGTGACGGTTGCGTTGCGCGCCATCCAGAAACTCACGGCGGCAAAGAATACGACCAGAAAGATGCCGAGCCGGCGAAGATCCGTTCGGGTGAGCCATCCCACCGCGAGGACCGGCACCCACAACCAGACACAAATCGAGCGCGTCAAGGCGGCCAGTCCCATGAACGCGGCCATACCGGCCCAACCCCACCGCGAATCACGATGCCAGGCCCAGACGCACGCCGCCGCGACAAGGAGCAAAGCCAGTAGCGTCTCCGTCAGCAGCACCGAGCACAGTTTCACGCTGACCGGGTCAACGGCCATCAACCCACCCGCCAACGCCGCGCCGCTCCACGGCAACCACCGACGCGCCAGCACCACCGTCAAAGCGCACGTCGCGGCACCCATCAGACATTGCGTCGCGAGATAAAGACCGAGCCGGTCGCCGCCCACCATCTGCAAACCGGCCAGCACGACCGGGTACAACGGCATTCGCGACACGTTGGGCAACGTCCTGCCCTCCGGGCTGGTGGCGGCGAACCCTTGTCCCGCTGCGAGGCTCCGGCCCAACGACCGGTACCAATCAATATCCACCTCGGGATCCAGATTCGGCCACATCACGGCCATCACCGTCACCCGAATCGCCAGCGCGGCGAGAAACACGCCGCCGATGATCGTCTTGTAGTTTAGCTTCATAAGAGGGACAACGGATCCACGTCCACGCTGACGGTGACATCGCTCGGCCATTTGCGGCCACTGAGGGTTTGGGCGACGGCGGCGGTCAGGTCGAGAATCCGCTCGGAGCGGGCCAGCAGTTGATAGCGGTAGTACGTCTGAACGCGCGCCAGCGGCGCGGGCGCGGGTTCGCCGACGATGGCTTTGATGCCGGTCAATCGCGGGCGCAAATCCTTCGCGATCGTTTCGGTGACGAATTTCGCTTTGGCCTCGCTGCGGCTGCGGATGGTCAGAGCAACGAGGCGCGTGAAGGGTGGATAGTAGAGTTGCTGACGAAATTCGATCTCTTGATCGTAGAACCCCCGGTAATCGTGCTGCCGGGCGTATTGGATCGCGGGGTGAAACGGCGTGTAGCTTTGCACCACGACTTCACCTTCGACATCGCCGCGCCCGGCGCGGCCGGCCACCTGCACGAGCAGTTGAAACGTCCGTTCGCCCGCGCGGAAATCCGGCAGGTGCAGCGCCATGTCGGCGTGGATGATGCCGACGAGCGTGACATTCGGGAAGTGCAGTCCCTTCGCGATCATCTGCGTGCCGACGAGGATATCAATTTTGCCGACGCGAAACGCGTTGAAGATCTCGCGGTAGAGCGACTTTTTCGTCATCACGTCGGCATCCATCCGTTGGACGCGCGCCTTCGGGAACGCGTTCTGAATCGCCGCCTCCACTTTTTCGGTGCCCATGCCGGAGTAGCGGATGGCGGGGTCGCGACAACTTTCCTGCGGGCAAACCTTCGGCACCGGCGCGGTGTAGTCGCAGAGATGGCAGAGCAACCGGTTGTGCTGCCGGTGGTACGTCAGCGAAATGCTGCAATTCGGACAAAGCGCCACGTAACCGCATTTCGGGCAAAAACAATGCGTCGCGTACCCGCGCCGGTTCAGAAACAGGATGACCTGTTCGCGCTTGTCCAGCCGCGCCTGAATCGCAGCGTACAGCCGGGAGGACAGCGCGTGAACGCCCTTGTTGCGGATGGCTTCCTGCCGCAGATCCACAATCCGCATCACCGGCATTTTGATGTTGTCCACCCGCCGCGGCAACTCCGCCAGCCGATACCGGCCGCGCTGCGCGTTGTAGTACGATTCCAGCGACGGCGTGGCGGAACCGAGCACCACCGCTGCGCCCTCCAGCTTGCCGCGCATCACGGCCAGGTCGCGGGCGTTGTAGCGGGGCGCCTCCTCCTGCTTGTAACTGGTCTCGTGCTCCTCATCCACCACAATCAACCCCAGCGCCTGCACCGGCGCAAACACCGCCGAGCGCGCGCCGATGACGATGTGCGACTGGCCGTTGCGGATCTTGTGCCATTGATCGTGCCGCTCGCCCTCGCTGAGATGACTGTGCAACACCGTGATCGCCTGATTCGGAAACCGCGCCCGAAACCGCTCGACCGTCTGCGGCGTCAGCGAAATCTCCGGCACGAGCACGATGGAGTCCTTGCCGGCATGCAGCGCCGCCGCGATCGCCTGCAGATAAATCTCCGTCTTGCCGCTGCCGGTCACACCGTGGATCAGCACCGGTTGTTTCGGCTGCGCGATCTGCGCCAGGCACAAATTCAGCGCGTGCTGCTGTTCCGCGTTCAGCACCAGCGGCTCGGTCGGCAGAAAAACCTCGCCACCGAACGGGTCGCGTTCCTCGGTCTGGTCGCTGATGACGACGAACCCTTTTTCGGCCAGCTTCTTCACCGTCGCCGCATCCGTGTCGACCGCCTCGCAGAGCCGGGCGACGAACATCCCCTCCTCGCGTCGCAACACCTCGATCACCCGCGCCTGTTTTGGCGCCTTCTTCTGGAGCCGGGCGAAATCCTCGTCGGAGATTTTTCCCAACCGGGCAAACTGCCGTTCCTTCCAACTGATCGTGGCTTTCCGCACCACCTCCGGCAACGCGCACTTCACGCACAGCTCGACCGGGCAGCAGTAGTACTTCGCCATCCAGCGGGTCAGTTCGAGAATCTTGTCGCCGAGCAACGGCTTCTTGCTCAACACCGCCGCTACTTCCTTCAACTGCGGATGCGGTGACGAATCCGCCAGCCCGACCACGTAACCGGCCGCGACGCGCGAGCCGAACGGGACATTGACCCGCGACCCGATCTGCACCTGCCCGGCCAGCGACGACGGGATCCGGTAATCAAACTCGCGGTCGAGCGCCACATCCACCACGACCTTGGCGATCCTGTTCTGCACGGAGCGGAATGTTATACTGCGCCCGATGAGTCGGCGAGCGACAAAGCGCCTGGTGCGCCTCGGCAACGGGTTGGCGACCGGCGTGGTGGTGGCAGCGTTGGGCGCGGCGGCCTTCGTGTATCTGCGCTGGGTTTATCGGGAACAGCGGTTCAACCAGCTCATCGAAGAGGTCGCGACCCGGCAGGGTGCCGACAAATATCTGATCAAGGCGTCAGAGGCATTAGTTCGTGGAGGCATTAGGGTCATCGTGGAGGCACATCTGAGTGGAGGCATTAGTCAAAAAGGCATTAGGGTCACATCTGATTTTCGTAAAGGCATTAGGTCGTAAAGGCATTAGG
>CAZHLM010000058.1:0-21243 GCA_964533295.1 uncultured Verrucomicrobiota bacterium
ACAGCGCGGCGCCGCCAATCAGCATCAGGAACACCGTGCTCGGTTCGGGAACGGCCGCCAGGGTGAACTGGTCCAAGATCACATTGCCGGCCGTGCCGAACCCGCTGACGTTATATCGGACGCGGAATGTTCCCGGCCCGAGATTATAGGTTCCGCCGTTGACAGGCGCGTTGGCGAAGAACGAACTGATCGCCGAATCGGCCTCGACTACCTCAAACACATCGCCAAAGGCCGGGGTGAAACTAAGCAGTTGCACCTGCAGCAAGCTGCCGAGGCTGGCGGCGCCATTAACGTCGAGGAGGTCATACTGCGTGTTCTGCGTGGTGCCCGCCAGTTCGATCAGCAGTGTGCCGGAGCTTTGCGTATAGTCGCCATTGATGGTGAACGTTCCGGGCGAGGCGCCGGGCGACATTGTGCCGCCGCTGTTGGTCAGATTGTAGCTCAGGGAGCCGGTGCCCTTGAGGATGCCGCCGGTAAAGTTGAAAAGCCCGTTGGCGCCCTTCGTCGAACTGCCGTTGTGGACGAATGTCCCGCCCGTCAGGTCAACCGTGCCATAGCCGCCCCCGCCGCCGATTTGCAGGCTGTTGCCACTATTGACGGTGAACGTACCGGCGGAGATGGTCACGACGCCCGGCCGCGTGCTGATGCTGTCATGCCCCACCAAAATTTGGGAGTTGGCCGCGACCACCGACCCGCCGTTGATGGTGAGCTGACCGGAGCTACCGGAGCGGCCCACTTGAATCTGAAACCCGCTCATGGTCATCGTGCCGCCGGTCACCACCACCGTCCCCGTCGAATCACTGAACTGACCAATGAAAGCCGAGCCGAGAATCGAGGCGGTGCCGCCACTCATCGTGAAGGTGCCGACGCCATTGGCGTTGCCCACGAAAAACGTGTCGCCCGCGCCGACCGTCAACGTGCCGCCGCTCATCGTGTATTGGCCAACCCCACCGGCATTCGCGCCGACCCGCAAATCATTCACCGCAACCGTCCCGCCGGAGTGGGTGAACGTGCCCTGACCGGCGCCGTTGTTGGCACCGACCCACAACGCACCGCCTGTCACGTTCAAGGTGCCGCCGTTCATCAAATACGTGGCCCGGGAACTGGCGTTGTCGGCAGCCATCGCGATCCCCGCGGCGGCGGTGAGCGTCCCATCTGTATGGACGACGGTGCCCGTGCCTCCGGCAAAACGTCCCATGCGCAACTCGAAGGATGTCAATGTCAGGTCGGCGCCGGTCAACAGCTCAAGCGTGCCGATACCGGCTGCGCCGCTACTGGCCCGGCCCAGCTCGAGCAGTTGCACCGACTGCGCGTTGTTGACCTGGACGGTGCCGACGTTCGAGACAAACGCGAAATCAGACCCGCCCGGCACGCCGTCGGGCGCCCAATCAGCCGCCGTGCCCCAGTTTCCAACACTCACCTCCCAGTCGTAGTTGGCGCCGTGGGCCAAGTTCAAACTGAGAGCCGTGCTTACCAGGAGAGCACCTACAAATCGGGTAGTCGTGTTGTTCATAATCCACACCTTTCGTTGACATCAAAGTAGCTTTTTGGTGGGCTTCCGTCCATAGTCGCACTTGTCAAAAACATGCGTGTTCTTGCTGCCGGCATGTCAGGCGTTGTGCCTGCCTCGGCGTTTCGTTACGATTCGACCATGCCGACCGTTCGCTGGGATCACACGACCCCCCAAGAATGGGAGCCGTTGCGTGCCGGGTTGGATACGTATGTCGGTCACTATCGCCAGCCTGCCGGCTACCACGTCTGGCGCGAACACGGCACCTTCGACTGGTTGCTGACCTATACCCTGCGCGGGGAGGGCCGGTTCGGGACGCCCGACGGCGACGTCCAGACTGGACGCGGCCAGCTTGTGTTGCTGGCGCCCGGCACCCGGCATGATTACGGCACCC
Organism: uncultured Verrucomicrobiota bacterium; assembly: GCA_964533295.1. Lineage (GTDB taxonomy): Bacteria > Verrucomicrobiota > Verrucomicrobiia > Palsa-1439 > Palsa-1439 > OMJI01. Next base: position 1,905 of record CAZHLM010000058.1, read on the forward strand.
TGCCGACGGCGCGGCTGTGGGAATTCATCTGGGTGCATTTCGTGCCACGACCCGACTGGAAGGATTTGTTCGACTGGCCGGAGTTGTTGCCGGGGGTGCTGGGGCTGTCGCTGAAATCGCCCCCGCAACGCCGCGACATCGAGCCGATTTTGCGCAAGATGCTTCGCTACTGGAGCGCGGCCGCGGCGCAGCGCGACCGGCTCGTGTTGAATTGCATCGAGGAACTGCTGCTGCTCACCCAGCCTTACAATCCCCGTTCCCGCTCTGCCCGGTTCGACCCGCGCATCCGGCAGGCCACCGATTATCTGCACGAACATCTCGGCGAAAAACTGCAACTCGCCGCGGTGGCCGACGTTGTTGGGCTTTCCGTGTACCGCTTCGCGCACCTCTTTCGCCAACAAGTCGGCCTGACACCCCGGCAGTATCTCGAACAGGAACGGATGCGCCGCGCGCGTCACCTCCTCCAACGCACCGAGCAGCCGATCAAGGAGATTGCCACCGTGCTGGGCTTCGAATCACCGTTTCATTTTTCCAGTCGCTTCAAGAAACTGACCGGCGAGAGTCCGCAGGCGTTTCGCCAGCGGATGCGCCGCACCCCGCTGACGCATGATTGATTTTCTCCGAGCCGACCGGCCCGTCAACCTCGCCGCCGCCGACCTTTCTCCACCGGGCCGGTTGCTGATGCTGGCGCCCCACCCGGATGATTTCGATGTCGTGGCGGTGACACTGCGGCGGTTTCAGCAAACCGGCTGGCGATTGCACGTGGCCGTGCTGACCGGTGGCGCCGCCGGCGTCGAAGGCCCCGAACCGCCCGCCGCCAAAGCCGCCCGCCGCGAAGCCGAACAACGCGACAGCGCCCGGCGCTTCGGCCTGCCGGACGAGCAACTCGAGTTTCTGCGGCTCGCCGAGGATGACGGCGGCGAACTCGCGGACGTACCGGCCAATGAAACCGCCCTGCGTCAACTGGTCCAACATCACCGCCCCGACCTGCTCGTGCTGCCGCACGGCCACGACACCAATGCCGGTCATCGGGTCACGTTCGCCCTGACTCGCCGCGTCGCCCCGACGGTGCCGGCGTTGCTGACGCGCGATCCGAAAACGATCGGCTTGCGCGTGGATGCCTGCACGCCGTTCGACGGCGCAACCGCCGCATGGAAGGCGGCGTTGCTGCGCTGTCACGCCTCGCAACAGGAACGCAACCTGCGCCGCCGCGGCGCGGGCTTCGACGAGCGCATTCTGGCCGTCAATCGCGCCACGGCCCGTGAGTTAAATCTGACGGAACCGTTCGCGGAAGCGTTTGAGGTTTTGCCGGCCGCGTTTCCCCGGCGCGATTCACAATCCGACCGGTAGCGACGGTCTGCGACCGCCGTCGCTCGCCGAGTGTGGCCATACTCTGTTACCGGCCCAGCAGGGACTTCGCGGTGTTGTACACGGCGTCGGCGGTGAAACCGAAATGCTGGTAGAGGTCTTTGACGGGGGCACTGGCGCCGAAGTTGTCGCGACCGATGACCTTGCCGTCGAGGCCGACGTATTTGTGCCAGCCGATGGTCGCGCCGGCTTCGATGGCGACCCGTTTACGGACGGCCGGCGGCAGGACGTTGTCCCGGTAGTCCTGTGGTTGGTGGTCGAACAATTCACAGGAGGGCATGCTGACGACGCGGACGTTGACGCCTTCGGCGGCGAGTCGTTCCGCGGCGGCGACGGCGAATTGGAGTTCGCTGCCGGTGCCGATGAGGATGATGTCGGGCTGGCCGGTGCTGTCGCGGAGGATGTAGCCGCCCTGTCGCAGGCCGCTGGCTGGAGCGTACCGGCTGCGGTCGAGGGTGGGAACGGCCTGGCGGGTGAGGCAGAGGGCGACCGGTTGTTTTGTTTGTTCCATCACCACGCGCCAGGCCTCGGCGACTTCGTTGGCGTCGCCGGGACGGATGACGATCATGTGGGGGATGGCGCGCAGGGAGAGGATTTGTTCGATGGGCTGGTGGGTCGGGCCGTCTTCGCCGACGCCGACGCTGTCATGGGTGTAGATGTGGATGACCGGCAATTCCATCAGCGCGCTGAGTCGGACGGCGCCGCGGGCGTAATCTTGGAAGATGAGGAACCCGGCGCCGTAGGGCCGAAGTTTGCTGAGCGCCAGGCCGTTGATGATGGCGGTCATGGCGTGTTCGCGGACGCCGAAATGGAAGTTGCGTGCGCCGTAAGAGCCTTTGGCGAAGTCGCCGCCGCCGGCGATGAGCGTTTTGGTGGACGGGGCGAGGTCGGCGGCGCCGCCGATGAGCCACGGGACGTTTTTGGCGACGGCGTTGAGGACTTTGCCGTTGGACTCGCGGGTGGCCAGACCTTTGGGGTCGGCCGGGAAGACCGGGATGTCCTTGTCCCAGCCTTCGGGAAGGGTACCGGCCTGGATTTGCTGCCACTCGGCGGCCAGCGCGGGGTTGGCTTGGGCGAACGCGGCGAATTTGGTCTGCCATTCTTTTTCCCATTTGCGACCGCGGCGAATGGCTTTGCGGAGATGCTGACCGGCTTCCTCCGGCACGAGGAACTTCGCATCGGTCGGCCAACCATACCGGGCTTTGGTTTTGGCGATTTCCTCCTCGCCGAGCGGTTCGCCGTGGGCGCTGTGGGTGTCTTGTTTGGTGGGCGCGCCGTAGCCGATGTGGCTGTCCACGATGATCAGCGAGGGTTTGTCGGTTTGTTTTTGGGCCTTCTTCAGGGCGCGATGAATGGCGGGCAGGTCGTTGGCGTCGGGGACGTGTTGGACGAACCAGCCGTAGGCTTTGAAGCGCAGCGCGACATCTTCGCTAAAGGCGAGATGGGTGTGGCCTTCAATGGTGATTTTGTTGTTGTCGTAAATCCAGGTCAACTTGTGCAGACCGAGGTGACCGGCCAGCGACGCGGCTTCCGAGGCGACGCCTTCCATCATGTCGCCGTCGCCGCCGATGGCATAGACCCGGTAGTCCACGAGGTCGCCGCCGAAGCGGGCGGCCAGCCAGCGTTCGGCGATGGCCATGCCGACGGAATTGGCGAAGCCCTGGCCGAGCGGGCCGGTCGTGGTTTCGACGCCGGGGGTCAAGCCGTACTCGGGATGACCGGGCGTGCGGCTGCCCCATTGGCGGAAGGATTGCAGTTCACTCAACGGCAGGTCGTAGCCGGTCAGATGCAGCAGGCTGTACAGCAACATCGAACCGTGGCCGCCCGACAGCACGAACCGGTCGCGGTTCGGCCAGTGGGGATTTTCCGGGTTGTGGCGCAGGAACTTGTCCCACAACCAGTACGCGACCGGCGCCAGTCCCATCGGCGCGCCGGGATGGCCCGAGTTGGCTTTCTGCACGCCGTCCATGGCCAGCGTGCGGATGGTGTGGATGCAGAGTTGGTCGAGCGGCTTGGTGGCCGGGTGATCGAGTGCGATGTTCTGAATCATGATCTCTCCTGAAAAATTGGGCGGATAATGGGCTGACGTTTCTCAATCCGCAAGCATGGAACTCGCCGCGGTCAGACCAGGTGCAACGCCAGTCGTTTGGGTCCGTGGGCGCCCATGACGAGCACCTTTTCGATGTCGGCTGTGCGGCTGGGGCCGGTGATGAAGGACAACGAATCCGGCCAGCGCCCGCCGCAGCGACGACGCAGCCACGCCAACGCAGCCGCGAGGTCGGGCACCAACTGGTCGGGGTGTGCGATGACCAGATGCACCGGCGGCAGGACGGAGATGGCGCGCGTGCGGACGACGATGGTGCCGGTCTGGGCGATGAGACACTCGCAGCCGGTCACCCCGAGGTCGGCGCTGGCGATTTGATTGTGGGATTGCCCTTGCGGGCGCGACAGTTCCAGCGGGGTCGCCCCCGCAAGGGCGCTCCCACAAAGAGCGGGTTCGGCGACGATGCGGGGAAATTGTTTCAGAAACGCCGGCAGGTCGGTGATGATTTCCCCGCGTTGGGCAAGAAACTCGGCGCGGAACCGTTCGGCGGGATCGGTGACCGGGGCAAACGGCAGCGACGCCGTCGGCCCGGTCGGCTTTGGCGCCGCAACCCGCAACGCGGCGCGGACGCGGGCGAGAATGTTTTCGCGGGCGGGGTTCATGGGTGATGCGCCGGCCCCTCACCCTGACCCTCTCCCCGTCGGACGGGGAGAGGGGCTGATTGATTCCACCAGTCGCGAAATGTCTGGCCGGCGGGCATGGGGAAGTCGCGCGGTGGGCGAAAGCCGAGGTGGTCGGCCAGGGCGGCGAACTTGCCGGCGAGCCGGTAGCGAGTAGGCGACTGCATCGTCCAACGCCAGAGCCGGAAGGCGAGACGTTGGAGCGGGTGATCGAGTTTCTGGCGGACGGCGTTGCGGCGGTTGTGAAGCAGATGATGATGCAGTTCAATGCCCACCGGGCAGACCTCGGTGCAGGCGCCGCACAACGAACTGGCGTAGGGCAGGTGCGACCACTCGGCGGCGCCGCGCAGGTGGGGCGTGATGACCGAGCCGATCGGTCCCTGGTAGGTGGTGCCGTAGCTGTGGCCGCCGATGGTTTTGTACACGGGGCAGGCATTCAGGCACGCGCCGCAGCGGATGCAATGCAGCGCGTCGCGTTGCTCGGCGTCGGCCAGCAACCGGGTCCGGCCGTTGTCGAGCAGGATGACGTGGAATTCGCCGCCGGGACGCGGGGCGCTGACGAGAGAGTTGTACACGGTCAGCGGTTGCCCGGTGCCGCTGGTGGCCAGCAACGGCCAGAGCAGGGCGAGGTCCTCGAAGCGGGGGATGAGTTTTTCGATGCCGGTAATGGCGACGTGGAGGCGCGGCAGCGAGTAACTGAGCCGGGCGTTGCCCTCGTTTTCGGTGATGGCGATCATGCCGGTATCGGCGACGAGGAAGTTGGCGCCGGTAATTCCCATGTCGGCCGCCAGAAATTCCCGTCGCAGCCGGTCGCGAACCAGCCCGGTAATTTCCTCCGCGCTGGTCGTGGCCGGCAGGCCGAAGGTGGCGGCCACGTCGGCCCGCGTCAGGTGCATGACCGGGGTGACGATGTGGTAGGGCGGTTCGCGGCGTAGTTGGCAGATGTATTCGCCCAGGTCGGTTTCGACGGTGTGAATGCCGGCGGCGGCGAGGGCGTCGTTGAGGTGAATTTCCTCGGTGACCATGGACTTGGATTTGACGACGCGGCGGACACCGTGTTGGCGCGCCAGCGCGAGGACGAGCTGCCGGGCTTGGGCGGCGTCCTCGGCCCAGTGGACGTGGCCGCCATTGGCCAGCACGGCGCGCTCGAATTGTTCGAGGTAGCGATCGAGATGGTTCACGGCCTCCCATTTCACGGCGGCGGCGCGGGCGCGGGCGTTCGGCCAGTCGGCAAACCGGCGTTTGCCCTCCGCGACCTTGGCCTCGTAGGTGCCGATGTTTTTTTGGACCACGGCGCGATGGCGAAGGTCACCGGACTTGGCCTGGGCGGCGGCGCGGAATTGTTCGGCGGCGGTCATGTGGCGGCGAGAACCTCCGCGAGCGAAATGGTTTTCACACCGGGCTGGTGCCGGTGAAGGTAGCCGGCAAGCTGCATCAGACAGCTTGAATCGGTGCTGACGACATACTCGGCCCGCGTCTTGGCGATGGAATCGCATTTCACTTCGTCCATCGCGTAGCTGATCATCGGGAATTTCACGGCAAACGTGCCGCCAAACCCACAGCAGGTCTCGGCTTGGTCCATCTCGACGAGTTGGAGATCGCGGACGTGGCGGAGCAGTTGGCGGGGTTCGTCTTTGAGGCGCAGTTCGCGCAGCGCGTGACAGGAATCGTGGTAGGTGACCGTGGCCGGGAAGCGCGCGCCGACATCGGTGACACCGAGTCGCTTCACGAGAAATTCGGCGAACTCAAACGTTGGCGGCGGCGCGACGCCGAGTTGCGGATAAAAATTGCGCACCATCGCCGTGCAGGAGCCCGAGGGGGCGACGACGGCGTCGCAGCCGGCAAAGAGTTTGGCGAACCGTTGAGCCAGTGGCCGGGCATCGTCCCAGTAGCCGGTATTGAAGGCGGGCTGGCCACAACAGGTTTGCGCGGCCGGGAATTCGACGGCGACATTCAGGCGGCGCAGCACCGTGACCATGGCGATGCCGACGCGCGGGTAAAGTTGGTCAATGAAACACGGGATGAACAGCGCCACGCGCATGGTCCGTCTCGCATAGCAGCTTTTCGCCGCCGGTTCAATCGCGCCGCTTGCTATTTGGAAGCCGGTGGTTTAACAAATTTGCGTTGGCGACTTCATGGACGGCTTGCCGGAATATCACCCGAAACATTACTGCGGTTTGTTCGGCATTTACGGGCATCCGAATGCGGCGGAACTGACCTACTACGGGTTGTATGCCCTCCAACACCGCGGGCAGGAGAGCGCCGGTATCACCGCCTCCGACGGCGTGGATTTGCGGACCTACAAGGGGATGGGGCTGGTCGGGCAGGTCTTCGACAAAACCATTCTCCGTTCGTTGCCCGGCCATCTCGCGCTGGGCCACGTGCGGTATTCGACCACCGGCAGTTCCAATCTGAAAAACGCCCAGCCGCTGGTGGCCGATTGCGCCTGCGGTCAGATCGCCATCGGCCACAACGGCAACCTGACCAACGCTTCCCGGCTGCGCGCCGAGTTGGAGGCGCAGGGTTCCATTTTCCAGACCACCAGCGACAGCGAAATTATTTTGCACCTGCTGGCCCGCCCCAATGAGCAGACCCGGATGCAGTCGCTGGAAGCCGTGATGCGGCGGATTCAGGGGGCGTATTCGCTGTTGATCATGGGCGAGGATGAACTGATTGGCATCCGCGATCCGTTCGGCTTCCGGCCGTTGGTGCTCGGCAAACTCAAAACGCGCGTCGCCGAGGATGGCGTGGACGGGATGGCCTACGTCCTGGCCAGCGAGACCTGCGCGCTGGATTTGATCCACGCCGAGTTTGTGCGCGATGTGGCGCCCGGCGAGATTGTGTTGATCAACAAACAAGGCGTCCACTCCGTCAATCCGTGGGCGGAGACGCAGCAACCGCATGCGTTCTGCATTTTCGAGTACATCTATTTCGCCCGGCCCGACAGCGACATCTACCAGCGCAACGTCGCGCAGGTTCGGATCAACCTCGGCCGGCAGCTTGCCAGGGAAACCCCGGTCGCCGCCGATCTGGTGATCCCGGTGCCCGACAGCGGGAACTGGGCAGCGCTGGGGTTCGCCGAAGAGTCCGGTATTCCCTATGGGAACGCGTTCGTCCGCAATCACTACATTGGGCGCACGTTTCTGCAACCGAGCCAGCTCATCCGCGATTTTGGCGTGCGGGTGAAGTTGAATCTGATTGAGGAGATGGTCGCCGGCAAACGGGTGGTGGTGATTGACGACTCGATCGTGCGCGGCACCACCGCGCGCTCGCGGGTCACGACGTTGCGCGAGGCGGGCGCCAAGGAAGTCCACATGCGCGTCAGTTGTCCGCCGCACAAATGGCCATGCGCATACGGGATTGATTTCCCGACGCGCAAAGAGTTGATGGCGGCGAACAATTCCCTCGAACAAATCCGCGATTTCATCGGGGCCGACTCGCTGGGCTACCTGAGTCTGGAGGGGATGGTCGCGGCGACGGGGCTGCCGGCCAATGAATTCTGCACCGCCTGTTATACCGGCCGGTATCCCTCGCCGGTGGACAGCGAGATGGACAAGTTCATCATGGAACAGCAACGGGCCCGGTATCGTCGCTCCGTCTCCGATCTGGTGCAGCCGGATGCGCAACGGCGGTTGTTGTAGCCGCTCAGCGCGGCCGGTGGGCCTCTAAAAACTGAAGCTGCCGGTAGAGCGTGGCCAGCAACGGCGCGGCATACCCGGCTGCGGCGGCGGCGCGGAGCGGCTCGCCGAAGATCGCTTCGATCTCCAGCGGACGCCCTTCGTCGTAATCAATCTTCATGCTGGTCCGGTAGGGTGTCATCCGGTCGGTGTACGCCAGCATCGTCGCCACCGCGTCCTCGCCGAGCGGCACGCCGGTGGCGCGGGCGGCGGCGACCACTTCGCGCATGATCTCCTCGCAGAGTTGCCGGGTGGCCGGGTGGCGCATCAACTCATCCGTCTGCGCGTTGAGGATGACGGAGAGGCCGTTGTACGGGATGTTCCAGACCAGTTTGCGCCAGCGGGCGACGGCGAGGTTTTCTTCGAGCGTGACCAGGATGCCCGCCCGCTCGAAATCCGCCGCGATGGCGCGCAGCCGGTCGGTGATGCCGGTCGTCTCGAATTCGCCCAGCGCCAGATGGCCGTAATCCAGATGGCGAATGCGACCGGGGCCGACTTTGTTCGAGCAGAGGAACGCCAGGCCGCCGAGGACGCGGTCGGGACCGGTAACGCGGGCGATGGCGGCTTCGTTGCCGAGGCCATTTTGGAGAGTCAGCACGAGGCCGGTCGGGGGCAACAGTTCGGGCAGCAGATGGTTTTGGGTGGTTTTGAGGGCGACGATGGTCACATCGCACGGCGGCAGGTCGGCGGCGCGCCGGTAGGCCTGGACGACCGGCAGTGTGAAGTCGCCGTCTTTGGATTCGCAGATCAGGCCGTGTTGGCGGACATGATCGTAATCGCGGTGGAGGAGGAAATGAACGGCGCAGCCGGCGCGTTGGAGGCGGGCGCCGTAGAACCCGCCAAGGGCGCCGGTGCCGAGGATCGCGTAGCGGAGCGGTGACACACCGGCAGTGTAGCAAAGAGCGGGCGGCGGTGGGAGCGGACAGTTACAGGGGCGTCCAGGCGCTTTCGGGCAGGTCGGCGAGCCACTCGACGTGGCCGTCGAGAAAGACGACGTTGACTTTGTTGAAATGGCGGCGGTCGAGGAATTTGGTGTTGAGCGTGGTGATGTCCTTGCCGCCGCCGCCGGGATTTTTCGGCATCCACCAGCCACCGCCGAGGTTGCCAGATTTGGATTCGCCGTCGAAGAAGACGGACGTGCCGGCGAGGTCGAGGCCGGGCGTGCGATAATTCAGCCAGTAGAGGGCGAAATTGTAGAAGTAGCTGACGGGGATTTTGTTGCTGGGCGAGCCGCCGAACGGGATGGCGGAGCCGGTGCGGTCGGAGGGGCAGCGGAGGAGGTTGCGATTGATTTGGAGGATGTCCAACGCGCCGTTGGTGAATTCGATTTCGACCTTGTGTTGGCCCGGCGGGCCTTGCGGAGTGACTTTGTAGCCGAAGCGGGGGAGATAGCCGTTGTTTTCGTCGGCGTACATCGCGACAAGGAGACCGAGTTGGCGGAGGTTGTTGACGCAGTAGGCGCGCCGCCCGTATTCGCGGGCTTTGGACAGCGCCGGCAGCACCGCCGCAACGACCAACCCGATCACCGCCACAGTCACGAGCAGTTCGATCAAAGTGAACGCCGTGCCCGGCGTCGGGCGACGCCGGGCACGGCAGACTGCTTGAGCCACACCACGCATGATGTTGTTGGTTGTGAATGCGTGGGCGTCGTGGCCCGCGGACCGTGTTGATTAGCTGCGACGGCGACGGATCAGGCTGAACAACCCCAGTCCGCCCAGCGTCAGCACGAAGCCGGTCGGCTCCGGAATCGTCGAGGCGTCATGGGAGAACGGCGCGACCTTGTCCACGGACCCGTTGGCCGTCTTGTTGTACAGGTCGAAGTGCAGCTCGATGCCATCGGCCAGCCCGCTCTTGTCCACCGTGAACAACTTGGCGAAGGCCGTGCCGGTCGTGTCGAACGTCGGGCCACCGGGGCTGGTCGCCACGTCGTAGAGCAGAACCTTGCCGGCATCGGAGAGGTCGAACGTGAAACTGAACTCCTTGTAGAAGTTCGGGAACTGACCGTGCGGCGACAGGCCGTTGGGCGTGCCCGAGGTCATATCCGCGGTCACGTTGACCGTCGTGCCGTTGAACACGAAGCTGCCGCCGAGGACGGCGCTCGTCGTGGCCGGCAACAGCGAGACAGCGATGTAAAACGTGTCGTCGCTATCCGGCGCGCTGCCACTGGTCGGATTCAAGATCGCGGCCAGTTGAAATACCGGATCGCTGGTGACGATGTCCTCGTGAACCAGGTCGTAGGTTCCCCCCACGATGTCCAACTGCAGCGCTGGTTCGGCTTTGGTGATGGTGGCCAGCGCCAGAAACGCGGCGACCGTTAATGCAACGTGCGACTTTAGACTCATATCCCTATCCCTTTCATGGCCCGTGAGGGCCTGGTTTCCCTTACCAAGCAACGGCAACAGAATAAACAATCTTGGTTTGTAAGCAAGGATTTTTCTGGCCTGCGAGGCGGTAGCCATGGCGGCTGGTGTTGTTTCGGTGCCGTGCCCGCGGTTTAGGTGGAGGATGGATTCACCTGTGGGCCGCTGCTGGCGTTGCTACGAGAGACGCCGTGAGCGGGGAGGTAAGAGAGCAGCAGCATCACAGCGGCGGCAGCACCGGCTTGCAGGAGGCGGTTGGCGGCGCGTTCGATTTTGCGGCGGTGTTTGATCACCGCGACGTGGCTGACGCCGAGGCGCCGACCGGCTTCGCGAATGCCGATGTCCGCAAGCAGCAGGGCGAGGACCTGTTGTTGTTTCGGAGTCAGGCGGGGCGTGAGACGGGCGACGAACGTTTCGTCTTTCAACTCCGGCAGCCATCGGTTTTCGGCTTTTGGCGGGGCGCTAATCTGGCGCAGGTACTGGTCGGCGCGCAGCTCGCAACTGCGGCGGTACCATTCGGCGGGTTGATCGGGGAAGGCGGCGCGCAGATGGAGCAAATGGGCGCAGAGGTCGCGCACCAAGTCTTCCTGGAGCTGTATGACCGGCGTCCGTGATTCCGCGATGCGGAAAATGAACTGTTCAATTGTACCGTCTCGATCTTCTCCCACAACCATACCCGATCCTTATAACCCTTCCCAAACTGTTGCTTTGTGCCTGCGCGCGACTTCTCCGCCACCGGCGAGACGTGACCAGTGGCAACCCAGTACCGGTGCTTCTCCAGCGGTACACATAGCGGTTGCCATGCCGCCCGTCCCGCAGAGGAGCTCGCGCCGGGTCGCAGTGGTGCGAAACAGACGCGCGGTGCGCGGCTTGCAAACCCTTGTGAACTGTGGGTTGCAGGGCGATGTAGGTTACCATGCTGCCGGGGTGTGTTAGGCAAGGTGAACACGTCCGGTCCGGCGGTGGACAGACAGCTTGCACATCGGCAGCGGGGCGCGCATGATGCCGGCATGAAGTGGATGGCGTACTGGTGCGCGGCGTTGTTGGTCGCGGCGGCCCACGGACAGATGATCTTTGAGGGCGACGGGTCGAACGAGCCGGGGTTTGTCCCGCCGCCGGTCAAGCCGAAACAGCCGCCGCCGCCCCCGGCGCAAATCGCGTCGGGCGAATCGTTCATTCCCTATCCGGGTCCGCCGGTGGTACCGCAGGCGCGCTCGGAAAAGAAGAAACCGCCGCAGCCGCCGGTGATGTTCACCAAAATCCGGTCCGACCGGGGGACGATTGATTGGGCGGCCCGACCCAATGACCTGAACAACCTGCTGAAGGCGTTGAAGGAGATGATCAACGCCCATTTCTCGATGGACGTGAAATCCTTCGGCGAGATCAGCGAAGACCCGGAACGCAATCCGATTCTCTATCGCACCGGCCATTTTCATTTCTTCCTCAACGATGGCGAACGCCAGAAACTGCGCCGCTACCTGCTCAACGGCGGGATGATCATTTTCAATCCCGGTATGGGTTCGAAGCCGTTCTACGACTCCGCGCGGCGCGAGTTGGCGGCGGTGTTCCCCGAGATTCCCATCCAGCGGCTCGCCTCCGACCACCCCATCTTCCATTCGTATTATGACCTGGACCAAATCCAGTACCGCCGCGGCGTGCGCGAAGCGGGCTATCACGGAACCGAACCGTGGTTGGAAGGCGTCACCATCAACTGCCGCACCGTCGCCGTCGTGTCCCGCTGGGGGATGGACATCGGGTGGGACGCGGTGGACGACGATACGCTGCTGGGTTTCACCATCGAGTCGGCCCAAAAACTCGGTGTCAATCTGCTGGCCTACGCCGCCGCCCAACGAGCATGGGTCAAGAATCTCGCGCAGTCATTGGAGTTTGTGGATCGCGACGCCTCGCGGGTTGGCAAGTTCACCATCGGGCAGGTGATCTACGACGGCGAATGGAAGACGCGGCAGACCGGCTTGTCGGTGTTGCTGCAACAGTTCAATCGCAAAACCGAAATCCCCGTTCAGTTTGCCCGTCAGGAACTGCGGCTGTCCGATCGCGCGATCTTCGATGTGCCGGTATTGTATCTGACCGGCCACGAAGATTTCCGGCTCAGCGCGGCCGAGGCCGGCAACCTCCGGCAATTTCTCCAGAACGGCGGCCTGCTCTTCGCCGAAGCTTGTTGCGGCCGGCGCGCGTTTGATCAGGCGTTTCGGCGCGAACTGGCCAGGGTGCTGGGCGACATTCCGCTCAGCCCGGTGCCGGCCGGGCACACGCTGTTCCAATTGCCCAATCGCATTCCTGCCGTCGGCCTCACCCCGGCATTGGCCGCGCAACGGGGCGGCAAATCCGCCGCCGCGCCGCTGCTGTTGGCGGCGGAGATCAACGGTCACTACGGCGTCATCTACAGCCCGTACGGCTTGGCCGGCGGTTGGGAGCTGTCACCGAATCCGTATGCTTTCGGCTGCGACGCGCCCAGCAGCCTCGCGCTCGGTGAAAACATCCTCTTCCACGCGCTGACCCAGTAACCGCGCGGCGCGGCGCGGCCGGTGTTTTACTTGGCGACCGGAAGGGGTTTGTGCATACTGCGTCCCTGACGGATGGACAAGCGCAGCGAAAAGATTCTCGCTCTGGCTGGCGGAATGGCGGTCGTGTGGCTGATCGCGGATGCCGCTCTCGCGTCGCGCGCGCATCTTCACTCTCTGACCGCGTTGGTGCCGTTCACGGCATGGTCGGCGGCGTTGTGTTGGTTCGGTTGGTTGCGGCTGCGATTGGCGCGCCGGGCGGAGGAGGAGCAGCGCGACCGGGAGTTGGCGCGGGCGACGCGGCAGACGGAGACGATTTTCGAGGAAGGGCCGGGAACATCCGAGGCCTTCAGCATCGCGCGCAGCCGGGAGCAGTTTGAGAAATGGTTCGTGCCGGCGGCGGCGCTGGTCGTGGCCGGGGGGCTGGGCGCGTGGGCTGGGAGCTTGTGGCGCGACCTGCCGGCCCGCGTGGCGTCCGCGTCGCATCATTTGATGGCGGCCTCGTTGCTGGGCGGACAGGCCTTCCTGACGTTTCTGCTGAGCCGGTATCTGTTGGGGCTGGGACGGGTCGAACGATTGTTGCGCGGGCCGGGCGTGGCGTTGGGGGTGACGGCGTTGGCGTCGGTGCTCGGCGCGGTGGCGGTGGTGGTGGCCCGCGACGCGTATCCGCCCGCCGACCGGCTGGCGGCGCGGGTCTTGATCGTGACGCTCGGCGTGGTGGCGGTGGAGGGCGTGCTGCAATTTCTCTGGGAACTGTACCGGCCGCGGCGCGGCAAGGAGTTGAATTACGCGACGGAAAGCCGGTTGGGCGGGTTGCTGGCCGACCCGGCGGCGTGGGCGAAGAACCTGGCCGGGGCGCTGGATTATCAATTTGGGTTCAAGGTTTCGGAGACGTGGCTGTACCGGTTTCTCGAAGGCGCGTTGCTGCCGGTGGTGTTGTTTCAGTTGGTCGTGTTGTATTTGCTTTCGACGCTGGTGTTTCTCGATCCCGCGGAGGCGGCGATACTGGAGCGGTTCGGCCAGCCGGCGCGCGATTTGACGAGCGGTTTTCATTTCAAATGGCCGTGGCCGTTTGAGACGGTGCGGCGGTTTGAGGTGCGGCGGGTGCAGAGTTTCGAGATTGGATACCAGGATGCGGCGCGCGGCGCGCCGGCCGCGGACAAGTCCACGCTGTTGTGGACGGTGCCGCATTTTCAACAGGAAGATCAATTCCTCACAGCGAGCGCCGAAACGGCGGCGGGCGATGCCGTGCCGGTCAACCTCGTGTCGTTCAATGTGCGCGTCGAGTATTTCATCGCCGACATGCGCCAATACGCCTACCGCCACGCCGCGCCGGGGCGGGTGTTGGAACAGGCGGCGTACCGGGTGTTGACGCAAACGACAGCGGCGCGCGGGTTGTTCGATGTGATGGGGGAGGGGCGGCGAGAGATGGCGGGGCTGTTGCAGACGCGGTTGCAGGCGGAGGCCGACCGGCTGGGCTTGGGAGTGCGCGTGGCCTTTGTCGGCGTCGAGGGGGTTCATCCGCCGACACAGATTGCGGATGCGTTTCAATCGGTGATTGGGTCGGTGGAGGAACGGGAAGCGGCGATCCTCGGCGCGCGCGCAGATGCCAACCGGGTGTTGCCGTTGGCGGAGGCGGAAGCCGCGCAGGTCACGTCCGCCGCCGAAGCGTATGCCGTCCAACGCACCGAGATTGCTGCGGCGGACTCCGACCGGTTTTTGAAACGACTGGAGTCCTACCGGCAAGCGCCGTCCGTTTTCAAAACGCGGCTCTACCTCGCGACGTTCCGCGACGCAGTGCGGGACGCCCGCAAATACATCATCGCCGCCTCGCCGGGTTCGGAAGTGATCCAGATCAATTTGGAGGAGAAACTGTCGCCCGATTTGCTCGACTTGGGCCCTACGGAGAAGAAATGAAACGAAACCATCTGCTCCTGATGACCGGCTTGCTGGTGGCGGGTTTGTTCCTGCTGCTCCAGGTGTTGTTCACCGTGCGCGAGGGTGACGTGGCGGTGGTCACGACGTTTGGCAGGCCGGTGCGGGAGATCCGCGAGGCCGGGTTGTATCTGCGTTGGCCGTGGCCGATCCAGCGCGTGTATTCGTTCGACAATCGCACGCAGATCGTCGAGGGGCCGTTTGAGGAGACGTTGACCAAGGACGGCAAGAACATCCTCGTCGCGGTCTATGCCGGGTGGCGGATCAAGGAGCCGATGGCGTTTTTGGAGCGCGTCGGCGATGCCGAGCGGGCCAGACGCAATCTCGACGGGTTGTTGCGCCATCACAAGAACGCCACGCTGGGCCAGTTTCCGTTCAGCAGTCTGGTCAATGTGAACGCCGAGCAGATCCGGTTCGAAGAGATCGAAAGCCGCATGCTCGCCGCGGTGCAACCGGAAGCGGCCGAGCGGTACGGGTTGCAGGTCGAGTTTCTCGGGATTCGCAAGCTCGGGCTGCCGGAGTCCATCACGCAAAAGGTGTTTCAGCGCATGCGCGCCGAGCGCACCGAGATCGCCGAGCGGTACCGGTCCGAAGGCGAAGCGGAGGCGATCAAGATCCGCGCGCGGGCCGACAGTCAGCGCGACCAGATTCTGGCGAAAGCCGAAGCGGCGGCGAAGCGGGAAAAAGCCGCGGCGGACGCGCAGGCGGCGGCGTATTTCGACGCGTTCAAGAAGGACGAGGAGTTTGCGAACTTCCTGAAAAAACTGGAATCGCTCGAAGCCAGCCTCCAATCCAATGCCACCGTGGTCATCAGCGCCGAGTACGTTCCGTTTGATTTGTTGCGGGGCGAGGGCGGGTTGCCGAAAAAGAAATGAGCCACGTCCCCGCCACCCGAGACCCCGGCAACGAAGCGCTCGCGGATGCGTTGCGCGTCAGCTTCCGCCTGCTGCGGGTCGTGATGGTCATCCTGCTGGCGTTGTACGTGGTGTCCGGCATTTTCATCGTCAAGCAGGACGAGAAGGCGATCGTGCTGGTGTTTGGGAAGGTGGCCGGGGCGGCGGGCGGACGAATCAAGGGGCCGGGGATTCATTGGACGTTCCCGCGTCCGATCGGCGAGATCGTGCGGGTCAAAACCGAGCAGGTCCAATCCATCGAGACCGGCACGTTTGCGATGCCGGCCGGGGGGCCGAACCAGCCGCCGGGCGGCGATTCGCCGTTGCGGCCCGGCCAGGACGGCTACTCACTGACCGGCGATGCGAACCTGATGCATTCGCGCTGGGTCGTGCGGTATCAGGTGAAGGATCCGGAGGTGGCGGAGTTTCAGTTCACCGACTTGCGCGCCATCCTGCACCGCGAACTCGACCACGCCATTCAACGCGCGTCGAGCCGGTTCACGATTGACCGCGCGTTGCGGACGGATCTGGAACTGTTCCGCGCCACCGTGGCGGGCGACGTGGTGCGGCGCAGTCAGCAACTCGGGTTGGGCGTCGAGATTGTCGGCGTGGAGTTGCTGCTGGTCGCCCCGCCCCGGCAGGTGGCGGATGCGTTCAACCAGGTCATCGCGGCGGAACAGGAACGTAGCGAACAAATCAGCGCCGCGCGCGGGTACGCGGCCCGCACCGGCAACGAAGCGCAGGGACAGGCCGCGCGGTGGATGGCGGAGGCCGCGTCGTACCAGCGGCGCGTCGTCAGCGAAGTCAGCGCCGACGCCGATTATTTCAACAAAGTCCACGCCGAGTACGTGAAGAACCCGGACGTGATCGCGCGGACGCTGTTGCAGGACAGCGTGCGGCGCGCGATGGCGGGCGCGCAGGAAAAATTCGTGCTGCCGACCGGCGGCAGCCAGCAACAGTTGCGGCTGTTGATTAATCGCGAGCAGAAATCCCCGTGGCTGGAGGATTCGAAATGAGTGCGCCGCGCCGCGGACGGCACCGGTAACGTTTTATGCAAACGCGCAGCCAAGCCAAACAATACGAGCACGAGCACGACGCCGGTTGCGACCATCACCACGACGCGATGGGGCCGCGGTTGTTGCTGTGGATTTTCATCGGCACGGCGTTTGTGTTGAACTCGTACCTGGCCGGCTGGGTGTATCCGTCCAATCCGCTGATTCGCGACGTCAGCGCGGCGGTCGGCGCGCTGATCCTGATCGTGCCGATCTTGAAAACGGCGCTCGAGGATTTGCGCGCCGGCGAGATTCGGATGAACGAGTTGGTCGCGCTGGCGGTGCTGGCGGCGTTTGTGATGGGGGATTTTCGGACGGCCGGGGTGGTGGCGTTTTTCATGTTGATCTCGGTGGTGATCGAGACGCGCACGGCGGCCGGGGCGCACGCCTCGATTGAGAGCCTGATTCGGCTGACGCCGACGACCGCCCGCCGGTTGTTGGCGGACGGCCGGGAGGAAGAGGTGGCCGCCGATCAGTTGCGGGCGGGTGACCGGGTGCGGATCCTGCCGGGCGAGAACGTGCCCGCCGACGGCGTGATCGAGACGGGGCGGACGACGTTGAACGAATCCACCATTACCGGCGAGTCGCTGCCGCGCGACAAGAGTCCGAAGGAGGAAGTTTTCGCCGGCACGCAGAACCTGACGGGGATGGTCGAGGTGGTCGTCACGCGCGTCGGGGCGGACACGACGATCGGGAAGGTGCGCGACCTGATTTTGGCCGCGGAACGGACCCGGTTGCCGATCATGCGGATCATTGACCGCTACACGGCGTACTACACCCCGGCCATTCTCATGATCGCGGCGATGGTGTGGTTCTTCACGGATGACTGGAACCGGGTGATTTCGCTGTTGGTGATCGCCTGTCCGTGCGCGGTGATTCTGGCGACGCCGACGGCGATGGTGGCCGCGCTTTCCGCCGCCGCGCGCCTGGGCGTGCTGGTGAAAAACATCGCCGACCTGGAATCGGCGGCGCGGATCAACGCGTTCGTTTTCGACAAGACCGGCACGCTGACCACCGGCCAACTCGGCGTGACCAAGTTGTCCCCGGGGGAGGGCGTTGCGCCGTCGGAATTGCTCGGCGTGGCGGCGGCGGCGGAGCAATTCAGCAATCACCCGGCGGCGCGGGCGATGGTCGCGCTGGCGCAGGAGACCGGGCTGACGCTGGCGAAGGCCACCGACACGCACGAGGAAGCCGGGCGCGGCGTTTCGGCGGTGGTGAACGGCGCCAGGATCATTTCGGGGCGCGCGTCGTGGCTGAAAGCCAACGGCATCACCGATCCCGCGCTGGACCGCGCCGAGTTGAGCGAGACGGAAGGTTACAGCGTGATTTTTGTGGCGCGCGAGGGCCGGTATCTGGGGTGGATCGGGTTGCAGGATCAGCCGCGCGCGGAAGCGAAACGGAGTTTGCAGGAACTGGGCGAGTTGAACGTGAAACGGCTGGCGATGGTGACCGGCGACCGGCCGTCGGTGGCGCAGCGGGTGGCCGGCCTGGTCGGGTGTCCGGAGTTTCGGGCGGAATGTTTGCCGCAGCAGAAAGTGGAGTTTGTCGAGTCCGTGAAACGCGCGGGCTATCACGTTGCGGTCGTCGGCGACGGGGTCAACGACGCGCCGGCGCTGGCGGCGGGGGATACCGGCATTGCGATGGGGGCGGCCGGCAGCGATGTGGCGATTCACAGCGCGACGATCGCGCTGATGAGCAACGATCTGCGGCGGTTGCCATTTTTGATTCGGCTATCGCGATCGGCGCGGTCGGCGATTTACCAGAATCTCGGGATCGGGGCCGTGTTCATCATCGTCGGCCTCGTCCTGTCCGGCCTGGGCTATCTCAACCCGATCGTCGCCGCATTGATGCACAACGCCGGTTCGCTGGTGGTGGTTTTCAACAGCGCCCGGCTGATCCGGTTGGGTGAGGAACTGGAGCAGGCCGGCAGCGAGCGACCGGCTCCCAGCCCGGCTTCCGCACCGGCCATCTGACAGGAATCTCCGCGCTGCCATGCGCCTCTGGATCAAGACCGCCAGTTGATGCCGGCGTAATTCTGAAGCACCCGCATGGACGACGCCGCGGTTGTAGCGGCGCTCTTTGAGCGCAGCCCCGGTGGAGTGGGAACGACGGCTGCGGTCGCAGACCGCCGCTAGCGTGTGGTTCGTTGCGGTAGCGCGCAGCCATCATGTGCGCTGGAGATAGAGAGTCTGAAACGATGTTTGCCGGTCAGGTTCGGCAGTGGTAGCATCCGGCCATGATCAAGACCTCGACTCCGCAGTTGGCGTCCCTGACGACCGGGCTGGAGCGGTTGCTGGCTGGGCGACACCGCGGTTTTCTTTCTCAGCCTGCGGAAGTTTCCGGTGGGGAAAACGTCCGTAATGTGGTTCGCGCTCCCGTCGGGGCTGGTGCAACCATTCACCGCGGACAATCATGAAATCGATCCAATGGGATTTGCCAGATCAAGTCGCCTCGGAATTGGAGCAACTGGTGCGGGCGGGATGGTTTCGCTCCGAGGGCGAACTGCTCAAGGCGGCGTTGACAGAGTTCGTGCGCCGTCATCGGTTGGAGTTGGAAGAGCAGTTTCAGCGGGCTGATATCGCGTGGGCCGTGCGGGAGAAGGGTCCGCACACGTGAAGCGGGTGGTGTCGGATACAGGCCCGATTTTACATTTGTGGGAAGCCAGCGCTTGGAAATGTCTCAGCGCGGGTTGCGCGGTGAGTATTCCTCCCGAAGTTGACGCCGAACTTGCGCGCGCCCTGCCGGACGGGCTTAGTGCGCCTAACAAAACCGAAGCTTCTGTGGTGGGAGCGCCCTTCTGGGCGCGAC
>CAZHLM010000059.1:0-20974 GCA_964533295.1 uncultured Verrucomicrobiota bacterium
GCCGGAATCCGTGTAGATCTCGGCTGCGTTGCTCGCAAGCCAAGCCATGTCGAAGTAGGCAAGCGGCGGTATCAGCATAAGCGGCGCGGCCGCTGGCTCTGTCTCGAATCGCGACCGGGCCCGGGGATGCACGGGAACAACCACGGGAAGCGTCGCTGCGCGAGCGGCGAGCCAGGAAATGATGCGTGCGAAACGGGCGGGGTCGTCAACATTCTCGGCGCGGTGAACGGTCGCGAGTGCGTAGGCCTTTGGTGTCAATGCAAAGCGGGAGAGCGCGTCGGATTGACGGCGGCCGCGCTCAACCGCGGCGAGAACAGCGTCCCGCATGACGTCGCCAGTAATGTGAACGCCGTTGACGATGCCTTCATTGGAAAGGTTCACGGCCGCGGCCCGCGTCGGACAAAAGAGCAAGGCGCTCAGGTGGTCGGCCACGATGCGGTTGATTTCCTCGGGCATGGCGCGATTGAACGAGCGTAGCCCGGCCTCGACATGGAATATCGGGATCGAAAATTTTGACGCTGCGAGCGCGCCGGCGAGCGTCGAATTCGTATCTCCATAGATCAGAACGCCGCCTGGTTTCTCGTCGCGTATAATGCGCTCGAGGCCCTCCAGCATGCGTCCCGTCATCGCGCCATGACGGAGGCCATGCACGTTGAGATTGTGGGCGGGGTCTGGGAGGCCGAGCTCTTCGAAGAAGACTTTGGACATTTCAGGATCGAAATGCTGCCCCGTGTGGACAAGAATCTCGTGCAGGCCGGCGCATTTGAGGGCTGCGCTCACCGGGGCGGCCTTGATGAACTGCGGCCGGGCGCCGACGACAGTCAGAACCGGTTTCATCTTTTGCTCCGACTTGGATGGGAGCGCATGGCTTCTTTAGGCCGTATGCGCCAACTTTTGAAACTCGCCAGCGCGATCATGAAACCGTCGTTGCCATAGCTCCAGGCAAAGCAGGCCCCACGCCTTGCGTGAGAACTGTTCGGCGGAGTCAAAATTGCGCTGAATGGCCTGGGAGTTCACGTGCGGGCGCTGTCGCGCGCGTGCGGACATGAGAATGTCGCCGGCGAACTCGCGAAGCGGGCCTCTAAGCCATTCGTTCAGCGGCACAGGAAAACCCATCTTGTCCCGCCGTGAGACTAGGTCGGCAGGCAGGTCCCGGCTGAACGTCGCGCGCATGACGCGCTTGAGCTCTCCGTCGCCAAACTTTACCTGCGTCGGCATTCGGGCCGCCAATTCGACTATCGGATGATCGAGCATCGGCACACGTGACTCGAGGCCGTGCGCCATCGCCATGCGATCCTCCACTTGCAGCAGGGCCGGCAGCAGCGTCTTGAAATCGAAATGCGTCATGAGGTCGAACGGACCACGCCGTGGCACGTTGGCCGGCGACAGGAAAATGTCCCGATAGCGGGTGACGACTCCATTGCGATCCAGGCCCCGCCAGTCAATTTCCTCGGTGAGATCGGCGGATCGGTCGATGGCCTGGAAATAGACGTCTGCGAGCGGCGCTCCGAGCTCGGCGAGAGCCTTGCGCAGCAGCGGAAAATACTCCCTCAGCGGACCAAGTCGCGCCGCCAGCACACTGAGCGGAATCGGCGGGGTTTCGCGTCCGTCGGGATCGATTGCGGCTGCTGCGGCCTCCGCGAGGTACGCCACGAGGTAGCGGGCGTAGCCTCCGAATATCTCATCGCCTCCCTGACCGCCGAGAACGACCTTCACATGCTGAGCGGCGAGGCCGGACACCATGAATTGCGGAAACGAACCTGGTCCGGCGGTTGGGGCGTCAAGGTGAAATACGACGTCTTCAATATGTCTGCTGAAATCCTCAGCCCTGATGTTGATTTCGTGCAGCAGGATGCTGCCGGCGGCCGCGGCGGTCCGGGCATAGCGGCTCTCGTCATAGGCCGGATGTTCGGAAAACTTGCCGTGAAATCCGATGCGCGCCGAGGCGGGCTCACGCGCGGCGAGAATCGCTATGAGGCTCGAGTCGACGCCGCCTGAGACATAGGCCCCAACGGGAACGTCCGATCGCAAATGAACGCGAACGCTGTCTTCCATCTTTGCACGAAGCTCAAGCTCGAACTCGGCGGCGGAGCGCTGGTCGTCGGGTTCGAACTGAAGGTCCCAGTACTTGCGTATGGTCACGCATCCACGCTCGACCGTCAGCGTCGCACCCGGAGGAACAGCCCGGATGTGCTTAAAGAGCGTCGCATCGCCCAGCATGAACTGGAATGTGAGGTACTCCGCCAACGCATCGTCATCTGTTGCAATCTCCGGGAGGAAAGGCAGCAGAGCCTTCATCTCCGACGCGAAGTAGAGCACGCCGCTGACTTCGGCGTAGTAGAGAGGCTTGATGCCGAACCTGTCGCGGGCGGCGAAGAGGCGGTCGCCGTCGAAGATCGCAAAGGCGAACATGCCTCGCAATTGGGCGACGCAGTCGGCTCCCCAGCGCGCATAGGCCGCGAGAATGGTTTCGGTGTCGGATTGCGAACGGAAGCTCCAGAAGCCTTCAAGCTCGCGCCGCAGCTCCACATAATTGTAAATTTCGCCGTTGTAGACGATGACTTCCCGCCCGCGACCCCTCATCGGCTGGCGGCCGCTGGCGCCGAGATCAATGATCGCAAGCCTGCGGTGGGCGAGGCCGCAGCGATCGTCCGGAGCCCGCCAGACGCCCTCGCCGTCGGGTCCGCGGTGAGCCGTCAGCGTGTTCATTGCCGCAAGGGTCCGCTCCAATCTCGTTACCGGGGATTGGGACAGCGAAACGGCGCCGGCGATGCCGCACATGAATAAGGACCCTAGTGAACGCACGCCTTTTGCGACGCTGAACCGTCATAGAGGGAGGATGGGGGCCCCGCCAGCCTCTCACGGGCGCAATCTCGGGATGAGGTCTGAAAGCCGGCGCCGGCTGCAGCCTGAAACATCGCCCCGTCCAAAATGGCAGGCAGGACAGAGGTCCGGAAAAGGGGACCTGCTCTTGCACCATTTCCCGACCGCCCCGGTCCTACTGCGCCCCTTGACAAGTGCTTTGCGACCTACCTTTGTCTGCCGTCGATCGCTGACCCCGAGGTTATTGCCGCTTATGAATGCGCCGCACGATCTGCGCCACCTGGAGGCGGGTTCCGTCGAGATGGCGACCGCGTTTGCGGCAAGGGCGGCCGCGCGAGATCTCACCATCGGAATTATCGGCCTTGGCTATGTCGGGCTCCCGCTCGCGGAAGCCTTCCTCAAGGCGGGCTTTCGCGTTTTCGGCTACGACGTCGATGAGTCCAAGATTTCGGCGATCAAGGCCTCGCGTGGATATATCAAGCATATTCCAGACCATCGATTGAGAGACATGAACGCTACTGGGCGGCTGACCGTCAGCGCCGACCCTGCCGCCCTCGGCGGGCCGGATTGCCTTCTTCTCTGCGTGCCGACGCCGCTCAACCAGCACCGCGAGCCGGACATTTCGTTCGTCGAGTCGACCTGCCGTACGATCGCTCGGACGTTGAGGCGAGGCCAGTTGATCGTACTCGAATCAACGACCTATCCTGGAACGAGCGAGGAGGTCATGCGGCCCATCCTCGAAAGCAGCGGCCTGAAAGCCGGCGTCGACTTCGCCATCGCCTATTCGCCTGAACGCGAGGATCCGGGCAATATCGACTTCGACACCACGACCATCCCCAAAATTGTCGGCGCGGACAGCGACCCAGAGCGGCGCATGGCGGTCGCCGTCTACGAGACGATCACCGAGGTCGTCCCGGTCCGCGACATGAAGACTGCAGAAGCGGTCAAATTGACCGAAAACATCTTCCGTCTCGTGAACATCGCGCTAATCAACGAACTCAAGCTCGTTTATGGGGGCATGGGCATTGACGTCTGGGAGGTCATCAACGGCGCCAAAACCAAGCCTTTCGGGTTCATGCCTTTCTATCCCGGCCCGGGGCTTGGCGGACATTGCATACCAATCGATCCATTCTACCTCACATGGAAAGCTCGGGCCCACGGCCAATCCACCCGCTTCATTGAGCTGGCTGGCGAAGTTGTTTCCGGGATGCCGCGGATCGTCATCGAACAACTCACCGAGGCGATGAGCACGCGCCTTCGCAAGGCGGTTGCAGGATCGCGAATCCTAGTGGTCGGACTGGCTTACAAGAAGAACGTCGATGACATGCGCGAAAGCCCATCGCTGCATCTCATTCACATGTTGCGCAAGCGCGGGGCGGAGGTTGATTACTACGACCCGCACATCCCGGAAGTCCCGCACAATCGGGACCATCCGGAGTTTGCCGGACTACGCTCGATCGCATGGACGCGCGAAAGTCTTGCCCAATATGACGCGGTCCTGATTTCGACTGACCACGACGATATCGACTATCAGCTGCTCGCCGAGACCGTTCCGCTCATTATCGACACGCGCAATGCGATGAGGGACTTCGTCGAGACCCACACGGGAAAGATCGTCAAGGCCTGAAGCGTCACGCCAGACGGGCCGGATGATGCGGATTCTGCTGATTGCACGCCACTATCCGCCGGCAGTTTCAGGGGGCGCACGTCGCCCCTATCTGTTGGCCCGCGAACTGCGCGCCCTTGGACATGAGATCTTTGTCATCGCGCCCGCCTTGCCGGAAGGAGAGCCGGGGGTCGTAGCGCCGCACGCCAATCGCGATCCGGCGACATTGTCGGGGGATGCCGCCGACGGCATGCGCGACGTCTTGCGCGAATGGCTCCTGTGGCCGGACCCCGACATCCGCTGGTCGATGCGGGCGGCGACCGCGGCGGCTGAGGCCGCACCATGGACGCCGGACTGGATCTGGACAACGTCGCCGCCAGAGTCGATTCATTCCGCCGGTCTCGCTCTGAAAAGAAAGACCGGAGCCCGTTGGCTCGCGGATTTCCGTGATCACTGGCTTGACAGGCCGCACCGGCTGGCCCGTTCGGCCCCGCATCGAAAGATCGGCGAAAGCCTGGTGGCCCGCTTTCAGATCCCCCGTGCCGATCTCATCACCTGTGTAGATGGCTTCGTCGCGGACGAGATGCGCGGCTTCGGCGCGCGCGATCCTCGCGTCCTCCCCCATTTCTCGCCGCCCGACATGGCGACGCCGGTCGCCCTGCCGGCCGAGGACGTCAATCTCGTGCATTCGGGCTCCATCTCTCTCAGCGATCCGGAAGCTGATATCGAAGCGCTTCTGGCGCCTTTCGAAGAGGCATTGCGCGTCAATCCGCGATTGCGATTGCATTTTGTTGGAAGACTGACGGATGCGGAAGGAGCTCGCGCGCGCGCATCGCCGGCAGGAGATCGCATCGTGCTGCACGGCGTGAGATCTTTACCAGAATCGCTTGGGATGCAGCACGCCGCCGACGCGCTCGCGCTTATTGGTTCGCCCAAGACGCGCGTGCCGCCAAGCAAGATTGTCGAGTACCTCGCAACGACGAAGCCGATTGTCGTGTGCGGGGAGGGCGGGTGGCTTAAAGATGAGCGGCTCCGCGGCGCGCTGACTCCCGTGGACATCGCGAGACTGGAAAAAGGCGGGACGGGTCAGAGGCCGGTCCTTCCGCCGACGGCGCGCCAGGCTGCGGAAACCCTCGCCGTGTGGCTCAATGAGCCTCCCGCGCGGTATTGACGGGCGAGGAGGCAGGCCGGTCGCCGACTCGTCTTCAGCTGAACAGAAAATCGGCGTCGGTAATGTTGGCGGCGAGCATGTTCTTCAGCAACGCCGTCTCGCCCCCGAAAAATGTCAGGAGAACATCTGCGCCCGCGGCGGCGACCATCGTATTGGCGAACGTCGCGCCCGCGTAACCTCGCAGGTCGATAAGGTCCAGTCCGTCCTCGAAATCCATGATCGTGTCTGCGCCCGACCCTGGCTGGAGAATAAAAAAGTCCGCGCCGGCCCCGCCGAAGATCGTATCGTCGCCCCCGCGGCCATTGATCTGGTCGCTGCCGCTCAGACCGTAGAACTCCTCGGCCCCGCCGGTTCCGGCAAGTACATCGCTGAAATAGGATCCGATAAGGCGTTCAATAGAGGAATAGGTGTCGCCGGCTGCGTTGCCCGTATTAGCTGCAGGATTGGCGAGGTCCGCGGTCACGGCTCCGTCAGCAGAGTACTCGACAGAGTCGAAGCCGGGGCCGCCTTCCATCTGGTCGGCGCCGGGCCCCCCGAGGAGAACGTCATCCCCGTCGCCCCCCGACAGAACATCATTGCCGTGCAGCGCCGCTATCACGTCATTGGCGGATGACCCAAAAATGACATCGCCATAATAGGTTCCGATCACACGCTCGATGGAAATGTAGCTATCGCCAATGGCCTCCCCCGTATTGGCCGCAGGATTGGCCAGATCTATCGTAATGCCGACTGGCGAGTAGGAATACTCGGCCGTATCGAAGCCATTGCCGCCGCTTAGGACGTCGGCGCCTTCAAAGCCGAGTAGAGCGTCGTTCCCGTCTCCGCCAAGAAGAATATCGTTTCCTGTGAGTCCGATGAGATTGTCACCAAGGCTGCCGCCCTGGATTCGGTCGTCATGATAGCTGCCGATGATCCGCTCGATCGAAGCAAACGTGTCGCCTAGCCCTTCGCCGGCGCCCAGCGCGCCATTGGTCATGTCTACGCCGACGCCGGCCGTCGCAGGGGAGTACTCAATGGAGTCATAATCGGCCCCGCCGTCAAAATGGTCGGCTCCAAGGCCTCCAAAAAGGTAATCCTCGCCCCCTAAGCCGAACAACTGATCGTCACCGCCTAGGGCGATCAATATGTCCCCAGCCGCCGAGCCTCGCATGATGTCGGCAAAGGAGGTTCCAATGAAACGCTCTATGTTGGCGAAGGTGTCGCCCGCCGCCTCGCCGGTATTGTTGGCAGGCGTAGTGAGATCAAGCGTGATGCCGTTCGGAGCGTAGCTGTACTCAACAGTGTCATAACCCCCGCCTCCATCCATGAAGTCGGCGCCTGCGCCCCCGATAAAAGTGTTGTAGCCGGAACCTCCGATCAAAGCATCATTCCCGGCAAAACCGAACATTGTGAGGTCGGCGGTCGACCCGCGGATCGTGTCGTCGCCCGATGAGCCGAACACGCGCTCAATCTCGGTGAAAGTGTCGCCAGCGGCATCACCCGTCGAGTTGGACGGCTGATTGAGATCGACTGTGAGTCCGACGGAGAGGTACGAATAGTCGATGGTGTCGAAACCATTTCCGCCGTTGAGGGCGTCGCCGCCTGCGCCCCCGACAAGGACGTCGTCTCCATCGCCCCCCGTGAACGCATCGTCCCCTGCGTTGCCCAGCAACACATTGCTGGAGCTGTTGCCGATGATCGTATCGTTGCCGGCGCCGCCGACGGCGTTTTCGATGACCGCTCCCCGCGCGATGGAGATGTTGCCGACCGCGACGCCCCCGCCATTGCCCGGTCCGGCGCCGGAGAAAGCCTCTTCGCGCAAATCGATTTCCGACGGCGTGTCGTAGCCGGATAAATCGAGCGTATCTATCCCGCCTGCGTCCCAGATTGCGAACACAGCGCCCGCCGTGCTGGAGGTGATGGTGGTGTGCTCATGGCCAGTGTTCGAATTGAAGCCGTAGGTCGTATTGCCCGTCCGCGTGGTCATATTCGGCCCGTACAGGCGTTGTGCCGCGGCGATGTCGTGAAGCTGCGGGCCAACAGAGAAAATCGGCAGGCTGCCGCCAGTGTTGCTTGAGCCGAAATAGCTCATGATCGTGAACATCCGCGCGTCCTGCCAATAGGCGGCGTTCGCCCCATAGGTCGGCGATCCGCCGTCATAGTCGCTGGGATGCCTCAAGCCGATGGCGTGCCCGATTTCGTGAGCCAGAGTATGCGGGCCGTAGTCGCCGAAAACCGGGTTGGCGTTCGCGCTCTGTGAGACATTGACCCATACGTCGCCCGCCGAGCTGTTTGAGCCGGTGGCGCCAGGCGAGGGCAGGTAGGCGAAGGCGGCTGCGCCCTCCACGCCCGTTGAATAATTCGCAAACAACATGGTCGCGGAATTGGTGTAGGCGCCTTCGCCGGTGGTTCCGGAGCCCACTCTCACGAAGGTGATGTTCGCAACGTCCGACCAAAGCGCGAGCGCTTCGATCGTCGCGATGATCTGCGATTCATTAAATCGGCTGAAGCCGCCGGTGTCATCCGGCATGTTCGACGGCGCCGTTGAACGGAAGCCATATGTGACGGTGACCGCGCCGCCCAGAGTGGAGCTCCAAGTATACCCGCCGCGCGTAAGTTGCGCCGCCGCCTCATCCCAGCTGTAGATGGTCTTTCCGTTGGAGGCGGTCCCGCTGGACGGAGGAATAAAGTACTCGCGCGTCGTCGCGCCCCCGCCGCAAACCAGACAAGCGCAAGCCGTCGTGAGGCGGGGGACTTCGGTGACCGAACCGCCAAAAGGCTCATCCCATGCCGGGTTCAGCGCTCGCATCTGTCTCGCCTCCATTTGGGCTTTTGCCCGCTCGGTGCTTGAATGACGAATATGTTCGAATTCGGGAATTCACAACGTGATGATGGCGCGCCCACGTTCTACGATCGCCCTTGCCATCCGGTATCCAGTATCGGCCGTTTTGTATCGGCGACGGCGTCAGACAAGCGCCAATTTTAGCATACAATTGGGACAGGACCGATAGTCGCACGTTGACCCTGTCAGTTCGGCTACATTTCCCAAGGCCCCGACGCGCGGCGTTCGGGCCGGGGCGCTCAACGAAGGTCCCGATTTGCCTCCATGTCGAACCACATCGCGAAAACAATGGACTGCAGTCCCATGGACGCAAAGAACATGGCCGCCATGCTGGAAAGGACCGGCGCTGTCCCATCATCGACCCAAAGCCAGATCGTTCGCAGGGCGAAAAGCGCGGAGAAAATCACGAACGCCGCGCCGAGCCCGTAGAACAGAACGAGCGGGTGGAAGTCCCTCACGACGTATTTTTCGTTAAGGCGCCAAAGAAAACCCTTGAATAGAAGACCAGAAATCGTAAAGAGTACGCGACTGACTTTTATGCCGCTCTTTTCGCCGATGTTGTAGACCGGCTTGATCGGTACGTCGCGCACGCGGAAATTCTCGACATTCAGCTTGATCAGCAGATCATTTGGCTGCCCGTATCTCTTGTACATCCGGTCCCAGTCGATCGTCTGCAGCACGCGTTTGTCGGCAACCGTGTAACCCGTCTGGGAGTCTGCGACGTGCCAGTACCCGGAAGCAATCTTCGTCAGCAGAGAGAGGACTGAATTGCCGAACCAGCGAACGCTTGGGACGAGTTCGCGGGCCTTGGGATATATGAGGCGGTTGCCCTTCGAATAATTGACGCCTTCCTCAGCGACGGGCTTGAGAAGCGCCGGGAGATCGGCCGGGTCCATCTGCCCGTCGCCGGCCATTACAACCGCCATGTCGACGTTGTTGTCGCGCGCCCACTTATAGCCGGTGGCGATTGCGCCGCCGACCCCCTGGTTCTGCTCATGTATGAGAAGGATTATGCGGCGGTTGTCGGACATTTTCGCCTTGACAACCTCTGACGTCCGGTCGGGGCTGGCGTCATCGATGACCACAATCCAGTCTACGAAATCCGGCATGGTGTCGATGACGCGCGCGATTTGCGTCTCTTCCTTGAATGCCGGCACAACGGCCGCGACAGTCTTCCCGCTGAAGGCCATTTCCATTCCCTATTGTCTGGGGTCGGGCGCAAGGAACGTTAGTAGGTCCGTGTTCGGCTCGAACGGCACGTCGCCTACCGGCGTATTGACGCTGATAATCGGCAAGGTGATGTTGAACTGGGCCCCTGAGAGGGACGGGGCGTACCCAATGAGATCCAAACGCGCAATGATGGGTCGGCAGCCGGCGCGCACTCGCACTAAATGCTCGGTCGGCGTTGCTTTCAGCCGGACAGGATCCGAGGAGTTCGTCACTTCGGCGCCGTCGGCGCACCGAGCCACGAGCCGAGCCGTCGCCAGGCCGCTACCCGACAATATAAAACGGGCTGACAGGCTAAAGGGTTCGACGCCGAGCGCGCCAGCGATCGTGCGGAGCGAGGCCTCATCAAGCCCTTGCTTCGTCGGCGCGCCATCTGGTTTTCTTGATAACTCGCTGTCCATCAGCCACGGGCCGGAAATACGAGCGTGCTGTCGCGGCGCAAGATAGAAGGAAACGCCCTCCGCCGATTCGTTGAGATCCAGATCGGCTCCTTTGGATCCGATTAACTCGCCGGACCACAAAGAAACTTCCGGTCTGAGATTGCGTCCGACGTTCGCCGCCATGTCAGCCGAACCGCGCTCGTCCGCCGGCTCCCGCGCCGGCGAGGAATGAATGGCGTCAGCTTTCCAGCCACCGAAAACTATCTCGCCGGGACCGAGAAGCCTGATCACAAGCCGATAGCCGATCAGCTCATTTTTGACCGAATTCGACCCCGGTTCGAGAATTTGTCCTGTGACGGTGCGCCGCTCCCCGAGAAGCACGCCTTTCCAGACCGGCGTCTCGGGAAGCGGGTCCGCGCTCCTCGTCGGATCGACCTGCAGCGTCACTTTTTGGAGAATGACTTCGGCGCGTCCGCGCCCTTCAAGATCGGCGCTGATCCGTAAACGGCGCTCCGACGCAGGGAGATCGACGAAGAACAGCTCCGCCACGGCGTCCTCAGGCCTGACCGACACGATTTCCGATACTTGGCTAGCGGAGCCAAACAGGCGGTGCGGCATGGAAACGGCGATGCGTCCGTCCGTTAATGAACGGATGCGGCTCGCAGACGACCCTGCTCCGCTTTGCACCCGCCAGAATCCTTCCGCCGGCGTCAAGGAGGAGAACCGTTGTTCCGCCGCCGCCTTTATGCCGACCGCGCGTGCGGCCTCGTCATTGAGGCGATAGAGCCGGAAACCTGAAAAGTCCTCAACAAGTGTTGCAAACTTTGGATCGGCGATGATCTCTCCAATGGCGCTGTTGTCGATTTCCGGCATTCTGTAGTCTGGCGCGGCGATCCACCTGATTTGCCGGTCGATCAGCGCCGCGGCGGCGGCGGCGGGGTCTTTCATGACGAAGATTGGCGCGACCGTTGCGTCGAAGAAGTAGACAAACTTGACGCGAGTGTAGAACGCCACTTCGGCCTGTCGAAACAGGAGCGCCGTTTCTCCGGGAGGAACCAATTTGGCAATGGCCTCAGCGGCTTCGAAGGCCGGCCAATCCTTGTCGAGCAGTCGGCTTGCTTCGGACTTGCCGCCCCACCAGAACGGAAATGTCTTTTGCGCCCAGCTTGATTGCGCCTGGTCGAGTGCAAGCGACTGGGCGAGCACCGATGCAGCCGCAATCACAGCGCCGGCCGCCAGCACACCTGTCTTTGACGGACTGCCCGAGCGCGGCCGAAGCGCTTGCTGCGCCGGCGCCCCAATTACGATTACTCGCCCTTCCATGCGAGGACCGGCGCTGCTCATGCATTCCCCGCTTTCTGCCCTTCCAAAGGCGCCGTCAAAAGGTGCGCGAGCGCCAACGCGATGAAAGGCTGGATCGTCAGAACGTAGCGCGCATTCTTGATCGCGAGGTCAGTCCCGGCGGCGATCGTGATCGTGAGAAAGGCGAAGAAGCCGCCGACAAGCGCAAGCGACGTGAAAACCGCGCTGGCCCGGAATTCTGCGTCGCGGACAAGCTGGAACAGGCGTCGCCGGCCGACCCGCAACGCGGATACTAGGGCCGCAATCGCTAAAGCGGCGGCGGCAAACCCAAAGAGTTCGGGTTTGGTCAGCGGCTGGAGCGCGCCATAAAGCAACTTGTCCGACAGGGTCGCGATCCCGCGCTCTACCGCGAGCGACTCGTCAAATCGGATCTCTGGGTAAGACCAGACCAGACCCATGTCTTGCGCCAGCGCTCCGTACGCTTCCATGTTCTTCAGGGCGAAGGGCGCCACTAGCGCGCCGCCGAGCAAACCGAATACCGCTGCAACGCCGGCGCGGCGGGCGAGGCCGCCTTGCGCGGTGATGAAGAAAAGCGGCGCTAGGAATCCGAGCGTCAGGAAACCGATCGAGTGGCTGAAGTGCGCCATGCCGACAGTGAGTCCAGCGATCACGGCGCCGCCCGACGTCAGACGGCGTGCGGCGAGCCACACGGCGGCAGCGGCCGCGGTAAATGCCGCGATCCGCATCGAGTCGATATGGGCTTGCATGCTGAGGAGGAAATAGACCGGTGTCGCAACCATGATCGCAGAGGCGAGGGGACCTGCAAGGCGCCTGCCCTTGTCGACGAAGACACAAAGCGCGAGAGCCTGCGCCGCTACGAAGTAGGTAGAGATGAACCGCGCTGCGCCGGAAAGATCGGCGCTTCCCTGGAGCCAGAATGCGAGGACGTTTAGCGTGATAAAAGACGGAGGGTGCGTCCACGGCGACAGGAATCCTCCCGTCGCCGAGCCATCCAGAAAAGGATAACGGTTAAGGTCTGAATTCTCAGCAACGAGTCGCGCCGCTGTCAGATACTCAAGCGGGTCGTTGGAATACACCGGTTGGAATGCGGCGACCGCGACCTGCTGAAAGGCGATCCAAGCCAGCACTAGTCCAACTGCGACAACGCCGGCAAGAATGAGCGGGCGGCAAGCGGTGGATATTGCGTAATCTACAATAGCTTTGGCGAGCGACGGTCCGCATGTGACCGCCCCAAATAAGCCGCCGACGCCAAAAATCAGGGCCAGCACGGCGAGATAAATGGCCGGTTCGCGGCCCGGAAGTGCAATGAGCAAGATCGCTAGCACCCACGCCAGCAGCATCGGACCGGCCGTGGCGCTGATGCCGGCCAAGAGGCCCAGATGATCCTCACGCCGATAAAGCTTTGCGCAAAGGCCAAGGAAAGCGAAAGATGCGGATATGAAGAACAGCAGGAGCAACGCGGCGTTCTTCGCGAGCTCGAAGCCGTCGACTGGAATATCAATGATTTGCGGCGACATTTGTCGGGCTCGGGAGGGCGAAGTCCTTTGGCAGGGCCTGATTTGGACGTCAAGCGCGCGGCGGCGGGCGCTCATTGGCGCCGTCGGGCCGCTGGTGTATCTGGCGCCCATGGCGCCATCGCCACTTCAGCCATCGGCTTTGGCGCGCAGCGGCGCCGGCTCGCGGCGCCTCGCCGCCGTCATGGCGGCGCTTGTGTTCGATCTCGCCATGACTGCATTTGTCTGGAGCGGCGGCGAATTCGCTCGCGAAGACGCGCCCGCCCCCGCCGACGCGGCCATCGTGTATTATACGGACGATGCGTCCGCGCTGTCCCGGCGGCTCGATACCGCGATCCGGCTGTATCGGAACGCCGGTGCAAGACGCCTTTGCATCGTTGGAGGTTTTCGCCTCGAAGGCGTTGCCACCGGCGCCGAAGTCGCCGCAGCGAAGGTGGTCGCAGCCGGCCTCCCGTGGTCCGACGTCTATTTCGACCGCCGTTCTTTCGATACGGGATCCAACATCAACGCAGCGCTCGACCTCGCCCGTGCGAACGGATGGCGCAGTATTGTCCACATCAGCGACGGCATGCATCTGAAGCGAATTCGCGAACAGCTCGCCGAGCATGAGGCGGCTTCAATTATCAGCGGCTACGCGCCAGCCCCTTATGCGAGCCTTGCCGACATCTGGGTGCGCGCGCATTACGAGATGGCGACGCGGCTGCTCGCGCTGGTTCTCTCCGATGAGGAGCTGCAAGATTTCGCGCGCCGCGCGCGGGTTCGGGGTCCGTCGGCCCATGAATAACGCTGCCGAAATGGGCGGCGTAGCCGCGAGACGCACCCCCTTCAAGAGCGGCGTCGTCTGGAATTTCGCAAGCCTGGCGTTTCTTGCTTCGACGGGCGTGTTTCTCAATGTCGTCATTGGCCGCTTCTATGGACCGAGCGACCTCGGCGTCTTCAACATCTGCTTGGCAGTCTTCATCTTTCTGTCCCAGTTCGGGGCGTTCGGGCTTCAATTCTCCGTGCTGCACGCCGTCGCATCGCGCGAGAAAGAGGGACGGGAAGAGGTCGCCGACATCGCGTCGGCCGGGCTTGCCGCCGTCATTGCGACATCAAGTGCGGCGACCCTGGCCGGCCTTGCGCTGACGCCGCTTCTACCGCGCGTTTTCGACGCGCCGCACATCGACGACGCCTTTCTGGCGATGCTGCCCGGTCTCTGGTTCTTCTCGGTCAACAAATATCTGTTCGGAGTCGTCAATGGGGCGCGGCACATGCGCGTGTTCGCCGCGCTCCAGTCAATGCGCTATGTCTTGTTGCTTGTCGCACTTGCGGCGCTCGTAATTTTGGACGCGCCCGGCTATCTGCTGACCTCGGTGTTCACGGTCGCCGAGCTCCTCAATGCGCCCGCGCTCTTCATCTATGCCTCGAGGGCGATCAGCGGCTTCCGGCTTCCGGCGCGCAGGTTGTGGATCGATCGGCACCTGTCTTATGGCGCTCGCTCCTTTATGAGCGGCGCCATTCTCGAGCTCAACACGCGCGTGGACGTGCTGATTGTCGGCGCCCTGATCGGATCTGCGAACGCAGGAATATATTCCGCCGCTTTGCTTGTCGCCGAAGGCATGGGTCAAGCCGTTT
Organism: uncultured Verrucomicrobiota bacterium; assembly: GCA_964533295.1. Lineage (GTDB taxonomy): Bacteria > Verrucomicrobiota > Verrucomicrobiia > Palsa-1439 > Palsa-1439 > OMJI01. The sequence continues at coordinate 14,480 of CAZHLM010000059.1, forward strand.
TCGTGATGAGGAACAACCTCAATCCGTTGGTCGCGCGGATGATCGCGGCCCGATCCCGCCGGGCCCTGTTGGCGTTCAGTCGACGCGTCGCGCTAAACTTCACGATGTTCATGGGTGCGGCGAGCGCGGCGGCGATCATCGCCTATCCGTTCTACATTCGCTGGGGAATGGGCGGCGGCGAATTCCAACTAAGCACGGCGAGCGTCATCATACTGCTTGCGGCCCTAACAGCCAGCGCCGGGGCCCAATGCTTCGGCATGATCCTCGCTATGGCGGATCGACCGGCTCTGCATACCGTTTATGTCGCCGGCGTTTTGCTCGCCAACATCGCCATGAATCTTGTTCTGGTGCCGCTATTCGGAATTGAAGGGTCGGCGCTGGCGACGGGCTTCTCATACCTGCTCGCGGGAGCCGGGGTGGTGGTCCTTGCGCGCAAGGCGCTCGGACTCCGTATCATCGTGTAGGCAGCCCGGGGGCCATGCGCCGCCGGCGCGCTACTTGACACCTAAGGCCGCCGCCTGCAGCTACTTGCTTTGGTCCGCGCCGGACCAAAGTCCAGGGGTGCTCTAAAAGAATGTGCGGAATTTTCGGGCTCGTCGTCGCGCCGGGGCACAAATTCGACCGGGCAGGCTGGGACAGGGCCGTAAAAGAGCTGTTCCTCCTCTCGGAGTCGAGAGGAAAGGAAGCCGCCGGGATCGCTATTGCGACCGTCGACAGGATCGTCGTGCACAAAGATTCGGTATCGGCCTCAAGAATGCTGAGGACCGAAGATTACAACCGCGCCGTCGGCAGGGCCTTGAACGGTCATTTTAAGGGCAAGCCGAATGGCGCCGCGACCGATGATTTTGTCGCCGCGATCGGCCATTGCCGCCTGGTGACGAACGGCTTGCAGGGCATTGATGCCAATAATCAACCGGTGCGGCGCGACGGCGCCGTCATTGTGCATAACGGTATTGTCGTCAACGTCGATGCGCTTTGGGCCCGGCACAGCAATCTGAAGAATACCGCCGACGTGGACAGCGAGGTCATCGTCGCGCTGATCGAAAAACGCCGCGCCGCCGGAGCATCGATCGAGGCGGCGATACGGCAGACGTTTGAAGAAGTCTACGGCGAGAGTTCGGTCGCCCTGCTGTTTCGCGACGTGAACGCGCTCGCGCTCGCGACCAACACAGGATCGCTCTTTGCCGCGCGCGCGCCGAATGATAAGGCGTGGTTCTTCGCCTCCGAAAAACATATCTGCGAGGAGCTCATTTCGGGCCGGCGACGTGTGCCGGCGTTCGAAGGCGCTGAAATCACTCAGGTTCGGGCCGGCGAGGGACTTCTGCTCGACATCTCCAGCCTCGCCGTCGGTAAGTTCGGATTGCGTGCCGGAGCAACTTTGCTGATGCCGCAGGTGAGCCCCGGTCTCGGCATGCAGCGGCGCATCGAAGACAAGGCGGAGCGGATCGCCGAAGCGCGGAAGAATTTGCGTAGATGCGCGAAATGCGTCCTTCCGGAGACGATGCCTTTCATAGAATTCGACGGCGCGGGAGTTTGCAACTATTGCCGAAGCCATGAGCCCCTGAGGTTTCAGCCAATTGCCGAGATTGAGGCCGTGTTCGATCGATATCGTTCCAAAGACGGTTCGCCCGATTGTCTGGTCGCATTCTCGGGCGGTCGCGACTCCTCCTACGGCTTGCACCTGCTTAAGACAAAGTTCCGCATGACCCCGATCGCGTATACCTACGACTGGGGGATGGTGACCGACCTGGCGCGGCGCAATCAGGCGCGAATGTGCGGCAAGCTCGGCATTGAGCACATCTGGGTTTCCGCGGACATCAAGAAGAAGCGGGAGAATATCAGGCTAAACGTCTCGGCCTGGCTGAAAAAGCCAGACCTTGGCATTATTCCGCTGTTCATGGCCGGCGACAAACAATTCTTCAAATATTGCGACTCCGTGCTCGAGTCGACAAAACTGCCGCTATCGGTCTGGTGCACCAATCGAATGGAGAAGACCGATTTCAAAACAGGATTTCTCGGCGTGCCGCCGGCGGACTCGACGATGCGGACACGACCATCCACACAATCGGCTTTCTCGAAGTCAAAGATCGTCTACCAGTACGGCAAGCGCTTTTTGGCCAACCCGGCGCTGATCAACCGCTCGATACCCGACACGCTCGACGCGTTCCTTTCGTATTACGGACGCGGTCAGGGTCAACACAGCTTCCTTTTTGACTATCATTCCTGGGACGAAGACGAGATAAATGAAATCTTGATCTCCGCTTATGACTGGGAGACCGCGAGAGACACGAAATGCACTTGGCGAATCGGCGATGGAACGGCGCCGTTCTACAACTATATCTATTTGACCGCCGCTGGATTCACGGAACATGACACCTTCCGGTCAAACCAGATCCGCGAGGGCGTCTTGTCGCGCGAAAGGGCGCTTAGCCTGATCGAGGAGGAAAATGTCCCTCGGTGGGCATCGATCCGCGAGTATACCCAGATCATAAATATTGATTTCGACGAGACAATTCGAGCGATTGATCGCATGCCGAAGTTGTACATGGGCCGCTCGGGCTGACCATTAGGCTTACATGCTTACGACGCAGGATACATTACCTCTTGCCGATTTGATTTTAACGGGCTGGCTACCCAGCTGGCTGAAGAAGGCTTTGTACCGGGCGAAAGGATATCGCATCGGCAGGAACGTCAAACTGGAGTTCGGCTCTGTCATTGTCGGCAGGTCGGTTGAAATCGGCGATAAAACCAAAATCGGTCTCCTGACAGTCGTCAGGGGCCGGAACATTAAGATCGGGCCCCGCGTCAAGATCGGCATGATGACTGCGATCGATTGCCCGGTGATTGCTATCGGCGAAGGAACGAGGATCAATAATCAGGTTGTCATCGGCGGCATGACCACCCCTGATTCGGCCTTCAAGATCGGTCGAAACTGCATCTTGATGGAGTGGTCGTTCGTGAACACAACCCTGCCAGTGACCATCGGCGATGACGTGGGCATTGGCGGCCATTGCCTTTTCTTCACCCATGGCATGTGGCCGAACACGTTCGAAGGATTTCCCGCCAAATACGCGCCGATCACCATTGGCGACCAAGCTTGGCTCGCATGGCGCGTTAGCGTTCTTCCAGGCGTGACGATCGGACCCCGCACGATCATTTCATCCGACGCCTGCGTCGTCAAAGACATTCCTGCGGGCGCGCTTGCAGCCGGGGTGCCGGCCAAACTGATTCAGGAGAACGAAGCATTTGTTGCTCCGCACGACGCTGTGCGGAACGAAGGTCTCCTACGCCAGTTAATGGTTGAGTTCCAGCGTTGGCTTGATTTTAACGGAATCAAGAGCCGTTGGGCTGGCAGATCCGTGATCGAGGTGGAGGGCAGAAAAGGGGTAAGCCACAAGATTTGGTTGCGTGAACCCGGCGCTTCCGACGTCGGAATGTCGGCGACGCCCGCCGACGTCATCATTTCCTGCGCGTTGCTGGATGAGTCAACTCGCAGCCGTTTCGATGCGGCCCAAACGCCCTGGCTTGATGTTTCAGGAAAGCGGCGATCCCAGTCGACAAACGACGTTGCAGACGAGGTTGAAAAGTATCTTCAGCGCGCAGGTCTCAGGTTTCTCATGTACTCGACATGGTGATCGGCGAGCGGGATTTTACGTTGCGCTCATATGCGCGAATACTCGCTGCGGCAAAGTCCGCGGGCTACCGGACGACAGCTGTCGTCGACTGGCTTGATCATCCGCAGTCAGAAGGTCGTGTCCTCGTGCTCCGGCACGACGTCGACCGCAGTCCCGGGAACGCGCTCGCCATGGCGGAACTGGAAGCGTCCCTTGGCGTACGATCGTCGTACTACTTCCGGATCGTGGCGGTCTCATTCAATCCCGATGTCGTCAAGCGGATTGCCGAACTCGGCCACGAGATCGGGTACCATTACGAGGACCTCGCGCGGGCTAGAGGCGATGCGGACCGGGCGATCGCGATGTTCTCGGATGCGCTTTCGCAGCTGCGCGCGCTCGTGCCGATTTACACGATGTGCATGCACGGGAGTCCCCTTGCGCCTTGGGACAACATGGATCTCTGGAAGACGCACTCCTTCGAGAGCCACGGCGTGCGTGACTGCATCCTCTCCTACGACTGGCGCGAATTCGGATATTTCACCGACGCTGGCCGCACTTTCGGCGCTACCGCGGCCAATCTCCGGGATCGGCTTGGGGCGGCGCATGTTTACCCGGAGGTGCGCTCAAGCACGGACGTTGCTCGCTTCCTGGCCGCGGGACGAGCGGCTCGTGTCATGCTGTCGACCCATCCTGAACGCTGGACGGACCGTCCAGAGGGCTGGATCATGCAGTGGTTGCGCGATCAAGCGGCTAACGCGGCGAAGCTCGGCTTGCGGATGTTGCGTTCGGGCAAGACTGCCTGAGCCGTTCCAAGGCGTTCCTTAACGGGCGGCCGGCGCATCACCCGCCAATCTGAGGGCGCCGCCGATTTCCTCATAGCGCTCGCCCGTCCGCGGGCAGACAAGATCGCGCCGGAGCACATCGCCCGAACGGCTGACCCAGCCGATGCGGCGGGCAGGCACCCCCGCCATGAGCGCGAAGGCGGGAACATCTTTCGTCACCACGGCGCCGGCGGCGATGAAGCAATACTCACCCAGCACGGTCACTCCCTGAGGCTCACCGCACACAATCGTGGCGTTGGCGCCGATGCTTGCGCCCTTCCGCACGAGTATTCGTCCAAACTCCGCCTTCCGGTTAACAAAGGCGCGCGGCGTCAACACATTGGTGAAGACGCACGAAGGTCCGCAGAAAACGTCGTCTTCGAGGGTGACGCCTTCATAGACCGAGACGTTGTTCTGGATCTTGCAGCCGTCTCCGACCGTCGCCCTCGGACCGATCGCCACGTTCTGACCGATCGAGACGTCGCGGCCGATCCGCGAATGAGGAAGGACATGCGAGAAGTGCCAGATTTTGGTTCCCTCGCCAATCTCGCAGGGCTGATCAATGACGGCGGTTGGATGGATTTGGGGAGGGTTTTCTGACACCGACAATTCACCCGTGAAGCGACGCCTCCGGCATTACAGCCGGCCCCGACGGGTGACAAGCGCGGCCTGCACGAGAAGACATTCCAAGAGTTTTGGTGCATCACAATCACGCTCATGTGCGGCCTATTTATCTCGATCGGCGAAGCCCCCGACAAGCGCAGGCTTGACGCCGTCGCTCACCGCGGGCCCGACGGCGAGGGTTGGCGGGTGTTCGATACTCCGTCCGGCCCGCTCGTCCTCGGCCATCGCCGCCTCAGCATCATCGACATTGATGATCGCGCGGCTCAGCCCATGAGATCGCCCGATGGCCGCTATTGGCTGATCTATAACGGCGAACTTTACAATTATCTTGAGCTCAGGCGCGAACTCGACGGGTGGGAGTTCCGTACCAAGAGCGATGCCGAGGTCCTGCTTGCGGCCTATGTCAAGTGGGGGCCGGCCGCGCTTGAGCGCTTCGTCGGCATGTTTGCCCTGGCGATTTTCGACGCCGACGAGAACCGCCTCTTCATTGCGCGCGACCGCTTCGGTGTAAAGCCGCTGTATTATGCCGTGACCCGGGCTGGCGCTGCGTTCGGATCAGAGATCAAGCAGCTTAGAGGCTTTCCCGGCCAGTCAGGCCGCGCGAACGCGGAGCGCCTGCGCGACTTTGTCGAGTACGGGCTCATCGATCATCGGGACGAGACCTGCTTTGCGGATGTCTTGCCCGTACCCGCCGGCGCCTGCGCGACAATCGATCTTGGCGGCGGCGCGCCTTCTTGGCTGCCGCTGCGGTTCAGCGTCTGGTGGCGGCCGCCCGAACCTGAAGAAGGGCCTTTGTCCGAAGCCGAGGCGGCGGCGACATTTCGTAGGCTCTTTGAGGAATCGGTGCGTCTGCATATGCGCGCCGACGTCCGGGTCGGCTCGTGTCTCTCCGGCGGCCTCGACAGCACGTCGATCCTGTGCGCGATGTCGGCGCTCCGCGGGGAAGGCGCGGAGCCGCTCGAAGCCGTCAGCGCGGTTTTTCCCGGCGCCGACATCGATGAAAGCGCCTTTATCGACCTGGCGTCGCGGCACGCCCGGGCGGCGTCCCGGCGCGAGACGTTCGAGCCCTCGGCGATCTTCGACGACCTCGACGCGGTTCTGGCCGTGCAGGACGAACCGTACGGTTCGACGAGCATCCACGCGCAGCACCGAGTCTTTCGGCGGGCGAGCGACTGCGGCGTGAAGGTGATGCTGGACGGTCAAGGCGCCGACGAGCTCCTTGGAGGGTATCACGGGGCCTTCCACCACCATTATCTGAAGCTGATGCGCTCTTTTGATATTGGCGGCCTTGCGACCACGCTCGAGGAGCGCCGGCGATGGCACGGGCTTTCCTGGGGCCGCCAGCTTGCGCCTTTCGCAAAGTCGGCGCTGGCGCGCCTCGCGCCCGGACCGCGAGGCGGCGCGGCCTATCCCGATCCGGTCGGCGCCGCGTGCGC
>CAZHLM010000060.1:0-10395 GCA_964533295.1 uncultured Verrucomicrobiota bacterium
AGCAGCTTCGGTTTTCTCCGAAAACCCGGTGGGCCGAGCGTCCTCGCGAGGCGGGACGTCACTCTCCGCTCGCGGGGACGCTCGCGCCACCGGTTGTGGCACCGTCGCGCCCGGAGGGGCGCTCCCACATCTGAACTGGCGGCGCGGCTAGACCGGTCGTCATTTGCCGCCGTGTTTGTCGCGGGTCAGGCGGTGAGGCGGGTGAGGGCTTCGCGGTATTTCTCGCTGGTTTTACGGATGATTTCCGGCGGCAGGCGCGGGCCAGGCGGGCGTTTGTCCCACGCGAGCGTTTCGAGGTAGTCGCGGACAAACTGTTTGTCGAAGCTCGGCTGCGGCCTGCCGGGTTTGTACTGGTCGGCGGGCCAGAACCGGGAGCTGTCCGGCGTCAGCGCCTCGTCAATCAGGATCAACTGACCGTCGGCGAATCCGAACTCGAATTTGGTGTCGGCGATGAGGATGCCGCGCGGTCGGGCGTAATCGCGGGCGAACCGGTAGAGGGCCAGCGCGTAGTCGCGGGCCTGGGCGGCGGTGGCGGCGCCGACGATGGCGGCGGCCTGTTGGAAATCAATGTTGATGTCGTGGCCGGTCTCGGCCTTGGTGGCCGGGGTGAAGATCGGTTCCGGTAGCTCGCTGGATTCCTGCAGGTCGGCCGGCAGCTTGATGCCGCAGACGGTCTGATGCTGGCGGTATTCTTTCCAGCCCGAACCGGCGAGGTAGCCGCGCACGACGCATTCGATGGCCAGCGGCCGGCATTTGCGGACGATCATCGCGCGGCCGGCAAGCTGTTGGAGAGTCGCCGCGCCGAGGGCGGCCAGTTGCGGATAACGGTGCGCCTGTCCGGCGATGTCCGCGCTGAGGAAATGATTCGGAACGATGTGCTTGGTTTTTTCGAACCAGAACTCGCTGCACGCCGTCAGCACCCGGCCCTTGTCGGGAATCGGGTCCGGCAGGATCACGTCGAAGGCGCTGAGCCGGTCGGTGGCGACGAAGAGCAACGCGTCGCCAAGATCGAAGATTTCGCGGACTTTGCCGCTTTTCAGTTTGGGCAGGCCCGGCAATTCCATCTGCGAGGTTGTGTTGACCATGACGGTTTCTTACTATCGCGTCCGCATGTTCAAGCCAAGCCGTGAATTCAAAGCGACCGTGACGGCGTGGGGTTTCTTTCTTCTCAGCGTCGCCGTCGTCGTCATCCTCGTCGTCGGCGCCTGGAAATCCCGCACCTCCCCGCGCACCGCGCCGCCGCCGGTGGCGGTCACGCCGGAGTGATGTCCCGCACAAAAAACCGGTAGTCGCGGATTGGCAGAAAACTCAGCGAGTTGCGGTTGAACAGAATCCACAGGGTAAATCCGAGCGCGACCGTCAACACCTGCACCACCAGCACCAGCAGCAACCCGATCGTCAGCGCCGTCCAGTCGGGCAGCGTGAACTGGTCGCTGACCGCCACGCCAAACGTCATCGCCAGCAGCGCGGCCAGCGCGCCGAGAAACAACAACGTCGCCAACGAGAGCCGGACGGCGACGAGTTCCGTGAAGACCGAGATCGCGCTCAAGCCGTGGACGACCATGCCGACGAAGTTCAGTTTGGACTGGCCGGCCAGCCGCCGGGCGCGGGTCGTCGGCACCATCGCCACCGGCAGTTTGCTTTTGAGCACCGACGCGGCGTAGTGGTTCCACAAATCGGGCATCACGGTCAGTGCCGCGAGGTGGTCGCGGCTGAGGACGCTGAAGTTGCCGACACGGACGGGGATGCCGGTCAGCAGCCAGTGCAGGAGCCGGTAGGTGTGATAGCAAACGCGAAACAGCAGGTTTTCCGAGCGGCGCATCCGCGCGGCGAACACCACGCGCTGCCGGTTGGTCTCGCGAAAGGCGCGGAGCAATCGGCCCACATCTTCGGGCCGATCCTCGCCATCGGCGTCCATCACCACAATCGGCTCGGCATCGCGTTCCGCCGCGAGGTAACTCAAGCCGACGGCGATGGCGCGCTGGTGGCCGAGGTTGCGGCGCAAGCGCAACACCTCGACGCCCGAAACGCGCGCACCGGCCGGGAATGCGGCCGGGCGCGGCTCCGTCGAGCCGTCATCCACGAGCAAGACGGTCGCCGGTTCGGGCAGCGCCGCGTCGAGTTGCGTCAGCAGGGCGCGAACGCTGTCCCAATCGTTGTAGACCGGCATCAAGATCAACGGCGTCATGGCTCAATGCGGATGAGGTGAATCGGGACGAGCGGGAAACGGTCGGCGGTTTCGCGCGGGCGGAGCATGTCGCCGGAGGGGATGGCCACGGAGGCGACCGGAACGAGGCGGTAGCGTTCGCGCAACGGCGCGCGCGCGACATCCCACATCCAATCTTCATCGCCGTCCACGAGCCAGTACACCGGTTGGCGGGCGAGCAGGGCGGCAACCTTCGCCACGAACTCCGCGGCGTCGTAGTTAATGCACATGCCGAGCCGCACGGGTTGGTCGCGCAGCAACGTCGAGGCGCGGCGGCCGATGACGACGGCATCGGCGGGGAGATGTTCGGCGAGTTGGCGGGAGGCGGCGATATTGTGATACGTCGGCGCGGCCAGCTCGGCGTACGCTTGCGTCCAATAATGGTTGCCGGCGCAAAACGCGGCGAACACGGCGGCGTGCGCGAGCCACGCCGTGCGACCGTCTCGGTAGGCAAACAACCCGGCCAGCGTGGCGACGATGCTGAGTTGCAGGAGGACCTGGCTCATCACGAACTCCGCATCAATGTTTAACAGGGAGATCGTGTAGTTGGCAAAGAACAAGACGGTCGTCACCCACGCCACGGCCACGCCCGCCAGCCGGTAGCGGGGCCACAGCGCCGCGCTCATGATCAGCCAACCGGCCAGCAGCCGCGCCCCGGAAATGAGCCACGCGTTGTGCGGCACCGTCACGTCGTTGTAGGCGATGACCGCCACTTTGGCCGGCGTGGCGCCGCGGTCGAGTTGAAACCAGTACAACCCGGCCAACGCGACGGTAGCGAGGGCGACCGGCCACCAGGCCGGTCGCGTGCCGCGGGCGCGGAACAGCCAGCGCGATTCGACCAGCAACACCGGCACGAAAAACAGCAGCGGCAGGTAGTGGCGAAATGAATTGTTCGGTTGGACGGCGAGCGCGCCGATGTAGAGCAACATCCCGACCGGCACCGCGTGGCGCCGCGACCACCACCGGCCCGTGCGCCAGCGATACAGCGCGACCCACAGGGGCGGCAACGCCAGCGCCCAAACCACAAACGGGCCGAGCAGGAACGAGTTCAACCAGCGCGGAAAAACCGAGAGCGGGTTGAGCCAGTTCAGCGGCCGGTAGCTCAACGAGCCGAGCGCATACTGCCAGCGGGAACTTTCCGCCAACACCCATGCCGGGTCGCCGCCCACGGCGCTCACGCACCATCCCCGCGCCGCCCACATGCCGGCAACGGTGAGGGCAAACATGGCGAGCAGAGCCGGTAGGCGGCGGGGCGGGGCGGAGAACAGGACCAACGGAATCAGGACGACGGCGTTGGCTTTGATCGTGCAGGCGAAGGCCAGCAACACGCCCGCCAGCCATTCGCTCCGGCGGGTGACAGAGAGCCAGGCGAGAACGGCCAGCGCGCCGACGGTGGCGTCGGTGCTGCACGTTCGTTCGTAGGTCAGACTGCCGGGGTTGGAACTGATGAGGGCGACGATCAGCCCGGCCAGCCACGGCACGGTGCGGCGGGACAAGTGCGCGTACATCGCGAGCCACGCGCCGATGGCCAGCGTGGCGACCGGCCAGCGGATGGCGACCTGATTCAGGCCGGCAAGCCGGTAGCCGAGATAGCCGAGGAAGTGCATGCCCCAGGCGCTGCTGAACGTGTGCGGCTCGTTCAGCGCGGGGTCGAGGAACGCGCCGGTCAGGTACGCGTGCCGGCCGCCGGAAGTGTAGGCGGCTTCGTCGTAGGAGAAGTAGGCGTAGGCCCAGAAGGTGGAGTTACCGGGGTCGGCGGCGAGCCAGGGGAGGCGGAGAGCGGCAAGCAGGAGCAGCAGCGCGCCGCCCACAAGCCGGCGCTGCTTATTTCCAGTCATTCAGCATGTCGGCGATGAGGCGGACGCCGAAGCCGGTGGCGCCTTTGGCGAGGTAGGGGCGGTTTTCGGTGGCCCAGGCGGTGCCGGCGATGTCGAGGTGCGCCCACGGGGTGTCGCCGACGTATTTGGCGAGGAACGCCGCCGCGGTGATTGCGCCACCGTAGCGGCCGCCAGTGTTCTTGATGTCGGCCACGTCGCTTTTGATTTTGTCTTTGTAATCCTGCCAGAGCGGCAGCGGCCAGACGCGTTCGCCGGTGCGGGTGGCGGCGGCGCGGATTTTTTCCTGCAACTTCTCGTCGTTGCCCATCAGTCCGGCGGCGTATTCGCCAAGGGCGACGACGCAGGCGCCGGTCAGGGTGGCGAAGTCAATAATGGCGCGCGCGCCGAGTTGGCGGGCATAGACGAGCGCGTCGCCGAGAACGATCCGGCCTTCGGCGTCGGTGTTGAGGACTTCGACGGTAATGGCGCGCGGGTCTTTGCCGCGGTAGCTGGTAACGATGTCGCCGGGCCGGTAGCTGGTGGCGCTGGGCATGTTCTCGGCGGCGGCGATGAGGCCGGTGACGTTCAGCGGGAGTTGGAGTTTGGCGACGGCGCGCATGAGGCCGAGGGTGGCGCAGCCGCCGCATTTGTCGAATTTCATCTCGTCCATTTTGTCGGACGGTTTGATGGAGATGCCGCCGCTGTCGAACGTGATGGCTTTGCCGACGAGGACGATGGGCCGGTCATCGTGGGAGCGCCCTTCCCGGCGCGCACCCCCCCGTCGCGCCCCGTATGGGCGCTCGCACATGCCGCGACCGGGAGGGCGCTCCCACATGTTCGAGGATGATGAAGCGGGGGTCGCGGGCGCTGCCGCCGCCGACGGCGAGCAGGCCGCCGAATTTGCCGCGGACGAGGGCGGGTTTGTCGAGGACGGTGCATTTCAGACCAGTTTCGCGGGCGAGTTTTTTGGCGTGGTCGGCAAGGACGGCCGGGTAGATGACGTTGCCGGGCAGGTCGCCGAGGGCGCGGGCGTAGTTGGCGGATTCGGCGATGATCTGGGCGCGGTGGACGGCGGTTTTGGCGGACGGCAGTTGGGAGGCGAGCGGGAGACAGAGGGTCAGTTCGCGCAGCGGCGTGGCGTCGTCATCAGTCGGTTTGAATTCGGTGAAGCGGTAGTTGGCCAGCAGTGCGGCGTCGGTGACGGTGGCGCCGGCGGCGGCATCGGGGACGGCGACGGTGGCGCGGTCGAGGCCGGTGGCGCGGAGTTTGGTGACGACGAGGCCGGTGGCTTGGCGGAGGATTTCCGGGGTGAAGTCGGCTCGTTTGCCGAGGCCGGCGAGGAGGAGGCGGTCGGGAGTGAGTTTGCCGGCGGTGTGAAGCAGGAGGAGTTGTTTGGGGGCGCCGCGAAATTCTTTCGGGCTGACCGGTTTGAGCAGGGCGTGAAGGGGGGCGGGGCCGGTGGGGCGTTCGTTTTCGAACAGGAAGAGGACAGCGACGGGCGCGCGGCGGGTAAAAATGGGATCGGCGGACAGAGAAATGTTCATGGGGCGGGGAGTATAGCAATGCGCGGAGGCGTGGCAAGCGTCGTGCTTTTTCAATTCTGCCAAGTGGAGTCGTCCTGATCATGAATGAATCATCTGTTGCCGATGTGAGCCGGTGGCTGAGCGCGATGTTTCCCGCGGAATGGGTGCGGGTGGCGTTGGTGCTGGCGTTGTTTTCGGTGCTGGTGGTGATTGGGTTGTTTCTGTACCTGAACCAGTTCACGAAGAAGGAGTATTTCGGGCGGTGGACGTTGGCGTGGATTTTTTACGCGGCGTATTTGGGCGCTTCGATTGGGCTGGAGGAGACGCCGGACAACGCGTTTCTCGTGATGGTGCGGCGGTCGTGCATTGGGATCAGCGCGTTGTACATGTTTTTTGGGAGTCTGGAATTTGCGCAGCGCGGGCGGCCGGTGCGGGAGTTGTATTTGGGGATCGGGATGTTGTTGATTTGGGCGGCGGTGGCGGCGTTTGTGGTGCGGGACTGGTTGTGGATCACGGTGCCGGTGTTTGTGTTGCTGGCGGCGGCGAGCGCGTACACGGGGTCGTTGTACGTGCGATTTCGGTTGCGGTACCGGGGCGCGAATTTGTTGGTGGCCGGGTTCAGTTTGTGGGGGTTGCATTTGCTGGCGTTTCCGTTTCTCGGGTTGAACGCCTCGGCGGCGGCGGGCGGGTATCTGACGAGCGCGGTGCTGGCGTTTTTCATTGCGATGGGGATGATGGTGCAGGTGCTCGAAGAGGCGCGCGAGAGGAATGAATCGTTGGTGAACGATTACCAGAAGGGCCTGGCGCAGCGGCATGCGTTGGAGGAACAGGTGTCGCTGAGCGAGGAGAAGTACCGCGCGCTGTTCGAGGGATCGAGCGACGCGACGTTCCTGGTGGATCTGGAGACGCTGCGGATTGTGGAAGCGAACCTGGCCGCGCAGCAGATGCTGGGGTTGCAGAGCGGACCGCTTGAGGAGCGGGATTTTGGCGAGATTTGTCCGGCGTTGCAGACCAGCGGGAAAAATTTGATGGAGGACAAGAAGCGGTTTGACGTGGTGTTCCAGCCCGGCACGGAGGTGAAGCTGTTTCGATCCGACGGCACGCCGTTGGTGTGCGAGGGCGAATCGAGGTTGATCCAGGCCAACCGGCGGCCGGTGATGCAGGTGCATGTCCACGAAGTGACCGAACGCAAGAAGATCGAACAACAGTTGCGGAAGTACGAGAAACTCTCGGCGCTCGGGCAGCTCATCGCGGGGGTGGCGCATGAGTTGAACAATCCGCTGGCGGTGATCATGGGGTATTCGCAGTTGTTGACCAAGCGCGCCGACGTGCCGGAAAAGACCAAGACGGAGCTGCAGAAGATTTTGCACGAGAGCGAGCGCGCGGCGAAGATCGTCCGCAACCTGTTGACCTTCTCGCGGCCCCGCGAGCCGGAGATGACGACCGTTCAGTTGAATCAGGTGGTGGCCGGGGTGGTGGACGCCTGCACGCCCGAAATCAAATCGAACGCGGTGGACATCCAGTTGCGGCTTTCGGAACAATTGCCGCGCACCAAGGCGGACCCGAATCAACTGGAGCAGGTCATCACCAACCTGATCACCAACGCCATTCACGCGCAGCAGAAACAGACCAGCGCGCGCCGCATCGAGATCAGCACCCGCGAGTACGGCGCGTACATCCGCATCACGGTCGCCGACAACGGGCCGGGCATCCCGGGCGAATTGCTGACGAAGATCTTCGAGCCGTTCTTCACCACGAAATCACCGGGACAGGGCACCGGCCTCGGCCTGGCGATTTCCCGCGCGATCATCGAAGAGCATCACGGCAAACTCTGGGCGCAGAGCGAGCCGGGCAAGGGCGCGCGGTTTTTCGTCGAACTGCCGATCATCCCGTGCGCGGAAGACCGGCCCGCGACGGACGGAAGTGCCCACTTTACCGGCGTCACGCCCGACGAGGAGGCGCTGGAGAACGCCCGGCACCGCATCTTGATCGTGGACGACGAACCCGGGATTGTGGAGGTGCTGAAAGAGGCGCTGGGCTTCAGCGGCTACACGATTGACACGGCCTACAACGGCGCGGTGGCGCTGCAGAAGATCACGCAGGAGACCTACGACCTTGTCCTGTCCGACCTGCGAATGCCGGACATGGACGGCGAAAAACTCTACCACACCGTGCGGCGGCTCAAACCGGACCTGGCCGGGCGGATCATCTTCCTGACCGGCGACACGGTCAGCAGCAACGCCCGGACGTTTCTCGAATGGACCGGCAACCGCTGGTTCAGCAAGCCGTTCAACATGGCCGAGCTGGAAGAAGTCATTCACAACTACCTCCGCCCGCCCGCCCTGGCGACGATGGTTCAGTAAGCTGAACGGCTTTGCGGTTGCCGCGTCTGTCGCCGGTCACTATAGTCTGTGCTCATGGACTTCCCGCCGCTGGATTTCACCAGGATCCGCACCGTTCCGCTGCGGCAGCGGGCACACAAGGTTGAAGCGGCGGCGCTGGCCAAACCGTGGCAGAAAGGCAGCAGCTTCACCCAGTTTTTGGACTCGCTGCCCCGCATTTTGGTGGGCGAGGAGTTTCGGCAAATCGTCGCGGCGACCGTGCAGGCAGTTCGTCAGCAGCGGCCCGTGGTCGTGATGATGGGCGGGCACGTCGTCAAATGCGGCTTGAACCCGGTACTGATGGATCTGATGCGGCGGGGAATTTTGTCGGCGGTGGCGACAAACGGCGCGGGCGCCATTCACGATTTCGAACTGGCGATGGCCGGCGAGACCAGCGAAGATGTTCAGGCCGGGTTGGATGAGGGAACGTTCGGAATGATCGAGGAGACCGGCCGCTGGATGAACCAGGCTCTGGTCAGTGGGGTGGAGCGAGGTTGGGGCGCCGGCAGGGCGTTGGGCACCGCGATTCGGGACGGCGCGTTTCCGTTCGCGCATTTGAGTCTGCTGCAAGCTGGCATCACTTATCAGGTTCCCGTCACGGTGCATATTGCAATCGGCACCGACATCATTCACCAACACCCCGCCGCTCAGGGGGCGGTGTTGGGCGAGGCAAGCTACCGGGATTTTCGGACATTTGCGGCCGTGGTTGCGCAACTGGAAGGTGGCGTTCTACTGAACATCGGCTCGGCAGTAATTCTGCCGGAGGTTTTTTTGAAGGCGCTGACCATCGCCCGCAATCTCGGCCACACGGTGGAACACTTCACCACGGCGACGTTCGACATGAACCGCCATTACCGGCCCGCCGAAAACGTCGTGCGTCGCCCCACGCGGAAAGGCGGCCAAGGCTACTACTTCGTCGGCCATCACGAACTGCTGGTCCCACTTTGGGCCGCGGCGGTGATCGAGCAGCTCACCTGAGCGGGCGATCCCGCTCGCACAACGCTTGGACTTCTGATTCCGTCAGCGCGCGTCGCCAGAGAGCAAACTCGTCAATCCAACCCGTAGACAGTTCCCCGCCGCCCGGCACGACCGGGTCGGAACCGGTAGGGGCGCAGCCGGCAGCCTCCGCGAATGCCGCGCCGCTCGGCAACCACAACCCCACGCGAAGCGGCCTCATTGCCGGAGGCGCCGCCGCGCCACCGCACAAGCCCAAAAACTTGCCGTCCTGCCGCGCGCCGTGCTACGGTCCCGCCCCCGCATGACGACGCCACTGCCAGCCAAGATCATCGTGTTTTGCCTGCCGGGAATTGGCGACGCGATCTTGTTTACGCCGGCGCTGACCGTCTTGCGGCGCGCCTTCCCGGCAGCGCGAATCGTGGTCATCACGATGTTCCAGGGCACGGCCGACATTCTGGAAACCAACCCGGATCTCGACGAGGTGCGGCGCTTTGATTTCTTCAATGCCGCCAAATGGGACGGACTGCGATACGTCTGGGGGCTGCGCCGGGAGGGATTCGACCTCAGCATCATGCCCTTCCCCTCGAATCGCCGGGAATACAACGTGGTCAATTGGCTGGTCGGCCGCCGCTGGCGGGCCGGCCACCGCTATCACCGCCACAACCGCCGCAATTTCTATTTCCTCCACAACATCCGCGTCAACGAAGCCGGCACGCTTCACAACGTCGAGGAGAACCTCCGGCTCGTCCGCGCGGTCTGCGACCGATTCGGCGTCGCCGTGCCGGACTCGCCGCCGCACTTGAAGCTGGTGCTCACGGCCGAGGACGAGCGTTACGCCACGGAGTTTTTACAGAGCCGGCAACTGGCCGGTGCCCCCTTGATCGGGCTGCACACGTACAGCAGCACCTTCAAAAACATGCACCGCAAATGCTGGCCGAAGGAAAATTTCGTCGAACTGATCCGGCGGCTCGGCGAGCAGTATCCCAACGCGCGCTTCCTGATTTTTTCGGGACCCACCGACCGCGTCGTCAACCAGTTCATCATGCAACAGGTGGACGGGCGCGTCAGACTGGTCGAAGAAAACAACCTGCGTCGCGCCGTGGCGATTTTGCGTCGCAGTCATGTGTTTATCAGCAATGATTCCGGTTTGATGCATCTGGCGGCGGCGGTGGACGTGCCGGTGGTCGCATTGTTTGGGCCGACGGACTGGCGGCGCCTGCATCCGTGGGTTCAGCCGCACGTGGTGGTCCGCCGCGACCTGCCGTGCATGCCCTGTTTTTACTATTCCAGCCGTCCCTTGCGTTGTCCGGCAGGCTTGGACTATGCCTGCATGCGGGAACTAAACGTCGCCGA
This sequence comes from uncultured Verrucomicrobiota bacterium, assembly GCA_964533295.1. GTDB lineage: Bacteria > Verrucomicrobiota > Verrucomicrobiia > Palsa-1439 > Palsa-1439 > OMJI01. Next base: position 10,238 of record CAZHLM010000060.1, read on the forward strand.
GGTCGTCGCGGCTGTGACCGGCCTGCTCGCGCAACGACAGGCGGTGCCGGTATGAAACGCGGCGGCTGGATCGCCCTGCTAATCGCCGCGCTGGCCTATCTCGGCTTTCTGGGGTGGCACTGGCTGCGGCTGGATTATTCGGACAAGGAACTGGCCGG
>CAZHLM010000060.1:10495-20195 GCA_964533295.1 uncultured Verrucomicrobiota bacterium
TGGCGGCGCTGGCCTGGCTGTTGCATCCGCAACAAATCATCCGCGCCGCCGGCGCCGAACATCTCGGCATCATCGTCTTCATGCCGTTCGTGCCGCTGACGTGGCTCTGGTTTGCCCGTGCGCTCGACAGCGGGAAATTCCGCGACGCGTTCTGGTGCGCGCTCGTTGTCGCGGGCGGGATGTGGGCGCACAACAAAATGGCGTTTGTGAACATTCTGTTCCTCGCCGGCTATTTCGCGTGGTGGGTGTTTGGTCGTGGGAGCGATCGCGCCCGGCAGGGCGCTCCCACATGGCCGGATCGCGCCCGGCAGGGCGCGCTTACATGTGTGCGCGTCGGCGCGCTGGCGCTGGCGCTCGGCGCGTTCTTCATCGTACCGGGGTTGATGGAGGCCAAACACGTGAAGCTCTTTGCCGGCGACCCGATCGAGGCGTGGCAGAAAAGCTACGCCTTCAAGAGCCTGTTCGCGCTGGTGGACCGCAACGGGGCGATGACGCGCGACGCCGTGCAGGGCGCGCTCGGCGTGGTCAACGCCCGCGGCGGCGTGCGGTCGCAGACCGAGTTGGAACAAGTCCAGCGAGTGGCGTCGCTGCCAATGGATTCGCCGGAGAAATATGCCGGGCTGGTGTTGCTGGCGGTCGTGGCGGTGACGATGCTGGCGAATCACCGGCGGGTGAACCGGGGGTTGTTCTGGTTTTTGGTCGGCGCGTTGCTGCTGAGCGTGATGCTGGCGTACGGTCGCAGCAACGTCTGGAACGCGCATCAGTTGACGTGGCCGGCGCTGATGAGTTTGCCCGGCATTTCCGGCTCGACCAAGGCGGCGGTGTGGCTGGCGCTGCTGGCGCTGGCGGTGTTTCTCGCGTGGTTTTACCGCCGCAAACTGACCACGCCGCGCAAACGGCTCTGGGCCGCTGGCGCGTTGTTGGTGTTTTTGTTCCTGCCGGCGTTCGACATCCTCGCCGCGGTGCCATTCTTCAAGGAAATCCGCGCCCCGTTCGTGTTCTACGACGTGACGTCGGCGTTTCTGTTGTCGTTGCTGGCCGGGTTTTTTGTCACGGACGTCCTCGGCGGGCTGGGGACAGCCCGCCCCACCACAGACCCGGTAGGGCGCGGTGTCTCACCGCGCCGTGTGCCGGTGGTGGTCGGGGTGGTTGCCATATTGCTGTTGATCGATTTCTGGCCGTACCAGAAACCGATGAAGGACAACGGTGTGCCGGCGCGGACGCTGGCCAACTTGCGGGCGGCCTACGGGTCGTTGCGCGGCGATCCGGAGCCGGTCAAGGTCTATGCGTTGTCGGGCCGGTACTTTCATCTGCTTGGCCCGATGCTGTCCGGCAAGCCGCAAGTGTGGGAGGCGTTTTACAACTGGATGGCGCCGCAGGGCACCGGCTGGCTCAACTCGCAAGCCGGCGGCCAACCGGCGTTGTTCAATCTGCTGTCGGTCCGCTACATCCTGTTCGACAAATCCGACCCGAACATGGCCGGGGCCGGTCAGGTGCTGCAAACCTACCGGCAACTGTATCCGGTGCATCACGAGGACGAGGATTTTGTCATCTTCCGCAACCCGGCGGCGCGTCCGTTTGTTCGCGCCTATTCGGCGGCGGCCGCGTATGTGGGCGAGCCGGAACGATCCGTTGCGTTGGCGCTCGCGTTGTCGGAGAAGGATGTTCCACTGATCTACGTGTCCGAGCCGCCGCCGCCCGGCAAGTTTCTGCACATCTACCGGGCCGGCGACGCACCGCTTCCGTCGTCGGGCCGGCGGCTCGACAGCGGCGACTTGCGGGTGCAGCGGGTCGGCGCCGGTACGTTGGAAATCGAGAACGCGACCGGCTGGCTGGTCATCGCCGAAAGCTACTACCCCTTCTGGCGGGCCGAACGGGACGGCCAATCGGTGGACGTGCAGCGCATCGCGACCGGGCTGATGGGGATGGAGGTTGGCGCTGGCGCTCACCGAATCCAGCTCACCTACCGGCCTCCGCGCGCCTACGTCGGCGCGTTGGTGGTCAGTGCCGTCGGGCTGGTCGTCGGCGGCTGGGTGGCGATTCGCGGGCGGATGCGGTTATGACGCAGCCCGTGCGCTACGTGGTCAAGACCGACGACCCCGCGTCGAGTCACGCGGTGATTCTGGCGCATGTCGGCCCGGGGACGGGCCGGCGCCTGCTGGATGTCGGCTCGGCGCAGGGCGATTTGGCGGCGCGGTTCACGGCGGCGGGCTTTGCGGTGACGTGTCTCGAGGGTGACCCGCAACTGGCGGCGTTGGCGCGGGACAAGTGTGACGAGGTGGTGGTGGCGAATCTGGACGGCGACTGGCCGGCGTTGACGGGTCGGTTTGATGTGATCGTGTACGGCGATATTTTGGAACATTTGAAGAATCCGGTGGACGTTTTCCGCCGCCTTAATCATTATCTCGCCCCGCAAGGAACGATCATCGTGTCCGTCCCCAACATCGCGCATCTGTATGTCCGGCTGAAACTGCTGGCCGGTCATTTTGATTACATGGAGCGCGGGATTTTGGATCGGACGCATTTGCGATTCTTCACACTGGCCACGTTTCGGGCCTTTCTCGCGGAGGCCGGAGTGCGGCCGAGCAAGATCATCGCGACGCCGGTGCCGTTGTATCTGGTTTGGCCCGCGGCACGCGATGCCGGTTGGCTGCGGTGGTTGCAGCGCGTGAATACGGCGCTGGCGCGGGGTTGGCCGACGATGTTCGGCTATCAGTTTGTCGCCGTCGGCCGCCCGGAGGGTGACGCATGAAACCGAAAGTGGTCGTGGTCATGCCGGCGTACAATGCGGAGCGGACGTTGCGCATGACGTACGAGGAGCTGCCGAAGGAGACGGTCAGCAGTGTGATTCTCGTGGACGACGGGTCGAAAGACGAGACGTTGAAGATCGCGCGGGAGTTGGGGCTGGAAGTGTTCCTGCACAACCGCAACTACGGCTACGGGGCGAACCAGAAGACCTGTTACACCGAAGCGCTCAAGGCTGGGGCGGAGATTGTGGTGATGGTGCATCCGGATTACCAGTATGATCCGCGGCTGGTGCCGCAGATCATCGAGCCGATCCTTCGCGGCGAGGCGGATGTCGTGCTCGGGTCCCGGCTCAAGAAAGGCACTGCACTCCAAGAGGGCATGCCGTGGTGGAAGTACTTCTCCAACCGGTTTCTGACGTGGGTGGAGAACGTGACGTTTGGTCTGCGGCTCTCGGAGTTTCACACGGGTTACCGGGCGTTTCGCCGGGAGGTGCTGGAAAGTTGCAATTACGCGATGAACAACGACGGATTTATTTTTGATCAGGAGATCATCGCGCAGATCGTGGCGGCGCGCTTTCGCATCGCCGAGATCGCCGTGCCGACGCGGTACTTCGCGGAAGCTTCCTCGGCCAGTTTTCTGGCCAGCACCGTGTACGGATTGAAGATCTTGTGGCTGGTCGCGCGCTACGGCCTGCACCGGGCGGGTCTTTTCAAAGCGCGACAGTTCGAGAGCCTGCGGGCGCGCTACTCCAAACTGGAGCCTTCAGGAGCGGTCGGTCGGTAAGGGTGGTTTCTCGAGCACGAGGACGACGTAGGTGAAGGCGTCGCGCGGCCCGAAGTGGGTGCGGGCGACGCGCAGTCCCGCCGGTGCCACGAGTCGTTGCGCCCAATCCGCGGTGGCGAAGCGGCTGACTTCGTCCGGGTACAGCACGAGCGGTTGTTTGCGGAACCGGTTCACCACGCCCAGAAACGTGGTCAGGACGATGACCGACAACCCGTAGCGCGGCGGCCAGAAAATGACGCTGCGGCGACCCGGTTTCAGAATCCGCGCCAGGGCGGTGAAGATCGTGGTGATCTCCGGTTCGTAGAAGTGTTCCATCACGCCGAGATTCCAAATCCCGTCCACCGCGTTTTCACGGAACGGCGGATGAAAAATATCGCCGCAGACGAAGTGGGCGTTGCGGAACCGGGTCTTGCGCCGCGCAATGGCCAGTGCGTCCGGGGAGATGTCCATCATCACGAACGTCGCGCGTTGGAACTGGATGCGGTTGTCGGATTCGGCGCTGCCGCAGCCGGCGTGGAGGTAGAGGCGGCGCGGCTCGTCGGTGAAATAGCGGTGGAAATAATGGCGGACCATCGGCGAGATGATGAAGCGCCGGTAGAACTTGGCGATGCGGGCGAACCAGCCGCGGTTCTGGTCGCTGTCCCGCCAGTACTGATCCCAGTTTTTACCCCTGATTTCCGGCATGAGCCTGACTCATGATTTGACGGATGCGCGCCCGGTAGCGGAACGAGCGGCCACACAACGCGAGCAGACGTTGCAGGCTGCCCAGCACGTCGCGGACGGCCATCTTGGAATGGCCGTAGGTGCGTTTGGGCAGGGCGATGGGCACTTCGCGAATCTGCGCGCCCGCGTGGCAGAGGACGTAGAGGCTTTCGAAGAAGAAGGCGTAGCTGTCGGACTCGACCAGCGTGAACAGTTCCGGTCGCAGCCGGTCGAGCCGGTAGAGGCGGAAGGCGCCCGTGGCGTCGTAGGGGACGCGGAGGATGTGCCGCGTCAGGAAGTGACCGAGGTGGGTGAGAAATTTGCGGAACAGATTCCAGTCCGCCAGGCTCTCGGCTTGGATGAAGCGGGAGCCGAGCACGACGGCGGCGTTCTCGGCGTGGCGCAGAAAGACCGGGAGGTGTTCGGGGGAATGGGTCAGGTCGCAATCCATCGTGATCAGGATCCGGTACTGATGCTGGGTGGCCCAGGCAATGGCTTGTTTGTGGGCGCTGCCGATGCCGAGTTTGCCGGCGCGATGAATCACGCGCAGCCGCGGGTCGGCGGCGGCCAGCCGGTCGAGAATCTGGCCGGTTCCGTCCGGCGAGTTGTCGTCCATGAACAACAGGTCGAGATCCAGGTGCAGCGCCTGGATCAGCGAGTAGATGCGCTCGACGTTCTCGCGTTCGTTGTAGGTGGGGATGAAAAGCAGAACCCGGTTCATGCGCCGACTCTTTCCCGTTCGGCTTGAACCATCAGCCGGACCAGTTCCGCAAACGTTGTGGCCGGCCGCCAGCCGGTCGCCCGCCGCAGTTTCGAGGCGTCGCCCCGCCAGCCGGGCCGGGCCGGGCCGCGCAGCAGGGCGGGTTCGACGCGGACGTGCCGCTGCCAGTCCAGTCCGAGCAGGCCGAACGCTTGTTCGACAAACTCGCGGACGGTGTGTGGCTCCCCGCTGGCGATGACGAAGTCATCCGGCTGATCCAGGTGCAGGATGGCGCGCATCGCCGACACATAATCACCGGCAAAACCCCAGTCAACCTCCGCGTCCAGATCGCCGAGGACCAGCGTGGTTTGGCGTCCCTGCCAGATCGCGACGGCGGCTTCGACGATTTTTCGGGAAACGAACCGGGATGGTCGGCGCGGCGATTCGTGGTTGAAGAGGATCCCCACCGCGGCAAAGACGCCATGGCGCCGGCGGTAGTAGCGGCACAATTCGACGCCGGCCTGTTTGGTGATGGCGTAGATGCCGTCGGGGCGGAACGGTGTGGTTTCGTCCTGAACCGGCGGGGTGGGGGTGCCGAACAAGTGGCAGGAAGCGGCGAAAAACAGCCGCGCCGCGGGGCAATGTCGGCGGCAGCCTTCGAGCAAACAGGCGGTGGCGACCGTGTGGACGGCCTGGCTTTCGGTGAACAGTTCCCAATCGTCGGTCAATCGGTCTTCCGCCGCGTGATGGACCGCGGCGAGGTGATAGATCTCGTGGGGTTTTTCGTGCGCGAGAAACCGGCTCAGCGCGGCGGAGTCGGTGAGGCGCACGGGCGGGTTGTCGCGGTTGATGCCGATCACCCGGTATCCTTCGGCCGTGAGGAGGGCGGCGAGGTAGGAACCATCCTGCCCGGCGCTACCGGTAATCACGGCGGTCTTCATGCCGCCACCCATTCGAGCCGGGGCAGGGGAAACAGAAAGCGGCCGCCGCGTTCCAGAAAAGCGCGTTCGCGTTGGAGGAAGCCTTCGCGGAAATGCCACGGCAACGCGAGCAGCACGGCCGGCTGGCGCGCGCGCGCCTCGTCTTCCGGGATAATCGGGATCAGCGAGCCGGGTGTGAAGCGGCCAAATTTGGCCGGATTGCGGTCGGCAATGGCCGGTATGTCGCGCTCGGTGAAGCCGCAGAACTGAAGCAGGACGTTGCCTTTGGTGGAGGCGCCGTAGCCGAGGAGCAACTGGCCCGTTTGCCGAAGATGGCCGATGGCGGCGACCAGTTCGTCGCGGTGGCGGAAGACGCGTTCGCGGAAAGCATCGTACGGTTTCAGGCCGGTCAGGCCGGCTTGGACTTCCGCTTGCCGCAGCGCCGGCCATGTCGCGCGGGGCTGATGGGGGGCGGTTTGGTGGCAGGCGGTGACGCAGAAGCTGCCGCCATTGACGTCGTTGAGCGCGACGTCGAGGATCTTCAGGCCGGCGCGCTCGACCATCCATTCGATTTGGCGCAGTCCGTAGTACTCGAGATGTTCGTGGCAAATGGTGTCGTAGGCGTTTCGCTCCAGCATCGTGGGCATGTAACTTTGTTCAAAAACCCAGAGGCCGTCCGGGGCGAGGATTTCCTTGATCTCGCGCATGAACTCCAGGGGCGACGGCAGGTCGTAGAACATGGCAATCGAGGTGATGACGCGGGCGGGGCGCGTTCCCATGATCGACCGGTAGGCGCGGGCCGAGAAATAATCGGTCACCAGCGCGATGTCCGGCGGATAGAACTCGCGGAAATTTCCGGCGCTGGGGTCAATGCCAATCCGCGACAGACCCGTGGCGCGGTATGCCTTCAACAGCGTGGCATCGTTGCTGCCAATATCGAGCACGACGTCACCGGGCCGCAGTGGAAGCTGTTGCTCGATGGCGGCGACCAACTCGTGAAGATGACGGACCATCAGTTCGTTCAGACCCGAGCGGTAGCCGTAGTGTCCGCGGTACATGTCATCGGGCCGGTAGTTGTGCCGCAACTGGACCAGACCGCACGTCTCGCCGCGCCCGGTTTCGTGGCACTTGACCAGTTCGAGCGGGCCGGCGGAGACCGGCTCGGCGCGGTGTTGCGGGAAAACACCCGTCAGATGTTGCACGCCAAGATGCAGGATGGGGTCCAGCCGGTCGTTGCCACAGACCCGGCAGCGTGCGACCTCCTGATAGGCGGCGGTGGACATGGCCGCACAGGGTATCGGTTGCGGCCGGGTTGAACAAGTCGGATTTGGGTCGCTTGCATGGCGGAAGACGGCTGCTATACTCCGCGCCATTGTGCCGACTGCGCTGATTACCGGGATTACCGGACAGGATGGGTCGTATCTGGCGGAGTTGCTGCTGGCCAAAGGCTACCGGGTGTTTGGCTTGGTGCGGCGCTCCAGCACGGAGCGGTATGACCGCATCCAGCATCTGATGGAACAGGTGACGCTGCTGGAAGGCGATCTGCTCGATCAGTTGTCGTTGATTGACGCGCTGGAGGCGGCCACCCCGGACGAAATCTACAACCTGGCGGCGCAATCGTTCGTGCCCCGCAGTTGGGCCGAACCGGCGTTGACCGCGGAAATCAACGCCGTGGGCGTCACGCGCATCCTCGACGCCATCCGCACCGTCAACCGCCGCATCAAACTCTACCAGGCCTCGTCGAGCGAGATGTTCGGTCAGGTGCGCGAAACGCCGCAAACCGAGCAGACGCCGTTCTACCCGCGCAGTCCGTACGGCGTCGCGAAGGCCTACGCCCATTACCTGACGGTGAACTACCGGGAAAGCTACGGCATTTTTGCGGTGTCCGGGATTCTCTTCAACCACGAATCACCGCGGCGCGGGCGCGAGTTTGTGACGCGGAAGATTTCCGACGGCGTGGCGCGGATCGTGACCGGTCGGGCCACCGAGTTGCGGTTGGGCAATCTCGATGCGGCGCGCGATTGGGGATTTGCCGGCGATTACGTCGAGGCGATGTGGCGGATGCTGCAGCAACCGCAGGCGGAGGATTTTGTCATTGGCACGGGCCAAGCGCATACGGTGCGCGAGTTCGCGCAACTGGCCTTCGAGCATGTGGGGCTGAACTGGGAGAAGTATGTCCGCGTGGATCCGGCGTTGTTGCGGCCCGCCGAAGTGGAGCGGTTGATCGCCGATCCGGCCAAAGCCCGCGCCCGGTTGGGCTGGCGTCCCCGGGTCTCCTTTGCGGACCTCGTGCGACAGATGGTGGATGCGGACATTCGGGCGCAATCGCGGCAGGGATAATCCTCTTCCATGTCCTCCCCGCAAGCCAACGCCGATTCGCCGGGGATTTGGCCGTGGCGCACCGGCGCGGGGCGGGCGCTGGTCGGATTCATCGCGGCCTATGTGCTGGTATTCACCTGGCTGGCATGGCGGAGTTTTGACAAGTTTGGCTACGATTCCGGTGACATTGCGATTTACAACAACCTGATGTGGCACACGCTGCATGGCAACCCGTTCTATGTGTGCGGCTGGGGCGGACGCAATTTTCTGGGGTTCCACGCCGAGTTCATCTGGCTGATGTTGCTGCCCGTCTATGCGTTGGCGCCCGGGGTGCACACGTTGTTGTTCCTGCAAACTCTCGCGACGGGCGTGGCGGCGTGGCCGGCGTTCTTGATTGTGCGGCGGGTGCTGCAGGACGAAATCGCCGCCGTTCTGCTGGCGGCGACATTTGTGATGTTGCCGCCCATCGTGTCGCAGAACGTCAATCAACTCCACAACGGGCCGTTCCTGCTGCCGTTCCTGTTGTTTGCGTTTTATTTTTTCATCGAGCGCAAGGTCAGGCCATTTCTCCTGTTTGCGTTCTTGGCCTGCCTGAATCGCGAAAACGTGGCGCTGGCGGTGGCGATGTTTGGATTTTGGGCGTTGGCGGAGCGGCGGGAGAGGAAATGGGTAATCGCGCCGCTGGTCATGGGAGTCGGATACTTTCTCGTGGTCACGCGCTGGGTCATGCCGGCGTTTCTGGACGGCAAGGAATGGCATGTCGTCGGTTATTTCTCGTACCTCGGCCAGACGGCGGGTGAGGTCATCACGAACGCGCTGACCAAACCCATGTTGGTCATCCGCCACTTGCTGGGGGAGCAAAACGTGCAGTACTTGGTTTTGCTCCTGCAGCCGCTGGCATGGGTGTTGCCGTTCGGGCACTGGGCGATCCTGATCGGATTACCGGATGGGGCCGGCAACCTCTTGTCCGACAACTCCGCGCTGAAGGTCATCGGGTGGCACTACAACTTGCTGACCGGCGCCGCGATTTTTGTTAGCGCAGTCTTCACGCTGGGGCGCCTGCGCGGTTGGCTCACGCAGCAATACGGCCCCGGCCGCTACGCCGTGGTGCTGGGCGCCGGGTTGCTGGCGCTGACGGTGTCGCATTGGTACCTCTGGTTCCGCCTGCCGATGTTTCAGCCGCGCCCGAATCAGGCCGCGTTGGAACGGGCCGTGGCGTTTGTGCCGCGCGACGCGGCGGTGCTTTCCTCCGTGCGCATTCAGGGGCATTTCTCCGATCGGCCGCGATACGAAGCGATCAATCGGGTCCAGGACAATCCCGCGCAGGCGGCGACCTTCGAGTATTTCGTGCTGGATGCTCAGGAACGGCAGTATCCGCCGTTCGTGACCCAGGAGTTTTTCGATTCGTTTCACAAGAACCCCGGCTACCAGTTGGTGTTTGCGGAGAACGGGGTGTTTATCTTCCGGCGCGTGGGAGGTGGCTCCTGAAACGGTTTCTTCCCCAGCGTCGGGCGGCGCGGGTTCTCGT
>CAZHLM010000061.1:0-20082 GCA_964533295.1 uncultured Verrucomicrobiota bacterium
GCATCCTTGAATCAAGTGTCAATTCAGGCGTCAATGAGTTTGTAAACAGGGCCTAAGACTTTCTTGAACTTCTTCCTGACCTTTTCGCGATGTTGGTTTTCCATCACGTAGATTTTCTCGGCCCAGAGCAGCAGCGTTTCATCAAGGCGCGTCGGCGCTTCCGGATCAATTCCAGCCGAGCGCACCGCAATGTCGGTGCGATGCGCGAACACTGCCTGCGCCGTCGGGCTGCGCAGCCGGTTCGCGGTGCAGACGAACAGGATGTTGGTCATGGCGCTTTTCTATCCCGATCGGGCGAGAACGTCTTCAAGGCTAGTGACAAGTTGCTGGCGGCGTTTTGTGGGCAAGCTGGCAAGGTTCTGTTCACGCCACTGCACGGCAGGCAGATTGGCGACGCCGTCAACGCCGAGTTGAGACCAATCCGGCTCGCCTTTCTCAAATGAGATCAGAAAGCGCCGATGATCGTCCGGCATGGAATCCACCATCGCGGACTTCATCGCAGAGCGCGCCGCGAGAAGCTCTTCAAGCGAAACCGGCGCATCCGTCATGCCGGCGAAGCCGCGCGAGAATTCAAGCGCGATATCCTTGGGGCGTAGCGACAGGACTTCGGCGACGGGACGATTGTGGCACAGCAGGTAGACGATGAAGGCGCACCGCAGGGCCTGATCGATCCCTTCATTGGCCAGAAGATCGCGCACATCGAAAAGGTCGCGCGGATGCTGCCGGTCGAAAGCGGCGACGAGCTTGCCGCCGAACAGGTCAGCAAAGGACACGACATTCATGCGCGCAAACCCGAATGCGTCCTCGACGGCGGGGGATACGTCTCGCTGTTCCGGTGGAAAGACGGTCCCGCGCAAGACCGGAGTCACCTCAATTTTGATTTGCACGTCGCGCTCGCGCACGATGAGCTTTATGACTGAACCGTCCCCTGCGAGCGCGCCTTGCTTGATCTGGCTGCCGGGAATGGCTGCTGCAATCGCGCCCGCGATCCGCCGCATCGCTTGATCAATGTCTGCAAGCGATTCTGCGCGCGGCGCGACCGGCAGATACGCAAGGTCGATGTCGACTGAGAGGCGCGGCAGGTTGCGATAAAAGAGATTGATCGCCGTCCCGCCTTTGAGCGCAAAGCACGTCTCAGCGGCGACGAACGGCAGCACACGGACCAGCAGTGCGACCTGGGCGCGGTATTGCGGGCTATAAGGCATCCAGATCCTCCGGGACGGTGATCTGGTAAGCGGAATCAAGCTTGCCGCCGCGCGCGAGCATGCGTTTGCCTTTGCCAAGATCGATGCGGCTGCGGTCGAGCCGGGTCAGCCAGGCGTGGCCATGCCGGTCGGCAAAGAACAGGAACAGTCGCTTGACCTTGATGCTGTGGCAGCGCTCCAGCAGCGTCTGAAGCTTGCGCGGACGCAGCGTCGCGAGCCCTTCCATCAGCTTGTCGGCCTGATGGAAGCTTTCTTGGTCAGGCAGCTCGTCGAGCAGCTCCAGTATGGCTCGCTCAGGCGAGGAGAGCGTGAGCGGCCACTCCCACTGCCCCCACGGCCAGCGCACGGCGTCGTCCGGAAGCGCATAGGTATCTGCCCCCGGCTCAAGTCTGGCGAGGCCACGGGCGGGTGGATCGTCTGGAAACAGCCGAGCCGTGCCGTGAAACACAAACCGTTCCGCAAGCGGCAGTTTGAACAGCCACGCGGGTGGCGGTGCGGCGCCGTAAAGGTGAATTTCGCGGGCTTTGGCGCTGACGTAATGGCCGAAGCCCTGCCGCTCCAGCGCCGTCCGGCCACCGACCACGACGGGGATGGCCAGCAGGGTCTGGAGCGCGATGACGGCTTGCTCCCATGTCAGCGGGCCGCGTGGTTTGCGGTAGACGCGGTAAGCGGGCTGCTCCAGGCGGCCCAGATCGACGTATTTCTTGCGCAGGGAGCGGTAGTAGCCGTGTGCCTCAAGCCATGCGGCATCCACGAGAAGCCCTTCAGGCAACTCGTGCTCCAGCTGGTTTAGCTTTCCTGCCTTCTGTACCTTCATGGTGTACAGATTAGCATATTCACAAACCGAAGTCTAGTTCGCCAATCTGCCCATCCGTACACTCAGGATGTACGGAATCGATTAAATGTAAACCCATCGGCCAAAAAAGGGCCGCCTAAGCGGCGGCCCCGGCGGTCTGGACGTTCTGAAGCCCGTGCAGGTAATCAGCGGCGCGCTGCGCATGGGCGGATGCAGCGAAGATGGCGCGCTTGTCATCGCGCAGGGCTTTCAGCCATGAGCCGATGTACGCGGCATGGTCGGGGCGGTCTTCGAGCGCGAGTCCGAGATCGGCGCAGAGGAACGCTGCGCCAAGTTCGGCAACCAGCTCTTCCTAGGCGTAGCCGGCATCGCCGAAGCGCTGCTGATCGAAGGAGCGGTCGAGGCGGCTCGGGTGACGCGTCCAGTGGATGCTCTCATGGGCGAGCGTCGCGTAGTAATCATGGGCTGAGAAAAACACCGAGTAGCTCGGCATCTGGATGTGATCGGACGCCATGCGGTAGTATGCGGAATCGCCGCCGTGCATCAGCTTCGCGCCGGTGGCGGAGAAGAAGCGCTCGGCGGCCTCGATCGGTTGATCCGGGTTCGGATCGGCCTTGGCCGGGGCGTAGAAATGCGCCGGCAAGCCTTCGATCTGCTCGACGTTGAAGACGGTGTAGCCCTTGAGGAACGGGATCGCGACCTCGGCATCCTCGCCGGTGGCTTCATCGGTCTCGGTGCGCGTGAGCGTATTGGCGTAAACGACGGGGGAGCCCTTCTCGCCCTTGCGGACGGCGCCGCCGAGTTCGAGCGCCTGCTTAAAGGTCATCCAGATCGGGGCGGCATAGCCGCGTTCCATCGCAGACGCCCAGAGGGTGAGAACATTGATCCCGGCGTAGGATTGCCCGCTCCAGCGCAGCGGCCGGCTGACAGGCCCGGCGGCATGACCTGCGGCCCAGGGCTGCGTCCACGGCTTCACGCCGGTTTCCAGAATGCGGATGATCTGATCGGTGATGCGGGTGTAGATGTCCTGGCGATTGTCTTGCTTGGTCGTCATCGGTCTTCTCCTTGGCTGCTGGTTTCCTCAAGACGCGGAAGGCCAGGGCCGGGCGGAAAAGACGGACGGTCACCGCCTCAAGGCGGGTACGGGCAACACGGGCCGCGAAGCGGCTGGCGCGGGCAGCCCGTTGACCGGGCGGCGCGCCCGGCCATGTTCAGCGTCAGGTTTGAGGAAACAGCGCCGCAAGGAGGGGCGCGGACGACGGCAAGGCGTTTCGAAAGACAGTTACATCCACCTCGCGAGAGACGTCAGATGTAGTGTCTGAACGGCAATGGCTTTGAGCTGACCTCTGGGATCGCTGTGAGTATTTCGCCCACGTCGTCTGCGAATCGGAGCGTCACGGGGAAGCCGTCACCATAGATGCAGGTATTGAAGTTGAGCTTGGTGAGCGCGACGATGTCGGTCATCACCTGGTCCATAGGAGTATAGCCGAACGCGATCTTGATCTTGAGCGGCGTTGGCACCTCGCGGCCCGGATAAGTCCCGAGTTTCGGGATATATCCCGACGTCCAGAGAAACCCGCTGCGCCGGTCGATCTGGAGGCCAAGGCCGCGCATGACCACGCGCGTGCCCTCGGCACGAAACAGCTTGAGGTCGTTCGGCCTGCGAATCTGGATGCCAGTAACCTGCGTGCCTTCCGGCGCGGCAGCGCGGAAGCCTTCGATCTCGTCGCGGTCAAAGACGGTTCTTCCGTGGATGAACAACTCGCCAGGCGGCCTTCCGTGTTTTTCGACATAGGAAGCGATGCAGCGTCTGACGATCTCGGACGCCTTGTCTTTCGGCAGGTGGAATTCGCCGGGTCGGTCCGACGCCCATTCGCCGACTGAGCCTTTGAACACAATGCCTTCGCCCGTATGCAGGAACATTTGCGCACCGCAGCAGGCTTCATACTCATTGCGCGGATTGTTCGTGCGCTTGAAGACAAGGCCGATATAGCAGACGCCGTCGCGGATGTCGGCGAGCGTCCACGGCTTCGCTCCGGCCTTATAATAAATTGCGGTGGCGAGATTCCACGCCACCGTCGCGTCGTCCTGCAACCGACGAAGCGGTTTGCCCCACTTGTTCAGGTGCTCGTGAGGCGCGATCGTAGTTTGCCGGACGATTTGCGTGATTGCCTCACAGTCTAGCAGCTTCGCCTTCAGCTGGTTGTGGAAGTGATTTTCATAAAGGTGCTTCTCAGCGGCTTCATTCACCTCGTCGAAAAGGTCGGGCTCCTCCAGCAGGCGGAACGCGCGCTTGTGAGAGAGCTGCACTTCCGGCCTGACGCCTTCGCCCTTGCTCACTGTGGAGCGCGGGCGGCAATGCTTCCAGAGCTTCTCCGGGACGATCACGAACCAGAGCGCGACCTTAATGTCCTCTTCCTTCACCCATTTGCGGATCGGCCCGGCGAATAACTCGACAGCGTCGAAGACGCGCTGATGCGGGTCCGTATTGCGCAGCGTCGCATCAAGCGCGTTTTCATCTACAGTAATCCTGGCGCGAGGCTTGGATTCCCATGGCGTGCGGAAGATGGTCTCAAAGCCAGGGAACGCGACGGAACTTCCGATTTTTACGTCAGCGGGAACATAGCCAGCAAGACGCGCGGCCCATGCCTCAAATTGTCGGATGCCTTCGGGCGTGCCGATCACGCCGTAGTGGATTCCCATCGGCTTTTCCGGCGGCCCGAACAGAAGCAGGCCATCCTTCGGGTCCTCAAGCGACTGTTCATGACCGAAGCGCAGGCGCGGTTCTTTAAAGACCAGCAAGTTGCGAGGCGGCTTCGTCGCTCTCTTACGCGTCTCCACCACCGTTATTCTCCTCTTCTTCGTCGTCATCGGCCTCTTCGATGAGTTCGATCTCCTGCGTTTCATCCAAGCCGCCTCCCTTCTCTTCGAAGTAGGACCACGGACTGATGAAGCTCATTGGCACCATGCCGACCCCGATGATCTGCTGATCGCCAACAGGCAGCGGCAGTTCATGCGCCCCGCCGCCAAGCCGCGCGCACATGGCGAGCAGGCGGTCGCGCCATTCGGCATTCCACCAGTTCTTGCACACGCTCCGCCGGGCCTTGTGCATACGGTCGGCCTTGTTCGAAGGAGCGGCCCCGTTGTCGGTGAACACGACATGGTGCCGGAGCGCGATGCGAGAGAACGGGAGCAGCTGGATCGAGGCTGACACGGCATAGTGCCAAAAGCCGTCGCGCACGCGCGTCCCGTCTGCCTGCTTTTTGCTCTTGCGGCCGACGAGCTGGCGATAGGCTCTCGCGCCGCCGAACGTGCTGAAGTACGCCTTGTTCTTCTCCAGCTGGCCGTCGCGGAAAAACCACGCGAGCAGCCCGCTGGCTAATTCATGTGAATTTAGGTCTTGCCGGCGCATTTCGGCTTCCCACGCCTGCCGTACGAGATCGTTGACGGTGTTAAGCGCGTCGCGTGCTTCAATCTGAAGTCGCGTATCGCCGTCGCGGATGAATGCTTGCGGGTCAACGATGATCTGCGCCGCCATATCCCAGCCCGCGCCGATCTGTTCTTCGACCTCGTGCAGCGGCGCGAACGTGCAAAGGAATTCGCCGTGGACACGGAATGGCCGCCTGAAAGGCGCGGCCAGCGCCGTCAGCTGATCCGTGCTCCCGCGAAAGCGATGGAAATAGAGCCTGCTCGGCAGGCGGAGTCGGAACCAGTTTGACAACTGGCGGTCGTTGCTGACGACCGTCTTGCGCCGCTGATCGGCGGCCCGCATGTACCACTCGGTGACGGCGGCGGCGTTGGCGTCCGGCGATTTCGGAACGCCCTCGCGTTCGAGCAGCGCGAGCAGCTGAGCGAGACCGGCAGCCCAGCCCACGTCAAAGCGCACGCAATTCAGGTCGCGCACGCTTTCAAGCATGCTCTCGAACGGGAAGGCGTCGACTTTGAGCGGGACGACGAAGTCCTTGATGCGGAACTTGGCCTGTGCGGCCTGCGCGAGGCGCAATTCGCGCTGTGTGCCCGGCTTAGTGTTGCCTGCGAGGGTCGAGACAAACAAGACGCGTAGCGCGTAGGTGTCGATCGCGTCTTCAATATCGGTCCAGAATCTTTCGCCGCCGAGAAGCTTTGTGACGTCGCACCAGACTTCATAGCCGGCGATAGCGAGCTGGGTTGCGAGCCATTTGGCGAACTCGTTATCTTCCGGCGTGGCGTGGCTGATGAACAGCAGTCGACGCGCGGCTACCACCGGCTTGGCTGGCGCCGCCCTATCAATTGTGGCGACGTCGTCCTCCATTGTGCTTCCTAATGTTTCTTGTCGCGCGGCGGGTTCGGATCGTTACCGGGCGCGACAGTGTCTGAATCCCGCCACCTGCCGTCCCGGCCCTGGATGCGAACTTCGCCACCGCCGAGATTGCCGACGGTCTGTTTGGCAGCCTTTTCGGCGTCACGCTGGGTAGGATGGACACTGCTGGCCCGGTCGCTGCCGGGCGCCTTAACGGCCCAGCCCTTGGGGTGCTTCGTAACGTAACGGTCCGCCATGATTCGCTCCTTTTGGCTTGACGCTTGGGGACAATGGGTATAATTGCTATACTCATCGTGTTTCGCTGTCAATATAGTTTCAATTCCCATCGGATGTGAGCGCATGCAGGACGTGGAGTCAGAGTTGAGCTGGGGGGTCGAGCGCCGCCTCGAATTCATCGAGTTTCGGCTCTTTTGGGAGGGCGGGATCAACCGCGCCGACATCACCAAGCAATTCGGCGTCTCAGTACCGCAAGCATCCAAGGACCTGACCCAGTATCAGGACCTGGCACCGGGAAACATGCTCTATGACAAGAGCGAGAAGCGCTACCACGCCGGCAATCAGTTCCAGCCGCGCTTCCTGAAGCCTGACCCGGACGCTTATCTGGGCCAACTGAAATCCCGTGCAGAAGGGATCGTTTCAGCGACCGAGTCGTGGCTTGCATCGCCGCCGGACGTGGACATCGCGGTCAACCCACGGCGGCGCATCGACATCAATGTGTTGCGCCAAGTCCTGCTTGCTGTTCGCCAGGGCAAGTCAGTCGAGATTTTCTACCAATCCATGAGCGAAACCCGCCCGGAACCGATGTGGCGGCGCATCACGCCGCACGCATTCGGCCATGACGGATTTCGATGGCACATGCGCGCATTCTGTCATCTGGAAAATAAGTTCAAAGACTTCTTGCTGCCCCGCACATTGGAGACGCGTGACCTGGACGATCCTGGACCACGCGGTGATCGCGACACCTATTGGAACCGCTTTTTTGAGATTGAGATCGCGCCGCATCCGAAGCTAACGGCTCACCAGAAAAGCGTCGTGGCTATCGACTATGGCTTTACGGGTGGAAAGGGCGTTTTGTCAGTCCGCTATGCAATGTTGTTTTACGTATTAAAACGCCTTGGTCTTCTCGGTGATGCTGAACAGCAAGAGCCGCGTCGTCAGCATATTGTTGCAGTCAATAATGCAGAAGTGCAAACTGCCCTGGCAGAGTCTGAACTAGGGGAAATCGTAACTGGTACATTTGTGAGCAATATTGTGGGGGCAGCTTGATGGCATCGCTCAATGACATCCGAAACGGTGCCGTTGTTCGCGGCATCGCGCCCAATCAAACGGTTCAGGTCGTTTCCTTTGACTGGATTGGCGATCAGGCGATCAACGTCGTCTACCGTGACGAAAGCGGCAATATTGCCGAACGAACGCTCTACCGCGACGACGAGCATCGCCTCGAACTCGATGCGCGGGGGCGGCCCTGGTCGTTCAGCGCCGATGGCGCGCTGTTGCGCCTTGTTACAGAGGCAAACCGCATAAAGCTCGCCCACTATTTCGACCCCTATCTTGCGATCCACACCAGCCTCGTCGATCCGCTGCCTCACCAGATTTCAGCGGTGTACGGAGAGATGCTGCCGCGCCAGCCGCTGCGCTTCCTGCTCGCGGACGATCCCGGTGCGGGCAAGACGATTATGGCCGGGCTTCTCATTAAGGAGCTGATCGCGCGCAGCGATCTGGAACGCTGCCTCGTCGTCGCGCCAGGCAGCCTCGTTGAACAGTGGCAAGACGAGCTAGGAGACAAATTCAACCTCGAATTCGATATCCTTTCGCGTGACATGATCGAGAATTCACGGTCTGGAAATCCTTTCAACGACCGCAACCGGCTCATTGTCCGGCTCGATGTGATCTCCCGCAACGACGAGTTGATGGACAAGCTCCTCGCTTCGCAAGAATGGGACCTCGTTATCTGCGACGAAGCGCACCGAATGTCGGCGACCTATTTCGGCGGCGAGGTGAAGTACACGAAGCGATACCAAGCCGGGCAGCGGCTTGGGCAGATATGTCGGCATCTGCTCTTGATGTCGGCAACCCCGCACAACGGTAAAGAAGAGGATTTCCAGCTGTTCATGGCGCTGCTGGATGGCGACCGTTTTGAGGGGCGATTCCGCGACGGCGTTCATTTCGCTGATACCGAAGACATGATGCGGCGGTTGACGAAAGAAGAGCTCCTGAGGTTTGACGGCCGCCCTCTCTTTCCAGAGCGCCGCGCCTACACCGTCAAATACCAGCTATCGCCGCTTGAGGCAGGGCTCTACGCGGCCGTTACGGAATATGTCCGCACCGAAATGAACCGCGTGCAGCGGTTCGCTGCGGAGGGTGACGCGAAGAAGCGCAATAACGTTGGTTTTGCGCTGCAAATTCTTCAGCGCCGGCTCGCCTCCTCTCCGGCGGCAATCTACCAGTCCCTCAAGCGCCGCCGCGAACGCCTTGAAACCGAGCTGGCAGAGGCCCGCCTTGCCGCGCGCGGCGTAAAGGTCGGCAGTTCGCAACAAAGCCTATCGGATGATGTGCTCCGCAATATTGAGGAGTATCAGCAGGAGGAAGTCGACGAGATTGAGGAACTGATCTCGACCGGCGCAACAACTGCGGAAACGGTTGAGCAGCTGGCGATCGAAGTTGAGACGCTGAAACGCCTTGAAGACATGGCGCTCGGCGTCCTGCGGTCTGGCCAGGATACGAAGTGGCAACAGCTCAATCGCATCCTCGATGACGAGCTGATGGTCGATAGGGATGGCAACCGGCGCAAGCTGATCATCTTCACCGAGCCAAAGGACACTTTGCACTACCTCCTCGACAAGGTGCGGGCGCGCCTCGGCCGGCCAGACGCCGTGGAAGTGATTCATGGCGGGGTAACGCGCGAAGAGCGGCGCAAAGTCGTCGAGCGATTCATGCAGGATCGCGACCTGCTGGTTTTGATCGCGAACGACGCAGCGGGTGAAGGCGTCAACCTTCAGCGCGGACACCTCATGGTCAATTACGACCTTCCCTGGAACCCGAACAAGATTGAGCAGCGTTTCGGGCGCATTCATCGTATTGGTCAGACGGAGGTTTGCCACCTCTGGAACATCGTCGCCGCTGAAACCCGCGAGGGCGAGGTCTATGGGAGACTGCTGGAAAAGCTCGAAGCCGCGCGAGAAGCGCTGGGAGGTCGGGTCTACGACGTTCTCGGGGAGTTGTTCGATGGCGTAGCTCTCAAGGACCTGCTGTTTGAAGCCATTCAATACGGCGAACAGGAAGAAGTGCGTCAGCGCCTTTTCCGGAAGGTCGATGGCGCCGTCGATCAGGGACACCTGCTTGAGCTGCTGAAGCGCCGCGCGCTGACCAACGATTCCATGCCCGAAGCGAAAGTGCATGAACTGCGGCTTGAAATGGAGCGTGCTGAGGCGCTTCGGCTTCAGCCTCACCACATTCAAAGCTTCTTCGTGCAGGCGTTCGAACACCTAGGCGGCAAGCTTAAGCGCCGCGAAGAGGGGCGCTGGGAGATTACCCATGTCCCGATGAAGCTGCTCGACCGTGACCGTCAGACTGGTATGGGCGCGCCGATCCAGAAAAAGTACGAGCGCATCTGCTTTGAAAAGTCGCTCATCAATCAGCAACCAGTTGCGACGTTCGTCTGCCCTGGCCACCCGCTGCTTGAAGCGGTGATCAGCCTCATCCGGGAGCAGTACGAGTCCCTGATGAAGCAGGGTGCGCTCATGGTCGACGACACCGACGACGGCGACGATGTGTCGGCAATCTTCCTGCTTGAGCACATCGTCCAGGATGGACGGCGCACAAGCGCGGGCAACCCCCACGTCATTTCGCAGAAGCTCCAGTTCGCCGCCATCGACAAGAGCGGCAGGACCGTGAATGCCGGCATCGCCCCGCATCTAAACCTCCGTCCCGCTCTGCCGGAAGAAGCCGCGCTGGTTGGAGACCTCCTGCACGAGAGCTGGCTGAGCGAGGACCTTGACGCCCGCGTCGTCAAATTCGCCACCGTCGAGCTAGCCCAGAGCCATGTGGCGGAAGTGAAGGCCCGCCGATTGCCCGAGATCGAAAAGGTCGAGCAAGAGGTGAAAGCTCGCCTCAAGAAGGAAATCAACTATTGGGATAGCCGCGCTTTCGAATTGAAGGAGGAAGAGCGCGCCGGGAAGAAAACGCGTCTCAACTGGCAGAACGCACAGCGCCGGGCCGAAGATTTGGCCGAACGCCTGCGCCGACGCCTCGCTCAGATTGAGGAAGAGCGCTTCATTTCCTCCCAGCCTCCGCGCGTGCGTGGCGGCATGGTGGTGATTCCACGAGGCCTGTTGGAGACGCGCAAGACACAATCTCAGGCGCAAGGCGCTGCGCCGCGCGGCTTTGCCGAAGACCCGGTCGCCCGGCGAGAAATCGAGCTTGCGGCAATGCAAGCTGTCATCGCCGTTGAACAGGAACTGGGCAACGTCCCGCAGGACGTCTCATCGCAGAAGATCGGGTACGACATTGCTTCCTACGACCCGCGCAATCAGCACTATCGCTTCATCGAGGTGAAGGGCCGGATCGACGGCGCCGACAGCGTCATGATCACGCGGCAGGAAGTCATCACCTCCCTGCACGAGCCTGACCGATACATCCTTGCCATCGTACAGGTCGAAAATGGCTTCGCGCAGGCGCCGCGCTATGTGCGCGGCGCGCTCGATGATCGCGAACCGCGCTTTGACCAAAGCGCCATCCAATACAACCTGAAACGTCTTCTGGAGCGAGCAGAGGAGCCAACATAACAAATGGGGGATATTTGAATGACTAGAGTGCCTATCGCCACGGAGTTTGGCCAATTTGCAGAAGCGCTGAAAAACAGCGAGTCAATCGCACGTGATCCTGTGGCGATGGAGAAGTTTCGCAAACACTTCAAGTTCGAGATTTTCTTCTTTTGTATCAGCTTGAATGATCTTGGCTTCACTGGTGGAGAGTGCGCGGTAATGGAGGACGCGCCAGACAGTTGTGACCTGTGCGCGTCGAATCTTGTCGATGGAGGTTTTTTCATCGACGGCGCAACTAACAACGGCTGGGCGAACATGTGTGCACAGTGTTTTGCCGGACACGGCAAGGGGATCGGTTGGGGCGTTGGACAGCTCTACCGTGTGCAGGTCTCTCCGGACGGACACTTCCATCGGTGGATTTGCATCGCAGGCGGCAACACTTTGCCTTCGTAAGAGCAGGCAAGCGACATTCTGGAGATATAGTGACCAATACCTACAAAAAGAAACTGATAGAAGTGGCAATCCCGCTTGAGGCCATCAATGCGGCGTCGGCGCGCGAGAAGTCGATCCGGCATGGTCATCCGTCCACGCTGCATCTCTGGTGGGCGCGGCGACCGCTGGCGGCGTGCCGGGCGGTGTTATTCGCCCAGCTGGTCGATGATCCGTCGGGTTATGCCGACAAGCTTCTGGAAGAAGACGCGATTCGTGCCAAGGCCGAAGCCATCCTGCCTGATCGTGTTGCGAAGTGGGAGGCGAAGCAGGCTGACGCAAAGGCGGCGGCGCTTGGCCTGCCGCGCCCGACCCTGGAGGATTGCGCGGCAGAGATCGAACGCGACCGGCTGTTTGCAATCATCAAGGACCTGGTCGTTTGGGAGAACTCGACCAACGAAGAGGTTCTTGAACGCGCGCGTGCGGAAATCCGCCGCAGCTGCGGCGGTGTCATGCCTCCGATCTACGACCCTTTCTCTGGTGGCGGCTCGATCCCGCTGGAGGCGCAGCGGCTGGGCTTGCCCGCCTATGGGTCCGACCTGAACCCGGTCGCGGTGATGATCGGCAAGGCGATGATCGAGATTCCTCCGCGTTTCAAGGACATGAATCCCATTCACCCAGGTGCCAAGGAACGTAGCTTCTACCGGAACACCGAGGGGTTGGCCGAGGATGTAAAGCACTATGGCGAGTGGATTCGTGAGCAAGCTCAGTCGCGCATAGGTCATCTCTATCCACAGGCACAGATGCCGAAAGAGTATGGCGGTGGGAAGGCTACGGCTATTGCTTGGCTTTGGACGCGTACAGTTCCAAGCCCGGATCCTGCCTTCGCGAATGCGCATGTCCCAATTGCGTCCAGTTTTCTGCTTTCGAACAAAAAGAGTCGAGAGACATGGATCGAGCCCGTCGTGGACAGGTCGACGAAGACAATACGATATCGGGTCCGACGAGGTAACACGCCTGCGGATTTGGAGAAGGCCGCTACAGGAACAAAGATTGGCACCGGAGCCAATTTTCAGTGCTTGCTTTCTGGCGGCGCCATTACTGCTGACTACATCCGCAATGTCGGTAAGTCAGGCAAGATCGGCCAGTCACTTATCGCGATCGTCGTAGAAGGCTCAAATGGAAGAGCCTACCTTGATCCCGACACGAGCCAAGAAAAATGCGCGCTTGACGCGACCCCAGAATGGCGGCCGAGTGCTGAGTTTGAGCCTAAAGCGCTCGGGTTTCGCATAGGAAACTATGGATTGAAGACATGGGGTGATTTCTTCACCGGCCGACAGTCTCTAGCGCTGAACACCTTTAGCGACTTGGTGGCGAAGGTGCACAAGCGCGTACTGAATGATGCACTGAACGCTTTTGAAGGCATCGATGCGCAAGCCTATGCGGACGCCGTGACAACCTACTTGGCAATGGTCGTAGGAAAATGCAGCGACTATTGGTCGTCAAGCTGCACGTGGCACACATCCGGCGAGAAGATGCGCAATACATTCGGCAGGCAAGCACTTCCGATGGTTTGGGATTTCGCAGAGGCAAATCCGTTTAGCGATTCTAGCGGCAATTGGAATGCAATGCTGACTTGGGTCTGGAAGGTCGTCGCGATGTTCCAACCCAATGCCAAAGGCGTCGAGGTTCAAGCGGATGCCCAAGGCGTGATATATCCTCATGGAGCGGCAATTTCTACCGATCCACCATACTATGACAATATTGGATACGCAGACCTATCGGACTTCTTTTATTCCTGGCTGAAACCTCTCCTTAAAGATATATACCCTGATCTATTTGGAAGTCTTGTAACTCCAAAGCTTGAGGAGCTGGTCGCTACACCCGTGCGACATGGCGGTAAGGATGCAGCGGAAAGATTTTTTCTTGGCGGCATGAGGACAGCCATAGAGGGTATGGCACGACAGAGTGATCCGAGCCTTCCGACGACAATCTACTATGCGTTTAAGCAAAGCGAAATTGCTGAAGAGGGAATTTCATCGACTGGCTGGGCGACATTCCTCCAGGCTGTCCTTGACGCAGGATACTCGGTAGTTCGAACCTGGCCGGTGCGAACTGAGCTCGCAAATAGGATGAGAGGAATTGGCAGTAATGCGCTCGCGAGCTCCGTCGTTCTCGTGTGTCGGCAGAGGAAAAAAAGGGCCGAAGTTGTATCGCGTGCTGAATTTCTTCGGTCTCTGAAAAGGGAACTTCCCCCGGCACTCGCCGAGCTTCAATCCGCCAACATAGCACCCGCCGACATGCCACAGTCAGCAATCGGCCCCGGGATGGGTGTTTTCTCGCGCTACAAGGCTGTGCTGGAATCCGATGATAGCCCGATGAGCGTGAAGACCGCGCTTCAGCTGATCAATAAGGAACTCGACGAATATCTCGGCGGAATCCAAGGCGAGTTCGATGCCGACACCCGCTTTGCCATCACCTGGTTCGAACAACACGGCATGGCGAAGGGCGAGTATGGCGCGGCGAACAACATCGCCACCGCGCGCGGCATCTCGGTCGAGAGCGTAAAGCACGCGGGTATCGTCGAAAGTGCTGCGGGCAGCGTCCGCATTCTGAAACGCGATGAGCTTGCGGCCGATTGGGACCCTTTAAGCGATACGCATTTGACTGTTTGGGAGTGCCTGCAATACCTGCTGCGGCAGCATGAGAAGGACGGTCTTTCCTTCAACACGGCGCTCCTTCTGCGGAAGATCAGCGACAAGGCCGAAGCGGTGAAGGACCTCGCTTACTGCCTTTACGATATCAGCGCAAACAAGCGGAAGGACGCCAAGGAGGCGACCGCCTACAACGCGTTGATCGCTGATTGGTCCGATCTCACCCGTGAGGCGGCGAAGATTCACGACGTGCGAGGCGACAATCAAACAGCGATGGATTTCTAGGGGGCGGGCATGGCGAAAAGCGCACGGCAACAGGTATTCGAGGGGATGGAGCTTCTGCCGGAAGCATTGACGCCGTTCGTCGAGACACGCCTTTCAAGCGCGTTGAAAGGCCACTGGCAGACCCAGGTTCTCGAACGCCTGCAAGGTCTGAAGACCAACGGCAAAGGCGTGATCAGCTGGGATCAGGCGGCTTTGCTCAACGCTATGGATCGGTTCTGGACCGATGCATTCAAGACCGTCCTCGGCCGCGCCGAGCGCTCGATCATCAATGAGCTTGTCGATGTCCGCAACAAGCTCTCCCACAACGAATCTTTCTCCTACGACGACGCCGAGCGTGCGCTCGACTCCATGCGACGGTTGCTCGAAGCCGTCAGCGCTGGCGAAGCGGCAGAGCAGATCGCCAAGATGCGCGACACCATCCTGCGCACCAAATACGCAGAGCTTGCGCGCAACGAGGAACGCAAGAAATCACAGCGCTCCGCGATCACGATTGAAACCGTCGCCGGCCTCTTGCCATGGCGCGAAGTGGTCGAGCCACACCAGGACGTCGCGACCGGCGAATTCCAGCAGGCGGAGTTCGCAGCTGACCTAGCGAAGGTCCACAACGGCAGTGCGCCGTCGGAGTATCGCAACCCGCGCGAGTTCTTTGCCCGGACCTATCTGACGGATGGCTTGAGCACATTGTTGGTGGGCGCGGCTAAGCGCCTTTCCGGAAAGGGTGGCGACCCAGTCGTCGAATTGCAGACGAACTTCGGCGGCGGCAAGACCCACTCGATGCTGGCGCTCTACCACATGGTGGGGGGCACGCCCGCTCAAGACTTGCCGGGGCTGGATCAGCTGCTGAGAACTTCAGAGCTGGCGGTTCCGGCGAAGGTGAACCGCGCCGTACTGGTTGGGACATCGCGCAGCCCGCAAGATGTGCTGACGGTCGAGGGCGGTCCGAAGATTCGCACGACATGGGGCGAGCTTGCCTGGCAGCTTGGCGGCGCGGAAGCCTTCGCGTTGGTCGCGGAACACGACGCGAGCGGCGTCGCACCCGGCTCCAATCTGCTCGAAACGCTGTTCAAAAAGTGCGCGCCCTGCTTGATCCTGATCGATGAATGGGTCGCGTATCTGCGGCACATCTACAAGGTCGATGGACTGCCCGGCGGATCGTTCGATACGAACCTGTCTTTCGTGCAGTCCCTCACCGAAGCCGTGAAGGCTAGCCCCGCAACGCTCCTCGTGGCCTCGCTCCCCGCATCACAGATCGAAGTCGGCGGTGAAGGTGGCCAGGAAGCGCTCGCCCGCCTCAAGCAAACGTTCAGCCGCGTTGAATCGTCGTGGCGGCCGGCCAGCCAGGAAGAAAGCTACGAAATCGTCCGCCGCCGGCTCTTCAAGGAAATCCCCGGCGACAAGTTTCATCATCGCGACAATGCGCTGAAGCAGTTCGCCAAGCTCTACCGCGAAAACGCTAACGACTTTCCACAAGGATGCGCGGACGAGGACTATCGGCGCAAGCTGGAAAAGGCCTATCCGATCCACCCAGAGCTGTTTGACCAGCTCTATACAAGCTGGGGGGCCTTGGAGAAGTTTCAGCGGACACGCGGCGTGCTGCGCCTCATGGCGCAGGTCATCCACGAGCTGTGGATGAATCAGGACCCGTCAGTGATGATCATGCCGGGCAGCGTCGCCATTAGTTCGGCGCGCGTTGAGCCAGAGCTGCTGCATTATCTCGACGTTAACTGGCAGTCGATCATTGCCGGTGATGTCGATGGCGCTTCGTCCACGCCCTACAAGATCGACCAGGCAGCTCCCAATCTCAATCGCTATTCGGCGACGCGGCGCGTTGCGCGCGCCGTATTCATGGGATCAGCGCCAACCCATCGGGAGGAGAACAAAGGGCTCGACGACAAGCAGATTAATCTTGGCGTTGTGCAGCCCGGCGAGCGCCCAGCAATTTTTGGCGACGCCCTTCGCCGGCTCACCAACCAGGCCAAGTTCATGCATAGCGATCTTGGCCGCTATTGGTACTCAACATCGGCGAGCCTCAACCGCATCGCGGCCGACCGGGCGGGACAGATCGAAGAAGCTCTCGTTCTCCTGACCGTGGACAAGGAGCTGACGAAATATGTGAATGGTCTCGGGGATCGCGGGCATTTCGATGCGGTCCAGGTCGCGCCGTCGTCGTCAGCGGATGTGCCTGACGATATCGGCGGGGTCCGTGCCGTCGTTTTGGGTGTTTCGCACCCCCATAACGGGCGCGATGTTTCAGAGGCGCTTGCGGAAGCCAAGCAAATCCTGATGCAGCGCGGCTCTACCCCGCGCGTCTATCGCAATACACTCGTGTTTTTGGCTGCAGAAGCGCGCCAACTCGACAGCCTGAAGGAAGCAGTGCGTGCTGCATTGGCATGGGAGCAGATTGTACGCGAAACGGATCGTCTGAACCTCACACAGAGCGATAGCGCGCTCGCCAAATCGAAGCTGACAGAAGCCAACGAGACCTTGAAGGCAAGGCTCAAGGAATGCTGGTGCTACTTGCTTTATCCGCACCAGGAGAGCGCTCAAGCCGATGTTGAATGGTCGGCGGCTAAAGTCGCAGCACAAGAAGGTTTGCTTTCGCGCGCAAGCAAAAAGCTGGTCAGTGACGAAGGTCTACTGCCCGAGCTAGGGCCAACACGTCTTGATCGTGACCTACAGAAGTACATTTGGAACGGTAAGTCGCATCTGCCCCTTAAGGACCTATGGGAATATCTCAATCGGTACATTTACCTTCCCCGCCTCAAGGGCCAATCGGTTCTGATTAAGACCGTGCAAGCGGCTGTCTCGGGCATGTTGCCCGGTCCGTTCGCCTACGCCGAACGCTGGGATGAAACGGCCGGCAAGTACCTTGGCCTCATCATCGAGAGAGCCGCCAGCCCACATGTCGTGATCGATCCGGAAAGCGTTATCGTGAAACCCCAGGCGGCAGCCTCTCAGCGCGCGACGCAGGAAAGCGTGCCACCAAGCGGCGATGGAAGAGCAACTCCGCCGGACGGGGAGACCGGCGGAGATGACGGGGGGAAAACGTCTGGCGTGCCGAATGGCCCAACAAAGGAGCCGCTGCCGACGCGCTTCATCGGTACAGTGATGATTTCGCCGGATAGGCCCGCGCGTGAAATCCACCAAATTGTCGAAGCGATCGTTGAGCAACTGACCACGATCCCTGGCGCTGAGGTGACGATCAAACTTGAGATCGATGCGGAGGTGGCCTCTGGCCTGGACCGAGCAAAGGTTCGAGTGCTTCTGGAAAACGCCTCGACGCTTGGTTTCGTCGATAAGGTCATCAAGTAGTAAGAACGGCGGTGGGAAGCCAGCCTGCTTCGGCGGAGCCATCCGTCGCCCTCACCCGAAAGGGCGGCGGTGGAAACGACGAAGTCAGGGCGGCCTGCTTCGGTGGAGAATCCAGAGCCCACAGTTTTTGTAGGGACTTGCCACAAGCTCGCCACAAGTTCAGGCGGACTCGAACGTACTTTGGCGGAGTTCTGCGGGTTACGGAGGATAGATATTCTGTGGCGAATCTGGCTGAAAAACCCGACTTGTTTCCGTAAGTATGCGATATGTGATTGATTTTGTTATGGTCGGAGCGACAAGATTTGAACTTGCGACCCCTTGCACCCCATGAATAAAAAATGGCGGATTACTGCGGGTATTAGAGGTTGCTTGCCACAGATTCGCCACAAATTTTCGGGCGCATTGCCTCAATCATCCCCGGCATCTTTACTCTATCGCTTTCTGCGTCTTCAAGCAGATGTCCGTACACGTTCAGTGTCGTCTCAATATTCCTGTGCCCCATCAGCATTTGAATTTTTTTGAGGTTCACTTGCCGCTCGATCAGCATCGAGGCGAAGAAGTGCCTGAGGTCATAGGGGCGGTATCTCGGCAGGTCGGTTCCGTCTTTGCCGGGAATGACAAGCCCGGCTTCGACGCAGGCGACGTTGAAGCCGCGCCGCTGCCAGTTCTTGCGGCACATCCAGGACCCGTTCGCCGCCGGGAACACGAGGTCATGGTCGTTCGGCATTGAATGATGAGCCGCGTAGTGACGGATCATCGCAATCGTGTCGTCGCTCAGTTCGATGAAACGGCGGCCAGCCGAGGTTTTCGTGACGGTGAGCGTTTGCCCGCTGCCATCGATGGCGCGCACCACATGGACACCATGATCCTCGATCGCGGACTTGGACAGGGCAAGGTACTCTTGCGGGCGCATTCCGGAATCGACGGCGAGATAGAGGATCGGGCGATAGCGCTCCCAGGTTCGTGCCGTCAGGGCGTTCTTTGAATTCGCAAGCCGGTCCGCCGCAGCCAGCAGCGCGGCGATCTCAGCCTTGCTCGGGATCGAGACCGGCTGCTCATAGCGCGAGTCAGCACGAATCGAGACGCCAGCGGCGACGTTATGCGGCACTACCCCGCGGATATTCATTTCCTTGACGACGGACTGCAGCGTCGAGAGCACCTTGCTGGCCAGCACCCGGCTGCAGCCGCATTGCAGCAGCCACGAACGGAACGCCACGATATCGGGCGTCGACAGTTCGTGCAGCTGCTTGCGCCACTCGTAGGCAACGATGAACCGCGCCCGGTACTCATAATTCTTAAGGGTGTAAAGCGTGACCGGCTCGCGGCCGTTGAGCCCTTCCTTTTCACAGATTTTGAGCCACCAGTCGGCGGCCTGCCGCATCGTCGTGATCTCGGGGTGGGCGTTGCCGGGACGTACCTGAAGCGTTCCGCTTTCCAGAAACGCGACCGCCTCCTTGCGGGTCGCAAAAGTCGCGTAGGCGTAGCCGGATTTCGCTGCTGTGCTGGCGTAGCGTACCTGATAAGTCGTGCCGTTCTTGCCTGTTCTTTTTCTTATGTCTGACATTCACTTGCGATTATAAATATTGACTCTGGAAAAGCAATAAAAACACTCCGTACACTGAGTTATATCCCCCGCTCTGCTTCGATTTGCAGTTCGCGATAGATGCGAACGAGCGTTCCCTTCTCGATCTTCAGCCTGCCATCGATGGGATCGACGAAAAAGGGAAGCCGGCGCTTGCCGGAGGCGTCGAGCTGGGACGCGCGTCTGATCTGGGTATCGCTGACGGCAACGCCCATCTCCGCGAGTACGGCGCGGGCCTGCTCGATGGTAATGTAACAAGGCATTTGCATGTTGCCTGGGCGCTCCTCTTCCTACCTGCGCGCTCCGTTGTGATCCGCCTTTTCGCCCGCTAAAGCTCGTAATCCATGCAGCTCGGCCGGTAGTGGTGCGTGTCGATGCGATAGACCCGGCCACCGGTCGGGCGCAGCACGCGCACTTCCTCGCCATACTCGTTCGTCGGCGTCAGCCGCAGGCGCGGCCCCGTCACGTAGTGGATGTTGTAGATTTCTTTGAGTGCGGTGAGATCGGCGACGATGGCGTGGGCGAGTTCTTCAACGCTGACTGTGCCAAGCAGCTTATAATCGACGGTCAGACCCTGCGGATCGAATGATCCTTTCTTCTTACCCATGAAGAATACGCGCAATACGTTACTCTATACTTTTAGTATATCACTGCGAACACCCGCCTCGCAAACTTGCAAACCCCGGAAACCCTTGCTGGACGCGGGTTTGCGGGGGCAGAACATCAAGAATGTTTTTCACTGGTCCATCGTCACGT
>CAZHLM010000062.1:0-7964 GCA_964533295.1 uncultured Verrucomicrobiota bacterium
ATGATCGTGGCGCGGTCGCCGATGTAATCCACGTGCTGCGGCGCGCCGCTGACGCCGATGGCCAGAATGATCCGCGGGTTGACTGCCGTGCCGGTTTGCCCGATTTGCCGGCTCGGTTCCAACAAATGTAATTCCTCCACCACCTTCCGCGTCCCGCCGATGACGACGTTTTTCACGCCGATTTCTTCCAGCCGTTTCTTCAGCGGCAGGATCACCGCGTCGAAGTTTTCCCGGTTCCGAATCGCGTACCCGACATCAATGATGAACTCCGCCTCGCCAATCCCGCGTCGCGCCACCGTTGCCGCCTCCGCCACCGTCGCCGGCAACTCGATCGTCAACGGCACGTGAAACACTCGCGGCGGCTCAGCCCTCATCTCTCCGCCCTCATCCCTCCCGAACGTCGCCACCAACGGATGCTCGCGCGGATTGGCCAGCCGGTACGCCCGCTGCACGTTCCCGCCGAACACGGGCACGTACAGTTCACCGTTGGCCACCGCGACCACGCCGTAGCGGGCCTGCACGCGGGGGAAGCTCGCCGCAAACTCCGCCAGCAACCCGCTCGCCCACGTGCCGGCCAACAACGCCGCCGGCAACGTGTCCTTCCACAACCGCGACAAGACGAGCCGTTCCTTGCCGGGCAGCCGCGGATGGGTCACGAACCACACCGTCTCGGCCGGCAGTTGCGCCGCGATGCGTCGTTGCTCGTTTTCCGCGACGTCGCCGAGGACGACCGCGTGCAACGGCAGCGTCAGCTCTCGCGCGCAGGTTGCTGCCGCACTGGCGCCATCGAGATGCGCCGGCGTGGCCAGAAACACCGCGGCTTCCCGGGTTGGCAACTGAGCCGGCGTCGCCACCGCGATCGGCCCGGCAAACGGCGCCGCCGCGCCGCGACCGCTCGCCCCGGTCGCCTCCCGCACGAACGCCGCCACGGCCGGCACGGTCGGTTCGATCCGCGTGGCGGTGCCGGCGGTTGTCTGCGGCAAAACATACCGGCACGGCGTCGGTGGCGCCGCTTCGATCTGCCGCGTCGGGACGATGGTGATCGGTTTGGCTTCCGCCGCCACGAAATCGGCCACGGTGAAATCCGCTGGCGCCGTGCCGGCGGCGACCGTTTCCACGGGCGGGGCGCCGCCGAGCGTGGCGCGCAACACGGTCGCCAGCGTCGGGTCGCCGCACCAGACGCGTTCGCAGGGCAGATGATGCAACGCAATCCGCCCGGCCACCCAGCGCGCCACGGCGTGCGGATCGGCCGGCAACTCGTCGGTTTCCAGCAACACGGCCGCCGCCGCGCCGGTCGCCAGCGCCCGGCGCAACAACGGCTCGGCGTACCGCGGCGCCACGGTGATGACGGTGGCCCCGGCGGTTCGCGCCAGCGCCGCCCAACTGGCGGGGTCGAAGTCGAAATGCGTCTCGAGCAACTGGCCCGCCGCCACGCGCGGTCGCGGCGAGACGACCGGCACCACGGTCATGACCACCACGGCCGAGCCGGTGGTTTTCGGCGGCGCGACCGGTGCGGGCGGGGTTTCCCACAACGCCAACTGAGCCACCCGGATTTCGGGCGGGTACAGTCCCTGCCGCAGCCACGCGAAGTCGCGCTCAAATTCCGCGTGCAACCGTTCCATCTCCGCCGTGGCCTGCGCCCGGTAGGCCTCGTAACAGGCGGTGGCGATCTGACGGTGCGGGTCGGTTGGCGCGGTGACGGTTGTCAACCAGTCGGTGCGCCAGCGGGCGGCGTCGAGCAGTTTCACGTAGCCGGCCAGCTCGGCGAGCTGGAACATCGTCGGCTGGAAATTCGGGTTTTGCCAGACCTGCGCCCCGAATGCGTCCACCGCGCGCCGCACGGCGCGGCGCAGCCGGTTTTTGGCGTCGGCCAGCTCGACCGGCTCGGTCGGGTCGGCCTCGTTCCATTTCGGCAGCGCCCCGTCCACCAGATCGCGGAGGATCAGGAACCGCTGCACTTCGTTGGTGCCCTCGTAAATGTTCAGGACGCGCGCGTCGCGGTAGTGTTTCTCCAGTTCGTGAAGCTGGGTGACGCCTTCGAGTCCGAAGACGCGCTCGGCGCGGCGCAGACAGCGGTGCAACGCTTCGCTGGCGTAATATTTCCCGATGGCGGATTCGGTGCGGACCGATTTGGTGCCGGGATGATCGGCGCGGCCGATCAGCTCGTAGGCCAGCGATTCAGCGGCATACAATTCGGCCGCCATCTCGCCAAGGATGCCGGTGGCATCCATGCCGCGCGCGCGCGCAAACGCCCGGGTTTGTTCGAGGATCTTGGCCATCATCGCCACGGCGCAAACGCACAGACCCATCCGCCCGACGTTCAGCGTCTCCAGCGCGTTGACCTGGCCGCGAGCTTCGATGCCGATGATGTTCTCGCGCGGCACCCGCACGCCGGTCAGGCTCAGTTCGTTCGTCGGCGAACCGCGCTGGCCCATTTTCTCCTCGTCGCGGCCGACGACCAGCCCTTCGGCATGGCGGTTGACGAGAAAGCCGGTCGGGCCTTCTTTCGTGCGGGCGTAGAGGCAGAAGACACCGGCGACGTGGCCGTTGGTGATCCACATTTTCGCGCCGTTCAACTCGTAGTATTCGTAGAATTCCCGGTCGCCCTCGCGGCGGATGTGCGCCACATCGCAGGACGTGGTGGTCGTCACGTCGAAGGTGGCGGCGTCGAGCAACGGTTTGCGTTCCCCGTCGAGCAGGAAATACTTCGAGCCGTCCGCATGGGTGAAGACCTCGACCCGTTTCAGTTCCGCGCGGGTTTGGATGCCGCCGGAATCGCTGCCGGCACTCGGTTCGGTCAGCGCAAAGGCGCTGATTTGGCCGGCGCTGATCCAGCGGAGATACAGCTGGGCGGCGGCCGCGCGCCGCTCCAGTTCGGCCACCACCGCTTCCGCGCGCGGCCGCACCTCGGCCAGCGCGGCGCGGGCGGCTTCCAACTCGGCGCGGAACACGGTCAGGTCCAGCCGCAGCCCGGCCCGACCGGCTTCGAGGAAATGCGCGAGGAAATCGGCGGCCACTGCGCGCAGCATCGGTTTGCGACCGACGTCCTGTTTGACGCGCTCGCCGAGAGCGGTGAAGACCTCTTTGACTTTCAGCGCGGCCGGCGAGTCGAGCATGCGGAGGATCTTTTGGATTTCCGTCTCCAGCTCGCAAATCAGGGATGGATTGGCGAGGAACGCCTGCAAATCGGCTTTGGCGCGGGGCAGGTCGTGGTGCAGGCCGAGCAGAATCGGCGTGGTGCCGATGCTCGAGTGCGCCATGATCGTCAGCGCGTAGGACGGATCGGCGTACCGCATCGCCAGCGGACAGAGGATGTAGTAGTGGGCCTTGAGCAGACCTTCGCCGCCGAATTCTTTCGGGATGTAGATGCGCGTGAAACCGCGGGCGATCATGTCGCGGACGTCTTCCAGCGGGATCATGTGGAGCCGTTCGACCAGCCGCGGGTACGGCTCGCCGGGACGGTTGGCGTAGCGCTCGGTGAAAAACCGGTAAAGCTGCGCGTGGTAGGCGGCCAGTTCCACGTCGGCCTGCAACATCTCCGGGGTGAAGCGCCACGCGCGCGGGTCGAACGGTTTGACCAGAAAATCGCCGTAGTCATACGACTGGTCGGAGCGCAGGGCGTCGCGGTAGGAGAATGCCGGCGGCTGGGCCAGCGGCCGCTCGAGGTAGCCGTGCTCGAGAATGAGTTGGCCCAGACTGTCATTCTGAGTGCGGCGCGGAATCTGAGTTGTTTCCACCGAAAGACGCTTCGCTTCGAGCAGGGTGACAAGCTGTTGATCCAATTCCGTCTCGATTGGTTTGGGCTGCGGCGGACTGTTCACCGCCGGGAAATGCGACAGGCAGACGGCGTCCCGGTAGTACTTCGCGAAGATGTCATCTTCGCTGTAGGCGCTGCCGCCGATGATCTGGCCGGCGTTGTAGGTGACCTGTCGCAGCCGTTCGGCGGCGTCCACATCGGGCTGGGTTTCCAGCCTGTGGCGGGCGGCGAGCATTTCGCTGAAGAGCGTTTTTACGGCGCCGAATTTCACAATGCCGTCGTGGCTGTCCTCGTCGCGGAACAAGCCCGGAAACTGCACGCGGCTGGTGGCATGTTGCCGGCACCGCTCGATCAACAGGTCGGCAGCGCCGAGGGCGATGGAGCGCAGGTCGGCCACCACCGGGCGGCCGCGGAACTGTTGCCAGTGCGTCCGCGCCGTGTGCAATCCGATCCACGGCACGGCGGCCAGCTCCGGGTGAGCTTCGATTCGCGCCGGGTACACGCCGCTGACCAGCAACGCCAGCGACAGGTCCACGCTGCCCAACGCGCGCAAGGTTGCCGGGTCGGCCGGCAGCGATTGGAGAAACGCGAGTTGCTCGGCGGACATCCGTTCGCCGTGGTCGAGGGCTTTGAGCGATTGTTTTGGGAAAAGTTCTGCGGCCGCGGCGAGCCGGGTTGCGTTCGGCGGAATCTCCGGGGCCGCGCGCGCGGCGGCGCCTACCGGGGCCAGCTCGGCGGCGGCCCAGAAGAACTTGTTCTGGTTCGCGTAGGCGATCGCGCGTGTGTTAGCGGTTCGCGCCACGAGCGATCGCAGCCAGCGCCGGCGTTGGTGGTCGAGATAGCGCGGCCCGGTGTGGAGTTCGTGGAGGAACCGCTCGGCGTGGTCGTCGGAGCACCCGTGGAGGTGGGGGGGGTCGCGCCCGGAAGGGCGCTCCCACATGTAACAAGGGCGCTCCCGCGAGGAGTTGTTTCAGCAGTTTTTCATTGGCCGGGGTGGGCGCGCTGAAGATGAGCCGGTGCTCGCGGTTGCGGGTCCAGTCCACGTCGGCGGGTGCGGCGCGCCAACAGGATTCGCATTTGATGCAGTTTTCGAAATTGACGACCGGGTGCGTCTGGCCGAGGTCGTCGGTCTGGCATTCATAGACGCGGGCCGGGCAGACGTGCCAGAGCGCCGAGCCGGCCAGTTGGCCGCGGGCCTCGAAGAGGTCGGGGCGGAGGACTTTGATGTGGCTGGTTTTTTCGGAGAGGTACCGGATGAGCGAAAGTTTTTCCTCCCACGACTGCCTGATGGGAACGGCGTCGAGGTTGAGGCGCTGGCGGACGAGCGTTTTCTGTTTCTGGAAAAACGTGGAGAGATACCGGGCCGGTGAAGGTCGCGAGATGAGCAGCCAGACCATCTCGCAGAGCCACTGCAGCGGCATCAGCAACACGGCCGGAGTGAAGATACCTAGCAGTGCCAGGTATCCCGACACCGGCAGGTCGCGGCGGGCGGCGCGAAGGGCCGCGGCGAGTTTGGCGGGCAACGGCGTGTCGTCGTTGCGGTAGAGATGGTCGCTGGCGGCGCGCAGGGCGGGCGCGAGCGTGGCGAAGAGCGGGACGTTGCGGGGCTGGCCATCCACCGAGAAGGACAGGGTCACTTCGCCGTCTGCCCGTCGCGCCCGGACGGGCGCTCCCACACTTGGATCGCCTGATTCGGATAGCCCCGCCGGTCGCGCTCGGAAAGGGGCTTCCACACTTGGGTTGCCCGGTTCGTGGTCGCGCCCGGCCGGTCGCGCCCGGAAGGGCGCTCCCACAGCCTTCCGGGCGCGAAAGTCCCAGGGCGCGACGTTGCGTGCGAAGGTCGCGGAAGAATTCCGCCCACGATGTTGGCGGGAGGTTTTCGCGGAGGTGTTTGGCCAGTTGCCAGAGTTTCTGGCCGGCGTGGAGGTCGGGGTGGGTGAGGATGTTCAGGCTGCCGCATTTGAGATCCACGAAGCGACCAAAGAAGACGCGGGTGTGCTCGATGTAGCGCGGCCATTGGGCGAGGTGCTCGACGTTTTGGAAGTAGTGCGTGGCGTGCAGCGGTTGTTCGTAGAGTTCGACGAGGCGCTGGCGGGAATAATTCCGGTCGGTGGCGCGGATTTGTTGGACGGCGCGGGCGAAGAGGCGGCCCATGGCGGTGGCGGGGCCGGTGAAGTTGGGGAACGGGAAATCAATGCCGATGCCGGTGCAAGCGCCGCCGAGGGCGAGGCCGTCGTCGGTCAGTTGGGGCAGTTCGCGGCAGCCGCCGCCGCGGATGATTTTGGTGCCGTAGGCCGCGGAGCGGCCGTCGCCAATCCAGCGGCGGATTTCCGGCAGGCCTTTGAACCATTCCATCAGGCGGTTGTGGTCGCCGTGGAATTCGCGGGCGAGGTTGTCGAGCGGTAGGACCAGTCCGAGCGAGAGGCTGCTGTGGTTGGTGTAGAGGAAGCCGCCGATGTTGAGGCGGGCGGTGCGGTTGCGCAGCGTGGGGTTGCGAAGGATGATTTCGTAGGCGGCGCCTTCGCCCGGCGACAGGCCGAAACGGCGTTCGATCTCGGCCGGGTCCATCTCGATGACTTCTTTGATGCCCTGAAGAAAGTGCGGGGCGCCGGGTTCGGTGGCGCGTTCGTAGCCTTCCTTGGTGACCAGGTGGGAAGCGTCGCCCTCGGCGAGAAACACCACGTCGGCAAAAACGGGGCCGCGGGTGGTTTGGACGCCGGTGATTTTGCCGGCGGCATCGCGCACCAGGCCGGTCGCAGTGGTCTCGGTCAGAGTCGTCGCGCCGAACGACCGGGCCAGGGCGGCGAGGTAATGATCGAAGGTCGGCCGCAGCACGGTGTAGCAGTGGCGGAAGGTTTGTGGGTTGCGGTAGGTCAGGCCGAGCCGGCCGTGGCCATTATAGATATGGATGCCGCGTTGGGTGACGGGTCGTTCCCAAGCGGCTTGGCGGATCGCATCCTCGCCGAGGACGTCCGGTTGGGCCAAGTTCTCGGTGAAATAGACCGCGCCCGACCAGTTTTCCGCGCCGGGAAAGGCGCCGGCTTCGAGGACGAGGACCGGGATTTCGGCTTTGGCAAGCGCGATGGCGGCCGTGATGCCGGCCGGCCCCGCCCCGACGATGACGACCTCATATTTCCCGTCGGACATCGGGCGCATTATAAGCGCGCCAAACCATTTGGGAAGCCTGCCGGCAGTTCGCGCGTCCCGCTCGCGGGAGATGGGGCGGCGGGAACTACGCGGGAACCAGCTCCGCTTTCGGCGTGGTCTGCGGTTCCATCCAACGCAGCACGGCCGGCAGATGCGGCGCGTGGCGGCGGGTGAAGCGGAGCCGGATCGGTTCGTCGTCGGCGGGTTTGACGGTCAGCCGGTGGAAAAGCGTGCCGGGATCATCGGTGATCCTGGCCTCGGTCAGCGAGGCGACGCAATAGCGGACGCGGAAATTCTTTTTCCCGATGAACACCAACCGGCCCGCGGTGGTGCCGATGGCCACGCCGCGGACGTTGCGGCCGATGGATTTGAGCTTGCCGGTGTAGCAGGGCAACACCCACGCGGCGCGTTCGTCGGCGCGTTGGATGGCCAGCCACGATTCGCGCGCGAAGCCGGGCAGGGCGGTCGGCAACGGCGCGTCCGCGGCGGGTTTGCGGGTGAAGCGGTGCCAGATGGCCGTCCAGTAGGCTGTGATCATGCGGAACAGTTTCGGCGCGAAGTACCAGAGCGTCGCGACAAAGACGATCACAAGGATCAGCGACAGAATCGGGTGTTGAAAGACAAACCACAACCCACCCAGCACCACCACATCCTCGCCGATGCTGACGACGATGTTGCTGGCCGGTTCGGGCGAGGTGTTGACCATCAACCGGGTACCG
The DNA here is from genome assembly GCA_964533295.1 of uncultured Verrucomicrobiota bacterium. Classification (GTDB taxonomy): domain Bacteria; phylum Verrucomicrobiota; class Verrucomicrobiia; order Palsa-1439; family Palsa-1439; genus OMJI01. The sequence goes on from CAZHLM010000062.1 coordinate 7,624, forward strand.
GCTTTGGCGGAGTGAGTCGTGAACGCCACCGCACCGCCAAGCAGCGCGCCGATGATGTCGAGTTGCGGGTGGACGGCGCCGAGCGCGCTCAGGCTGAGCAACGCGCCGCCGACGGGTCGGATGGCGGTGTGAATGGTGTCCCACGAGTTGTCGGCGTAGGGCACTTTGTCCACAATCGTTTCCAGCAGCAGTAACACGCCGGCCACGACGAGCACGGCGGGTTCGCCGAGGACGGCCAGTTTTTCCAGGCCGGGCGCCAACTGGAGCCAGCCGAGGTTGATCGCCAGGCCGGTCACGAAGACGGTCAGGTAGAGATTCAGGCCCGCCAACGCGGACAAGCC
>CAZHLM010000062.1:8064-18460 GCA_964533295.1 uncultured Verrucomicrobiota bacterium
CGCGACGCTATCAGAAATCGAGGTGTTGTACGAGGATGCCGGGGTGTTGGCGGTGAACAAACCGGCTGGCTTGCTCTGCGTGCCGGGCCGGTACGACAAGGCGGAGGCGAACCTGTGGGACCTGCTCCGGTCGGCCCGCGCCCTGCCCGACCTCACCAACCCGCACCGGCTCGACCGCTACACCAGCGGCGTGATGATTTTCACCAAGACGATCGAAGCCTACCGGTCGGTGACCGAGCAGTTCCGCGAACGGCAGACCCGCAAGATCTACACCGCGCTCTGCCGCGGCGACGCGGTGGCGCAGACGATTGACCTCCCGATCGGGGAGCGGCCGGACACGCCGGGGTTGTCGCGCATTGACCACAAGCACGGCAAACCGTCGCGGACGCACCTGCGCGTCGTGGAGCGTTATCGGGGCTACAGCCTGCTGGAGGTCGAGATCGAGACCGGGCGGCAACATCAAATCCGCGTCCATTTGCAGGCGGTCGGTCATCCGCTCGTCGGCGACGCGGACTATGGCGGCGCGCCGTTGTTGCTGTCGCAACTCAAGCGGGATTACCGGGCCAAAGCCGGTGAGGCGGAGCGACCGTTGCTGGCGCGGCCCGCCCTGCACGCGGCGGAAATCACGCTGGCCGATCCGGCCGTCACCATCCGCGCACCGCTGCCGAAAGACCTCGTTGTTGCGTTGAAGTATCTGCGGCGGTATGCCCGGTAACGGTCAGTCGGCTTTGACAACCCAGCCCTTTTGGGCGGGGACGCTGCCGGTGTAGGTCGCTTTGCTGCGGTCGTCCTGAACGGTTTCCAGAGTGATTTCGCCGACGAGCTTCTCTTCGGTGAACACCACATTGCCGGCGTCGTCCTTGGTGTCCACGGTTTCGTACAGGCGCAGTTTGTCGCCGGCCTTGAACCCGTGCTGGCTGCCGAGCGAGACAATCAGTGTATTCGAGCCGGCCACGGCGAGAACTTTGCCGGGCACGCGCTTCGCCGCGGCGGCGGCTGCGTCGGCTTGGGCGGCGGCCGCTTGTTGGGATTTGCGGCGTCCGGACTCCGGCAGGGTCAGGGCGGCCACCTGCTGGATGATCGCGTCGAGCGCCTTGACGGTGGCTTTGCCAAGGGCGCTGTTCATGAATTCCTTGTTGGCGAACCCGATGCCGCCGCCATGGCCTTTGACGCCGACGCCGATATCGAACCCGAGGCCGGTATGGGTGCCAACCGCCTGGCCGGAGGTGATGATCTTGCGGGTGGCGGCGTCCACGATCCGCCAGTCAATCCGCACATCGGACTTGGTCTGGCCGAGACCGAGTTTGCCGCGACTGCCGGGGACAAAACCGCCGAGATCAATTTCCTGTTTGGCCGAGCCGAAGCGGGTGACCTTGCCGCGGAACATGAAATCGGCGCCGGCGAACTGGCCTTTCTCGACGCGTTCCTCCTTGCCGACGTAACCGGCCTGGCCGAGTTCGATTTCGCCGATCAACTCCGGCAGGGCGGTGGATTCGAGCACCTGAAACTTGTTCAGCTTGGTCAGCTCGGTAATCAGCATTTCCGCCAGACCCTCGCCGAGGGCCGGTTGCCAGCCTTGAATCTGCGAGATGTCGCCATCCAACGGCGCAACGAAAAGGGTCGGTTTTTCTTCTGCCATCACGGTCGCGGCGACCAACGCGACCGCCACCAGGCTGCGCAATGCTTTCATGCCTCCATTATGAGAGCGCGCCGGTGGTTGGCAACAGCAAACGCGCTTTGACATACCGGGCAGGGGCGTGTTTGATGAGCCGCGCCAATGAATGCTCGTTGTCTTTGTGCCGACGCGACACAGGCGGCATCGTGGGCCGGCGTGCGCGCCGACGTGTTGATCACCGACCCGCCGTACTGTCTGCTGACCCGTCGCCGCAAGGGCGGCGACCTGCGCGACCCGAAAGGCCGCAAACTCGATACCGGCCCGGTGCGCCGCTTCGAGACGGTGCGGGACTACCGGGCGTTCACCCGCGCCTGGATGCAACACGCCGCGCGCGCGCTGACCGATGCGGCGCCGATGGTGATTTGGACCAATCTGCTCGGCCGTGAACCGATCGTCACGGCCGCGCGCGAGTTGGGCTGGACACACCACCGGGGCGAGTTCGTCTGGGGCAAACGCACCCGGGAGGGAAATTCGGGCGAGGAAATCCTGCGCGTCGTCGAAACCGCGCTGGTCTTCACCCGCACACCGCCGCCCGCCGATTCGCCCGCCGCGCCGGCCATTCCGTGGGCCGTGGTGGCCGGCTACGACGACGACGGGGAGGCGACGCGGTGGGGAAATCATCCGAATCACAAACCGGTTGGCGTGCTGGAACCGTTGATCCGGACGTGGAGCCGACCGGGCGAGCTGATTGTGGATCCGTTTGCCGGCAGCGGTTCAATCCTCGCCGCCGCCGTGCGGTTGGGACGGCGCGCGCTGGGCTTCGAGATCGAACCGGATTGGGTCGCGCGCGCGGCCGCGCGTCTGGCGACGCTCGTTCCGCCGGCAGGCTGAACCATCGGCGCGGCGGACCGGCTTCCAATCCGAGGTTGGAACCAGTAGGGTGAGGCCGGTATGGAGCGGCCGTATTCCGACAAACTGTGGCAGGAGGCGAGTCGGTTGTTTCCCGGTGGCGTCAACTCGCCCGTGCGCGCGTTTCGCGGCGTGGGCGGGACGCCGTTTTTCACACAGCGCGCGCGCGGCGCCCGGCTCTGGGACGTGGATGGCAACGAGTACGTGGACTACGTGATGTCGTGGGGGCCGATGATTTTGGGGCACGCGCATCCGGCGGTGATTCAGGCGGTGACGGAAGCGGCGCGGGACGGGACAAATTTCGGGACGCCGAACCCGCGCGAGATCCGTTTGGCGCAACTCGTGCAGGAGGCGATGCCGTGGCTGGAGAAACTCCGGTTCGTCAACTCGGGCACCGAAGCGACGATGACGGCGATTCGACTGGCACGCGGCTATACGGGCCGCGACCGGATCGTGAAGTTTGAGGGCTGCTATCACGGACACGCCGATTCGCTGCTGGTCAAGGCCGGCAGCGGCGCGGCGACGTTCGACGTGCCGGACAGCGCGGGCGTGCCGGCGGATGTGGCGCGGCAGACATTGACGTTGCCGTTGAATGATCTGGCGGCGCTCGACGCGGTGAACTGGCGCGAGGTGGCCGGGGCGATCATCGAGCCGGTGCCGGCCAACATGGGTTTGATCCCGCTGCGGCCCGAATTTTTGCAGAAGCTGCGGCAGGTGACCCAGGCGGCCGGGACAGTGTTGATCATGGATGAGGTGATGAGCGGGTTTCGGGTGGCGAAAGGCGGCGCGCAGCAGTTGTACGGGGTGAGCGGCGACCTGACGACGCTCGGGAAAATCATCGGCGGCGGGCTGCCGGTCGGCGCGGTCGGCGGGCGGGCCGAGATCATGGATTGTCTCGCGCCGCTCGGCCCGGTGTATCAGGCCGGCACGCTGGCCGGTAATCCGTTGGCAATGGCCGCCGGCATCGCGACACTGGAACGGCTGTGGGCGGGCGATTCATACCGCAAGCTGGAGGAGAAAACCGCGGCGCTGTGCGACGAGTGGCGGCGGTTCGTGCCCGGCCAGCATGCCCGCGTGGGTTCGATGTTCTGTTGTTTCTTTACGGCGACGCCGGTGGTGGATTATGCCACGGCCAAAACGAGCGACACGAAACGCTACGGCCGGTTCTTTCATCAGATGCTCCAGCGCGGCGTGTATCTGGCGCCGTCGCAGTTTGAGGTCGGATTCATGTCGCTGGCGCACACGGCGGAGGACATTGAGCAGACGGTGCGGGCGGCGCGGGAGGCGGTGAAACACTTGTGAAACTGGTCGTGGCCATGACCGGCGCCAGCGGGGCGTTGTACACGCAGCGGTTGCTGGACAATCTGGATCCGCAGGCGCACGAGATTCATTTCATCCTGACGCGGCACGCGGCGGAGGTGGGGGCGCTGGAGTTGCCGGGCGGGTTGCGGGTGCCGGCGGGGGTGAAACGGTACGAGGAGAACGGCTCGATGTTTGTGCCGTTCGTCAGCGGCTCGGCCCGGTTTGACGCGATGGTGATCATCCCGGCCTCGATGGGCACGATCGGGCGGGTGGCCGCCGGAGCTTCCGACGGCACGATTGCGCGGGCGGCGGACGTGTTTTTGAAAGAGCGAAGGAAGTTAATCCTTGTGCCGCGCGAATCGCCGTACAACCTGATTCATTTGCGAAACATGACCGCGTTGACCGAGGCCGGGGCGACGATCATCCCGGCCAGTCCGGGTTTTTACCATCAACCGCAGACGATCGTGGATTTGGTGGACACGATCGTCGGACGGGTACTGGATCATCTGGGGCTGGCTCACCGGCTGACGAAGCGGTGGCAGAGCGCGGAATAAAAAACGGATTGAAGTTTGAACATTCGTGGCGCATGTTGTGTCAGGCAGTAGCTGGAAAGGAGGACCAGCGTGATGAAAACAGAAGCACCGTCGCACGCGGCGATTGCCGCCCGCGCGTACGAACTCTATCTGGAACGGGGACGGTTGGATGGCCATGACGTGGACGATTGGTTGCAGGCGGAGTACGAATTGATGCAACTGCCCATCCGGGAGATTGCCCGGTTGGATCCCCCGCCGGTCAGCCAGGGGAAGGCGCACCGCAAATCGTTGGTGAGTCTCGTGCGGGCCGCGATGTTCTAGCAGGGATTGGTTTCACCCCGCGCCCCGGCGGTCTTCGCCGGGGCGTTTGCTTTTGGGCGGTGCGAGAATCTGCGTGCACCCGCCGGCGGCACTTGGTAGAACCGCGCGTTCATGAAAGCCAAGATCATCGTCATGCCCAAACGCGCCGTGCTCGACCCGCAAGGCAAAACCGTCAAGCACGCCCTCGAATCCATGAGTTTTACCGGCATCAAGGACGTGCGGGTGGGCAAGTTCATCGAAGTCGAACTGACCGGCCGCAACAAGGCGGCGTTGAAAAAGAAGATGGACGCGGCGTGTCACAAGCTGCTGAGCAATCCGGTCATCGAAGATTACGAAATCACGATCCGATGAAGTTTGGCGTCCTCCAATTCCCCGGCAGCAACTGCGACCAGGACGCCTACCACGTGCTGGGCCAGGTTCTCGGCCAGCCGGTGCGCTACATCTGGCACAAAGAACACACGCTCGGCGACGTGGAGTGCGTCGTGGTGCCCGGTGGCTTCAGCTACGGCGACTACCTGCGCACGGGCGCGATTGCGCGGTTCTCGCCCGCGATGAAAGCGGTGGCGACCCACGCCCGCGCGGGCGGTCTGGTGATCGGCATTTGCAACGGCTTTCAAATCCTCTGCGAAGCGCATCTCTTGCCGGGCGCGCTGATCCGCAATCGGGGTCTGCAATTCATCTGCGACTGGGTGAAACTGCGCGTCGAGACCGCCGACTCGCCTTTCACCAACCGCTGCCGGCCCGGTCAAATCCTGCGCATCCCCATCGCCCACGGCGAGGGCTGCTACTTCGCCGAACCGGCGGTCATCCGGCAGTTGGAGCGGACCGACCGGATTCTGCTGCGCTACGTGGACAACCCGAACGGCTCGGTCGCCGACATTGCCGGCATCTGCAACGAAACCCGCAACGTGTTTGGCCTGATGCCCCATCCCGAACGCGCCAGTGAAACCATCCTCGGCGGCGAAGACGGCCGCCGGATCTGGGAAAGTATCCTTCATGCCAGCGCTCACGCCTGACGTCATCGCCCGCCACGGGATCACGCCGGAGGAATACGACCGGATTAAAAAGATTCTCGGCCGCGAGCCGAACCTCACCGAACTGGGCATTTTCTCGGTGATGTGGTCGGAACATTGCAGCTACAAAAATTCCCGGCCCGAACTGAAAAAATTCCCGCGCGACGGCGATTTCATCCTCGTCAAAGCCGGCGAGGAGAATGCCGGGATTGTGGACATCGGCGACGGCTGGGCGATTGCGTTCAAGATCGAATCGCACAATCATCCGAGCGCGGTCGAGCCGTTCCAGGGCGCGGCCACCGGCGTGGGCGGCATTGTGCGCGACATTTTCACGATGGGCGCGCGGCCGATCCTGAACATGAACTCGCTGCGGTTCGGGCCGATCGAAGGCCGGTCGGCGGCGGCGGCGACGAACCGGAAACTGTTCGCGGGCGTGGTGGCGGGGATCGCGCATTACGGCAACTGCCTGGGCATCCCGACGGTGGGCGGCGAAGTGTATTTCGACGAATCGTACAACGGCAACCCGCTCGTCAACGCGCTCTCGCTCGGCATCATCCGCCACGACCAGATCAAACGCGGCAAAGCGGAAGGCATCGGCAATCCGGTGATCTACGTCGGCAGCGCGACGGGCCGCGACGGTCTGGCGGGCGCGGCGTTTGCCAGCCGGGAACTGACGGAAGAGTCCCACGCCGACCGGCCGGCGGTGCAGGTGGGCGACCCGTTCATGGAGAAACTTCTGCTCGAAGCCTGCCTCGAGGTCATGCGCACCCCCGGCCTCGTCGTCGGCATTCAAGACATGGGCGCGGCGGGCCTGACCTGCTCGACCTGCGAAACCGCCAGCCGCGCGGGCACCGGCATCGAGATTGATCTGGCGAAGGTTCCGCAGCGCGAGACCGGCATGACGCCCTACGAAATCATGCTCAGCGAATCGCAGGAGCGGATGCTCCTCATCGCGCAGAAAGGTCGCGAGCAGGAGGTGGAAGCGATCTTCAACAAATGGGACCTGCACGGCGTGACCATCGGCCGCGTGACCGACGACGGCATCATGCGCGTGAAAGTCGGCCGCCAGACCGTCGCGGAGATTCCGGCCAGGAAACTCGCCGACGACGCCCCCGTCTATCACCGCGCCGCGCGGCCCATCCCGCCCCGGCCGCTGACCCTGCCACCGGAGCCGAAGGATTACGAAAACGTCCTGCTGGAACTGCTGAAGTCGCCGACCATCGCGTCCAAGAACTGGGTTTACCGGCAATACGACCACATGGTGCAGGCGGGCACCGTCGTGGCGCCGGGCAGCGATGCGGCGGTGGTGCGGATCAATCTGCAACGGCCCGATCTCGGTTACACGGGCGCGGGCGAGAAATACATCGCGTTCACCACCGACTGCAACTCGACCTACTGCCTGCTCGATCCGTACGAAGGCGGCAAGACCGCCGTGGCGGAAGCCCACCGGAACCTGGTCTGCAGCGGCGCGCGGCCGCTGGCGGTCACGGACAACCTGAATTTCGGCAATCCGCACAAGCCGGAGAATTTCTGGCAGCTCCGCCGCTGCATCGAGGGCGCGGCGGAAGCGTGCGCGTTCTTCGGCACGCCGGTCACGGGCGGCAACGTCAGTCTCTACAACGAGTCCCCGGTGGCTGCGATTGATCCGACGCCGACGATCGGGATGCTGGGGTTGATTGACGACCCGCGGCACATCACGACCCAGTGGTTCAAGGATGACGGCGACGTGATCATCCTGCTCGGCGAGCTGGGCGCGGAACTGGGCGGCAGCGAGTATCTCAAGCGAATCCACCGGCTCAAAGCCGGCACGCCGCCGCGGCTGGATTTGGCGAAAGCCAAACAAATCCATGACGCCTGTCTGAACTACATCCGGCAGGGTCTCATCAAGAGCGCCCACGATTGCAGCGAGGGCGGGATCGCCGTGGCGCTGGCGGAATGTTGCATCAGCAACGGCGATGCGCTGCGCGGCGCGACCGTGAAGCTCCCGATCAACGCGGCGGCGCTGTTCGGCGAATCACAATCGCGCATCATCGTGACCTGCGCCCCCGAAGCGGCCGGCCAGATTGCCGGGACGGTGCTCGGCAAGGTTGGCGGCGACCACTTGCGCATTGGCAAACTCGCGTGGCCGGTGGGCCGGCTGCGGGATGCCTGGTGGAACGCGATCGGGCGGCTGATGGCGCACTGACGGGCGCGGCGCTTGGCACGTCTTTCGCTGGTTCTGCGCGGGAAAGGTTTTCCTGCGCATGGCGAAGGCAATTGAACGGGGATACGAACAAAAACGAGCGGGGCGGTTTCAATATCGCGCGCTGGGCAAGCCCCGCACCCCGCCGGTCAGCCGACCGGATCGGACGCCGGTGACGTGGATCAGCGGCGAGGTCTGCCGGCTGCGTCTCGCGCCGGAAACATCGGCGGCGATGGACTCCAACCAGCCTTTGTGGCGCTGAAGGTTATTCATGGGCTTCTTCCAACGAATCAATTCCCTGTTTGTCGAGGACACACCGACCGCCACGACCGAGCCGGTATTTGACCCGCAGCACGCCAAGATTCTGGTGATTGACGACGACAAGAACTTCCTGGAGGCCACCGCCGCGGCGTTGTCGGCGGCGGGGTTGGTGGTGCTGAAATCGAACAACGGCACCAAGGGGCTGAACATGATCCGCTACGCCGGCTGTGATGTGAAAGTGGTGTTGCTGGATTACGACATGCCGCAGATGGACGGGCTGGCGACGTTGAAGTTCATCCGCGAATTTGCGCCGCAGATCAAAGTGATCGCGATTACCGGGGTGGACGCGAAGTTTCTGCCCGGCACGTTCCGCGAAGGCGTGGACCTGTTGTTCTTCAAACCGTTCAGCGGCGCGGAACTCGTCAACCAGGTCCGCGCGTTGCTCACACCCGCCAAACAGGAGGCCTCCCGATGACCTTGCTCAAGTCGCTGGATGAATTCGTCTTCGGCCCGGTGCCCACCGTCGCCGCTTCGCAACCGTTCGCGCTCGAACCCGACCGGCGCACGGTGTTGATCGTGGATGACGACGCGGCGTTGCTCGATTCCGTCCAGATGCTGCTGCACGATGCCGGGTTCAATGTCTTGAAATGCGACCGGGGCGTGAAAGGGCTGGAAGTGCTCGATTACATTCCGCGCGATGTCCGCGTCATCCTGCTCGACTACCAGATGCCGGAACTCGACGGCGAGAAGACGCTGCAATTGCTGCGCAGGATCAACCCGCGCGTCAAAATCGTCGCCCTGACCGGTGTGCGGCCCGATGAGTTACCGGCCGGTTATCGCAACGGCGTGGCCAAGCTCATCCAGAAGCCGTTCAAGTCGGCCGACCTGATCGCCACCCTCGAAGCGCTCTGCGCCGAGTAGTTCCGACTGTCACGTCGGCAATTCCACGCGGCGAAACGCCAGCACACCCGCGCTCAACACCCCGGTCAGGTACAACGCCGCGTACCCCGCGGCCCGGCCGACATAGTTCCAGGGAATCATGCCCTCGCCGCTCAACGCGTCGGTCAGCCAGAAGTGTTGCCAGTTGGGCAACACAGCGTACAACACCGCCGCCAGTTGACTGTCCCCGGCCAGCCGGCCAAACAGGTAATCGGTCATCAACCCCACCAGGAACACCACCGAACAAATCGCCAGCGTCGGCACCGTCTCGAGTCGGGTCGCCACCGCCACGGCCACTCCCGCCAACACCAACAGCGCCAACGTCACCAGCACGCTGGCCGGCACCAGTTTCCACGTCACCGCGCTGCCCCACGCCGTCGGCTGCCCGTTCGCATCCAGAAAACTGCTCGCCGCCAGGGCGACAAGCAACAGTCCAATCAACAAGCCAAATGCAGTCGAAACAAACGGGCGGCGCAGGAAATAATTCAGGAACAGGGCGATGACGATCGCGAGTCCGATGGCGCCGAGCAACGCCCCGCCGGCCCACCAGTCCACCAGGTACAACTCCGCCGACATCCGCGCCGCCAACAAGGTTGCCGTCGTCAGGCCGACCGAGAACAGCACCAACACGCCCGCCACCCCGGCAAATTTCGCGAGAAAGAACAACTCCCGGCCAATCGGTTTCACCAGCACGGCGGAGACGGTTCCCCGTTTGATTTCGTGTTGCACCGCCGTGCAGGCCGCGTAGCCGGCAAAGAGCAATCCGAACAGAAAGTGTGTCGCCAGCGCGCTGTCGCGGACCAATTTTTGCGAGTCGCCCATCTGATGCATGATCAACACCGGCAACAACGCCGTGAACAAAATCGCCGTCCCCGCCAGCAACAAACAAATCGGCTGCCGAATCGCCTCCAACATCGTCAGCCGCGCGACCGCCGCGAATTGTTTGGCCGGTAGTCTCATCCGGTGCGGGCGACTCTAGTGGAACCGGCCGCGGCCGACAAGCGTCGAGGTCGCGACAGATCTACTACCGCGACACGAAACGTCTGCCGCTCCCACACGATCATTTGGCCTCCGCGACCGCACGGGTTGCCCGCAGGGTGGGCGTCAGCCAGCACGAAGCCAAACCGATGCTCCGCCAGGTGAGGTGGACCCGTTTGGTTGGACAGTTTTTTAGTCGTTGTTAGATGGTTTTTCAAGTCTGCTTTGGTTGGTTGTTTGGGGGTTAGGTTTCTCGTTTGATGGGGGATGTGTCGTTGTCGTTCCGCCCGCCCCCCCCCCCCCCCCGGGGGGGGGGGGGGGGGGGGGGGGGGGGGGGGGGGGG
>CAZHLM010000063.1:0-18394 GCA_964533295.1 uncultured Verrucomicrobiota bacterium
CCCACCGGCTGCGTCGCAACGCTGCATTGCAAACCGCGCGTCGCTTGATTAACAATCGCGCGCATGAGCGCTTTCCATTACATCGCGTGCGACCTCGGCGCGGAATCCGGGCGGGTGATGCTCGGGACGCTGGCCGACGGAAAATTTTCGCTGGAGGAGATTCATCGGTTCCCCAACGGGCCGGTCACCGTGGCCGGTTCGCTGCGTTGGAACGTGCTGCGGATTTTTGAGGAGTTGTTGACCGGCTTGCGGCAGGTCGCCGCGCGCGGGGTCGCCGTCGCCGGCATCAGCGCCGATTCGTGGGGTGTGGACTACGTGCTGATGCGCGGCGAGGAGCCGATGCTGACGCTGCCGTTTAATTACCGCGACGCTCGCACCGACGGCGGACTGGAACGGGCGTTTGCCGAGGTGCCGGCGGATTTGATTTTCGAGCAGACCGGCATCCAGTTCATGTCCATCAACACGCTGTATCAGTTGCTGGCCGACCGGGATCGCCGGCCGGACGTGTTGAAATTTGCCGACCGCTTTCTCTGCATCGGCGATTACATCAACTACCTGCTCAGCGGCGTGCCGAAAGCGGAAGCGTCGCTGGCCAGCACCACGCAGCTTTACAACACGAAGAAACGGAAATGGTCGCCGTTGTTGATCCGGCAGTTCAAGCTGCCCAAACGCATCTTCCCGGAAATTGTTCCGTCCGGCACCGTCCTCGGTCCGCTCCAACCCGCGCTCGCCGAACAGACCGGGCTGAGCGGCGCGCAGATCATCGCCTCCTGCTCGCATGATACCGGCGCGGCGGTCGCGGCCGTGCCGGCCAGCGGACGGGACTGGGCGTATCTCAGCTCGGGCACCTGGTCGTTGCTGGGCATCGAAGCCGACAAACCGATCATCAACCCGCAAAGCCGGTCGTTCAACTTCACCAATGAGGAGGGCTACGGCCCGACCACCCGCTTTTTGAAAAATATCGTTGGTCTCTGGATCTTGCAGGAATGCCGGCGCGACTGGCTCAAGCGCGGTCAGGAGTATTCCTACGAGCAACTGGTCAAACTGGCCGGGGAGGCGGCGCCGTTGCGGTCGCTGATTCATCCGAATGCGCCGCGGTTTCTCAAGCCCGGTGACATGCCGCAAAAAATCGCGCAGTACTGTCGCGAGACCGGCCAGCCCGAACCGGGCACGCCCGGTGAGTTTGTCCGCTGCGTCTGCGAGAGTCTGGCGTTGCTCTACGCGCAGACCCGGCGCGAGATCGAGACGGTGACGGGTCGCGCGTTGCAGACGCTGCACATTGTCGGCGGCGGCAGTCGCAACGAGTTGCTGAACCAACTGACCGCCGACGCCACCGGCCTGACCGTCCACGCCGGTCCGGTCGAGGCCACGGCCATCGGCAACATGTTGATTCAGGCGCTGGCGCTCGGGCATCTGGAATCGCACGAGCAACTGCGGCAGGTCGTCCGCGATTCGTTCCCGATCACGACCTACCGGCCGCGCGATGCCGCGTTGTGGCAACCGGCGGTGGCGCGCTTTCAGGCCCTACCGGGCACATGAGCGCCCGCGAACTCTGCGAGATCGGCCGCCGCCTCTGGCTACGCGGGTACGTGGCCGGCACCGACGGCAATCTCTCCGTCCGCACTGGCTCCGACCGCGTGTTGTGCACGCCGAGGCTGGTCTCGAAAGGGTTTATGAAGCCGGCCGACCTCTGTGTCGTGAACCTGCAGGGTCGTCAAATTGCCGGTCGCCGGCCGCGGACGACCGAGATTCTGGTTCATCTGGCGATCATGAAGACGCAGCCCCAAGCCCGCGCGGTGGTTCATTGCCACGCGCCGCACGCCACGGCGTGGGCCGCGCTGGGGCGGAACCCGCCGGCGGACATTTTCCCGGAAAAAGAGGTCTGGCTCGGGCCGATCGTGACCGCGCCGTATCGGTTGTCGGGCACACCGGAGTTGGCGGCGGTGGTGGCGCCCCTGGCCCGCGAGCATTACGTGATCCTGCTGGCCAACCACGGCGTGATCACCTGGGGCGAAACGTTGACGGAGGCGTACCACCGCGTTGAAATGCTGGAGAGTTATTTGCAGACGCTCGCCATCGCGCGGGCCACCGGCGGTCGTCTGCGACGACTGACGCGGGCGCAGATGCGGCCGTTGCTGGAGTTGAAACGGCGGCTGGGTCTGGTGGATCCCCGGCTGTGAAACGTGGCGGCAGCCCGGCAGCACGGCTTGTGTTGGCTCGGGACTTTGGTAAAGTCGGCGGCGTGGAGCAGACCAGCACGGCACCAACCAACGAGGTTTTATTGCGGACGGAGGGGCTGGTCAAATCGTACGGGGGCCGGCGCGTGGTGGACGGTGTGGCGATTCATGTGCGCCACGGCGAGGTAGTCGGTTTGCTGGGGCCGAACGGCGCCGGGAAGACGACGACGTTTTACATGACGGTTGGGCTGGTGCGGCCGGAGGGCGGCCGGGTGCTGTTGGAGGGGACGGAGGTGACGCGGTGGCCGATGCACCGGCGGGCGCGGCACGGCATGGGGTACCTGGCGCAGGAGCCGAGCGTGTTTCGGAAGTTGACGGTCGAGGAGAATCTGCTGGCGATTTTGGAAACGCTGCCGATTTCGGCCGGCGACCGGCAGTTGCGGTTGGAGGCGTTGCTGCAGGAGTTGGACTTGCAACGGCTGGCCAAGAACAAGGCGTACACCCTCAGCGGCGGCGAGCGGCGCCGGCTGGAGATCACGCGGGCGCTGGTGACCGGGCCAAAGTTGTTGTTGCTGGACGAGCCGTTCAGCGGGGTCGACCCGATCGCAGTGTACGAGGTGCAGCAGATCATCGGCGAGTTGCGGCGCAAGGGGCTGGGGATTTTGATCACCGACCACAACGTGCGCGAGGCGTTGCGGGTGGTGGACCGGGCGTACATCATTCATCATGGGAAAGTGTTGCGGGAGGGCACGAGCGAGTTTTTGATTCAGGATCCCCGGAGTCGCGAGATTTATCTGGGACCGGAGTTCAGCATGTGACCGCGCGCCGCGCGGCGCGCAGAAAGGAGCGGGAGTCGTGGAAGTATCGGTAACAGGCCGGCACGTGGAGGTGACACCGGCGTTGCAGCAGTACGCGGAAACAAAGCTGTCGCACATCACCATCGAATTTCCGAGAATCATCCAGGCGCATTTTATTCTTGAGGTGGACAAGTTTCGCCACATCGCGGAGTTGGTGGCGCAGTGCGGCAATCACATCGTCATTGAAGCGCGGGATGTCAGCGAGGATTTATACGCCTCGATTGACAAGGTGGTGGACAAGGTCGAGCGCCAAATCCGCAAGTACAAGACGAAGATTCAGAATCATCAGCCGCGGCACGGCCACTCCGTCCGCCACCTCGAAGAGCACGTCTATGAACATGACCTGCACGAGGACGAAGGCCAGGCCCGCCACATCCACACCGAGCAACACCCGGTCAAGCCGATGTCCGTCGAAGAAGCCGTCCTCCAGCTCGAACTGCTGGAGAACCGGCAGTTTCTCGTGTTCTTCAACGCCGCGACGCAGAAGGTCAATGTGCTGTACCGGCGCAAACGGGGCGATTTCGGACTGATCCTGCCGACGCTGGCCTGATGGACATGACGACAACCATTCCCACCGTCACGGTCGAGAAGTTCTACCTCGATCACGCCGAGGCGTTGCAATTGAAACTGGTGGCGGGCGGGGCGGGTTTGGCGCGCAAGATCCTCGAGGGATCGGTCAACCGGCCGGGCCTGGCGTTGGCGGGGTTCTACAATTACTTCGCCTACAAACGGGTTCAGGTCATCGGCGGCGCGGAGAACCAGTTTCTGAAATCGCTGGGCGAACCCGATGCCACCCGCCGCGTCGAGGGGATGTTGAAACGAAAAGTTCCCTGCGTGGTGTACGCGCGCAACATCCATCCGTTGCCTTCGATCGAGGAGGCGTGCGACCGGTACCAGGTGCCGTTGTTCCGCACCAAGATGACCACGATGAAGTTCATCAACAACGCCACCATCGCGCTGGAAATGGAGTTTGCCCCCACCACCAGCGAACAAGGTTCGATGGTGGACATTCTGGGCGTGGGGATCTTGATTCGCGGCGAGAGCGGCGTCGGCAAGAGCGAGAGCGTGCTGGCGCTGATCGAGCGCGGATATTCGCTGGTCAGCGACGACGTGACCCGAATTCGGCTGATGGAAGGGCGGGAACTGATCGGCACCTCCTCGGAGACCACCCGCTATCACATGGAAATTCGCGGCCTGGGCATCATCAACGTTCCCGCCGTGTTCGGCGTGGCCAGCGTGCGGGCGGAGAAACGGATTGATTTGGTCGTCACCCTGATGGACTGGCACAAGATGGAGGACATCGAGCGCACCGGACTGGAGCAACAGACCTACCGCATCCTCGGCATTGACGTGCCGCACGTGACGATTCCGGTGCGCCCCGGGCGCGACATTGCGCGGTTGATTGAGGTCGGGGCACTGGATCAAAAGCTCAAAAGCCTCGGCCACAACGCCGCCCGGGAATTTAACGAACGACTCATCGAACGCATGCGAACCGCCGGCGGCATGTCCGGCACCTGATCACCATGGCCCTGTTCAAGAAATCCACACCGGCCGCCGCGCCGAAACGCGCGACGAAAAACCTGACCGTCCTCAACAAACTCGGCATCCACGCCCGCCCGGCCGCGATGTTCGTCAAAGTCGCCAGCCGCTACGAATCCACCGTCCAGGTCGAGAAGGACGGCGAAGTCATCAACGGCAAGAGCATCATGGGCCTGATGATGCTGGCGGCCGGTCAAGGTTCCCAACTGCGCATCACCGCGGAGGGCAAGGATTGTGAGGCCGCCGTGGCCGAGCTGGAAAAACTGTTTGAGCGCAAGTTCGATGAGGAGTAAAAACCTCGGCGGAGCCCATGTCCAAGCCAGCCACCGCGGAAAAAACGTATCAAGGCATCGGCGTCTCCCCCGGCGTCGCGCGGGGGCGGATTTTTGTGTACAGCGTCGCGGACGAAGTCGTCCCGGAGTACGAGATCACGGCCGAGGACGTGCCCGCTGAAATCGCCCGCTTCGAACAGGCGCTCATCAAAACCCGCGAGCAACTCCACCAGCTCCAGCAACGCATCGCTACCGGCACCGGCTCCACTGCGCCGTCCAGCATCATTGATGTGCACCTGTCGCTGACCGAAGACCCGGTGTTGATCGAGCAGGTCACCAACCGGCTGGCGACGGAGAAGCGCAACGTCGAGTTCATCTTTCACGACGTGGCCCGCGTGTACATCAAGACGCTGGCGGAACTACCGGATGAGTTTTTCCGCGAACGCGGCGCCGACGTGCAGGATGTCTGCCGCCGGGTGCTGCGCAATCTGCTCGGCCATGAACACCGGGAACTGACGAACCTGCCGCCCGACACCATCGTGATCGCCAATGACCTGGCGCCGACGGACACGTCGGCACTGGATCGGCAACATGTGATCGGCTTCGCCACCGACGTCGGCAGCCATACCTCCCACACCGCCATCATGGCGCGATCCATGAGCCTGCCGGCTGTGGTCGGGTTGCGAGACCTCAGCAAACACGTGCACGACGGTCAACCGGCCATTCTCGACGGCTACAGCGGCGTGGTGATCATCGAACCCAGCGAGCAGACCCTGTACGTCTATGGCCAGGAGGTCAAACGGCACAGCCTCGTGGAGGAACGCCTCGCCCAACTCCGCGATCTGCCCGCCGAAACGCTCGACCAGCATCGCGTGGTGGTGGCCGGCAACATCGAGTTGCCCGACGACATCGCTGGCCTCAAGCGGGTGGGCGCCGAGGGCGTCGGCCTGTTTCGCACCGAATTTCTCTACCTCCAGCGCGACGACTTTCCCTCGGAACAGGAGCAGCTCGACACGTATCTGCGCGTCGCCCGCGAGATGAAACCGCACCCGGTCATCATTCGCACGCTCGACATCGGCGGCGACAAGTTTCGCACGGAAGACTCGGAAGCGGGCGAGACCAATCCCTTTCTGGGCTACCGTGGCATTCGGTTTTGTCTGGGACGGCCGGACATTTTCGAAACGCAACTGCGGGCCATCCTCCGCGCCAGCACCGAGGGCAATGTCCTGATCATGTATCCGATGATCAGCGGCGTGGGCGAAGTAATCCAAGCCAATGAACTGCTCACCCAAATCAAAGCCGATCTGCGCAAAGAGGGGCATCCCTTCGACGAACAGATCCAGGTCGGCGCGATGATCGAAGTGCCCTCGGCGGCGCTGACGGCGGAGATGATCGCCCAAGAGGTCGATTTCTTCAGCATCGGCAGCAATGACCTGATCCAGTACACGATGGCGATTGACCGCGTGAACGAAAAAGTCGCCAACCTTTACGAGCCAACCAATCCGGCCATCCTCCGCCTGATCCGCAGCACCGTCGAAAGCGCCCACAACAACAACATCTGGGTCGGCGTCTGCGGGGAGATGGCCGGCGACCCGCTCTACGTGCCGCTCCTGCTCGGCATGGGCGTGGACGAACTCAGCGTCGGCGCGGCCAACCTCCCGCGAATCAAAGAAGTCATCCGCCGCCTCACCTACAAGGAAGCGCAAGACCTGGCGGCGGCCAGCCTGCATGCCAACAATGGACGGGACGTGCTCGCCATGCTCCACGCGCTGCTCGAACGCATTGACCCCGATTTGATTGCCTGACCGGTCGGTCGGCGAACAGATTTGAACGCCGGCGCGGCTCGTTCGTGAGCCGCCACCCGCCGGCCGTGGTGCCGGCCCGCAAAAATCTCGTATGGCATAGCCACTGCTAAATGGGTTGACCATGAGCTTGGAACCTTGGAGCCATGGTCACCACCACCCAGCCTAGCGCCGAAGAACTGCAACAACTGCAGCGCACGGTCGAGATGTTCGAGGCGATCACTGAGTCGCAGCCGGACGATTACCAGTCGCTTGAAATCCTGAAGGAAGCCTACGGCAAGCTCGGTCGCCAAACCGATGTGCGGCGGGTGGCCTTGAAGCTGGCCAGCGCCTACCGGCAGGTCGGCCAGGTTTCCCAAGCCATCCTCGAGTACGAAGGGCTGCTCCAGAGCAACCCCGACGACACGGAAACCCGCGCGGCGCTGGCTGAACTCGAAGCCACCACCTCCCAATTTCGCGCTCCTTCGGAGGAGCCTTCACGCGCCAAGGACTCCAAGCCAAAGCCGGCAAGCCCGACCACGACCGTCGGAACGGAGGCTCCTCCGCCCGTCGTCAAATCCCGCGATCCGCTCGATGGCGAGAATGCGCTCGTCGAGGTCTTGCTGTCGGACAAGACGTTGACCCGGCAGTCCGTCACGCCGTTGTTGGAACAACTCAAAACGGAACGGGAAGCCTCCATCAAAGCCGGCCAGCCGCTGACGCTGGTTCAGTTGTTGGTGGACAACCAACTGGTCAAGCCGGACGAACTGTTTGGGATCGTGGCGGCCAAGAGCGCCAAACCGTACCTGCCGTTGTCGTACTACGATGTGGATCGCGACACGGCGTTGCTGGTGCCGCGCGAGGTGTGTTTCCGGTATTGTCTGGTGCCGTTCGACCTGATCAGCCGGTCCGTCCTGGTCGCCACGGCGAACCCCTTCGACGAGGCCGCGCGGACGGAATTGGAGTCGCTGCTCGACTACAACATCTTTTGGTACCTCTCGCCGCCGGCCGAAATCATCGCGGCACTGCGACGGATCCATGGTCTGGATTCCCGCACCGCAACCTCAGGAGTTCGCTAATCTCGCATGAAGACCTTTGGTGAACGAATCGCCGATGCGCTGATCGCCGATGGCGTGCTGACCAACGACCAGCTTGCCGAAGTGCTGGACTCGCAGAAGAAACAGGGCGGCCGGATGTTGAAGCTGTTGCTGGAGCGCGGCTTCGTCACCGAGCACGACATGATCGCCAGCATGGGCCGGTGTCTGAACACGCCCCCGGTCAACCTGGCCAAAATGCGGGTTCCGTCGGAAATCGTCGAGTTGATCCCCAAAGACATGGCGCTTAGTTACAAGATGGCCGCCATCGCCCGCCTCGGCAACAAACTGTTCGTGGCGATGGCCGACCCGCTCAATGTGCTGGCCCTGGATGATTTGCGGCGGGTTCGGCCCAACACCGAGATCATTCCGTTAATCGCCACCGAAAAAGCGGTGGTGGATTTCCTCAGCAACGCCACCGCGCCCGATACCAAAGGCATGGAGGAAATCCTCAAGGACGCGGACGTGTCCGACGTCGAAGTCGCCAAGGAACAGCACGAGGAAATCAACCTCGACCGGCTCGTGGAAAGCACCGAGGAAGGGCCGGTGATCAAACTCGTCAACCTGATCCTCGTCCAGGCCGTCAAAGACCGCGCCAGCGACATCCACATCGAACCGTTTGAGAAATCGGTTCGGCTCCGCTACCGGGTGGATGGCGTTCTCTACGACTCCGCCGCGCCGCCGAAGTCGCTGCAGTCGGCGATTGCGTCCCGCATCAAAATCATGGCGCACCTCGACATTGCCGAGCGGCGGCTGCCGCAAGACGGCCGCTTCCGCATCAAGGTCGCGGGGCGAGACGTGGACTTGCGCGTCTCGGTGCTGCCCACCGTCCACGGCGAGAAAATCGTGATGCGCGTGCTCGACAAAGGCAACCTCAACTCCAAGCTCGAAACGATTGGCATGGACGAGGCCAATCTCGAGAAGTTCAAAGTGGCGATTGACGCGCCACACGGGATGATGTTGATGACCGGTCCGACCGGCTCGGGCAAGACCTCCACGCTCTACGCCGTGCTCACGCACTTGAACCAACCGGATGTGAACATCGTCACCGTCGAGGATCCGGTGGAGTATCAAATGCTCGGCGTCAACCAGGTGCAGGTGAAAACCGACATCGGTCTGACATTCGCCGGCGGACTGCGCTCCATTCTCCGCCAGGACCCGGACATCGTGATGGTCGGCGAAATTCGCGACTCCGAAACCGCCGACATCGCCGTCAAAGCCGCGCTGACCGGTCACCTCGTGCTCTCCACCCTGCACACCAACGACGCGCCCGGCGCGGTGGCGCGCCTCGTGGACATGGGAATCGAACCGTTTCTCGTCAGTTCGTCGTTGTTGCTGGTCTGCGCGCAACGGCTGGTCCGCAAGATTTGCCCGCACTGCAAAGAAGAATTCGTCCTGCCCCCCGAATCCATCCGCCAGGCGGCGTTGACGGAAGCGGAGCTGGCCGGGGCGAAGTTCTACCGGGGTCGCGGCTGTTCGCGCTGCAAAGAGACCGGCTTCCTCGGCCGAACCGCCATCCACGAAGTGATGAGCATCACCGACACGATGCGCGAACAAATTTTGCACGAGGCCAGCGCCAAAATCATCCGCGACCTCGCCATCAAGGAGGGCATGCGAACGTTGCGCCAGGCCGGCATTGACAAAGCCAAACAAGGAATCACCTCAATTGACGAAGTGCTCCGCGTAACGGGCCGTGAGGCCTAGTTCGCCGTGGCACAACCATTGCTCAAAAACGAAACGTCATTCTCACAACGTGAAACGATGAAATGGCCCTTTGGCAAATCCAGCAAGTCCGAAACGCAAGTGATCACACCGCCAACCCCGCAGCCGGCGCGCCCGTTGATCGTGACCCCGCCCCGCGCGGGCGGCAACGGTCCGGTTTCCCTCAAGAAAACCCAGGTGATTCAAGTCGCCGAGCCACCCCCACTGGCGCACCACGCCAAAACCATCGCGTTGCCGCTGCAATGTTTCCGCGATCAACTGCCGGCCGGTCTGCTGACGGCGGACGCACCGGCGGAGATCACCGTCCAAGTGCCCACCGATCTGATCCTGCCGCAACTGGCCCAAGGCAAGGTCGCCCTGTCCCTCCGCGACTTGGTCCCCCTCCTGCCGGCCCAATACGTCGCCTCCCGGCCCGGTTCGGGCGCCGCCGAGCAAACCATCCCCCTGCCGATGGCGGACGTGGTCTCGGCAATTCCGAGCGATGCATTCCAACTCGCCAACGGCGCGCCCGCGGATCTGAGCGCCCCGGAGTACGAAGATCTGCCGAAGTTGTTTGACGACTCCTTTCTCGAAGAGATCGAACAATCTCTGGCCGCCGAAAAGGCCGGCCCCGCCGAGCCGGACGCGGAGGTGCCGCCACCCGCTCCGGCGACGCAAGTCAACACCCCGGCCACGCCGGCCGCACCGACCGAAACGCCCGAGCAGGTGTTCGTGAAGTTGCGGAACCTGATCGCCGTGATGCCCGAGGCGCTCTTTACCGCCCCTCGCGCCGAGCTTTGGAAGCAGTCGGATCCCGATTCTCAGGTCGCCATCGAAACCGCCGCGATTCTGCCGCAACTCACGACCGGCCGCGTTCGCATCCCCATCCGCCTGCTCGCCCCCAAGATGCCAACCGGGTTGCTGACGGTTGCGGCGGCCACGTCGGATGACCATGTGATCATCCCCATGGATGAAATCGTCCGTCAACTGCCGGCCAGCGCGTTTGCCGTCACAGCCCGACCAGCGCCGGCCACGGAGCAATTGATTGCGGATTTGCCGGCCGAGCCATTCGCGGAGAAGCCCGCGGCGACCGCGCCGGTCGTGGAGCCGGTGATGGCGCCTGCGACGGCGTCTGCACCGCCGCCTGCGCCCGCGCCGGTGGTCGAGCCGAAGGTCGAACCGGTCGCGGTCCCCGTCGCCGCGGACGCGGACGACGCTTCCGAACCGTTCGCCGAAGAAGCGGCCGAGGCTGCGCCGTCGCCGACAGCGGGTTCCCATGCGCCGCTGTTCGACACGGAAAAGTTCCTGGCGGACTTGAACAAGCACACGTTCGAGGACTTGATCAAACTCGAAGGCATCAGCCGCCCGCTGGCCAAGCGCATCGTGGAGCAGCGCACGTTGCTGACGAAGTTTTCGAAGCTGGAAGAAGTGCGGCAGATTCCCGGTATCACGCGCAAGACGTTCGAAGCGCTGGCCGGGGCGTCCCCCGAAACCCTGAACAAGTTGTTGAACGCGCCGCACGACCAGGAGTTGTCGCTGCCAGACGTGGTACGGCTGACAACCACGCTGCCCGGGGTGGCCGGCTGTTTGTTGACGGCGGCGGACGGGTTGTTGCTGGCCGCTTCCCTGCCGCAAGGGCTGGACGAGAGCCGCTTGAGCGCGTTTGCCCCGCCATTGTTCAAGAAGATTGGCGATTACACGGCGGAACTCGGCGTGGGCACCGTCCAGCGGTTCACGTTGTTCACCGACCGGCAGCCGGTCAGTATTTTTCAAGCGGGCGCCATCTATCTGGTGGTCGTTCACGACGCGCAACACTTCAGCAAAGCGTTGTTGCGGCGCCTGACGCGCATCAGCGAGGAATTGGCCCGCCTTTGCCGCCACCGGGCCGTTGTGTAAGGAGCACCAACCATGTCCATCATCAACTACGCCAATAAAGAAATTCAATTCAAGGTCGTCTATTACGGACCGGCCTTGTGCGGCAAAACCACCAACCTGTCCCACATCCACAGCCGCGTCGAAGAAAAGAACAAAGGCGAACTGGTCTCGCTGGCCACGGCCGCCGACCGAACGCTGTTCTTTGATTTTCTGCCGCTGAACGCCGTGGTCATCAAGGGATTCAAGACCAAGTTCCAGTTGTACACGGTGCCCGGCCAGGTGATTTACAACGCCACGCGCCAACTCGTGCTCCGCAGTGTGGACGGTGTGGTGTTTGTCGCCGATTCGCAGTGGGACAAGATGGAGGAGAACGTCGAGAGCTTCAAAAACCTGCAGGACAACCTCGCCCGCCAGGGAATGAGCCTCGATCAAATCCCCTATGTCATCCAGTATAACAAGCGCGACATGCCCAACGTGGCGCCGGTGCATTACCTCGAATACCTGCTCAACAACCGCGGCCGGCGCGTGAACAGTTTCGTGGCCACCGCCACCAACGGTCAAGGCGTGTTCGCCACGCTCAACGCCATCTCGCGTCTGTTGCTTCAGAAATTTGCGCGAGAAACGGAGGAATCCGTCTCGAAGCATCAAAAATCGGCCGCGCCCGCTGCGTCGTCGGCCTTGTCCGGTATTGCCGCCGGACTCGCCCGCCGCTAATCCGCACGCCACCCAGTCCGACCATGAACACGCTCCCGATTCTGACGATTCAGGCGGCCGAACGGTTGCTCCACACCTTGGAAGACCTGCTGGAAAAGTCCGAGGCCAGTTTCGCGATGATCATTGACCGCGGCGGCATCGTTTTGAGCCAGCATGGCGAGTTGCCAGACAACGCCGACCCGACCATCGTGGCGGCGCTGGCGGCCGGCAGCTTTGCCGCGACCCGCGAGCTGGCGCTGCGCGTGGGCGAGGCGGATTGCTCCGCTCTCTATCAACAGGGCGCGCACCACCACATTCTGGTCAGCGCGGTGGACGACGACATCGTGCTGGTCACGGTCTTCGGCAAGCAGACGACGGTGGGCCTGGTGAAATTCTACTCGGCCAAGACCATCAAACGTGTCAGCGCCGTGTTGCAGGAACTGCGCAACACCGAGCACGTCGGCGTCCTGTTCACCAAGGAAGACCTCAACAGCGCCGAAGATTTGTTCTTGCGCTGATCCCCGCCGACTTACTGCGTCAGGCGCAGGATGATCTTGTTGGCAAGCACCTCAAAGACTTGCGCCAACTGCTGCGACGTCGGGGCAAACAACGCTTCTCCGTCGTAAAACGTCGGCGTGTAACCACTGACGGTCGGGTCGTTCGCCACTTGCCGCAGGAATTCCTGGTTGATGTTGTTTCCCAATCCCACGGCGTACACGATGATCCCGTTGGCCCGCATCTCATTGGCGACTTGAACGGCGCGGAATTCCGCCTCGGGTTTCACATTCGAGCGCAGGAAGGTCTTGCTGGTTCCATCAATCGCCGAGGGGAAGGTGCTGACGCCGGCGCAACAGGACGGCGTGCCACCCGAGGTGGTGCAGAGGTGCGTGCCGTTGGCCGGATTAAAAAACCCAACCGAACTTCCCGAGTCATAACCGCCAAAATTCCGCAGGGTCGGCGTGCCACCGCAATTCAAGGTGTGTTGCACGATGTTGGCCAGACCATCGGTGAAGAAGACACAGACTTTGACGATGTCCTCACCCGCGACGACCGGCACCGCCTGAATCTGGGCAAAACCATTGGTCAGCCCGCCCTGGGAAAAGGTGCCCCCCTGAAACACGAGCGCATTGGCGGCATTCTTGATGGCCGTCTTGAACGGCGTCGTAATCGGATCCACGTCACGGCGCGCGTGCGAAGCAAAACTGGACATACCGGCGCGGTCCACGTTCTCGTCGAACTGGTCAATGAACGTCGCCACAGCCGGCGGCAGCGCCGCGGCGCCGCCGTTGCCGTTCATCGAACCGGACCGGTCGAGCACGAGACTCATCGCCACCCGCGCCCGCTGGGATTGAGCAGTTGCGCCGACATTCAACTGTCGCCACGCCGGCAACACCCGCACGAAAAAGGTGTTGATCGGCACGCTGGCGGTGACGGTGAGTTGAACGTTGCCGTTGGGGGTGGTGCTGAACACCGGGGTCACCGTCGGAGCCGCAGCCTGCCGCCCCGCGACACCCGAGGATTTGTAATTCATGTCAAAGGTGCTGCGCGCAATGTCGAGCGCGACGGACTGGCCCTGCGCCAGGTTCCGAATCCCCATCATGCAGGCAGCGTCGGCGGCCTTCGACAGCGCCGCGCGCGTGAGGTAGGCAAACGTGACATCAATTCCCAACCCCACAAATACAAAGAGGATGATGACCATCAAGGTCATCATCGGCAATGTTTGTCCCCGCTGGTGGCGGCATGCGCCGTTCGTTCGGTTCATGAATTACGCTCCTTCAGAAATAGGCCACATCCCGCAGCACGGTGGGCAACGAAACACCGAGCAGTTGTCCCAACGGCGTGACCGGGGTGTAGCGGTGGAAAACCTCGACGACATAGAGGGTGCGCGAGCGCGGGGGTATCTCTACCGCGGTCGTTGGCAGGACGGCCGGCCCGCCGACGACGTTGCCGATACTGCTGCTCTGCGTCAGCCCTCCACTGCGCTCCTGGCCGGTCACCGTCAGCGTTCCGTCGGCTGCGCGGTAAACGGTGGTGACGATCACATAACCGTTCGCCGCCAAACTGAGCGGCGAGGCCGACGTGTTGACCGCGGCAATGGTATTCGTCAGCGAGGTGCCGCGCGACGCCAGATTGGCTCCTTCCCGACTGACGCCGGAAAGCACCTGCCGAATGAGCAAGGCGCGACCAAAATCCACCAACCCGAACACCAGCAGCAACATGAAGACACTGATGAAAACGAATTCAATCAGGGCCTGACCCGACCGGGCTTGTCCGCGCCCACGTTGAAATTTCCGTTGCATGGCTAGTTTGTTTGGCTGGGATTGAACGGCTCGTTGCGGAAGGTGGTCTGGGCCACGAAGGTATGTTCGCCGTTGTTGTAAAACTTTCCGATGATCGGCGTGATGAGCTTGAGCGTGTAGGTGATGGAAACCGTCACGTAGTCGCCTGGCGCACCCGCGCTGCCGGCGCCACCACTTTGACTGGAGACGCT
Source organism: uncultured Verrucomicrobiota bacterium (assembly GCA_964533295.1). Taxonomy (GTDB): domain Bacteria; phylum Verrucomicrobiota; class Verrucomicrobiia; order Palsa-1439; family Palsa-1439; genus OMJI01. The sequence goes on from CAZHLM010000063.1 coordinate 14,481, forward strand.
GACCGAACTTACATCCAACCCCATCGCAGCTTGCTTGGCGATTTGTTTGATGGACTCGACCCGCGTGTACGGCTGGGAGGTTTCGGGATTGGTGCCCGGCAGTTTATTGCCGGTCACCGCGTACCGGCCGGCTTCGCGCAGCGCGTGTTGAAGCGTCGCTTGCGTGAAAAAGAGCCGTCCAAAATCAATCACTCCGAAAACCAGCAGAAAAAACAGCGGCGCCACAAGGGCAAATTCAACCAAGGATTGACCCGATTTACGGTGATCCATCGTCACGCTCTCCATACAATAATCTTGTCTTAGAATAGCATCTCGGACGCCAAATGCCCAATAAAATTCATAACCGCCTCCACATCAAGATACCGGACCCGTATCATGGCTGTGCCGCCGGAGCCGATTCCATCGGCGAAAGATACGCGGTCACCGTTTGACCCATTGTGAGCGGTGGATCACAAGTCCCTGTTCCGAAAACATCCGCTCGAAATCTGTAGCCATTTCCGCGGGCGGCACGGTTGATGGCGCCTCGCAAAAAAGCTGGCTGCCTCTGAAAACTGCTTCCGCCGCCTCAAAGTAATCCCGATCATCCGTGGAGAACTTCACAACTCCCCCCGGCTGCAAGGTCCGGTGGAGGTCGGCGGCAAATTCAGGTGAAATCAGTCTCCGGGCGCGATGGCGGCGTTTTGGCCAGGGATCCGGACAGTAGATGTGATAGGCCGCCACGGATTCGGTTGGCACCATATAGCGCAGGAAATAACCCGCTTCGACCCGCACCAACCGGATGTTTGTCAATCCCCGTTGCCGCGCTTTGGCCTCGATCTTGCGGACGCGCACCATTTGCCGTTCGATACCGAGATAGTTTCGTTCGGGAGCCGCGCAAGCGGCTGCCAGCAGGAACGACCCTTTTCCGGCGCCGATGTCCACCTCCACCGGCGCTTCGCGCTGGAAAATGACCGGCCACGGTGTCGGCGCCAGCCAATCTGCGGGCCGGTAAATCAGCGAGGCGGGCGCAGCGATCGCAGAACCCATAAAATGAAAGTGGTGGCTGGGGTCAGAATCGAACTGACGACACCGGCATTTTCAGTGCCGTGCTCTACCAACTGAGCTACCCAGCCACCTCGAAACAAAGCGGCGGGACTCTACCCGGAGCCTACCGGGCTGTCAATCACCCCCGCGGACGATTCGAGCAGTTCGGCCACCTGCCGTTGCACGTCCGTGAGTTGGTCCAAGCGCAGGTGGGGGTCGGGAATGGTAAATGACTCACCGGTCCGGGCGTGTTCGTACACCAGGGCGTCGCGACCGGCCTCATCGCGAATGGTGTCGCGATGTTTCAGGATCCGTTTGCGCTCCAACATCACCGCCAGAATATAGCGGACCGCCGCCTGTCCCGCGTCGGGCGCGGCCATCAGCTTGCGCAGCAACGCTTCGGCCCGGTCCTTGGCCAGCGGCTCCGGCGGGGGCGGGGTCGGAGCCTTGAATTCGCCCTGCCAGTAACATCTCGCTCCCTCGCGCGCCGCCGGGGTAAAACACGCCGCGCACAGGTCCCGGCGGTGATAACCCGCGGCTTCGAAGAACAGCAGCGCGTGGTAGGGTGCCTTGTCGGGGAACGGTTGCTGACACTGCGTGCAGGCAGCCGACCGGGGTTGAATGTTCCACTCCGTCATTTTCTGTTGCGGAAATTGGGTGCAACTATAAGATGCGACCCACTCTTTGTCTGCATGAAAATTGGCACCACCGCCCTGCTTGTCGTGTTGTTGGCCGCTGCCTGCGGTCGGCCACCGGATCCCACGCAGGAGTTTCAACGCGGGGTCGCTTATTTCCAGCAGCAGAAGTACGACAAAGCCATCCCGTGCTTCGAACGCTCGCTGCGCATCGTCACCAACAATGCTCAGGCCCTGAATTTCCTGGGCGTGTGTCAGTTGCACGACCAGCAACCCGCCGCGGCCATCGCGTCGTTGCGGCGCGCACTGGAGTTCGATCCGAAATCCACCGCCGCCCGCTACAACCTCGCGCTCGCCCACCTCGAGCTTGACCAGGTCCAGGAGGCCATCGCCGAGTTGCGGACCGTCACCCGGGCGGCCGATGCGCCCGCCGACGCCGCGTACCATCTCGCCCAAGCCTACGTGCGCGTCCCCGCCATTCCGCAGGCGGAGCAGACCCTCGCCCAATATGTTCGCGCCCATCCCACCGCCACGAATGCCATCCACGAACTCGCGCTGCTCAACGTCCGCCTCCGCGATTACAAGGCTGCCCACCGGCATCTGACCCGGCTCATCGAGATCGCGCCCGATTTCGCGCCCGCATACCTCAACCTCGCCGTGCTCGAACACGAACACCTCCAGCGGCGCACCGAAGCGGCGGTCCATTACCAGCGTTTCCTTGAACTCGATCCCAAAACCGAATACCGCGACGCCGTCCACCAGGCGCTGGCGCGGCTGGCGGAGCGTGAATCGCCACCGGTTGTCCCCCCGGCCCCGCCATCCCCGGCGGTTTCCGTGGTCACACCGGCACCCCCCGCGCCGGTGCCCGCCCCGGTCGAACCGCCCCAACCGGCGCCGCCGGTCGCCCCGGAGAGACCCGTGTCGCTCCTGCCGCCGGAACCCGTCAAGAAAACGCGACCTCCCCTGCCAACCACTCCATTGCCAAGCGGCAGCCGGGCGCGCGCCACCACACATTACAACCGGGGCGTGCAACACTATCAGCGGAAAAACATCCCCGAAGCGATCGCCGCTTATCAAGCCGCCGTCGAGGCCGATCCGAGTTTCGCGGCGGCCTACTACAATCTCGCCATTTGCCACCAAGCCAGCCAGCAGCCCGAACGGGCGCTCGAATACTACGAACTCGCCCTGCGCGCCAATCCCGATTACGCCGACGCGCGATTCAATTACGCCATCCTGCTGCAGGAGCAAGGTTACACGGACAACGCGATCGCCCAGTACGACCGGATTGTGGCCGCCAATCCCAACGACGCCGCCGCGCATCTGAGCCTGGCCACGTTGTACGCGCAAAACAAAGCCACCACCGGCAAGGCGCGCGACCACTACACGGCCTACATACGCCTCGCCCCCAACAGCCCCTTGGCTCGCGACATCCGCCGCTGGCTCGACCAGAACCGCTAGCTACAACAGCCCCCGCAAGACCCGCAGATTTTCCACGTCCTCGCGCAGGTCGGCGCCTTTGGGCGTTTCCAACACCATCGGCACGTCGCGCCAGCGCGGGTCCCGCAACACGCGCCGAAACGCGGCCAACCCCAATTCGCCTTTCCCGATATGCTCATGCCGATCCACGCGCGACCCCAACGGCGTCTTCGAATCGTTCAGATGAAAGGCCACCACGTGCTCGACGCCAACCTGCCGCTCCAAGTCGCCTACCAGCCTTCGATAACCTGCCGGTGTCCGCAGGTCATAGCCGGCGGCAAACGCATGACACGTGTCCACGCAAACCGCCAGCCGCTCGGGTCGTTTCACCCGCGCGAAAATCTCCGCCAACTGCTCCACCCGATACCCCAGATTCGTCCCCTGCCCCGCCGTCGTCTCCAACGCAATCCGCACCGGCAAGCTTGCGGTTGCGCCCAGCACCTCGTCCAGCCCACCGGCCACCGCCCGCAAGCCGGCCGCCTCGCCCGCGCCCATGTGCGCGCCCGGATGCATCACGATAAACGGCAGACCGAGTTGCGCGGCCCGGTGAATCTCATCCGTCAACGCCACAAGCGACCGGCGCCGAAACGACCGGTTCGTCGCGGCGAGATTGATCAAGTACGCGCTGTGGGCGAAGACCGGCACCGCGCGCCGCGCCCGAAACCGCGCCACCTCGTCCGTCGCCAATGGTTTGCCGGCCCATTGCATGTTGTTCTTGAGAAAAATTTGCACCGCGGCGCAGCCGATGGAGGCGGCTCGTTCGAGGGCGCGGTCCACCCC
>CAZHLM010000064.1:0-17389 GCA_964533295.1 uncultured Verrucomicrobiota bacterium
AACAGCAGCTTCGGTTTTCTCGGAAACGCCGGTGGGCCGAGCGTCCGCGCGAGGCGGGGCGTGACACTCCGCTCGCGAAGACGCTCGCGCCACCGGTTGTGGCACCGGTCGCGCCCGCAAATGCGCTCCCACAACAGCGGTTTTGGTTTTGTCAGGCGCACTCATGCAGTACCCCTTGAGGGGCTGGTGGCGCGGGAGATGGTGTGAGCGAGAAGCAACTCAAACTCCCGCTCCTCCGTGGCCGCGTCCTGCGGATAACCGCCGATGGCTTCCAAGACGGGATGGTGGCCGACGCGGTCGTACCAGTAATGGCTGTTGCTGATGTCGCCTTCGCGGCGGTGCAGGATGCCGTGCCAGTAACTGCCGGTGGGCGTGGCAATTTGCTGGGCGATTTTGTGGCAGGCGTCGAGATACCCGTGTTTCAGGTACAACGCCGCTTGGACCAGCCGCGCGTCGTCGCGCGAAACCACCGCGTCGGGCGCGAGCAATTCTTCCGGCGTGACGCGGTCGAGTTCGTCCTTCGTGGCGTGGGCGAGCAGCCGGGTGAGAGTCGGGTTCATGGAGGGAAGGTTGTGCTCGCTCAGTCGCCGGTTTGCAATCCCAACTGTTTGCGTCGTTTCAAGAGAGTGGCGCGGTTCATTTGGAGTTCGCGGGCCAGGACACTGGGTTTGTGGTCGAAGTGACGGAGGAGTTGTTTGAGCAGGCAGGTTTCGATGGCGTCGTGGATTTCATCGTAGGTGGCGCGGGCGGCCAGTTGTTGCTGGAGCCACGGTGCGAGGGCTTGTTCGAGCAGGTCTGTGGCGGGCGGCTGGTAATGGCGGATGGTGCGGGGCAGGTGGTGGGGGAGAATGTGCGGTCCGTTGGCCACGGCGACGGCATGATCCAACGCGTTGCGCAGTTCGCGGAGGTTGCCGGGCCAGTGGTATTGTTGGAGCAGCAGGAGGGTCTCGGGCGCCAGTTGGAGTTGCCGGGTGGGGGCCAGCCGGCGGAGGAGGAACGCGCTGAGCGCCGGCAGGTCTTCGAGCCGTTGTTGGAGCGGCGGCATTTCGATGTCGAGCACGTGCAACCGGTAGTAAAGGTCTTCGCGAAACCGGCCGGCGGCGACGGCGGCGCGCAAGTCGTGGTGCGTGGCGGCGATCAGGCGCAAATCCACCTGGCAATCTTGCCGGCCGCCAAGGCGGACGAAGGCTTTCTCTTCGACGAATCGCAGCAGCTTCGCTTGCACCGCCGGGGTGATATCGCCGATTTCGTCGAGGAAGAGCGTGCCGCCGGCGGCGCGTTCGATGTGGCCGATGCGGGCGGTCAGCGCCCCGGTAAAGGCGCCTTTTTCGTGGCCGAAGAGTTCGCTTTCCAACAGTTGTTCGGGCAACGCCGCGCAGTGCAACGTTACGAAGGGCGCGTGGCGGCGGCGGCTGTGTTGGTGAATCACGCGCGCGGCGAGCGATTTGCCGCTGCCGGTCGGACCGCGGATGAGCACCGGCGCATCGCTGGCGCAGGCGGTGGCGATGGCGACAAACACGGGTTGCATCGCCGCCGCGCCGCCGATCAAGAGGTCGCCATCCTCTACCGGGGCGGATGCGGCGGGTGCGGGACGGGTGAGGAGGTTACGGACGGTGGCGAGCAACAGATCGAGGTCGAGCGGTTTGACGAGGTACTCGACGGCACCGCGTTGTCTGGCGGCGATGGCATTGGCGAGGTTGCCGTGGGCGGTGATGACGAGCGCGGGCGCGTGAAGTTCATCCAGCAATTCCAAGCCGTTGATGTCCGGCAGACCGATGTCGAGGATGACGAGGTTGAAGGATTGCGCCGCCAGTTCTTGCCGGGCGCGTGCGCCGGAAAAACAGGTGACCGCCTGCGCGCCGACGCGGCCCACGGCGCTTGCCAGCGCCGCGGCCAGGGCATGTTCGTCTTCGATGATCAGGATGCGAGGGGTAGCCTGAGACATACGATGGCTCCGCCGGTGGGTTGATTGTCGAGGGTCAGGGTGCCGCCGTGGGCGTGGACGATTTCGCGGGCGACGTTGAGGCCAACGCCCATGCCGCCTTCGCGTTCGGTGTAAAACAATTCGGTTGCGCGGACCAACGCGGTGGGTGAAAAGCCAGGACCGCTATCGGCAAACCGCAGCGTGCCGCCGTCACCGCGGATGGTGAGTGTGCCGCCGTTGGGCATGGCCTGGATGGCGTTGCGCACGATGTTGCCGATGGCCAGCGCGAGGCGGCGGCGGTCCGCGGCGATTTTCATGGTGGCCGGAACCTCCGTGTGGATGCGCACCCGGGCGTGGTTGGCCAGCGCCTCGTAGCTGCGGATGACCTCCGCAACGAGGTCGGCCGCCACCACCGGCACGAGCCGCGGTGGCGCGGGTCGGGTCAGGAAGAGCCACTGGTTGACGAGGTTTTCGATGCGGTTGGTTTCGTCACGGATCAATTCGAGGGCGCTGGCGTCGCCGAGTTGGGCGTGCAAGCGGATGGCGGCGACGGGATTTTGGATTTCGTGGGCGAGCTGGGTGGCCATGGCGCCGAGCAGAGCAAGCCGTTCGGCGCGAAGGAGCCGGCGGGTGACGACCCAGGCGAGCGCGAGCGAGGCCAGCCAGAAGCCGGCAAGGACGATCCAGGTGTCGGCGCGCCGGAGGATGGCGGTGTGCGGGGTGAGCGGCCGGGTGAGGACGAGTTGGGTGGTTTCGTTGAGGGGCGCGGTGGCTTGTTGGTGATCTGGCGGCGGCGTCGGGAGTGGCTGGGTATGCGGTTGGAATTGAACGGGGAATCCGAGCACCCGGCTGAGGTAGTCGGCGAATCGGTCGGTGGTCGGCAGGTGCATCTCGCGGAGGAACGCGGCGTTTTCGCGAGCGAGGGTTTGGAGCAGATGAAGTTCGTGCTGGCGGGCGGTGACGCTGAGCAGCACGCAGAGCGCGAGCGATCCGGTGACAATGAAGAGGAGAAACGGGAGAGCGACACGGAGCCAAGTACGGATGTTATCGCGCTTCGACATGGGATGTTATTTATACAGTTCCGCGGCGGCACTGGCTAAGTAATAAACACCATCACCCGGCCCGTAATCCGTAACGTATTGATGATCAAGCTTCCATCCAGACGGCATGCATCCTGTTAAAAGGAGTCTGCATGCGCGGTGGATGGCTGATTTTTTCTGGCGTGTTGCTGGTGGTGGAAGTGCGGGGAGACACTCAATCGGTGACGCGACTGCCGGAGGTTGTGGTGACACCCACCCGGTCGGCGGAACGCCCGTTTGATATGCCGTTCACACTGAACTCGCTGGACGCCGTGGAACTGACCGAGGAACGGCAGGTGCGGACGGTGCCAGAGGCTTTGAAGGAGACGCCGGCGGTGATGGTGCAAAAAACGGCGCACGGTCAGGGGTCGCCGTTCATTCGGGGGTTCACGGGATTTCGGACGTTGTTTCTGATTGATGGGATCCGGCTAAACAACTCGACGTTTCGTGATGGGCCGAATCAATACTGGAACACGGTGGATCCCGCAAGCATCGAGCGGCTCGAATTGGTAAAGGGACCGGGGTCGGTGTTGTACGGCAGCGACGCGATTGGCGGCACGGTGAACGCATTGACGATCGCCGCGCCCGATCATCCGACCGCCGGGGCGAGCTACCGATTCGCCAGCGCGGAAGATTCGCATACCGGGCGGCTCGACGGCGGAACCGCGGCCGGGCCGGTGCGTCTCGGCGGCGGCGTCACGGTGAAATCCTACGGCGACCTGCGCGCCGGCTCGCCGACCAAGCGCCTCCCGCAGACCGGCTACGACGAGTGGGATGCGGATGCGAAGGCGGAGTATCATTTGGATGAGAATCGGCGGTTGGTGGCTGCGTTCCAGCGTGTGGACCAGGATGATGCGTGGCGGACGCATCGAACGATTTACGCAAAGAGTTTCCACGGCACAACGATCGGCTCGGACCGGCTGCACGTCTTCGATCAGAATCGCGATCTGGGATACGTGCAGTTCCAGGCCGATGATCTGGCCGGCGCGGTGGAGTCGGTGAAGCTCAGCGCGTCGTATCAGTTTCAAGGCGAAGATCTGACGCGGGTACGCAACAACGGCGTTCGAGAGCAGGCGGCGGTGGATGTGCACACGCTGGGCTTGTCGGCGCAACTGACTTCGCCCGGTCCGGTGGGGACGTTGACCTACGGCGCGGAGTATTACCGGGATTGGGTGGACTCCAGTCAGGTCACCATCGCCACCAACGGAACAGTGACCCGGGCGATTCAGGGGCCGGTGGGTGACGACGCGAGTTATGATCTGGTCGGCGTGTATGTGCAGGACCAGATTCCGCTGGGCGAGCGGGTGGAGTTGATCCTCGGCGGGCGGTACACGTATGCGCGGGCGGAGGCCGACCGGGTGCGCGATCCCGTCACGGGATTACCGACGTCCGTGGAAGACGATTGGCACAGCGCGGTCGGCAGCGCACGGATTTTGTGGCGGGTGGATGAAGCGGATCGCTGGCACTGGTTTGCCGGGGTGTCGCAGGGTTTTCGCGCGCCGAACCTTTCCGACCTGACCCGGCTCGACATCGCACGGAGCGGTGAAATCGAGACGGCGGCGCCGGGACTGACACCGGAAGAGTTTGTCTCGGTCGAAAGCGGCGTCAAAACGCAGTGGGAGACGGTGTCGGCGGAGGTGGCGTATTTTCACACATTCATCCAGGACATGATTGTTCGCCAGCCAACCGGCAATATCGTGAACGGCGCGAATGAAGTGACAAAACGCAATTCGGGAGCCGGGTTCGTCCACGGGATCGAGTTTAGCGGCCGCTGGCAGTTTCATCCGCAGTGGTCGGCGTTTGGTTGGGTGACGTGGATGGAAGGCGAAGTGGACGGGTTTCCCACCTCGGCACCGGTGGCGCAACGGGAACCGCTCAGTCGCCTCATGCCACTGACGGCTCAGTTGGGCTTGCGGTGGCAACGACCCGACCGGCGGCTTTGGATGGAGAGCGTGGTCGTGATGGCGGATCAACAGGACAAACTCTCGGCGGATGACCGCCGCGATACGCAACGGATCCCGCCCGGCGGTACGCCCGGTTACGCGGTGTGGACGGTGCGCGCCGGTTGGCAGGTGGCCCCGCAGGTGACGCTGACCGCCGCCGTGGAAAACATTTTGGACAAGGACTACCGGGTGCATGGCTCGGGGCTGAATGAACCGGGGCGGAACTTCGTGATTTCAGCCGCCGCCCGGTTCTGAGCGTCGTGGCGCTTGCGGAAGCCAACCATTTCACCTAACATCAATCTCATGAAGAGAATCTCGATCCTGCTGCTGGCGAGCGCCACCGCGCTCGGAGCCTCGTTACCGAGTCAGTCGGATGAGTCGCTTTTGAAGGAAGTCGCCCGCGCACAGGAACGCGGGTTTGCGTGGCTGCTTTCCAAGCAACTGGAAAACGGGTCGTGGAACATGCACCCGGCAATTACCGGCTTGGCGTTGACGGCGTTGTACCGCTCGCACGCGGAGCTGACGCTGGAGCAGAAAACGGCGGCGGAGCGGGCGGAGAAGTTCATCCTCAGTTGTGTCAAGCCGACCGGGGCGATCTACGGCGGCGGCGAGACGGACAAGTATCCGAACTATTCCACGGCGATTTGCACGATGGCGTTGCTGGCCACCGGCAAGGCGGAATATCTGCCGGTGATCCGCAAGGCGCGCGAGTTCCTGCTCGGCTCGCAACTGGATGAAAGCGAGGATGTGTCGCCCGACAACCCGAGCTACGGGGGCATCGGCTACGGTCGGCGCGAGCGGCCGGACCTGTCGAACATGGGGTGGGCGTTGGAGGCGATCAAACTGACCGACTCGCTCGATTCGATGGCGGGCGAGTCACCGCACGCGGGCGGGAAATTGCACTGGCAGAAAGCGATTCAATTTCTCCAACGCTGCCAGAACCTGCCCGGCCACAACGACCAGCCGTGGGCGCAAAACGTCAAAGAGGACGACCATGGCGGGTTCATCTACATGCCGGGCGACCCGGCCAAAGGCGTCCCGCCGCTGAGTTTCGCGGATGACGATTCGACGGAGGGACCGAAACCGTTGCGCAGCTACGCCAGCATGAGCTACGCGGGATTGAAGAGCTACCTTTACGCCGACCTGAAAAAAGACGACCCGCGGGTGACCGCGGCGGTGCACTGGCTGGCGCGGCATTTCTCGCTCGAGGAAAATCCCGGCATGGGCCAAGCGGGTCTGTTCTACTACTACCACATGCTCGCCAAGGCGCTGACCGCCTTCGGCGTGGACACCTTCCCCGGCGACAACGACTGGCGGTACGGATTGCTGAAAAGATTCGTCTCGCTTCAGAAACACGAGGGCTACTGGCAGAACGACAACAATCGCTGGTGGGAAAACGATCCGGTGCTGACGACCTGCTACAGCCTGCTCACCCTCGAAGTGGTCCAAAAACGCCGGTACCCATGACGCGGCGCGGCCGATGATCGTCTACCTGCACGGTCAACTGGCGGAATCCACGCCCACCCATGTCGTGGTGGATTGCGGCGGCGTGGGCTACGCCGTCACCATCCCCGTTTCGAGCTACGACAAACTGCCGGCCGTCGGCCATCCGGTCAAACTCCTCACCTACCACCACGTCAGCGCGCAGGACGGCACGCAGCAACTCTACGGTTTTGCCACCGTTGCCGAACGCGAGATGTTTCTGCTGCTGATCAGCATTACCGGCATCGGCCCCAAACTCGGTTGCAACATTCTCTCCGCCGCCTCCGTGACCGGCCTGCGCCAGGCCATCGCGGCCGGTGACACCAGGACACTCTCCGCGTTGCGCGGCATCGGCAAGAAAACCGCCGAGCGGCTCGTGGTGGAATTAAAGGACAAAATCGGCGGTCCCGCTGGCCCGCGGCCGGCCACGCCCGCGGACGCCCGGCTCACCGACGCCGCCCTCGCGCTCGAATCGCTCGGCTTCAAATCCGCCGACGCCCGGCGCGCCGTCGAGCAAGCCGCCGCCAAACTGGGCGCGGGCGCCACGGTCGAGGAACTGGTTCGCGCCGCGCTGTAACCTTTCCGCGCGCCGCCGCGTCTGGCGTAGTGAAAGGAACAACCATATGAAACTCATCCTCCTGTCCGCCGTACTGCTCGTCACCGCCACCGCCCACGCCGCCGAGCGGCAGCGCAGCGGCACGTACCAGACCAGTCGCGGCCGCAGCGGCACCTGGCAGCAAAACGTTGAGCGCAATTACGGCTACCTCAAACGCGATACCCAGTGGACGAATCAGGACGGGGGCACCGGCACCCGCACCGTCGAGAAACACTGGGATCGCGAGACCAAGACCGGCGACCGCACGGCCACGACCACGCTGCCGAATGGCAAGACCTTCACGACCAGCGGCACGATCACCGTGACCAACAGCCGGTAGCTCGTCGGGCGGAGCGCCCCTGCGGGGGCGCTCCCCCAAATAAACGTTGCGACGGCGCGCCCCCCCGGCGCATCCTGCTCTCATGCCGCAACTGCTGGCCATTGGTTTGCGATTGGGGGGCGGGCTGGCCGCGACGTGGCTGTTCTGGTGGGTGGGACTGCGCTGGGTGGGTATTCAGTACCATCCGTTCACCCTTGCGGGATGGGCGGCCTTCACCGGCTTGCTGTGGTTTCCCTTCATCGGCTGGCCGGTCATTCGTTGGCTGGGCGAGCGGGCCGGCAGCCTCTTCCTGCCGGATGAAACCGCCATCGAAATCCGCCCGCAGTACAGCATCGCCGAGGCGCGCGTCGCCCAGGGCCGGTACGCCGAGGCCATCGCGGCGTTTCGGGCCGACATCGAGAAGTTTCCCACCGAGACCTATCCCCACATCCGCATCGCCGAGCTGTTGCGGGAGAAATTGAATGACCCGCACGCCGCGCTGGCCGAGTTGCACGCCGCGCTGCGCAAGGCCACCACGCCGGATGCGTTCACGCTCGTGGCCGGTCGGCTCGCGGATTGGCTGGTGGAGATCAAAGGCGACCGGCCCGCGGCCGCCGAGATACTCGCCCAGATCGAAACGCGGTTTCCCGGCACCAAGCACGCGACGCAGGCGCGCGAGCGACGGGCGCGGTTACAATAGACTTGCCTCGCGCCACCGGCTCTCGCATCTTCGCGATGATGGCCGACCGGTTTGTGACCCAAACGATCCACGACAAGACGCTCGACTTGTCGTTGCGGCCTGGTTTGTTCGCGGAGTTTACCGGACAACCGAAGGTGAAGGAACGGCTCGAACTCGCCGTCGAAGCCGCCCGGCTGCGCGGCGAATCACTCGACCATATTCTCCTCAGCGGCCCGCCCGGCCTCGGCAAAACCACCCTCGCGCACATCCTCGCCCGGGCGATGGGCGCCAACATCGTCGTCAGCAGCGGCCCGGTCATCGAGAAAGCCGGTGACCTCGCGGGGTTGCTGACGAAACTCGAAGCCGGCGACGTGTTGTTCATTGATGAGATCCACCGGCTGCAAAAAACCGTCGAAGAATATCTCTACCCGGCGATGGAAGATTTCCGGTTGGACATCGTGATTGATCAGGGGCCGAACGCGCGGAGCGTGAAGCTGACATTGCCGCGCTTCACGCTGGTCGGCGCCACGACGCGCAGCGGATTGCTCACCGCGCCGATGCGGTCGCGGTTCGGGCTGACCGAGCGGCTGGATTACTACGCCGCGGAAGATCTGGCGGCAATCATCACCCGCGCGGCCGGCATTCTGCGCGTGGCCATCGAGCCGGACGGCGCCCTGGAAATCGCCCGCCGCGCGCGCGGCACGCCGCGAATCGCCAACAACCTGCTGAAACGCTGCCGGGACTACGCGCAGGTCAAAGCGCAGTCGGCCACCATCACCGCCGCGCTGGCCGACAAGGCGCTGGCGTTGCTGGAGATTGACGAGCACGGGCTGGACGACATGGACAAGCGCATCCTCGAAACCCTCGTCCACAAATTCGCCGGCAAGCCGGTCGGCATCCATTCGCTGGCGGTGGCCGTCGGCGAAGAACCCGACACGCTCGAAGAAGTCTATGAGCCGTTCCTGATCATGGAAGGCTATCTCCAGCGCACCCCGCAGGGGCGCATCCCGACAGAAAAAACGTTCCAGAAACTGGGCGTGGCGCGAGGCCGCAACCAGACCGAATTGTTTTGAGCAACCGCCGCGCGGCGGCGGGTCACACCGCCAGCGCGGGGCGGTGGCGGAGGTGTTCGGCGAGGCTGACGCGGCTGGGCTGGCAGCCGGCTTCTGCGATGGCGGTCAGGACGCGCTGTTCGTCCATGATGAAGCGGTGGTGTTTGTAGATGGGGTAATGCTCGCGTTCGCGGGGCGGGGTGAAATTGATCGTGGTCAGGTTCGCGCCGGCGCGCAGGGCGCGGACATAGCCATCGGCGGCGAGCAGGCGCAGGGCGCTGACGGCCGGGATGATCCAGTGCGGGGCGCGAGCGCGCATGCCGGCCAGCACGGCGAGCGTTTGATAGAGGGCGCCATTTGGTTCGGCGGCAAACGGCGTGTCTTCGCCGGCGATGAAGGGGCTGACACTGCAGCCGGCCAGCGGGAGTTCGTGAAGCAGGTCAAGGCTGCGGGCGAGGATGTCGGGTGTTTGGCCCGGCAGGCCGACGATGAGGCCGGAGGAGACGTTCCAGCCGGTCGAGGCGAGATAGCGGATGGCGTCGAGTCGTTGCGCAAGGGTGCCGGGGGCGGCGATGGCTTCGTAGTGGGCCGCGTCGCCGGTTTCGAGCTTCATCACGTAGTAATCCGCGCCGGCTTCGCGCAGCGAGTCGTATTGCCGGGCGGTGAGCAGGCCGAGGCAGAGCGTGATGCCGAGGTTGGTTCGCTGCCGCAGTTCGCGCACGAGCGGAATGAGCACGTCGCGGACAACCACCGGGTCTTCGCCGGCTTGGAGGTCAATGTCTGTGATCGCGCCAGGCCGGTGATGGACGATCAGGTCGAGCAGGTCCGCGAACCCGAGCCGGTAGCGTTTGAGCGCGCGGTTGTCGCGGCGCATCGCGCAGTAGAAACAGTTCTGCCGGCAATAACTCGAGACCTCGACCACGCCGCGCACGAACACGGTGGGCCGGTCCGGTTTGGAAAAATCAATGTGTTTCACCCGAATCGGCGCCGATAGTAGCCGGTCGACCCGCTCCTGGCCATCCAAAAGCCGTCACTTCTGGTAGGCCAGCAGGACGCAGCCGAGTTCCTTTTCCAGCGCCTGCAGCTTGCGCAGTTGCTCCGGGGTCAACTCGGCGGTGGGGTAATGGGGTTGGAGCGCGACGATGCAGGCGCCCAGTTCCTGTTCCATCGCCTGCAATCGTTCCAGGCTCTCGGGGTCGAGTTGCGCGATTTTCAAACGCGGAGTGGCCATGTCAAAATCTCCTTTGTCAGCGCCGTTATAGCGCCGCGCGCGGTTTCAGACAATCCGTCCATCGCGAATTTCGATTCGCCGATCGGCGACGGCGGCAATCGCCGGATCGTGGGTGACGATGGCGATGGTGCGTCCCTGGCGGTGGAGATCGTGGAACAGATTCAGGATTTGCCGGCCGTTCTGGGTGTCGAGATTGCCGGTCGGCTCGTCGGCCAGAATGATTCTTGGCTCGTTGACCAACGCGCGGGCGATGGCGGCGCGTTGGGTCTGGCCGCCGGACAACTGACCGGGCCGATGATGCAGCCGGTCGGCCAAGCCGACCGCCTCCAGCGCGGCGCGGGCGCGGCGGTGCCGTTCCGCGGCCGGTCGGCCGGCGTAGATCAGCGGCAACTCGACGTTCTGCAGGACGGTCAGCTTCGGCAGCAGATTGAACGCTTGAAAAACGAATCCAATTTTCTGGTTGCGAATCACCGGCAGGTCGTCCGTCGAGGCGGCGGTCACCACCACCCCGTCAATCGTCACCGTGCCGCCGGTCGGCGTGTCCAGACAACCGAGGATGTGCATCAAGGTGGACTTGCCGCTGCCCGACGGACCGATGATCGCGCAGAACTCACCGCCCTCAATTTGCAGCGAGACATCCGCCAGCGCGTGGACGACGCTGTCGCCGAGCTGATACGTCTTGCTGACGTTGACCAGTTCGATGAGCGCCATGGCGACTCACGAGGCGGCGGGCGGTTCGAGCAACACGGTCTCGCCCTCGCGCAATCCGGTGAGAATCTCAACGCGCCGGTGGTCCGCCGCGCCCACCGTCACGACCCGCCGCTCCACGCCGGTCGGCTGGCGAACATAGACGACTTTCTCGCCGCTTTCCTGAAACACCGCCGCCAGCGGCACCGCCAGCGCCTGCACCACGTGCGCGACGGGAAACCGCAGTTGGGCGTTCATTCCGGGACGGACCCGGTCATCGCGCGTCATGATCAACACATCCACGCCGAAGCCCTTGATTCCATTCTTGACCGTGGCCACCGGCGCGATCAGCACAACCTGGCCGGTCAGGGTGACGTCCGGCAGCGAATCCACCGTGATGCGAACCGGCTGGTCGGGTCTGATTTTCGTGATGTCCACCTGATTGATGTGGGCGCGGATGACGAGCGCGTTCAAATCGGCAAACGTCAGCAAATCCGTTCCCTGCGACACGCTCGTCGCGCCCGAGACCACCTGTCCCTCCGTCACGAACACGCTCAGCACCGTCCCGTCGAAGGGCGCGAGGATGCGGATTTTCTTCAACTTGTCGTCCACCGTCTGCAACTGTTTCTGTGCCTTGTCGAACTCCGTCCGCGCCAGCTCCAGATCGGTCAACGCGTTATCGAGCGCCTCCTGCGAAATCAACTTCGCCGCCAGCAAATCGCGTTGCCGGTCGTAGTCCCGCTGCGCCTTGGCCAGCCGCACCTGCGCCGCCGCAATCTGCGTCTGCGCCGCGTCGCGCTCCGTCAGCAAATCCGTCTCGTCCAACGCCACCAGCAACGTCCCCTGCGGCACCGACTGGCCGGTGCGGACATGGATTTGTTTGATCCGTCCGCTGACCTCCGGCTTGATCGAGACCTGGTTGCCGGGATTGATCTCGCCGATCGTTTCCACCGTCACGACGATGTCGTGCCGTTCCGCCGTGGCCGTCGTCACCGGGGCGGGTGGTCGGCCATTGCCGGCCCCGCCGCGGACCACCCACCAAATCACCCCCCCGGCAAGGAGCACCGCCGCCAGCCAGAAAATCCGTTTCATGTGACCGGCACTATAGAGGTTGGCCGGCGCGGACACAACCACACCCCCAGCGCCAAACCGGCCACAAACCCGCCGACGTGCGCGAGGTTGTCCACCACCGGCTCGCGCCATCCAATGAGAAAATCCACCGCCACCATCCCGGCCAGCAACGGCAGCAATCGCGACCGCAGCCCGGCAAACCACGGCGACCGCAACCGCCACACCGCCACCGCAAACGCGCCCACCAACGCAAACACACCGGCGCTGGCGCCCACCGCCAGCCCCGTCCGCGACGCGAGGGCGCTGACCAGATTACCGGCCGCGCCGCCGACCACGAACACCGTCAGCATCCGCCACCCCCTCCACGCCCGTTCGATGGCCGCGCCAAACATCCACAACGCCACGCCGTTCATCGCAACATGCAGGCAGCCGCCGTGCAGAAACATCGCCGTGACCAACCGCCACCACTCGCCGCGTTGCTGCGTCACCGCGCCGTTGCCGCCCCACAACAGCAGTCGGTCGCTCCACTCGACCGGCAACACCACCTGCGCGACAAACACCGCGGCAATCTCCGCCAGCAAGATCGCCACGAGCGGCGTCGGTTTGTGAAACCCGAGCAGGTCGCGCCACGGCCGGGACTGCTCCTCCGCCAACCGCACCCCGGCCAGTTCTGCCGCGTAGCGCTCCGCGACCGGCACCGGGGCCGCCACGCTGGCGCGGTCGAGATAATGCCGGATGGCCTGTTGCCAGGCGCGGTCACGCGGGTCGGTCAGCGCGTACGCGCGCGCCAGCAAGCGGGACGCCGTCGCGCCGTCGCCACCGGCCAGCGCGCAGCGGCCGCGCCAGTAGGCGGCAAACCGTGTGAAACCGCGGCGTTGCCGGGCGGAGTCGGCCAGGAGCCGCTCCAGTTCCGATTCATCCGCGGCCAGCGCGGCCAGGCGGACGCGCATCGCCCACAGCGGCGTTTCGAGCCGCACGCCGGCGGGACTGAGCAGGACGAGTTGGATGCAGCGCAACGCCCCCGGCAGATCGCCGAGTTCGGCCAACGCGCGCGCCACTTCCAACCGCGCCGGAGCCGCCAGCGCAGTGGTGCCCCAATCCGGAGTCGCCTGGAACATCGCCACGGCCGCCAGCCACTCGCGGCGTTGCGCGTGCAACGTCAGCCGCCAGTACCGGACCAACGCGCGCGCGGCGCGCGGCATCGCCGTCGTCTCCAATCCGGTCAACTGCCGGTGCGCCGCCTCGGCATCACCGGCAGCGAGTTGTTCGAGTGCCGCCGCAAACCCGCGTCGCAGTCGGCCGGGATCTCCCCCGAGCAGCCGACCGGCGATGCGTTCGAGACGCGCCGCGCGGGACCACTGCGCGCGTTGCCGGCAAGCCGCGGCGGCGTGGCTCAGCAGCCGCGGTGTGACGATGCCAGCCGCAAACACGGTCGCGGCGGCCAGCAACCACCATTGACCGCCGGGCAGGAACAACGCCGCCAGCGTGCCGAGGATGACGAGGGCATGTTGCGCGAGTTGGACGGCGTGCCAGCGGGGATGTTGCCGCAGCAGCGGCACCAGTTGCAGCCCGGCCAGCAGCAGCAGCGGATAGGCAAGAAACCGGTGGGTCACGGGAGGATGGTCACCGGGTCGCCAATGTCGAGCAGGTCGTAGAGTCGTTCGATGGCAACGACCGGCATCGCGATGCAGCCATGCGTCCAAGTGACATTCGGGCACGGCCCGTGCAGGCCGATTTCGCCGCCGAGCGGGGTTTTCCACGGCGGACATTGCCGGGCCGCGAGCGATTTGAGGATGTCGGCGTGTTCGGCGGCGGTGATCAGGCCGGTGCGGCGACCGCGGTCGGCATCTTCGATGTTCGGGTAGCTCAGGCCGAGGAAGCGATGGTATTTGCTCTGGGGATTTTTGTAGCAGATGTAGAAATCGCCTTCCGGCGTGGCCAGGTCGCCTTCGCGTTGTTTGTCGGCCGGATTTTTTCCCGTGACGACCGGGATGCGCAGGACTTCTTCATCGCCATCGTAGAGGACGAGGGTGCCGCTGTGTTTGGTGATGACGACCCGGCAGGCGCTCATGTGATCAGGGCGTCAATTTGCGCCGCGAGATCAAAATCGTTTTGGGTCAGCCCGTCGCGGCTGTGTGTCCAGAGCAGGATTTTGACTCGCTTGTAGCGATAAAGCTGAATGTCCGGATGGTGGTCCATCGCATTAGCCGGCCCGGGCAACTTGGCGATGAACTGAGTGGCTTCGGTGAAGCCGCTGAAAACGTACTCCTTCACGATCATTTTGCCTTCTCGCTGCCAGCCGTGGCCCAAGGCCGCCAGCTTCGCCGCGATTTCGTCCTCGGTCAGTTTCGGGAGGGTCGTTGCCATGGTGGTTGTTCCGCCGCGCATTATAGCAGAAGCCCAGTCCGCATCGTTGACTTCCCGGGAAGCGAATCTATAGTGGCGGCGAAATCAGAGTAAAAGTGTCCGATTTACCATGCAAGTCACGAAAGCAGGCGAATACGCGGTGATTGGGCTGTTGTACCTGGCCCGGCAGCCGGCGGGGCAGACGGTGATGATTGACGAGATCAGCGACGCGGAGCGGATCCCGAAAAGTTTTCTGGCGAAGATTTTTCAGTCGCTCGTCAAGGCCGGTTTCATCCAATCGCACCGGGGCGCGGGCGGTGGATTCAGCCTGGCGCGGGCGCCGCGCGAGATCAGTCTGCTGCAGATTTTTCGAGCGGTGGACAATGCGTTTGCGTTGCAGAAATGCGTGAGCGTCGAGCCGGAATGTGTGGTGGCGGATGAGCGGTTGGGATCGTGCGCGTTGTGCGGGGTGTATGCCGAGGCGCAGGGGCGCGTGAACGAGGTGTTCGCGCGCACGACGTTGGAATCGTTGTTGAAATCCAGTCCGGTAACGGTGAATTGACCATGTTTGGCCGAGCCAAATCCTCCCTGTCCGAAGAGACCATCCGCGCTGCGCTGCGGGAAGTGAAGTTTCCGGGTTTCAGCCGCGACATCATCAGTTTTGGCATCGTGAAATCGGTGGCGGTGACCGGGGCCGATGTGACGGTCGCGTTGCACGTCATGACGCGGGATGAGGGCGTGCCGCGGCAGATTGAGAGTGACGTGCGCGCGACGTTGGAACGCGTCGAGGGAATCGGCCGCGTGACGGTGCAGATGACCGCCCAGCAGCCGCCCGCGCAAAACATTCCATTGGCTGGCGGCAGCGCCACGCCCGCGCGGCCGCACATTGCCGGCGTTAAACACATCGTGGCGGTGGCCAGCGGCAAAGGCGGCGTCGGCAAATCCACCGTGGCGGTGAATCTGGCCTGCGCGCTTCAGCAACTCGGCCGCCGCGTTGGCGTCATGGATGCGGACATCTACGGACCGAGCGTGCCGAAGATGATGGGCAAAGCCGACCGGCCAACGATTACGGATGAGAAGCTGGATCCGGTGGAGAATTTCGGGCTGAAATTGATGAGCATGGCGTTGTTGCTCGACGGCAATTCCCCGGTAATCTGGCGCGGGCCGATGATCATGAAAGCGATCCAGCAATTCGCGCTGGCGGTCAACTGGGGCCAGCTTGACGTGCTGGTGGTGGATTTGCCGCCCGGCACCGGCGACGCCCAACTGTCGCTGGTCCAAACCATCGCGCTCGACGGTGGCGTGATCGTGACCACGCCGCAAGACGTGGCGCTCGAAGTGGCGCGGCGCGGGATTGCGATGTTCGAGAAGGTCAACGTGCCGATCCTCGGCATCATCGAGAACATGAGCTACTACGCTTGTCCGCACTGCGGAAAGACCGACGATATTTTCGGCCACGGCGGCGGCCGGCGCGAAGCGGAACGGCTGGAGGTGCCGTTTCTCGGCGAGATTCCGCTCTTCGCGGAAATCCGGCTGGCGGGCGACAAGGGTGTGCCGGTGGTCGTGGCCGCGCCGCGCAGCGCGGCCGCCGAGTCGTTCCGGCAAGCGGCCGCGGCGGTGTGGGGCCTGATCGAAAAGCGGAACTGAACATTGCTTCTTCGGCGGCCGCATGGTAGTCTGGCGCCGCTTCAAGCATGATCGTGAGGAGAATAATTACCGGGGTGATTCTTCCCGTGCTGGCGCTGGCGCTGCGAACCACCCCGGCGGGCGCGGACACCGGCACAACCGCCTCGGCGGTTTCACCGGTGGCGGCGCCCGTCATGACCGAGGCCGACCGGTTCTTCGACGAATACGCGCGCGCGGCGGCCTTGATGGACAACAACGCCCGGCAACAAGCGGCCGTGGTGATGGATCAATTGTACCGCTCGTTGAGCACGACTCCGTGGCTGGAAATCGCGCTGCTGAAGCACGCGGAGCTGTCCGAGACACTCCATCCGACCATCGCGCTTGAGGAGTATGATTTGCTCCAGAAACGGCTGGCCAACGCCCCCTACTTCCAAACCAGCCGCCAACGATCGCAGTTGTTCGGAACCGCGTTGCAGAGCGCCGCCGACCGCGGTATCAGCCGCATCCGATTACAGCGGGTTCGCGACGGTCTCGGCCGGTATTTTGCCCGATATATGCAGTACCCGGAGACGCTGGCCAAACTGGCGATTTTCAATTACGTGGACGACCGCGACATTCTCGACCCGAACAACCGGCCGTTCCGCTATCTGCCGACGGGGATGCAGTTGCGTCCCACCATCACCTATCTGCGGTACGAACTGGAATCCATCCCCGCCGAGCCATTTTTCGTGACCTCGCCGAAAATCATTGGCACATCCCAGGTCGGCGAGGGAGAAAACGCCAAGTACGTCTGCCTTGTGCGCGTCCCGTCCAAACCGGAGCCCGTCCGCGTCACGGAAGAACAAACCCTCGAGGGCTACTACATCGCCGCGATTGGCGCGCGCGGGGCGGTGTTGACGGGTGGTAACCGGGTGCTCGTCCTGCCGGTGCCGAAGTAAGGCGCGCTGTCTGTTCAGCGTCCGCACATGTTCACGGGCGCACTGTCAGGCACGTCGAACACTACTCCCCCGCACTGGTTTCCCCGCGTCACCGTCCAACGAGCCGTTTCCAATGGCTTACGCGAAATCGCCGGTGGCTCCCGCGGCATGGCACAGCGGCTGCAAATGAACCAAGTAACCAGCCGTGGAGGTCGTGGGAGGGCTAGGGCGAAAAGTTTTGCGGGCAAAGCCCCCCAGATGCAACGGCTGGGAACATTGCGCGGACCGGGTGGTTCGCCAACGGAGACCCTCTGCTAGATCGGCACCCAAATAGCAGAGGGTCTCTTATTTTCGGCCAAAGTTAATGGCCATCGTCCCGCCGAAAAACTCTTCAAACCCGCACTCCCGATACCCGGCGGCCACCATCAACTCGCACAC
>CAZHLM010000065.1:0-5434 GCA_964533295.1 uncultured Verrucomicrobiota bacterium
GCGCATTGCTGACGTCGTTCCTCCGCGGCGCACACGTAGGCGACGGCGGCGCGCAACTCCGCGGCGATCACGCCGGCCCGTGTCTGCTCGCGTTGCCGGTCGGCGGCGGCGGCCACCGCGCACTCGGCCACCCGCAACCGGTCGCGCGCGTCGTGCTGCCGCGCCACGGCTTGCGCGTACTGTTCCCGCGCCGCCTGCTCCTGCCGGTCGCGCACGGTCAACACCGCCTGCAACGTGAACCGAAACCGTTTCATGACTTCGCCTCCAGCGCCCGCGCCAGCTCCCGCCAGCTTTCGGCCGGCGAGAAGCCCTCCGTCACGTCCTGTCGCAGGAACGCCCGCAGCGGACCGTGCACTCGAATCGCCTCGTCCATGGCCGGGTTGGTGCCCGGCGGGTAGGCGCCGATGCTGATCAAATCCTGATTTCGCCGGTAGGTTGCCAGATGTTCGCGGGCGCGGGCGACCAGCGCCAGTTGCTGCGCCGTCAACAAATCGCGCGCCAGCCGGCTGACACTCTCCAACACGTCAATGGCCGGGTAATGATTTTGCGTCGCCAGTTCACGGGTCAGCACGAGATGACCGTCGAGGATCGAGCGGGTCGCGTCGGCGATCGGATCGTTCATGTCATCGGCTTCCACCAGCACGGTGAACAGCCCGGTAATCGAACCGCGCTCGCCCATGCCGGCCCGTTCGAGCAACTGCGGCAGCAACGAAAACACCGACGGCGTGTACCCGCGCGTGGCCGGCGGTTCGCCGACCGCCAGGCCGATTTCGCGTTGGGCCATCGCAAACCGCGTCACCGAATCCATCAACAACAACACATTCTGCCCCGCGTCGCGGAAATGCTCCGCAATCGCCAGCGCCAGAAACGCTCCTTTCACCCGCGCCAGCGCCGGCTCGTTCGAGGTCGCGACGACCACCACCGATTTGCGCCGCCCAGCTTCGTCCAAATCCTTCTCCAAAAACTCCCGCACCTCTCGGCCCCGTTCACCGATCAACGCGATCACGTTCACATCCGCCTCCGCCCGGCTGGCGATCATGCCGAGCAGGGTGGACTTGCCGACGCCGCTGCCGGCAAAAATACCAAGCCGTTGCCCGCGCCCGCACGGCGCGAACGTGTCGCAGGCTTTGATGCCGGTGGCGAACACCTGCCGGATCCGCTGCCGTTTCAACGGATGCGGCGGCGCATTCTTCACACTGACCAGTGTCTCGCCCGCGACCGGCCCGCGACCGTCCAACGGCCGTCCCAATCCGTCAATCACCCGGCCTTTCAACGCCGCGCTGACCGGACAGCGCAACCCGGCGCCGGTGGCAATCACCTCGCTGCCGACATGGATGCCGTGCGTCTCGCCGAGCGGCATCAACAACAAATGATGATTCCGAAACCCGACCACCTCGGCCAGGGTTGCGCCGTCGTGACGCGGCGATTCGATCCGCACCACCTCGCCGACCGCCGCGGCCGGTCCCTCGGATTCGATCACCAGCCCGACCAACTGCACCACCCGACCGCGCGCCTCGGTCACGCGCGCCGCGCGCGCCCGCGCCAGCACGGCCGGCAGCCGGGAGGGTTCCGCGCCGACCGCATTCATGTCAGCACCGCCTCTCGCAGGTTGGCCAGTTTCGTCTCCCGCCGCGCGTCCACGACGCCGAACGGGGTGTGCACCAGACAATCCCCGCGCGCCAGCGACGGATCGGCGCGAAACTCAATGCCCGGCCACTCGGCCGGCGTCAGCAACGCCAGATCGGCCGGCGACAACGCCACGACGACGCGGCTGGTTTCCTCCACCTGCGCCAGTGCCTCGCGCACCGTCGCGGTCACCAGTTCCGCCGACACGGGCAGACCAGCCACGACCCGCTGCGCGGCTTCCAGCGCCAGCGCGATCAGATGTTGCTCGGCGCCGCGGCGGACCTCCGGCAGCGCCTGCTGCAGCGCGGCCAGGACGCCGCGCTGGTATTCGAGAAATTCCTGGCGCTGGGCCAGCAACTGGTCGCGCAGCCGGTGCTCCCCGTCGCGCAGTCCGCGCTCGTAGGCGGCCGCCAGCGCCGCTTCCGTCGGGGCAGCTTCCGGGGCGGCTGGCGGGACGGTCGGCGCCGTCCCCGTCCGCAACGTCACGGCGCGCAGCGGCGCCGGTATCGGCAGCGTCAGCGTCATGTGGTCGGTTCCTCCGGAATCTCGACCTGCCCTTCGCCTTCGAGACGGCGGACGATTTCGATGACGGCCAGTTGGGCGGCCTCGATTTCCTTTTGTTTGACCTTGCCGAGAAACCCGATTTCCTCCTGGAGCGCTTCCGCGGCGCGCTTGGACATGCCGGCGAGGATTTTTTTTGTGGTCGTCTCGTCGGCGCCTTTCAACGCGGTGGCCAGCGACCGGGAATCCACTTCGCGGAGAATTTTCTGGAGGTCACCGACGGAGAGTTTGGCGATGTCGGCAAACGTGAAGAGTTGATTGCGCAGCGTCTGGCACAGCTCGGGGTTGGTCTGGTCAATGAAACCGAGCAACGCCTTGCTGGCGTCTTTCGGCAGGCTTTTCAGGACGCTGACGGCCGGGCGGATGCCGCCGGTCTCGACGAAGGCCAACGGCGTGGTCACGCCGATCCGATCCCGCAGCCGCGTCGCCAGCGTCTCGACCACCGTCTGCGGCACCGGACCGAGCGTGGCGAGTCGTTCGACGATCTGGGCGCGGGTTTCTTCCGGCAGGCTGTGGAGGATCGCGGTGGCTTTTTTCTGGCTGAGATAACTGAGCACCACCGCGTAGGTCGCCGGCGACTCGCCCTTCAACGCCGTCAGCAGTTGCCGGGGTTCTTTGTCGGCCAACTCGGTCATGGCCGAATCCTCGGCGGGCCGCGCGGTCGTCTGGCTGAGGTACTGGCGCGCCTGGGCGGCGCCAACCGCTTTCTCCAACACCTGCTGCGCGACGTCCGCGCCGCCGCGAATCGCGGTGCTGGCGGTGACGGCGATTTCGGAAAATTCCCGGAGAATCTCCCGCTGGGTCCGCTGGTCAATTACCGGCAAACTCGCCATCGCGGCGCTGATCGCGGCGACATCGTGCGGTTCAAACCCTTTCAACACCGCGGCCGCGTTGTCGGGTCCCACCATGACCAGCACGGCGGCCAGTTTCTGCACGCGGGTCAGCGCAGTCGGTTCGAGTGTCGCGGCGCTCATGGCGGATCAATTCGAATTCGGCGCGTTCGACCGGTGCATCCAGGAACGCACGGCCTGCTGGACGTTGGCCGGGTTTTCGCGGATCAGCCGGTTGAGAACTTCGACGGTGACCACGCCGTCGTCCGGCGGGGTCTCGGCGATGACCGGCTGGTCCGTGGCGGATTCGGCGGCGGTTTGTTTGAACAGGCGGAAGAACAGCAACGCCAACCCGAGCGCGAGCGCGATCCAGCCGATCTGCTTGCCCAGGTCCCACCAGAACGCCGTGGTTTGCTGTTTCTCGATCTGCTGCGCGACCTCGACCGGCACCGGTTCGTTGAACGGCATCTCTTCGAGCGAAATCTCATCCTGCCGGGTCGTGTCGGACGGCTGCAAACCCAGCGCGCTTTGGACGATCTTGCGGAGTTTTTCGAGCTCCTCCGGCGTGCGGGCGACCGGTTTGCGGTCGGCACCCGTGCCTTCGTATTTGGCGGCGACAAACACGGCCGCCGTGACCCGTTTCAGGCCGCCCGGCGCCTGGAGGATGGTGCTGACGGTCTTGTTGATTTCGAACTGGTTGTTGACCGTCTTGCGTTTCGTCGCCGTGGTGGTGGCGGCGGCCAGCGCATTGGTGTCGGCCACGCCCACCACGCCGGCGGGGGCCGAGTTCTGGTTGGCGGAAGAGGAGTTGCTGACTTCCTCGGTGGTGGTGGCGACGCGGGCAACCTGGCCGTCGGGATCATATTTTTCCTCGGTGCGATTGACGGTTTCGGTGTTGATCTCGACGGCCACGCGCACCACGGCCTGGCCGGGACCGAGCACGCGCTCCAACATGCTCTGGGTTTTTTGGGCGAGGTATTGTTCGACGGCGCGGCGCTGGTTGAGTTGACCGGCGCTCAAGCCGGCCAGGCTGTCCTCGCTGTCGTTGCCCGAAAGCACGTTGCCGCGGTTGTCCACCACGGTGACCGCGCCGGGCTGGAGACCTTCGACGGAGTTGGCGACGAGGAAACGGATCGAGTTGACGGCGGAGGGGGAGAGTTCGCTCAGGCCGCGCAGCCGGACGAAGACGGAGGCGGTCGGGCGTTTGCGGCTGTCGGCGATCAACCGGGTTTCGGGCTGGACGATCATCACGCGGGCGGCTTCCACTTCGTCGAGCTGGCTGATGGTGCGGGCCAGTTCGCCCTGCACGGCGCGCAGGTAGTTGGCGCGCTGGACGAAATCGGAAATGCCGAAATTCGGTTTGTCGAAAATCTCAAACCCGACCCCGTCGCCTTTGGGGATGCCCTTGGCGGCCAGTTGCATGCGCAGCGGGTGAACTTTGTCGGCCGGCACGTAGATCGCCCCGCCGGCGCCGACCCGGTGGGGAACTTTGGCGTCACTCAACGCGGCGGCGACCTTGCCGGCTTCGGCGTCGTCGAGCTTGCCGTACAGCAGTGCGTAGTCGGCGCGGCTCGACCAGACCGACAGTCCGACCAGACCACCAAGCACGACGAGGGTGGCGAGGACGAGGCTGACGCGTTGGTTCAGGCCGAGTTGTTTCCAAATGGCGGCGAGTTGGGAGAGAAGTGAGGTCATGGCTTAGATCTGCATCCGCATCAGTTCCTGGTACGATTCGAGGAGTTTGTTGCGCACCTC
Source organism: uncultured Verrucomicrobiota bacterium (assembly GCA_964533295.1). Classification (GTDB taxonomy): domain Bacteria; phylum Verrucomicrobiota; class Verrucomicrobiia; order Palsa-1439; family Palsa-1439; genus OMJI01. The sequence goes on from CAZHLM010000065.1 coordinate 4,773, forward strand.
GACCATCAGTTGAAACGACACACTGGCTTCTTCCGTCGCGATCATCGCCTGGTGCAGCGACACATTCTGGCCGCTGAGCAGGCCAGCCATCGCGTCGGTCGCGGCCGCCTGTTTGGCGCTGACCTCCTGCACCATCTGGCCAAGCAGGCCGGCAAACGAGCCGCTCGGCGCAGCGGCGGGCGCGGCCGTGGCCAGTTGGCTCAGTTCGGTGGCGGGGATGGCCGGTGGTTTGGCGCTGACGTTGGGCAAAAAGGAAATCAACCCGTTCGGGTTGACCACTCCCTGAATGGCGGTGAGCGAACTCATACACGTTTGCCGATGTTCAGGGTCTGCAACGCCAGCGCCCGGGCATTTTTCAGGACGGCGAGATTGGCTTCAAACGCGCGGGAGGCGGCGATCAGGTCGGCCATTTCTTCGTGGATGTTGACATTCGGCATCCGCACCATGCCGGTCGCATCGGCGTCGGGATGACCGGGATTGTGGACGGTGGGCAGGGGACGCGGGTCGCTCTCGACGCGGGCGACGCGGACTTCGGGGGCGGCGACGGCACCGGGCTGGAGCTGGTGTTTGAGCACCGTCTCGAAGACCACCTGCTGGCGGACGTACGGCTGTCCGTCGGGGCCGCGGGTGGTCTGGGCGTTGGCGATGTTTTGGGAAATGAT
>CAZHLM010000065.1:5534-6902 GCA_964533295.1 uncultured Verrucomicrobiota bacterium
GGCAAACGACGGCGCCAAATCCACCCGCTGATAGCCGGGTGTTTCCAGGTTGGCCAGGTTGGCGGCCAGCGCTTCGTGGCGCAACACGGCGGCATCGAGCAGCTTTTTCGCTGCGAGGTAATTTGTGCCGTTGAACAGTCCCTCAATCATGATCACCGTTTGCCCGACGACTTAGCGACAGGCGTGCCACGCGATTTTTTCTCGGAAAAACCGGCCGTGGGCCCGATCGCGCGGAAATTTCTTCCGAGCCGCTGGGACTTCTTGACCGGCGCGGCCCATTCAGGCGATAACAACAGCGGCAAGAATCGGGAGGGAATTGAGTTTCAACCGATGGCCATACGTGGCGCAGGTTGTTGGGGTGGCGGCGGCGTATTTTCTCGGCGGTCAGGTGGTTCGAGGGTTGCTTACGCCGCCTCTGTACCCGTCTTTGTTGTGGCCATCGGCAGGGGTGGCGGTCGTCGCGCTGCTGATCGGCGGAGCGCGATTGTGGCCGGGCATCTGGCTGGGCTCCCTGTTGATCAACGCCAGCCACTCGCCGACCTACGGTTTCCCGACCTGGAACGCGCAAACCCTTCTCATGGCCAACCTCGTCGGTGCCGGCGCTGCCGCGCAGGCATTGGTGGCGGTGACGCTGGTGCGACGGTGGGTTGGGTATCCCAACCCGTTGACCGCGCCCCGTGACATCTTGAAATTCCTTGCGCTGACCGGTCCGGTCGCCTGTCTGATCAGCCCGACGACCGGCACCCTGGCGGTCTGGGGGGCGCAGCGCATCGCCCTGACCGCTGCGCCGGCAAACTGGTTCGGGTGGTGGGCAGGCGACACGATCGGCGTGCTGGTGTTCATCCCGCTGTCGTTGCCGTGGCTGACGCCGACGACGCGGCGGCGCCAGATCATCGTCTCCGTGCCGCTGGTGGTGACGCTTGGATTGGTTCTGGCGGTCCATTGGCTGGCGTGCGACTGGGAACGCCACCGGCTGCAGCGCGTGTTCGATGATGAGGCGGAAGAAGTGGTGCTGGCCGTCCGCTCCCGGCTCGACGAGGCGCTGCACACCCTGAAAAATCTGGCTCCCTTGTTTGCCGGCTCCACCGCCGTCACCGAAAGCGACTTTCAGCAATTTGTCGAACCGTTCCTCAAAAACCAGTCCGGTATTCAGGCGTTGGCCTGGCTGCCGCGCGTGCCCCACGCCGAGCGCGCCGCCTACGAACTCCTGCAAGGCCCGATTCTGCAAAAGGACGGCGCAACCTGGTCGGCCGCCACGGCGCGGGACGAGTATTTTCCAATGGCCTACTTCGCGCCGGCCGACCGCGCGACCTGCCGCCGCGGGTTCGACGCCGGCTCGGAACAGCGGCTGCGCGCCGCCCTGATGGC
>CAZHLM010000065.1:6912-9114 GCA_964533295.1 uncultured Verrucomicrobiota bacterium
TCTGGGGGGCGCCGCAACTGGGCACGGCGGTTGCCACCGACCGGCTGGACGCAAATTGCCAACCGCCGGCCGAGGAGGGCTGGTGGGTTTTCAAATCGATCCACCAGGGCGACGAGTTGCGGGGCTTTGTGGCGTTGGTTCTGGTTTTCTCCGATTACTTCGCCGGCGCCTTGCGCTCCGTGGATCTGCGCGGACTGCGCGTGCGATGGTTCGACCGGGCCAGCCTGCTGTTCGAAGCGCCCCGAACCGAAGAGGCCGCGGCGGCGGAGTTGCGGCCGCGGATTCATGAAGGGGTTTTTGCCCACCAACCGTGGCGGTTGCAAGTGGAGCCGTTACCGGACTTTATCACCGACCGCCGCTCCCCGCTGGTGTGGGTTGTCCTGGGGGGCGGTCTGCTGCTGACCGGACTGCTCGGGGCGTTCCTGCTGGTTGTCAGCGGCCAGGCCGCGCGCGTCGAGGAACTCGTCGCCCGACGCACGGCCGAGCGCGAAGAAGCAGAGACACGCCTGCGCGCGGCGGAGAAACTGGCGGCCACCGGCCAGATGGCGGCCCGCATCGCCCATGAGATCAACAATCCGCTGGCCGGTATCCACAGCGCGTTTCGGTTAATCCGAGACGCCGTGCCGGCCGACCATCCGCAGCGGGCGTTTGTCCCGATGATCGAACGCGAGATTGACCGCATCCGCACCATCGTGCGCCGCGCGCTGGATTTGCACCGGCCCACGCCCGAGCCGCCGCGCGAGTTTGTGTTGCAGGAATTGATCGGCGACGTGGTGGCGTTGCTCGAACCGCGACAACGTCAGGCCAATGTGCGCATCGAGACCGAGCTGCCGCCGTTGCCCGTGCGGGTGTGCCTGCCGGAAACGGGTCTGTCGCAAGTCCTGTTCAACCTGCTCGAGAACGCCCTCGAAGCCTCGCCGCCCCACGGCATCGTGCGGCTGGCCGTCACCGTCACCGGCGTGCGGGTGGTGGTCGCCGTGCGGGATGAAGGGCCGGGCGTTCCCGCGACGGTGCGCGCGCATTTGTTCGAGCCGTTTGTCACCACGAAAGAAACCGGCAGCGGCGGCGGGCTGGGGCTGGGCCTGTCCATCTCGTATGCGCTGGTACAAAGCATGGGCGGCGAGCTGACACTGGCCGAGACGACCGGTCCGGGCACGACCTTTCTGCTGACGCTGCCGCGACTTCCCAACCAACCACCGGAGGAATGACATGAGCACCCACGGTTCGATCCTCATTGCCGATGACGAAGCGACGTTTCGCGAAGCCACCGCCCAACTGCTGCGCAATGCCGGTTACGAGTGCGTGGCCGTCGCCAACGGGCCGGCCGCTCACGCCGAGCTGGCGCGGCGCTCGTTTGACCTGCTGATCGCCGATATTCGGATGCCCGGCAACGGGCGGCTGGAACTGGTGCGCGAGCTGCCCCAGGTGGCGCCCGATCTGCCGGTCATTCTCGTCACCGGCTACCCCAGCGCCACCACCGCCATCGAGTCCATCCAACTGCCGGTCGTCGCCTACATGGTCAAGCCGATTGACCTGGCCGAGCTCCTCGAGCACGTCGCCGCCGGCGTGACCAGCGCCCGCACCCGACACGCGCTGCGCCAGAGCCGCGAACGGCTGGCGGCGTGGGCGCAGGAACTGGCCACGATCGAACAAGCCGCCCGCGCGACGCCGCGCGAGGCGGTCGGCGAAAACTACCTGAACATCATGCTGCAGCACCTGCTGCTCGGCGTGCGCGATTTGCAGGAACATGTCGCCCAATTGACCAGCCGCTCGCCGGTGGATTTCACACAGACCCGCGAGTTGCTGGAGCTGTTGCAGCAGACGTTGACGGCGTTGGAGTCGGTGCAAAACGATTTGGATCCGGCGGCGTTGGCCGCCGTGCGGCAACGCTTGGAGCAAGGCGCCCCGCGTCCCCGCGCGTGACCGGACCGATGCCGGTGACGCACCCCTCATCCTGACCTTCTCCCCATAAGACGGGGAGAAAGGATGGAATTGGCCGACAAGGAATCGGGCGCGGTTTGGTGAGCTTCTCAACCCGAGTTTTTCCCTCACTCCGCTGGCGGGGAGACAGACAGGGTGTGGAGCCGCCGCGTTTCAACGGAATCGTTTCGGCCTGGAGCGCCTGACAAAACTGATTGTGGGAGCGGGATTCCGCCCGGGACTGTCTCGGAAAAGCCGGTGGGCCGAGCGTCCCCGCAAGGC
>CAZHLM010000065.1:9124-17242 GCA_964533295.1 uncultured Verrucomicrobiota bacterium
GCGGGGGGGGACACTCCGCTCGCGGGGACGCTCTCGCCACCGGTCGCGCCCGGAAGGGCGCTCCCACAACAGAAGCTCCGGTTTTGTTGGGCGCACCAAGGTTGGCGCATCTGACACCGGCCTCTCGCGCCGCCGGTGCGACCAAGACGGCAGCGACGGTCACAGACTGCCGCCACAGGTTGGCGGAGCTTTCGGCGGGGGGGTGATGGATGCGGGTTAGGTCGCCGGAGTGGGTGAGGTTGTGCTTTGAAGGGCGCGCAGGGCGGGAGTCAGTTCGGCGAGGGCGGCTTCCAGTTCCTGTAAGAGTGCCGGGGCGCGGGTGAGGTTGTTTTCGCGGCCGGCGGTCTCGAGTTGTTGGGCGAGGGCGACGGCGCGGGTGGCGTTGAGGATGGCCAGCGAGCCTTTGAGTTTGTGGGCGGCGCGGTCGAGGTCGTGGGCGTTGCCGGTTTGGATGGCCGTGGCGATGGCGGCGGTCATGATTGGCAGGTCGTTGAGGATCATGCCGGCCAGCTCGGCCAGCAGAGCGGGGTCGTCGCCGACTTGGGCAAGTGCGGCGGCGCGGTCGAGTGGGGCCGGGCAGTCGGGGATGAGGCGTTGGAGGGTTTCGAAGAGGCGGTTGGCTTCAATCGGCTTGGAAAGGTAGTCGTCCATGCCGGCTTCGAGACAGCGTTCGCGGTCGCCGCTCATGGCGTGGGCGGTCATGGCGATGATGGGGATGTGGTGGCCGGTGGTTTTTTCGCGGTCGCGGATGGCGGCGGTGGTTTGGAAGCCGTCGAGTTTGGGCATTTGGACGTCCATCAGGATGGCGTCGAAGGATTGGGACTCCCAGGCGGCGATGGCGGCGAGGCCGTCGGGGGCGACGGTGACGGAGTGGCCGCGTTTTTCGAGGAGGCGGCAGGCGAGTTTTTGGTTCACGGGTGAGTCTTCGGCGAGCAGGATGCGCCAGGGGCGGGTGGTGGGCGGTGGGGTGTCGGGTTGTTTGCTGCGGGGGGTGGCGGGGGTGAGGTCGGTGACGATTTGTTGGAGGGCGGAGTGGAGTTCGGCTTGTTTGACGGGTTTGAGGAGGTAGCCGGCCAGTTGGAGGGTGCGGGCTTGTTGGAGGGTTTCGCCGGCGCAGGTGGAGGAGAGGATGACGACAGGGGTGGTGCGGAGGGCGGGGTCGTTGCGGAATTCCTGGGCGACGGTCAGGCCGTCCACGCCCGGCATGAGCAGATCAAGCAGGATGAGGCCGAACGGTTCGCCACGGTTGGCGGCGGCGCGAGCGAGGGCGACGGCTTCGAGTCCGTCGCCGGTGCTTGTGGGGGCGAGGTCCCATTGTTGGAGGGTGGCGGCGAGGATGCGGCGGTTGGTGGGGTTGTCATCTACGACGAGCGCGGTGCGGTTTTGGAGTTTGACCGGGGCGGGGACGGGCGGAAGGTCGGGGCCGATGCCGCAGGTCATGGTGCAATGGAAGGTGCTGCCCTGGCCCTCGACGCTTTCGACCCAGATGCGGCCGCCCATCAGTTGGGTGAGTTTGGTGCAGATGGACAGGCCGAGGCCGGTGCCGCCGAATTGGCGGGTGGTGGAGGCGTCGGCCTGCGCGAAGGCTTCGAAAATGGCTTGTTGTTGGGCCAGTGGGATGCCGATGCCGGTATCGCGGACGCTGAGTTGGACGGTGGTCAGGCCGGCTTCGGATGGGGAGGCGGTGAGGGTGACGACGACTTCGCCGCGTTCGGTGAATTTGATGGCGTTGCCGGCGAGGTTGACGATGAGTTGGCGGACGCGGACGGGGTCGCCGATGAGGGTGGGGGGGACGGAGGGTTCGACGTGGCCGATGAGTTCGAGATTTTTCTGGTGGGCGCGGACGGCGAGGGAGGCGAGGGTGCGGTCGAGCAGGTCGCGGGGGTCAAAGGGGATGGATTCGAGGGTGAGTTTGCCGGCTTCGATTTTGGAGAAGTCGAGGATGTCGTTGATCAGGGCAAGGAGGGTGTCGGCGGAATCTTTGGCGGTCAGCAGGTAGTCGCGTTGTTCGGCAGTCAGATCGGTTTGCAAGGCCAGTTCGGTCATGCCGATGATGCCGTTCATCGGGGTGCGGATTTCGTGACTCATGTTGGCGAGGAATTCACTTTTGGCTTGGGTGGCTTCCTCGGCTTTGCGGCGGGCGTTGGTGACGGCGATGTCGCGTTGCTGGATGCGGTCGAGCATTTGGTTGAACTGGGTGGTCAGCACGCCGGTCTCGTCGTCCTGCCGGCGGGTGGCGCGGAGGAAATAATTCTGGTCTTCGGAGATTTGGCGGGCGATCTGGACGAGGTGGTGCAGCGGTTCGGCGATAACTTTCTGGACGCGCCACGCCAGCAGGAAGGAGACGACCCAGGCAGCGAACATCACGCCGAGTGCATAGAGCATGACGAGGATGTGACTGGCGGCGAGGCCGTCGCCTTGTTCGCACCAAACCTGGTACTGGGCCATCGCCAGCCAAGCCAGCGCGAGGGTGGCCGTGCTGACGAGGGCGGCCAGGGCAAAGAGTTTGAAGCGGATCGAGAGGTGACGAAAATCGCGCATGAGCAGGTAATCCCATCCTGCTATCGGCGGGTGGGGCGACTTCTTGAGCGCGGACGGCGGTGGCGGGGTGTGCTCAAGTCCGTGGCCCGGGTGCCGATAGGGGGAGTGTCGCAAGACAACGGCGGCCGGCAGCCGACAAGGGCCGGCGAGGCGGCAGCGGGCGCCTCGAACCCCACCCGCGCGTCGGCAGGGACGCCGACGAGAAGAAAAACTCACGGAAGGAGTTACGCAGTCATGGTTATCAATACGAACATCTCCGCGGTCAACAGCACCCGGCTGTTGTCGGAATCGTCCGCGATGCTGGCGAAATCACTGGCCCGGTTGTCTTCGGGTTCCAAGATCGTCGGCCCTGGCGATGATGCCGCGGGTTCCGCGGTGGCGCTGCGCTTGGATGCGCAGATCAACCGCACGACCGCTGCCAACAACAACGTCGGCAGCGCGATCTCGTTCAATCAAACCCAGGATGGGTTCCTCGGTAAAGTGGCCAAGGCGCTCGACCGGATGAGCGAACTGGCCATCCTCGCCCAAGACGTCACGAAGTCGGACAGCGACCGCGCGTTGTACAACAGCGAGTTTGCTCAACTGGCCGCCTACGTCAACAACGTTGCGACGAAGGATTTCAACGGCGTGTCGTTGTTCAGCTCGGCGTCGCTGAGCGTGACGATTGACAGCGATGGCAACACGTTCAGCATGAGCGGCATCAACCTCTCGGCCAGCACGTACACCACCGCGACCGGCAGCTCGGTCAGCACGACGACGGCGGCGGCGACGGCGTTGACCAACGTCAAGGCCGCGATCGTGCAGTTGGCGACCGACCGCGCGACGGTGGGCGCCAACGCGACCCGGTTGAACTTCACCAGCGAGCAGCTCGCCGTGTTGAAGGAAAACCTCATCGCCGCCACCAGCCGCATCAAGGACGTGAACGTGGCCGACGAAAGCACGCAGTTCGCTCGCTACAACATCCTCGTCCAGACCGGCACGGCGATGTTGGCGCAGGCCAACGCGGTGCCGCAATCCATGTTGCGGTTGCTGCAATAAGCCCGTCACCGCGCGACCGACCGCGCGGACAAAACGGTTCAGCCCGGCCGACGCGGCCAACGCCGGCCGGGCTTCAGTTTTCTCCGCGCCTGCCGATAAGCCGGTATGGCTTTGTCCTTGTCAGGTTTGGCTTCGGGCGTGGATTGGACCACGTTGGTGGACCAGCTCACGGAACTGGAACGGGCGCCGCAGGCCGCGTTGCGGCGCGAGCAGACGACGCTGGCCAGCCGCAGTTCCGCGTACGGGGCGCTGATCACCGAACTGCTGGCGCTGCAGACCAACGCGCAGGCGCTGACGGCCACCGGCCTGTTCCAGCAACGCCGCGCCGAGGTGGACAATTTCTCCGCCGCCACGGCCAGCGCCGCGGCGGGCACCACACCCGGCACGTACACCTTTGCGTTTTCCCAACTGGCCACCGCCGCCAAACAGGTCGGCGCGGCCAACATCGGCGCGCGGCTCAGCGCCAGCAGCGATGTCAGCGGCGTCGTGCTCAGCAGCGCGCCGCTGGCCACGACGGTGACGGCCGGCACGTTCACCGTCAACGGCGCGGTGGTGACCGTCGAAACCAGCGACAGTTTGCAGGACGTGTTCACCAAGATCAGCACCGCCACCGGCGGAGCCGTGACGGCCAGTTACGACAGCAGCACCGACAAGATCACGCTCAGCAGCGGCGCGGCGATTGTCCTGGGCAGCGCCGGCGACACCAGCAACTTTCTCCAAGTCGCCCGCCTCACCCAGAACGGCACCGGCACCGTGACCAGCGCGTTGGCGCTCGGCGTGGTGCAGGCCGGCGCCGTGTTGAGCGCGGCCAACTTCGCCACCGCCGTCAGCGGCAGCGGCGAGTTCCAGATCAACGGCGTCAGCCTCACCTACGACGCCGCGACGGACACGCTGACCGATGTGCTGGCGCGGATCACCAATTCCGCCGCCGGCGTCACGGCCCAGTACGACCCCGTCAACGACCAGGTCATCCTGACCAACAAAACCACCGGAAATGTCGGCATCGCGTTACAGGACCTGACCGGCAACTTTCTCGCGGCGACCGGACTGTTGACCAGCAGCGGCGGGTCGCTGACCGCCGGCACCGACCTCGAGTACACGGTCAATGGCGGCCCGACGTTGACCAGCCGCAGCAACACCGTCACCGCCGAGAGCCACGGCATCACCGGCTTGAGCGTGACCGCGCTGTCGGGCGCCACCAGCACCACCAGCGGCGGCAGCAGCGCGACCGGTTTTCCCCAGTTGGTCGAGTTCTTCGGAACATCCGCCGGCGCGGCCACCCGGCTGCGGACCGTGCCCGACCACAACTATCAGACCGGCTACGCCGTCAAATTCGCCACCACCGGCACTCTGCCCAGCATGGTGGACAGCGACACCATCTACTACGTTCGCCGGGTGGATGCCGACGACCTGTCGCTGCATCTGACCGCGGCCGACGCCGCCAGCGGCGCCAACCCGATCAACTTCGGCACCAACCCGCCCTACACCGGCAACGCCTACCTCTATCAGGTCAATCCGCTCGACACATCCACCACCACCACCACCCCGGCCACCGCCACCGTCACCGTGGGCAGCGACACGGCCGGGATTCGCACCGCCATCGAGGATCTGATCACCCAGTACAACAAGGTGCAGTCGCTCATCGAAACCTACACCGCCAGCAGCACCGACAGCGACGGCGTGGTCACCGCCGGAGTGCTGGCCGGCGACCGCGACATTACCTCGCTGGCGTCCGAACTGCGACAGACGCTCTACGGCCCGATCAGCGCTCTGACCGGCTCGATCACTCAACTGGCCCAACTCGGCTACACCACCAACGGCAACGACGACCAAATCACCCTCGGCGACAGCGCCACGCTCGACACCATCCTCGCCGGCGACCTCGCCGACCTGGAAACCTTTTTCGCCGACAGCACCGCCGGCCTCGCCGTCACCCTGAACAACTACCTCGAACGCCAGGCCGGTGACGATGGCTATCTGCTGACGCGCCAGACCACCTTCACCACCCAATCCACCCGCATTGACGAACAGATCGCCGCCCTCGAACGTACCGTCCAATCCAACCGCGAACGGCTCATCGCCAGCTTCCTCGCCATGGAACGCGCCCAGGCGCAAATCAACCAACAACTCCAATTCCTCGAAGCCCGCTTTGGCGGGTCCGCCACCTCATGAAGCCGCTCCCGCTGATCCTGGCGACGCTCGCGACCGGTTGCGCCACCGCCCCGCTGCTGACCGCGCCAACCGCCGCGCCGCGCAACGTCTATTCCGCCACCGCCCGTCTGCCGGCCACCCTCCAGCGCGTCGTCATCCTGCCCCTGACCGGCGCCGGGGCCGACAGCCTGCAACCGGTCTGGATTGCCGAGTGGCACAAAACCGCCCACTTCGAAGTCATCGCGCCGACCGCCGCCGAACTGCGCGCCCTGACCGGCTTGTCCACCGCTGACGCCGCCGCTCCGCTGCCGGCCGATTTTCTCGACCGGCTCCGGCAGGCCACCGGCTGCGACGCCGTGCTGTTCGGTCATCTCACCGCATTCCACGCCTATCCGCCCCTGCGCGTGGGCTGGAACGTCAAACTCGTCACCGTGACCGACACCCGGACCGTCTGGGCCGCCGATGAAGTCTTTGATGCCGGTCAGCCCGGCGTGGCCGACGCCGCCCGGCGGTACGCCTCCGCTCACCGCCGCGTGGCGCCGCCGCTGCATGACCCGGACAGCATCCTGCTTTCGCCGCGCGGTTTTGGTCAATACACCGTCGCCGCGCTGGCCGCGACCGTCCCGCCGCGCTGACCGCCGCTGGATTTGCGTGAGCGGACGCTAAAGTTTGGCCGAAAACCGCCGATGACGCAGGTATGGAAGTGAACCTCAACATCAACACGGGTCCGGCCCGCCCGGTAGGCAGCCGCCCGCCGACGCCGCCCGCTCGACCGGCGGCGTCTGTCGAAGCGGTTTCCTTTCAGGACAGTGCGGCCCTGGATCGTGCCGTTCGGGAAACAACGGCCGTTCGTTCCGAGGCGGTGGCGCGCGCGGAGACGTTGGTCGCCAACGTCAAGTATCCGCCGGCCGAAACCATCCAAGCCATTGCCAACTTGCTGGCGATGAAGTTGCCGGCCACCGGCGAGTAACCCGCGCATCATGACCCAGACCGCTTTCGGCGCGCAGTCCTATCGCCGCGTGGCGACGGAGACCGCCACCCCCGGTCAGCGCGTGGCCATGCTCTACGACGGCGCGATTCGCTTCCTCGAACGCGCCCTCGGCGGATTTCAAGCCGATGACCCGCTGGAGCGCAACCAGACCATCCACAACAACATCGTCCGCGCCCAAGCCATTCTCCACGAGTTGAACGCCTGTTTGAACTGCGAAGCCGGGGGCGAGCTGGCCGCCGCGTTGCGCCGCGTGTACCTCTACAGCGACTGGCGCCTGGACGAAAGCAACCGCCGCAAAGACCCCGCCGGCATCCGCGAAATCGTCGAGCGCCTGACCGTGTTGCGCGATGCATGGAATGAAATGCTCCGCCGCCAGGAAACGCCCGCCGCCGCCTGACCACCCATGGCCTCGCCCACGCTCACCGCCTATTACGACCAATGGCGCCAGCTCACCCTCGCCGAGGCCGACGCCATCGCCGCCGCACGCTGGGAACGCGTGGATCAGTTGCAGGAAACAAAACGCCAACTGCAAACGTTCCTCGACGGTTGGCTCCGCGCCCAATCCCCGGCCCGCGCCCGGGAACTGACCGAGCAGTACCGGCCCGTCCTGCGGGAATTGATCGAACTCGAACGCCGCAACGCCGCCGCGTTGTCCGACCAACTGCGCCGCGCCCAGAACCAACACGCCGCGCTCGACACCGCCGACCGGCGCCTGCGCCAGGTTCGCCAGGCGTACGCCCCGGCCCGCGAGGCGGCATGGCAAACTTATTCCTGAGCGACCGTCATGCTGCCGATCCTGATTGTGGATGACGACGCCGCGTCGTTGCAGTTGCTGCACGAAACGCTGGCCGGCGAGTTCCCGGCGGTGGAGCCAACCACCGACCCGCGCCACGCGCGCGACCGGCTCGACCACGCGCCCGTGGCCGTGATTGTCTCCGATTACAAAATGCCCGGACTGACCGGCTTGGAATTGCTCGCACACGCCCAGTCGGTCCAGCCGCACGCCGCCCGCATCCTGTTGACCGGCGTGGTGGACATCCAGACCGTCATCACCGCCGTCAATGCCGGCTTGTTGTTCCGCTTCCTCGTCAAACCCTGGCTGCGCGAGGAACTGCTCGTCGCCGTCACCGCCGGCGCCGGCCATTACGAGGCCCAGCACACCGCCGCCACCGCGCTGGCCCGCGAACGCGCCGAGCGCCAACGACTCGAACAACTTCATCAGGCCGCCGAACGCCGCGTGCGGGAACTGTCCCGGCTCTGCGACGCGTTGCGCGCCCAATTGCCCGCGCCCGGCCTGCCCGCGCGCACGGACATCACGTATGACTCGCACGGCCTGCCGGTGATCCCGTAGTCGGGGAGTCGCGTCGGGGGCGGGGCCGCCCGCCCCCCCCCCGCGC
>CAZHLM010000066.1:0-17235 GCA_964533295.1 uncultured Verrucomicrobiota bacterium
ATCGGCGGGGATGCGCGCCCTACAATTCCGCGCCAGTTCCAGACTTGCGGTATGCAACAACCGCCGCACGCCCCCGGTTCGAGATGGACGGCCCGGCGCCGGCCGCTAATATCGCGGGCGATGGCGGCCAAGCGACAAGCGTGGTGGGGCGGAGCGGCGATCGTGTTGCTGACCTGCGCGGTGTTTCTGCCGGCGTGGCGCGCCGGGTTTATTTGGGATGATGACACGCTGTTGACGGCCAACCGCCTGATTCACGCCGCCGACGGTTGGTGGCGGGTCTGGGCGACGACGGAGATGCCGCAGTATTTCCCCGTCACGTGGTTGTCATTTTGGGTCGAGTGGCGGTTGTGGGGAATGAACGCCACCGGCTATCACGCGACGAACATTCTGCTGCATGCGGCCGGCGGTGTCCTGCTCTGGCGATTGCTTGTCCGATTGAACGTACCGGGCGCGTGGCTCGGCGCGGCGCTGTTCGCGGTGCACCCGGTCAATGTCGAGTCGGTGGCCTGGATCTCCGAACGCAAAAACGTCCTGGCACTTGTGTTCTTTCTCGCCGCGTGGCTTCGCTATCTACGGTTCGAGCAGAGCGGCGACCGGCGTGACTACGGTTGGGTGGTGGTGTTGTTTGTGCTGGCGCTATTAAGCAAATCCACGGCGGTGGTGTTGCCGGTGGCCATTCTGCTCGGCATCGGGTGGCAACGCGGCCGGTGGGACCGACGCGACGGGTTGCGCGTGGCGCCGTTGCTTGTCATCGCGCTGGCGGCCGGATTGTTGTCCGTTGCGTTGCAGGGCCGCGCGCCGGCGGCGGACTCGGTCGGGCAGCCGCAGGTCCGGGGCAGCGTGTGGATGGCCGTCCCATCGCTCGGTCATGCGGTCTGGTTTTATCTCGGCAAGGCGTTTTGGCCGGTGGATCTGGCGGCGTTTTATCCGCACGTCCATCCCGATCCCGGTCGGTGGCGCGATTATGTGCCGACCGCTGCGTTGCTGGTCGTGGCGGGTGTGGTGTGGTGGTGGCGACGCGGTTGGGCCAGGCCGGTGGCTGTGGCGGGCGCGTTTTATCTGATGGCGTTGTTGCCGGTGGTTGGCGTGGGCATGATCGTGTCGTGGCGGGCGGCGCCGCGCGCCGATCATCTTCAGCACATCGCGTTGATGGGCGTGTGCGCGTTGGTTGGCGGCGTGGCGACCCGCTGGCTGGGCGGTCGGTGGCGACTGGCGACGGCCACCGTGATGGTGGGGATGTTGGGAGTATTGACGTGGCGGCAGTGTCGGGTGTACGAGACGCCGATCACGTACTGGAGCGCGGCCGAGCGGGCGCGGCCCGGTCAGGTGCGTGTGCGGTACAATCTCGGCGCAGCGTATTTCGAAGCGGGCCGGCTGGCTGAGGCCGAGAAACAGTTCCGGCAGGTGCTCGCGCGCCGACCGGATCATCCGTTGGCGCAGTTCAACCTCGGCAACGTCCTGCTCGCCGCGGGGCGGCGGGAGGCGGCGGCGGGAGCGTTTGCGCGGGCGATTGAAATCGCGCCGCAACGCGCCGAGTTTCGGTTGAATCTGGCGAAGTTGCGGGCGCAGGAGGGGCGCTGGGACGAAGCGATCGAGCAGTACGAAGTGGCGGCGGCGCGGTTGCCGCAGGCGAAAACAGAACTCGCGGCTGCCCGGTACCAGTACGGTGTGATGTTGGGACGGCAGGGCGAATGGAGCCGGGCGGCGGAGCAGTTTCGCGGCGTGGTGGCGGCGGAGCCGGGCAATGCCGCGGCGCATTTCAACTTGGCGCTGGCGCTGGTGCATCTGCGCCAGCCGGCCGCGGCGCGGGCGCACGCCGAGACGGCCGCCCGGCTTGCGCCCGGTGATTCGCAAGCGCAGGCGCTGCTGAGCGAGTTACGAAACCTGCCGGCCCCGTAAGTGCGCCCAACAAAACCGAAGCTTCTGTGGTGGGATCGGCCTTCGGGGCGCGACCGGTGCCGCGCTCGGTGGCGCGAGCGGAGTGTCACGCCCCGCCTCGCGAGGACGCTCGGCCCACCGGCTTTTCCGAGACAGTCGCGGGCGGAAGCCCGCTCCCACAAGGAGTTTTGTCAGGCATTCTAAGTGCCACGGGCCGGTGGGGCGGGTTAGGTCAGCCATTGGCGCAGGACGTAGGGCAGGATGCCGCCGTGGCGGTAGTATTCGACTTCGATGGGGGTATCAATCCGGCAGGTGACGGGGACGCGGTGGGTGCCGTTGATGACGAGGGTCAGTTCCTGGCGCGGTTTCAAGTCGTCGCCGAGGCCACGCAGGTCGAAGGTTTCGGTGCCGGTCAGTCGCAGCGGTTCTTTCAACTGGCAGGGCAGGACGCCCATGCCGACGAGGTTGGAGCGGTGGATGCGTTCGAAGCTGAGGGCAAGAACGGCTTTGACGCCGAGCAATCGGGTGCCTTTGGCAGCCCAGTCGCGGGAGCTGCCGGTGCCGTATTCGTGGCCGGCGAAGACGAGCAACGGGATGCCGCGTTTCTGGTATTCCATCGCGGCGTCGTAAATCGGGACGGTGCGGTCATCAAGTTTGGTCACACCGCCTTCGACGCCGGGGACGAGGAGGTTTTTGATGCGGACGTTGGCGAAGGTGCCGCGGGTCATGACGCGGTCGTTGCCGCGGCGGGCGCCATAGCTGTTGAAGTCGGCGGGGGCGACGCCGTGGGCGATGAGGTATTGGCCGGCGGGGGAATCTTTCTTGATGCTGCCGGCGGGGCTGATGTGGTCGGTGGTCACACTGTCGCCGAAGACGGCCAGCGCGCGGGCGCCGGTAATCTCGGTGATGCGGCCCGGTTGGAGCGGCAGGTCGGTGAAGAAGGGCGGTTCCTGGATGTAGGTGCTGTGTTCGTCCCAGGCATAGACGGCGCCGGTCGGGGCGGGCACGTCGTTCCAGAGCGGGTTTTGGTTTTCGAAATCGCTGTAGAGCCGGCGGAAGGTGGCCGGGTCGAGTGCGGCCTGCAGGGCGTCACGGATTTCGGCAAGCGTCGGCCAGATGTCTTTGAGAAAGACACCGTTGGCGATCGGTTCGCGGGTCAGGTCAATGTCCACCCGGCCCGCCAGCGCGAACGCGACGACGAGCGGGGGCGACATCAGGAAGTTGGCTTTGACGTTGGGGTGGACGCGGGCTTCGAAGTTGCGGTTGCCGGACAGGACGCTGGCGACGACGAGGTCGTGGCCGAGGACGGCTTGTTCGACGGCGGCGGGCAGGGGACCGGAGTTGCCGATGCAGGTGGTGCAGCCGTAGCCGACGAGGTGGAAGCCGAGTTGGTCGAGGTAGGTTTGGAGGCCGGTTTTTTGCAGATAATCGGTGACGACGCGCGAGCCGGGCGCGAGCGAGGTTTTGACGTAGGGCGGGACTTTCAGGCCACGGGCGACGGCTTTTTTGGCCAGCAGGCCCGCGCCGAGCATGACGGACGGGTTGGAGGTGTTGGTGCAACTGGTAATGGCGGCGATGACGACGGAGCCGTGGGTGAGTTCAGCGGTCGTCGGCTGCGGGGTTTTGCCGTAGCCTTCGGGCGGCGGTTTTTGGAGCAGTTCGGTGAATTTCGGTTTGAGGTCTTTCAGTTCGATGCGGTCCTGCGGTCGTTTCGGTCCGGCGACGCTGGGCTGGACGGTGGCCAGATCGAGTTCGAGGACGCTGCTGTAGTCGCACTGACCGCGTTGCGGGATGCCCCAGAGACCTTGGGCGCGGTAATAATTTTCGAACAGCCGGCAGTGTTCCTCGGGTCGGCCGGTGGCGCGCAGGTAGGCGACGGTTTGGTCATCCATCGGGAAGAAGCCCATCGTCGCGCCGTATTCGGGGGCCATGTTGGCGACGGTGGCGCGGTCGGTAACCGGCAGGCTGGCGGCGCCGGGGCCGATGAATTCGACGAATTTGCCGACGACTTTGGCTTTGCGGAGCATCTGGGTGATCGTCAGCACGAGGTCGGTGGCGGTGACGCCTTCGCGGAGTTGGCCGGTCAGATGGACGGCGACGACTTCGGGGGTGAGGAAATAGACCGGCTGGCCGAGCATGCCGGCTTCGGCTTCGATGCCGCCGACGCCCCAGCCGACGATGCCCAGACCGTTGATCATGGTGGTGTGGGAATCGGTGCCGACAAGCGTGTCCGGGAAGTAGAGGTCGCCGCGGGAGAGCACGCCACGGGCGAGGTATTCGAGGTTGACCTGGTGGACGATGCCGATGCCGGGCGGGACGACGCGGAAGGTGCGGAAGGCTTGCTGGCCCCATTTCAACAACATGTAGCGCTCGCGATTGCGTTGGAACTCGAGGGCGAGGTTCTGCTGCAGGGCCGTCGGCGAGCCGTAGGAATCCACCTGCACGGAGTGATCCACGACGAGGTCGACCGGCACGAGCGGCTCGACCTGCCGGACATCCTTGCCGAGGCGCGCGAGGGCGGAGCGCATGGCGGCGAGGTCCACCAGCAACGGCACGCCGGTAAAATCCTGCAACACGATGCGGGCGACGAGAAAGGGAATTTCCTCCGCCGCCGGTGATTTGGCGTTCCAGTTGGCGAGGGTCCGCACGTCGCGTTCGGTCACTTTCTTGCCGTCCACGTTGCGCAGGACGGATTCGAGGACGATGCGCAGCGAGACCGGCAGGCGGGAGACGGGGCCGACGCCCGCTTTTTCGAGGGCCGGCAGCGAATAGAATTTGCCCTTGCGACCGTCGCCGAGGTCGAAGGTTTGCAGGGTGTCGAACAGGTTGTGGGCCATGGCGCCCGCGACTATAGGGCGCGGAATAACACAGGCAAGCGCAAAGCGGAGCGGCCGGCTGCCGGGGTGCGCGGCCGGTGTTGTAGGGCGGGCAGGCCGGTCGTCTCGGCTGCCCGCCGCGATGGTGGTGGTGCGTTTCCCGACGGCGCGCACGCCGGACGACGGGGATGCGCGCCCTGCAATTTCGGGCTTGTTCGGAACATGCGGAGCGGCTGCGGGGTGGGGATTGCCAAGCGCGGCGGGCGGCGGTACAACCGAGCGGTTGTGGGCGCGCGTTTGCAGAAGATCTTTCGGTTTCAGGAGGCCGGGCTGCTGGCGGTGATCGTGTTGCTCGGGCTGGTGTTGATGCTGGGCGCCGATCCGATCACGGTTCGCGGGCAGACGGTGAATAATTTCTGGCGGCTCGACAATCTGATCCCGAATGTTGCCACGCCGATGTCGTGGATGGCGATCATGGCGCTCGGGGTGACGTTCGTGATCGTGGCCGGGGGGATTGATATTTCGGTCGGCTCGATTTTTGGTTTGGCGGCGTTGGGGACGGCGGCGGTGTTGCAACAGTTCCCGGAGGACGCGAGCGGTTGGGTGGTCATTCCGCTGGCGATGGTCGTGCCGGTCGGGATCGGGTTGGCGTGCGGTTTGATCAACGGTCTGTTGGTGACCGGGTTGCAGACGCATCCGTTCATCGTGACGCTGGGCACGCTGAGCATCTTTCGCGGCATCGCGCTGGTGTCGGTGGCCACGAAGTCATTGCCGTCGGGCGACCGCGCATTACCGGAATGTTTCACGACGCATTTCATTTCGTGGCAGATCCAGTCCGGCGCGTTGTTGCTGCAGCCGGTGCCGATGCTGTGGATGATCGCGTGCGCGGTTGGCGCGTGGGTGTTTCTGGGCCACACGGTGGCCGGCCGGCAAATCTACGCCGTCGGCGGCAACGAGGAGGCGGCGCGGTTCAGCGGCTTGCCGGTGGCGCGGATCAAGGTGCGGGTCTACGCGCTGTGCGGCGCGCTGGCCGGGCTGGCCGGGATGGTTTCGACCGGTTATTTCGGTTCGGCGAACACAGCGACGGGGGAAGGCTACGAGTTGATGGTGATCGCGGCGGCGGTGGTCGGCGGGGCGAGTCTGACTGGCGGACGCGGGACGGCGTTGGGGGCGGTGTTGGGCGCGTTGATCATCAAGCTGATCGAGAACGGCATTTTTATTCTGAAGAAAGTGGATCTCGGTTTCGTGACGCTGAGCCTGTCGAAGGAATACAGCAAGATTATCATCGGCATCGCGATTGTGTTGGCGGTGGCGATCGACCGGCTGAGCGAACGATGGCGCCGATGAAGGCCGGCACCGCTCGCGCCAAACAGACCCGTTCTCAGTAAGCGGTGGAGTGTTTTCAGCCCGGCGTCTTCTCGGCGCGCGGGTTGGCTGACATTTTGGCGGCGGGTCCGCGAGCTAATGACAGCGTGTCGTTCCCGGCCGCTGACCGAAGTCGTGGTCGGTTCACGCAACCATCTGGCGGGAAGTGGATTGTCAACTTGTCGCGGCGCGTGGCATGGGCAGTGCAAAAGCGGCGGGCGTGAACATCAAAGTCCTGCGCAATGTACTCGAGGCAAATGACCAGTTAGCGGCGCGCATCCGCGAGCGTCTGGCGCAACATCGCATCACGGCCATCAACCTGATTAGTGCGCCCGGCGCCGGCAAGACGTCGTTGTTGGAGCGGACGATTGCGGCGTTGCAGGGGCGCTACCGGATGGGCGTGCTGGAGGGTGACATTGCCACCACGCGCGACGCGGAGCGGGTTGGCAAGCTGGGGGTGCCGGTGGTGCAACTGCTCACGGGCGGCGCGTGTCACCTCGAAGCGCCGCTGGTCGAGCGCGGTCTGAGCGAACTGGATCTGACGGCGTTGGATTTGTTGTTCATCGAAAACGTCGGCAACATCGCCTGCCCGGCCGAGTTTGATCTCGGCGAGACGGCGAAGGTCGGCATTCTCAGCGTCACGGAAGGCCACGACAAGCCCGGCAAGTATCCGTTGTTGTTTCACGAGGTGCGGGCGCTGGTGTTGAACAAGATGGATTTGCTGCCGCACACGGATTTCAATCGCGAGGAGTTTCTGCGGGACTTTCGCAAACTGAACGCGCGCGCGCCGGTCTTTGAAGTCTCCTGCCGCACCGGCGAGGGGTTGGCGGCGTGGGTGCATTGGTTGGAACATGCCTGCGAGGGGGACCTCGACGCGACGCCGCACTCGCACGCGGCGCTGGCCGGTGTGCTGCAACCGCACGCGCATCCGCATCGGCGGGAGTTTAGCGGAGTGGCGGCCACATGAAAACCCGCGTTGCCGCCCGGATTGTTGGTCGCGTGCAGGGTGTTGGGTTTCGCCCGACGGTGTACCGCTACGCGACCGAGCTGGGGCTGGCGGGGTTTGTCCGCAACGATTCGCACGGCGTGCTGCTGGAGGTGGAGGGCGAGGACGAACGGGTGGAACGATTTTTCAGCGAGCTGACGTTGCGTCCGCCGCAACAGGCGGTCATTGCCGGCATCGAGCGGCAGGTGCTGCCGGCGGCGGGCTACCGGACCTTTGCGGTGGTCGAGTCGGAGCCGGCCGGCGAGCTGCAACTGACGATCCCGCCCGACCTGGCGTTGTGCGAGGATTGCCGGCGGGAGTTGTACGATCGCGGCGACCGGCGGTTCGAGTACCCGTTCATCAACTGCGTCAACTGCGGTCCGCGGTTCACGATCATCCGCGATTTGCCGTATGACCGGGCGCGGACTTCGATGGCGGAGTTCACGATGTGCCCGGTCTGCGACCACGAGTATCACGAGCCGCGCAGCCGGCGATTCGAGGCGCAGCCAAATGCCTGTCCGCACTGCGGGCCGCGGTTGGTGTTGCAGACGGCCGGCGGCGTGGGCGTGACGGAGCGGCCGATTGCCGCGGCGCAGGAATTGTTGCGGCGCGGTCAGATCGTGGCGGTCAAAGGACTGGGCGGCTATCACCTCGCCTGCGATGCCATGAGCGTCGAGACGGTGGCGCGGTTGCGGACGCGAAAACACCGGCCCGGTAAATCGTTCGCGGTGATGTTCCGCGACCTGGCGACATTGAAACGGCATTGCGCGGTCGGCGAGGCCGAGGAAGCGGAGTTGGCGAGCGTGGCGCGGCCGATTGTGGTGCTGCGGCGGTTGCCGGGCAGCACGCTGGCGCGCAACATCGCGCCGGACACGGACACGATCGGGGCGTTTTTGCCGTACACGCCGGTGCATTATTTGTTGCTGGAGCCGTTCGAGGCGTTGGTGATGACCAGCGCCAACCTCAGCGAGGAGCCGATCGTCAGCGCCGAGCGCGAACTGGACCGGATTTTCGGCGGGATCGCGGATGCGGCGTTGATTCACAACCGCGAGATTGTCCACAAATGCGACGATTCGGTGCTGCGAGTGGTCAACGGGCAGCGGCAGTTCTTGCG
Organism: uncultured Verrucomicrobiota bacterium; assembly: GCA_964533295.1. Classification (GTDB taxonomy): domain Bacteria; phylum Verrucomicrobiota; class Verrucomicrobiia; order Palsa-1439; family Palsa-1439; genus OMJI01. The sequence continues at coordinate 8,159 of CAZHLM010000066.1, forward strand.
GCGGGCGCGCGGCTACGTGCCGAACCCGGTGCGGATTGCGGCGGCCAGTCCGGTGGTCTTGGCGACGGGCGGGGAACTGAAAAGCGCGTTTTGTCTGGTGCGCGAAGGGCAGGCGTATCTGTCGCAGCATCTCGGCGACCTGCAGGAGTACCGGACTTGGGAACATTACCGGGCGGAGATTGGCGAGTGGCAGCGATTGTTGCGCGCGCAGCCGGTGGTGGTCGCGCATGATCTGCATCCCGATTATCTGGCGACGCGGCACGCGCAGTCGTTGGCGGGTGTGACGCTGGTACCGGTCCAGCATCATCACGCGCACGTGGTCAGTGTGATGGCCGAGCACGGGCTGGAAGAGCCGGTCATTGGCGTGGCGCTGGACGGCACGGGGTACGGCACGGACGGGACGGTCTGGGGCGGGGAGTTCATGGTGGCCGACCGGGAAGATTTCGAGCGGGTGGCGCATTTCAAGCCGTATCCGTTGCCGGGCGGCGACAGGGCAGCGCGGGAACCGTGGCGGATGGCGGTCAGCGTGTTGGTCACGGAACAATTGCCGGTGCGGCACCGGCACGCGGCGGTCATCGAACAGATGATCCAATCGAAGTTTCATTCGCCGCGGACCTCGAGCGCGGGCCGGTTGTTCGACGCGGTCGGCGCCGTGCTCGGGTTGGGCGAGGTGGCCGAGTACGAGGCGCAAGTGGCGATTCGCCTGGAATCGGCGGCCGACCCGAACATCACCGAGAGCTATCCGCTCGAAGTGGCGACCCGGTCGGCTCCGTGGGTGGTGGATTTCGGGCCGGCGATTCGCGCGATCGTGGCGGAGCGGCGCGAGGGTATGCCGACGAGCGTGATCGCGGCGAAGTTTCACAACACCGTCGCGGCGGCGGTGCTGCAGGTCTGCCGCTACCTGCGCGGTCAGCGCAACCTGAACGTTGTCGCGCTTTCGGGCGGCGTGTTCCAGAACGAGCTGCTGTTTCGCCGGACCGTGGAGTTGCTGCAGTCGCGGCGATTCCGGGTGTTCACCAACACGGCGGTGCCGGTCAACGACGGCGGGCTGGCGTTGGGACAGGCGGCGGTGGCGGTGGCGCGAATGGCCAGTCGAACGCGGAGGGGATTATGTGTTTAGCGGTGCCGGCGCGGATTGTGGAGTTGGAAGGGACGCGGGCGACGATCTCGGTGGACGGGGCGTTGCGGGATGTGGACGTGTCGTTGATTGAGGATGCGCGGCTTGGCGACTACGTGCTGGTCCATGCCGGGTTTGCGATTCACAAATGGGACCGCGCGGAGGTGGCGGAGCTGGAGGCGATCCGGGCGGCGACAAACTTTGCGGAGGTGCCGAGATGAAGACGTTGACGAACACGGTGGCGCGCCTGGCCAAACAGATCGGCCGCGACGTGCGGTTTATGGAGGTGTGCGGCACGCACACGATGGTGGCGTTTCGGACGGGGCTGCGGCAGTTGCTGCCGGCCAATGTGCATCTGATTTCGGGGCCGGGCTGCCCGGTCTGCGTGACGGACACGAACTTTATTGATGCGGCCATCGAGCTGTGTCGGCGGCCGGACGTGACCGTGACGACGTTTGGCGATTTGTTGCGGGTGCCTGGCAGCGAATCGTCGCTGGAACGCGAGCGGGCGGCGGGCGCGGATGTGCGGATTGTGTACTCGCCGAGTGACGCGCTGGTGCTGGCGAAGCAGTCGCCGTCGCGGCAGGTGGTGTTTTTGGGCGTGGGTTTCGAGACGACAGCGCCGACGGTGGCGTGGAACATCTGGAACGCGGCGCAGGAAGGGGTGAAGAATTTCTCGGTGCTCTGCGCGCACAAGACGATGCCGCGGGCGATGGAAGCGTTGCTGCGGGATCACGAGGTCAAGCTGGACGGTTTTCTCTGTCCCGGTCATGTCAGCGTGATTACCGGCGCGGCAATGTACGAGTTCATCCCGCGGCAATACCACATCCCGTGCGTGGTGGCCGGGTTCGAGGCGTGGGATTTGATGAAATGCCTGGCGATGCTGCTGCAACAGGTCGCCGACGGTGTGGCGCGGGTGGAGATTGAATACAGCCGGTCGGTCACGCCGCAGGGCAACCGGGTTGCCCAGCACATCCTCTCCGAGGTCTTCGAGGAATGTGACGCCAGTTGGCGCGGGGTTGGCAGCATCCCGGGCAGCGGGCTGGCGATTCGGCCGCGGTTTGCGGCGCACGACGCGACGCGGGCGCTGGGCGTGACGTTTCGCGAGGCAAAGGTGCATCCGGGATGTCGTTGTGGCGATGTGTTGCGCGGCGTGATGGTGCCGCCGCAATGCAAACTGTTCGGCAGAGCGTGCACGCCGATTTCGCCGTTTGGCCCGTGCATGGTTTCCAGCGAGGGCACCTGCGCGGCCTATTACCGGTACGAACACAGGCTGGCGGCATGAGACCACACGACCGCATTTTGCTGGCGCACGGCGGCGGGGGCGCGTTGACGCGGGAACTGATCGAGGAGGTGATCGCGCCCGCGTTCGACAACCCGGCATTGCGGCCGCTCGACGACAGCGCGGTGGTGCCGGTCGGCGGCGAGCGGGTGGCGTTCACGACGGACAGTTACGTGGTCAAGCCGTGCTTCTTTCCCGGCGGCGACATTGGCCGGCTGGCGGTGTGCGGGACGGTCAACGACCTGGCGATGCAGGGGGCGCGGCCGTTGTGGCTGAGCGTCGGTTTGATTTTGGAAGAGGGTCTGCCGCTGGTGGAGTTGCGCAAGGTCATCGCTTCGATCCAGGCCGCCGCGGCGGAAGCCGGTGTGGCGGTGGCGACCGGCGACACGAAGGTCGTGGAGCGCGGGACGTGCGATCAATTGTTCATCAACACGGCCGGGCTGGGGCGGTGCGAATCGCCGCGACCGCTCGGGGCGGCGCGGGCGCAGCCGGGCGATGCGGTGATTATCAACGGCGAAATCGGCAATCACGGGATCGCCGTGATGAGCCGCCGTGAGGGGATTTCGTTTGCGACGAGCGTGCTCAGCGATTGTGCGCCGTTGTGGTCGCTGGTGGAAGCGGTGCTGGCGACCGGGGCGGAGATTCACACGTTGCGCGACCCAACGCGCGGCGGCGTGGCGGCAGCGGTTTGCGAAATCGCGCGCGCCTCCGGCGTGGGGATTCGGTTGCACGAGAGCGCGCTGCCGGTGCATCGGGAGGTGCAGGGGGCGTGTGATTTGTTGGGGTTGGACCCGTTGACGATTGCCAACGAGGGCAAGGCGCTGGTGTTCTGCCCGGCGCGGGATGCCGAGCGGGTGGTCACGGCGATGCGCGGTCATCCGTTGGGCCGCGCCGCCGCGGTGATTGGCGAGGTCACGGAGAAGCCGAAAGGCATGGCGTTGTTGCGCACCCGCATTGGGGGGGAACGAGTGATGGATTTGCCGACGGGGGAGGATTTGCCCCGAATTTGCTGAAAAAGGAACCGACATGACGAAACACAAATGGCTCACAATGGACGGGAATGAAGCGGTGGCCTACGTCGCCTACCGGGTCAACGAGGTGATTGCGATTTACCCGATCACCCCGTCGTCGCCGATGGGTGAGTGGGCGGATCAATGGGCGGCGGAGGATTGCCTGAACATCTGGGGAACGCGCCCGGCGGTGATCGAAATGCAGAGCGAAGGCGGCGCAGCCGGCGCGGTGCATGGGGCATTGCAGACCGGCGCGCTGACGACGACGTTCACCGCGTCGCAGGGACTGCTGTTGATGATCCCGAACATGTACAAGATTGCCGGGGAACTGACGCCGACGGTGTTTCACATTGCGGCGCGGTCGTTGGCGGCGCAGGCGCTTTCGATTTTTGGCGATCACCAGGACGTGATGGCCGCCCGCCAGACCGGCTGGGCGATGCTCTGTTCGAACAACGTGCAGGAGGCGATGGATTTTGCGTTGATCGCGCAGGCGGCGACGCTGGAGTCGCGGATTCCGTTTCTGCATTTCTTCGATGGGTTCCGCACGTCGCACGAGGTGGCGAAGATTGAAGTGCTGACGGAGGATGATCTGCGGGCGATGGTGGATGAGGAACTGGTGCTGGCGCATCGGGCGCGGGCGTTGTCGCCGGATCGGCCGGTGTTGCGCGGGACGGCGCAGAATCCGGACGTGTATTTCCAGGCGCGCGAGACGGTCAATCCGTTTTATCTGAAATGCCCGGATATCGTGCAGGCGGCGATGGAGAAGTTTGCGCGGTTGGTGGGGCGGGCCTACCGGCTGTACGAGTATCACGGCGCGGCCGACGCGGAGCATGTGGTGGTGATGATGGGGTCGGGCTGCGAGACGGCACACGAGACGGTGGATCATCTCGGCGGAAAGATCGGGCTGTTGAAGGTGCGCCTCTACCGGCCGTTCGATGCGGCGCGGTTTGTTGCCGCGTTGCCAGTCACGGTCAAGACGGTAACGGTGCTGGATCGGACAAAGGAACCGGGTGCGGCCGGTGAGCCGCTGTATCAGGACGTGGTGACGGCGCTGGCCGAACAGGGCCGGTCGGTACGGGTGCTCGGCGGCCGCTACGGGTTGTCCTCGAAAGAGTTCACGCCGGCGATGGTCAAGGCGGTCTTCGAGAATCGGACGAAGAATCATTTCACCATCGGCATCCACGACGACGTGACGCACACCAGTCTGGCGTTCGATGAGACGTTTTCGACGGAATCGCCGCGGGTGGTGCGGGCAGTGTTTTACGGGCTGGGAGCCGACGGAACGGTCGGGGCGAACAAGAACTCGATCAAGATCATCGGCGAGAACACGCCGAACTATGCGCAGGGTTATTTCGTGTACGACTCGAAGAAGTCCGGCTCGATGACCGTGTCGCACTTGCGGTTTGGTCCCGAACCGATTCGCTCGACGTATCTGGTGACGCGGGCCAATTTCGTGGCCTGTCACCAGCCGGTATTTCTCGAGCGGTACGACATGCTCAAAGACGCGGTGCCGGGCGGGGTGTTTCTGCTGAATTCGCCGTACGGTCCGGACGAGGTGTGGAAGCATCTGCCGCGTGTGACCCAACGTCACCTGATCGAAAAGAAGCTCAAGTTTTACACGATTGACGCGGTCAAGGTGGCGCGCGAGAGCGGCATGGGCGGGCGGATCAACACGGTGATGCAGGTTTGCTTTTTCGCCATCTCCGGGGTGCTGCCGAAAGCGGAGGCCATCGAGGCGATCAAGAACTCGATCAAGAAAACCTACGGCAAAAAGGGCGACGAGATTGTGCAGATGAATCTGCGGGCGGTGGACAACACGCTGGCGCATTTACACGAGGTGCCGGTGCCGGCCACGGTGGACGGGACGCGGGATTTGGCGCCGCCGGTGCCGACGGCGGCGCCGGCGTTCGTGCGCGACGTGCTCGGCGAGATCATCGCCGGGCGGGGCGATCTGTTGCCGGTCAGCAAACTGCCATGCGACGGGACGTTCCCGACCAACACGGCGCGCTGGGAGAAGCGCAACATCGCGCTGGAGATACCGGTCTGGGACCCGGTGACCTGTATCCAGTGCGGCAAGTGCGCGCTGGTCTGTCCGCACGGCACGATTCGCGCGAAGGTGTACGAGCCGGCAGCGTTGGCGGGAGCGCCGGCCACGTTCAAGTCCTGCGACGCGCGGGATCGGGACTGGAAACCGCTGGGCGCGAAGTTCACGATTCAAGTGGCCGCCGAAGATTGCACGGGCTGCGGGTTGTGCGTGGATGTCTGTCCGGCGAAGAACAAAACGCAGACGCGGTTCAAAGCGATCAACATGGCGCCGCAAGCGCCGCTGCGCGACGCGGAACGGGAGAACTGGGAGTTTTTCCTGAACCTGCCGGAGTGGGATCGGCGGAAGATCAAGGCCGGCAGCATCCCGCAACAACAACTGCAACAGCCGTTGTTCGAGTTCAGCGGTGCGTGCGCGGGATGCGGCGAGACGCCGTATCTCAAGCTGGTCAGTCAGTTGTTCGGCGACCGCATGATCGTCGCCAACGCCACCGGCTGCTCGTCCATTTACGGCGGCAATCTGCCGACGACGCCGTGGGCGCAGAACCGCGAGGGGCGCGGGCCGGCCTGGAGCAACTCGTTGTTCGAGGACAACGCGGAATTCGGGCTGGGTTTCCGGCTCTCGATAGACAAGCAGACGGAGTTCGCGCGGGAGTTGTTGAAGAAACACGCCGCGCTGGTGGGGGATGATCTGGTGACGGCGATTTTGAACGCAGACCAGAAAGATGAAGCCGGTATCTTCGAGCAGCGCGAGCGGGTGGAGGCGTTGAAGCGGAAGCTGACGACGCCGGAGACCCGGGCGTTGCGGGCGGTGGCGGATTATCTGGTGAAGAAAAGCGTCTGGATCGTCGGCGGCGACGGTTGGGCGTACGACATCGGGTTCGGCGGGTTGGACCACGTGCTGGCCAGCGGCCGCAACGTGAACATCCTCGTGCTCGATACGGAAGTCTATTCCAACACCGGTGGCCAGTGCTCGAAGTCCACGCCGCGCAGCGCGGTGGCGAAGTTTGCGGCCGGCGGCAAGCCGGTCGGCAAGAAAGACCTCGGCTTGATTGCGATGAGTTACGGGCATGTGTACGTCGGTTCGGTGGCGCTGGGGGCGCGCGACGAGCACACGTTGCGGACGTTTCTGGAGGCGGAGAGCTACGACGGGCCGTCGTTGATCATCGCCTACAGTCATTGCATCGCGCACGGGATCAACATGACCACCGCGATGCAGAACCAGAAAGCGGCCGTGGCGACGGGCCAGTGGTTGTTGTACCGCTACGATCCGCGCCGGGCGGCCAGCGGCGAGAACCCGCTGCAACTGGATTCGCGGGCGCCGACGAAGAAGGTCGAGGAGTATCTGTTGATGGAGAACCGGTTCAAGATGCTGACCAAGAGCAAGCCGGCAGACGCCAAGATATTGTTCGGCATGGCGCAGGAGGATGTCGAGAACCGCTACCGGCTGTATGAGTTTCTGGCCGGCCGCAAAACCAAGCCGGATGCGACGGCGGTGGCCGGCGCCGCCGGGGCGCAGCCCGGTGCGACGACTGTGACGGCCTGAGAGGATGATTATGGATCTGACGACCACGTATCTGGGATTGCGACTGAGAAACCCGCTGGTGATGTCGGCGTGCGGCCCGTTGTCGGAGGACATCGGGAACCTTCGCCGCGCGGAGGATGCCGGCGTGGGGGCGGTGGTGTTGTACTCCTTGTTTGAGGAACAACTGCGGCGCGACACGCACGAGCTGCATCACCATCTTGAGCATGGGACGCATTCGTTCCCGGAAGCGTTGACGTACTTTCCCGAACCGCCCGAGTTCCATCTCGGGCCCGAGGGATATTTGAAACACATCCAACAAGCCAAAGCGGCGGTGCGGGTGCCGGTGATTGCCAGTTTGAACGGCTGTTCGCTGGGCGGCTGGACGGATTTCGCGAAAAAAATTGAGCAGGCGGGCGCCGACGCACTCGAGTTGAACATCTACTACATCCCCTCCGACTTGACGCTCAGCGGCGCGGAGGTGGAGCAGACGTACGTGGATATTCTGAAAGCGGTGCGGGCGGTGGTGAAGATTCCGGTGGCGGTGAAGTTGAGCGCGCGGTTCAGCAACATCGCCAACATGGCCAAACGACTGGACGCAGCGGGGGCGAACGGGTTGGTGCTGTTCAACCGGTTCTACCAACCGGACATTGATCTGGACGCGCTCGAAGTGAAGCCGCGCATTCTGCTGAGCACCGCGCACGCGATGCGGTTGCCGTTGCGCTGGATTGCGATGTTGTCCGGGCGCGTCCAGGCCAGCCTCGCGGCGACCAGTGGAATCCACACCGGCCACGATGTGGTGAAGATGATTCTGGTCGGCGCGCATGCGACGATGCTGTGCTCGGCCTTGCTGAAACACGGGATTGATCATTTGCGGACCGTGGAGCGGGAGTTGCGGGAGTGGATGACCGAGCGGGAGTACGAATCGGTTGCGCAGATGCGCGGCAGCATGAGCCAAATCCATTGCGCGGACCCGAGCGCGTACGAACGCGCGCAATACATGCGGGCCATCACGACCTACAAGGCAGCCTAGCCGGAGAAGGCGATGTGAAAACCAAACTCGCGGCGCTGTTGGAGCGCGAGGAAGACCGCCTGTGCGCGGCCTGGAACGAGCGGCTCAGCGAGACGGCGCAACTGGCCGGCAAGCGCATGGCGCCGCGTCCGACCAGTGTGACGCGGTTGCTGACGCGGGATGTGGTGCGGATGTTGCGCGACCAGCCGCCCGAGTCCCACCGGCACGAGTGGGCGGCCAATGTCGACCGGCTGGGACAACGGCCCGACTGGCGGATCAATCTGAGTCAGGCGCTCGAGGTGTTGTTGACCGGCGAGGTGGTGGTGCGGGCGTGGGCGGTGCGGTATCTGGACGCGACGGAGGGCGAGCAGTTGGAGATGTTTGAGGCGATTAACCGGGTGTTTCATCAACTGATGCGGCTGCACTTGCGGCATTACTGCGATGAATGCCACCGCGCGGCGCAGGCGGCGGAAGAATAGGAGGTTGGTGTCATGCGTTATACCCGCGAAGAAGCGTTGAAAAAGATCCGGAATTTTCTCGTCAGCCAGACACGGCCCGACGAGACGACCTGCCAGGCGGCGGCGCGGCTGGGCGTGTTCTGCCAGGGCTATGATCATTGGACGGTCGAGCAGTTGCGGCGGATGTATCCGTGGTTGGCGAAACGGATGCCGCCGGACACGCCGCGCGAGGAGTTTCTCAAACTGATTGTGGCGTGGGATAGCGCGCGGCAACTGGTGCACAAAGCCCCGACGACCTGCGATGCGAAGGCGATGGATCACGAGGGTTGTTTGGGGTTTGATCGGTTCGACAACCGGCATCTGAAACGGATGTTTCCGCAGTTGTTCCGCGCGGAGGATGAAATCACGACGTGGTGACGGGTGTCGCCGCGTCCGCAAGGGCGCGCCCGGTGGCGCGAGCGTCCTCGCGAGCGGAGTGTCTTGCCCCGCCTCGCGGGGACGCTCGGCCCACCGGGTTTTCCGGGAACACCGAAACTTCTGTCGTGGGAGCGCCCTTCCGGGCGCGATTGGTAGCCCGCCCGGTGGAGCGAGTGGTGGTGGCGCGAGCGTCCTCGCGAGCGGAGTGTCTTGCCC
>CAZHLM010000067.1:0-6856 GCA_964533295.1 uncultured Verrucomicrobiota bacterium
CGGCGTCGTACCCGAAGCTGGTGGTCTTCGTGTTGCCGGTGATGCTGCTCACGCGACCACGATTATCATAAGCGTACGTTATGTTCAAGGCGGCAGCCGTGGTGAGGTGCCGATCTCGAGATAAGTGAACGTTGCGCCGCGAGTCGTCGAAGGAATTGGGGCGTCAGGGAAGACCTTGCCGGGGATGCGCGGATGAGGGTGTTGGTGCCGAGTGGTTGAGGAAGTAGAAGCCGGCGATGACGATGCCGTGGGTGATGTGGCCGTCGCGGATGAGGCGCGGCAAGTCAGCGCGCGGGACGTGGCGGACGTGGATGTCTTCGGCGTGGTCGAGTTGGGGCGGGCCGACGCGGCGGCAGTGGCGGGCCAGCACGTAGTATTGGTGGTTGTTTTGGAGGGCGGGGTTGGGGTGGGTGACGCCGAGGAGGTTCAGCTCACCGGCTTCGTAGCCGGTCTCTTCGCGCAGTTCGCGGCGGGCGCAGGCTTCGGGGGTTTCGCCGGGATCCATCAAGCCGCCCGGGGTTTCGAGGTGGACGGAGCGGGTGCCGTGGCGCCATTGTTCGATCATGACGACGTGGTCGTCATCGGTCAGCGGGATGACGTTGACCCAGTTGGGCTGGTCGAGGACGAACATGTCGTGCGGGCGGCCGGTGCGGGGATTGACGACGGTGTCTTTGCGGACGGTGAAGATGCGGCAGTCCGCGACGGGTTCGGAGCGTTGGCGGGGCCAGGGTTGGATCACGCGGTGGCCAGCTCCGCGGGGGTGGGTGGTTCGATCCATTTGCCGTGTTCGCGGATCAGGGCGATCAATTCATCCACGGCGCGGTCTTCGGGGATGTGTTGTTTAACCTGGGTCTTGCCGACCCACAGGGAAATTTTACCGGGGGCGGTGCCGACGTAGCCGAAATCGGCGTCGGCCATTTCGCCGGGGCCGTTGACGATGCAGCCCATGACGGCAATTTTGACGCCTTTCAGATGCGAGGTGCGGGCTTTGATGCGGGCGGTAACGGTTTGGAGGTCGAACAAGGTGCGCCCGCAACTCGGGCAGGCAACGTAGTCGGTCTTGAACGTGCGCGCGCCGGCCGCCTGGAGGATGTTGAAGGCGAGTTTGACGTTGGCCAGCAGGTCGGGCGCGCCGCTGACCTCGACGGCGTCGCCGATGCCGTCGCAGAGCAGCGAACCGATGTGGGTGCTGGCGGTGAGCAACGAACCGCTGCGGTCGCGGAGCAGAATCGGACAGCGCCCGGCGTGAGCGGCGAGGATCCGGTAGGCCGCGATCCGTTCGAGGCCCTCGGCGCGGTCAATGGCGAGGATGATTTGGTCAAAGGGGTGTTTGGCGAGCAGGCCGGCAACGGATTGGCAAAGTTGAACGAGGTGTTGCGGCGAGGCGGCGGCGAAATCAATTTGCAGGGTGTGCCCCTCGGCGGCGGTCAGCGCGGCCGGCAGGTCTTCGTGGCCGGTATAGGTGAGATTGAGTTTGTCGGCCACGTCGAAGACCGGTAGTTCGGCGGGGGCGCGGACGGCGATGGGGGAGAAGATGTGGTGGGCGCGGAGTTGTTGTTTGAGCGCGCGCAGTTTTCCGAGGTCGGCCATGGTGTGGATTTCGAACTGAAGGATTTCGGCAAAGGTGTCCGGCTCGTCGGTGGTGATGCGTTGGAATTCCGGCAGGCTGAGGGTGGGTGGAACCGGTAGTTCCACGCGAGGCGGGTGATCGCGGCCGAGGCGCAGTCCGCCGATGACGTATTCGGGGACGGGGCGGCGGGTGTAGGTAAAGGGGTTGCGGGTTTCGGTGACGGCCAGCGGCAGGGGAGTGGCCGGGCGGCGGTCGTTGTATGTTTTGACGAGTTCTTTGCAGACGGGGATTTCGTGGACGCTGTCTTCGGTCAGCGAGACGCGGATGGTGTCACCGAGTCCGTCTTCGAGCAGGGCGCCGATGCCGACGGCACTTTTGATGCGACCGTCTTCGCCTTCACCGGCCTCGGTGACGCCGAGGTGGAGCGGGTAATTCCAGTCGGGACCGAGTTCGTCGAGGCGGGCGACGAGCAGCCGGTAGGCTTGGATCATGACCTTGGGATTGCTGGCCTTCATCGAGAAGACGAAGTTGTGGTAGTCGTGTTTGCGGCAGATGCGGGCGAATTCGAGGGCGCTCTCGACCATGCCGAGCGGGGTGTCGCCGTAACGGTTCATGATCCGGTCAGAGAGGGAACCGTGGTTGGTGCCGATGCGCATGGCGCGGCCGAGTTCTTTGCATTTCAACACCAGCGGGGTGAACGCTTTCTCCAGTCGTTCCAGTTCCTCGGCGTATTGGTCATCGGTGTATTCGCGGGTGGCGAATTTTTTGCGGTCGGCGTAGTTACCGGGGTTGATGCGGACTTTCTCGACCCAGAGGGCGGCTTCGAGGGCGGCGGCGGGGACGAAATGGATGTCGGCGACGATCGGGGTTGGGTAGCCGCGGCGGCGCAGTTCGGCTACGACGTGTTTGAGGTTTTTCGCGTCGTTGATGCTGGGTGCGGTGATGCGAAGGATTTCGCAGCCGGCTTCGATGATCGGGATGGCTTCCCGGACGCAGGCTTCCGTGTTCATCGTGTCGGAGATCAGCATCGTTTGGATGCGGATCGGGTTGTCGCCGCCGATGCCGATGTGGCCGACTTTGACTTCGCGGGTGCGGCGGCGTTGCCAGAAGAAGGGGTTGGTGCAGTAGTTCATGGTTCGGTGGCGGGGGCAATCTGGTTGGTTTCCACGGGCGTCGGCTCGGAGGCGAACCGGATCCCGAAGAAGCGTTTGAAATCAAACACGGTGACGTAGAGCATGAAACTGATCAGCAGAATGGCGAAGCCGGTGGAGACAGCCTGCACGAGCCGGGCGGGCAGGGGACGGCGGAAGATGGATTCGTAGAGGGCGAACACAATGTGGCCGCCGTCGAGGACGGGCAGCGGAAAGAGATTCAGCACGGCGAGGTTGATGTTCAGCAACACGGCGAACCACACGCCGCGCAGCACGCCGCCGTTTTTGATTTCGTGCCACCAGCCGCCCATGATCCCCACCGGGCCGCTCAGGCTGCGGGCGCCGACGCCGGTCTCCTTGTGATGGAACAGTGCGTAGAGCGTGTCGCTCATTAGTTTGAAGACATCCTGAAACTGTTTAATCGGGGTCGGTCCGGGCCGCACGATTTCATATTCCAGCTCGTCATCGAGCAACACCCCCATGCGGCCGACTTTTTCTTTCTCGTTGTACTCGGGCGTGACGGTGAGGGGGACGACATGGCCGTCGCGCAGGACGCGCACGACGGTGGGTTGGCCGGTGCGCACGCCGATCAATTCGCGCAGTTCGTGCGCGCTGGTCACGGGCACACCGTCCACAGACAGAAACTTGTCGCCGGGCTGGACACCGGCTTTTTCCGCGGCTGAATCCGGCAGGACATCGCGCGCGAACGGTCGGCCGCTGGGAAAGAGGTTGATGGTTTTCACACCGAGCACTTCGCTGACCGTGGCCGGCACGATGAACTCCCGGCGTTCGCCGGCGCGGTCAATCAGCAGCCGCACATCCGATTCGCGGCTGAGCGCCACGGCGCGATTGATGTCCATCCACGTTTTGACGGGCCGGTCGTTGACGGTGAGGATGCGGTCGCCGGGCCGGATGCCCATTTGCTCCTCGACGCTGCCGGGGTCAATCCAGCCGACGATGGAGGGGTTGACCGGCTGGGGCAGGCCGACGAGCCAGACGATCGTCGCCAGCAGGAACGCGAGGATGATGTTCATGATCGGGCCGGCCAGCGCGACCATGATTTTCGAGGTGGGCGAGGCCGGTGGCAGATCGTCGGCTTTGCTTTCCGTTTTGCCTTCGATGGTTTCCATCGGCGACATTTGCGGCAGCGCCACGTACCCGCCAAATGGAATCCACGACACCCGGTAATCCACGCCATCCTTCCCGACCCAACCGAAAATCTTCGGCCCGAATCCGATCGAGAACCGCTCCACTTTCATCCCGCGGCGTTTGGCGATCCAGAAATGACCGAGTTCGTGGATGAAAATCGTCAGCGCAAAGAAAAACACCACCAGCAATGCCGGATAAATCTTGGTGGCGACGACAGTCTGAATCACCTCAGGCGACACGCTCGGCTTCCTTTCTGGCCCACAAATCCGCGGCGAGTATAGCATCGAGGGGGGCGTGCGCAACCGGGCGGTGGGCGGTCATCACGCGCTCGACCGTCTCAAAAATTTGCAGGAAGCCAATCTGGCCCTCCACAAAACGGGCGACGGCGACTTCGTTGGCGGCATTGAACACGGCCGGCATGGTTCCGCCGACGCGACCGGCCTCGCGCGCCAGCCGCAGGGACGGGAACTTGACCGGGTCCGGTTCCTCGAACGTCAACTGTCCGATCTTCGCAAAATCGGTCGGCGGCATCGAATTCGGCACCCGTCGCGGCCAGGTCAGCGCGTACTGGATCGGATAGCGCATGTCCGGCACGCTCAACTGCGCGAGGATCGAGCCGTCGAGAAATTCCACCATCGAATGCACCACGCTCTGCGGATGCACCACCACATCCACGCGATCCACCTCGATGTCGAACAACCAGCGCGCCTCGATCATCTCCAGCCCCTTGTTGAACAGAGTGGCCGAATCAATCGTGATTTTCGGTCCCATGCTCCACGAGGGATGTTTCAACGCCTGCTCCACCGTGATGTGCGCAAACTGTTCGCGTGGCGTCTGCCGAAACGGACCGCCCGACGCCGTCAAAATCAGCCGTTTCACCTCCGCAGGTTGCCGGCCTTCGAGACATTGAAAAATGGCCGAGTGCTCGCTGTCGACCGGCAACACGTTCACGCCATGCGCCCGCGCCTCGCTCATGACCAGCTCACCGGCCATGACGAGGATTTCTTTCGAGGCCACCGCGATGTCCTTGCCGGCTCGAATCGCCGCCAATGCGGGCTCCAACCCGGTCGTGCCAACGATCGCAATTAGCACAATGTCGGCTTCCGGCATCGTCGCCAGTTCCACCAATCCGCGCTCGCCGCTGCCGACCGGCATCATCACGCGCGCTTCGAGTTCGCGGGCCTTTGCCGGGTTGCTCATCGCGACCTTCAGCGGTTTGAACTGGCGGATGGCGGCTTCCATCCCGTCCACGCTCTCGCGGGAAGCCATGCCGACAATCCGCACCAAATCCGGCAGGTCCTCGGCTACTTTTTGCGTCGAAACACCGATGGAGCCGGTGGTTCCGAGCAAAACGATATTCTTGGGTTTCATCAATTAACGGCGGCGAGAATACGGAGGCGAGGCAGGTATCACAAGGTTTTTGCGTACCCGATTGGTTTCATGTTTGACATATCAAACAAATGTCTTATAAGCCAAACTGAGCATGGAAACTTGGAAGGAATTCGACGCGAACGAACTGACGCATTCCGCCGCGCATCATTTGCTCGCCATCCATGAACTCGGCGAACAGTACGGCGGCTGGGCGCGCGTCTCGGACATTGCCCGCCAACTCGGTATCACGCGCGGCAGCGTCTCCATCAACCTGCGCGGCTTGAAAAAGCGCGGCTTGGTCGAGACTGACGAGCACCACATGGTGCGGTTGTCGGTCGAGGGCGACCGGTACGTAGCCGGCCTGACGGCCAAGAAAGCCGCCGTGCAGGCGTTTCTGACTGACGTGCTCAATGTCAGCGCCCTGCAGGCGGAGATTGACAGTTGCAAAATCGAACATCTGGTCAGCGAGGAAACCTTGGAACGGCTCAACGAGTTTTTGGTCAAATGGCGGACGCAGGAGCGGACGGTGGTCACACGATGAATCCGAAACGAAACGAGATTGTGGAGGAGTTGAATCGGCTGATGGCGGAGGAACTGGAGGGGTTTCTGCGCTACTTCCAGATCCGCTACCGGCTCAAAGGCATTGACCGGCTGGCGGCGGACAAGTTTTTCGCGCACGCCCTCGAGGAAACCCTCGAACACGCCGAGGACATCGCCAAGCAAATCCGCTCGCTCGGCGAAACGCCGCGCCTGAACATCCACCTCAGCGTCGGCGGCGGGCCGACGACGTTGACGGAGGCGTTGCAGGAGACGCTGGCGGTGGAGCAACAGGCGCTCGACGCCTACAAGGAAATGCTGCCGCGGGTGGTGGGCGATCCGGTGCTGGAGGATTTCATCCGCAAACAGATCAGCACCGAAACTGAACACGTGCAGGAGATCAAAACACTTTTGGGTTGAGAACAATTTGAGGGCTGCGCGCTGGTTGGCACCTGGCACTCGCAGCCCTCAACGAGCGACGCGTTCGTGGCGCGTGCTCAAACAAAAACTAGCAAAGCGGACCGTGCCAGTCCATGCAGAAAGAGGACTGACAAGTGAAACAGTGGTGGATGGCGTTGATGGTGTTGGTGACGATGATGGCAAACGACGCAAGGGCGGAGGACATGACAAGGCTGCCGGCGGTGGAAGTGCGCGGGGAAATCCCCGTGACCACGCCGTCGGCTTTGCCGGCGGTGGAAGGCGCCCGGATTTTTGAGGGCAAAAAAACGACTCAGGCGGATTTGACGGCGCAACCGCCCGTGGTCAACAACGACCACCGGCAGGCGGCGGCGCGCATTCCCGGCCTGTTGATCTCCGAGGCGGCCGTGCCGACGCATCTGAATCAGAACTACCGGGGCGTCGGCGACCCGCACGAATCGGAATCCGTGCTGACGATGAAAGACGGCGTGCCGATCGTCTCGGATTGGTTCGGGTATTCGACGGTCTATTACACGCCGCCGCTCGAATCGGTGGCGCGGATTGAGTTTGTGCGCGGCGGTGGCGCCTTGTTGTACGGACCGCAACCGGGGCCGGTCGTCAATTACGTCACGTACCGGCCGCCGACCGACACAAAATTCCG
>CAZHLM010000067.1:6956-8986 GCA_964533295.1 uncultured Verrucomicrobiota bacterium
CGCCCCGCAGCGCCACCTCGGGCACGCCGGTTTTTGAACTCGACCGCAGCACGGCCTACGGCGCGATGTTCGCCGAGAATCTGTTCCGCTTCGGTCGTGTCGCGGTGATCCCGGCCGTGCGTCTGGATTTGTATTCGATTGAGGTCCGCGAGCGGTTCAATACTGGCGTCACGCGGGCGTTGCTCGACGAGTCGCAAACCGATGTCGTTCCGCTCGGCGGCCTCGGGCTGACCTTCGACCTCACGGCCCGCCAGCAACTCTACGCGAACGTCTCGACCGGCTACCGGCCCGCTAGGTACGACGACCTCGTCAATCCGACCAGCAACTCGCAACTGGCGCCGTCGGACTTGGAGCCGTCGTTGACGTGGACGTACGAGGTCGGTGTGCGCGGCGCGCCGACGACGTGGTGGAACTACGACACCAGCGTCTTTTTGATCGATTACAACGACTTCATCGAAAACCGCGACCTCGGCGGCGGCAACGTGGAGCGTTCCAACTCCGGTCGGGCGCAGTTCTACGGCTGGGAAGCGGCCACCGAGCTGGACGTGGTGCGGATGCTGGATGCGGACGCGGCCGACCGGTATGGCAGCGTCAGCCTGTTTGGCAGCGTGTCGCTGCTGCACGCCGAGTTTGTCGAGGGCGCCAACGACGGTCGCACCCCGGCGTACGCGCCCGATTACGTCATCAAAGCCGGCGCAGCCTACCGGCTCAGCGACCGTGTGAAACTTTCGTTTAGCGGGACGCTGGTGGACGAGAGTTTCTGGCAGGACAGCAACGCCGCCGGCAGCGTTGGCACCCGCCGCATCCCCGCGTATGGCGTGTGGGATTTGACGGGCGAGGTCGCCATCTGGGAAAAGACCGTCAGCGTGGTGGCCGGGCTGAACAACGTGTTCGACGAGGACTACTATTCGCGCATCCGCAGCGACGGCATCGAGCCGGCGTCGCGCCGCAACTTCTACGCGGGAGTGAAACTTCTACTGCCATGAAAACGATTGGCTGCCACCCGATACCCCTCACCCCAACCTTCTCCCCGCGAGCGGGGAGAGGGAGACCGGATTGGAATCCCCTCTCCCCATTCGATGGGGAGAGGGTCAGGGTGAGGAGCTTGTTCGCCGGGCTGTTGGCTCTGGTTATTTGGCTGGCGCCGGCGCTCCACGCGGCGGACCCGGCGACGTTGGTGGTCGCGTTTCAGCCGCAGGAAAATCCGGAAAAGCTGCAGCTCGACGCGGCGACGATGACGGAGTTTCTCGCCCGGGAGCTTGGTCAGCCCGTGAAGATTTACATTCCCACCGACTACGCGGCGGTGGTGGAAGCGTTGCGGGCCGGGCACGCGCACGTGGCGTATTTCAGCGCGTGGCCGTATCTGCTGGCGCACAAGCTGGCCGGGGTGGAAATCATCGCTGCGGAAGAACGACGCGGCGCCACGTCCTACACCTCGCAGTGGTACGCGCGCAAAGACAGCGGGATTCGGTCGCTGGCCGACGCAGCCGGCAAGAGCGCGGCGTTCACGTCGCCCAGCTCGACGTCCGGCTATCTGTTTCCGCTGGCGAAGCTGGTGGACGAGGGATTGTTGCCGCCCAAGGGCGACCCGGCCAAGTTTTTCAACCACGTCGTGTTTGCCGGTGGCTATGAGCAGGCGTTGAAGGCGCTGGCGCGCGGGCAGGTGGACGTGGCGGCGGCCAGTGACTACGCTTTCGGCCAGTATCTGACGGCGGAGGAACAGGCCGGCATCGTGGTGATTGCGAGGCAAGGGCCGGTACCCACGCACTGTCTCGCCGCGAAAGCCGATCTTTCGCCCGATCTGCGCGCGCGGATTGCCGCGGCGATTCTGAAGTTGAACGAACCGCAGCACAAAGCCCTGCTCAAAAGCGTTTATGGCGCGGAGAAACTGGTGCCGGTTACGCACGACGCGCATGTCGGCGCGCTGGCGCACGCGCTGGAAGTGACCGGGTTGGATTATCCGTTGAGGAAAAAGAAATGAAATCCATGACATCCTTGCGCGCCGCGGCCCCTCACCCCCGCCCTCTCCC
>CAZHLM010000067.1:8996-13156 GCA_964533295.1 uncultured Verrucomicrobiota bacterium
GGGGAGTGGGGGACCGGTTTTGAGTCCCCTCTCCCCGTTCGCCGGGGAGAGGGTCAGGGGGAGGAGAGTCCGGTGGTTCTCGAAGTGACCGGCCTCTGCGTCAATCGCGGCGATTACCGGGCGGTGCGGGATGTTTCGTTCAGCGTCCGCCGCGGTGAGTTTGTGGCATTGATGGGTCGCAGCGGAGCCGGTAAGACCACGATCATGCATTGTTTGTCGGGGCTGCTGGCGCCGAGCAGTGGGACGGTGCATTGGACGGATCAATGCCGCGATGCCTGTTGCGCGCACCTGCCGGCCGACCGTCCGGCGCCGAAACACGCGGTGATGTTTCAGCATTACCGGCTTGTGCCGCAGTTGTCGGCCCTGAACAACGTGCTCTGCGGTCGGCTGCAGAAGTATTCCTGGTGGCAGACGATGCGCGGTTTCCCGGCAGCAGAGAAAAAAGAGGCGATGGCGTGGCTGGACCGCGTCGGGCTGGCCGAGCGGGCGCGATTGCCGGCTGGGCGGCTCAGCGGTGGCGAGCAGCAACGAGTCGGCGTGGCACGGGCCTTGATTCAGAATCCGACCCTGCTGCTGGCCGACGAGCCGGTGGCCAGTCTCGACGCGGAGACGGCCAACGAGGTGATGGGTTTGTTGCGCGAACGGAATCAGCAACGCGGGCTGACGGTGTTCTGCGTGTTGCACGATTTGGAGATGGCGGAGCGGTTCGCCAGCCGTGTGTTGTTGCTGGAGCAGGGCCGGTTGGTCTATGACGGCCCCGCGTCGAACCTCGTCGAGACGGTGCAGGAGAAACTGCAATGGCAGACGTTGCTGTAACCTTGCCGGGATCGGCCCCAAAGGCACCGGCCTCGCGCCGGTGGTGGTATGCCGGCCTGGCGCTCGGCGCCGCGGTGCTCT
The DNA here is from genome assembly GCA_964533295.1 of uncultured Verrucomicrobiota bacterium. GTDB lineage: Bacteria > Verrucomicrobiota > Verrucomicrobiia > Palsa-1439 > Palsa-1439 > OMJI01. The sequence continues at coordinate 9,894 of CAZHLM010000067.1, forward strand.
ATGTGTGGGCCTGGCGGGGAATGGAATTTAGTTTCGAGCGGTTGGCGAAAAGTTTTCCGCACGCGTGGGATTTTCTGTCGCGGATGGTGCCGCCGGATTGGACGGTGACGGGCACGGCATTGACGGCGCTGGCGGAGACGATTCAGATGGCGTTGCTGGGCACGACGTTCGGGGCGTTGCTGTCGCTGCCGCTGGCGGTGATGGCGGCGCGGAATCTCTCGCCGCGCTGGCTGACGTGGATCGGTCGCGGGTTGCTGAATCTGATCCGCACCGTGCCGTCGGTGGTGTGGGGATTGTTTTTCGTGGCGGCGGTGGGTTTGGGGCCGTTTGCCGGGGTGCTGGCGTTGAGTTTGTACACGGTTGGATATCTGGGAAAATTTTATTTCGAGACCTTCGAGTCCATGGACAACGCCGCGGCGGAGGCGTTGCGGACGGCGGGGGCGAGCAAGCCGCAGATTTTCCAGTACGCGATTCTGCCGCAATCGCTGCCGTTGCTGGCGAATTACACGATCTTTATCTTGGAATACAGCATCCGCGCCGCGACGATTCTTGGCGTTGTCGGGGCCGGTGGGGTTGGGTATTACTTTCAGGTGTATTTGCGCAATTTCGATTATCAAAAAGCCGCGACGCTGCTGGTGTGGTTGTTGGTGGTGGTCGTTGCGATGGATGGGTTGAGCGGCTGGGTGCGACGCAGATTGGTGGAGCCGACATGATGACCGTTTGTGAACGTCCCGTGAACGCGCCGCTGCGCCGCCCGCCGATGCGGCGGCCGGTGGAGCGCCTCGTGGCGCGCCCGGTACCGCTCAAGCCGGTGCCCGCCGGCCGCGGGCGGCTGATGTGGGTCGGCGCAGCGTCGGTGCTGGCGCATGTGGTGGTGGTGGCAGCGCTCGGAACGGTGAAGCTGGTCTCGGCCTCGATCACGCCGCCGTCGCCACCGGTGACGCTGTCGGGCACGGTTCGGATTTTAACCGAGAGCGAACTGGCCGGCGTGAGCGATGCCGCCGATCCGGTGGGGCAGACCGAGCCGGTGGGGACGCCGACCGGACCGCGTTTGGTGGCGATGAATCGGGCGACGCCGCCGATGCCGGCGGTTCCATCGCCGTTTGCGGGAAGCAGCCCGGTCATTGCCGTGCCGGCCGAGTTGGCTCCGTCGGGCGTTGGATTTTTCAGCGGTCGCCCGACGCCGGCCGAGACGATGCCGGTCGCATCGGGCGACGGTCACGGCGAAGGAGATAAAGCCGGCAGCCGTGCCGCCGGGCGCGGTTCGGGCGGTGGGGTGGGAATCGCATTGCTGTATGCTCCGCGACCGATCTATCCGGCGGCGGCCCGGTCGGCCGGCATCGAGGGCGCGACGCTGTTGCGGATGGAAATCCAGCCGGATGGTTCTGTGGGCGCGGTGCAGGTGGTGGAAAGCTCCGGCTCCGAGTTGCTCGACGAGGCAGCCGTGGCGGCGGTGCGGAAATGGAAGTTTGCGCCGTGGAACGTGAACGGGCGGGCGGTCGTGGCGCAGGTCGAGCAAGTGATCAGTTTCCGCTTGAACCGCGGTTGAGGACGGCGCCATGCTGTCGCGGTGAAAATCATTCGGTACCTCGACAGTCGCGGGCAGATTCATTACGCGGCGGATGATCGGAAGATTGTCGGCGACATCTACGGGCATTTCACCGTCACCCAGCAACCCGCTGACGTGAAGAAGCTGCTGGCGCCGGTCGAGCCGCGCGTGTTCCTCTGCATCGGGCTGAACTACCGGCAGCACGCGGCGGAGACGAACGCAAAGGTACCGGACTTGCCGATACTATTCCTGAAGGCTGCCACGGCCGTGCAACATCCCGGCGATCCGATTCGACTGCCGCGGACGTTGCGCAGCGACGAGGTGGATTACGAAGCGGAACTGGCCGTGATCATCGGCAAACCCTGCAAGAACGTCCGCCGCCCCGAGGCGCTGCACTACGTGCTCGGCTACACCTGCGCCAACGACGTCAGCGCCCGCGACTGGCAGAAACAATTTGGCGGCGGCCAGTGGTGCCGCGGCAAGACGTTTGACACCTTTGCGCCGCTCGGCCCGTGTCTGGTCACGCCGGAGGAGATTCCGAATCCGGACGCGCTGGCGATCAAAACCGTCATCAACGGCGAGACGCTGCAGGACAGCACCACGGCCGACATGATATTCGATGTGCCGACCTTGATCGAATTTCTCAGCGGCAGCACGACGCTGTTGCCCGGCACGGTCATCCTGACCGGCACGCCGCCGGGGGTCGGCATGGCGCGGGAGCCAAAACGCTGGCTTCGGCCCGGTGACGTGTGCACCATTGAAATCGAAAACATCGGCGCGTTGACGAATCCGGTGGAGGAAGAATGAAACGAGAAAACAAGATGCATGCGATCGCGATCAACCAGTTTGGCGGACGCGGTGAGTTGAAATGGATGGAGTTGCCCGTGCCGGTCGCCGGGCCGGGCGACGTGCTCATCAAAATCAAGGCCGCCGGGGTGAACCCGGTGGACTGGAAAATCCGCGAAGGACTGCTGCGGTTTCGGTTGCCGCATCAATTCCCCATCATTCCGGGCTGGGATGCGGCCGGTACGATCGTCGGCACGGGCGAGGCGGTGTACGCCTACTGTCGCAAACCAATCGTCAAAGACGGCACCTATGCCGAATACGTCGCCGTGCCGCGCACCAGCGTGGCGCCAAAACCGAAAAACCTCTCGTTCATCGAAGCCGCCTCGGTGCCGTTGGCGGCGTTGACGGCGTATCAATCGTTGTTCGACGCAGCCGGCGTGAAACGCGGTCAAACCGTGCTGATCCATGCGGCCGGCGGCGGTGTGGGCGGATTTGCCGTGCAGCTTGCGAAGCTGGCGGGTGCCCGCGTCATCGCAACGGCCAGCAAAGGCAAACACGATTACGTGAAACGTTTGGGCGCCGACGAAGTGATGGATTACCGGGCCGTGGATTTTTGGCGCGTGGTGCGGGACGTGGACGTCGCCTTCGACACGGTCGGCGGCGAAACCCAACGACGCAGCGCGGAGGTGGTGCGTCGCGGCGGCGTGTTGGTTTCCATCCTGGCACTCGAAGATGCCGAGGCGATTCGCAAGCGAGGCGTCCAGCCGAAGTACGTCTTTGTCCGGCCCAACGCCGCCCAGTTGCGTCGGCTGACGAAGTGGCTCGAAGCCGGCAAGCTGCGGACGACCATTGCGAAGGTGTTTCCGTTGCGGGACGCGGCGAAAGCCCACGCGCTGATCGAGCGCGGTCACATCACCGGCAAGATTGT
>CAZHLM010000067.1:13256-16935 GCA_964533295.1 uncultured Verrucomicrobiota bacterium
AGGCGCGGCGGGCGACCGGTCAGCCGCGGAGGAGGGCGCCGAGGTAGTCGCGGTTTAGTTGGGCGATGAAGCTGAGGCGGATGGCCTTCGGACAGACGGCTTCGCAACTGCCGGTGACGGTGCAGGCGCCAAACCCTTCCGCGTCCATTTGGTTGACCATTGCCCGCGCGCGGCGGGTCTTTTCCGGTTGGCCCTGGGGCAGAAGGTTGAGGTGGGAGACTTTGGCGGCAACAAAGAGCATGGCGCTGGCGTTTTTGCAGGCGGCGACGCAGGCGCCGCAGCCGATGCATTGCGCGGCGTCCATCGCGCGGTCGGCGACCGGCTTGGGTACCGGGATGGCGTTGGCATCGGGGGCGTTGCCGGTATTGACGGAGATGAAGCCGCCCGCCTGCATGATGCGGTCAAAGGCGCTGCGGTCCACGACGAGGTCTTTGATCAGGGGGAAGGCGGCGGCGCGAAACGGTTCGACGGTGATGGTATCGCCGTCGCGGAAGCTGCGCAGGTAGGTCTGACAGGTGGCGACCTTGGATTCGGGGCCGTGCGGTTCGCCGTTGATGACGCAGGAGCAGGAGCCGCAGATGCCCTCGCGACAATCGTGGTCGAAGGCGATCGGTTCGCGGCCTTCGCGGGTCAGTTGGTCGTTGACCACGTCGAGCATTTCGAGGAACGACATGTTGGGGTTGAGATTGCGAGCCTCGTACTCCTCGAAATGACCGGCTTGCTGCCGGCTTTTCTGTCGCCAGACGCGTAGGGTCAGGTTCATCACTTGTAGCTCCGTTCGGCCAATTGCACGGTTTCGTAGACGAGGGGTTCCTGGTGCAACGTCGGTTTGGCGCCGACGCCGGTAAACTCCCAGGCGGCGACGTGCGCGTATTCGGCGTCGTTGCGCTGGCATTCGCCGTCGGGGGTTTGGTGTTCTTCGCGAAAATGACAGCCGCAGCTTTCGTCGCGGGCCAGGGCGTCGGTGACAATCAACTCGGCCAGTTCGAGATAATCGGCGACGCGGCCGGCGCGTTCGAGGGATTGATTCAGGTCGGCGCATTCGCCGGGGACGTTGACGTTTTGCCAGAACTCTTCACGCAGGGCGGGGATGAGCTGGAGGGCTTTTTTGAGGCCGGTTTGGTTGCGGGCCATCCCGCAGTACTCCCAGAGGATGCGGCCGAGTTCCTTGTGGAACTCGGTGATGGTCTTGCGGCCGTGGATGGCAAGCAGTTGGTTTAGCCGGTCGGTCACGTCGCGGGCCGCGGTTTGGAATTCGGGAGCATCCGGCTTCGGTCGGCTGCCGGGTTTTTGCGAGGCGAGGTAGTGGCTGATGGTGTAGGGGAGGATGAAATAGCCGTCGGCCAGTCCCTGCATCAGGGCGCTGGCGCCGAGCCGATTGGCGCCGTGGTCGGAGAAATTGGCTTCGCCGATCACGAAGAGTCCGGGGAGGTTGCTCATCAGGTTGTAGTCCACCCACAAGCCGCCCATCGTGTAGTGGATGGCCGGGAAGATGCGCATGGGCTGTTCGTAGGCGTTCTCGTGGGTGATCTCGTGGTACATGTCGAAGAGGTTGCCGTAACGTTCCTCGATGACCGAGCGGCCGAGACGCTGAATCGCCTCGCGAAAATCCAGATAAACGCCCAAACCGGATTCGCCGACGCCGCGGCCTTCATCGCAGACCTGTTTGGCGGCGCGCGAGGAAATATCGCGTGGCGCAAGGTTGCCGTAGGCGGGGTATTTTCGTTCGAGGTAATAGTCGCGTTCTTCTTCAGGAATTTCGTTGGGCGGTCGGCGGTCGCCTTTTTTCTTCGGGACCCATACGCGCCCGTCGTTGCGGAGGGATTCGCTCATCAAGGTCAGCTTGGACTGGTAATCGCCGCTGACCGGGATGCAGGTCGGATGGATTTGAGTGAAACAAGGATTGGCGAACAGCGCGCCCTTCTTATGGGCGCGCCAGATGGCGGTGGCGTTGGAGCCGCGGCCGTAGGTGGAAAGGAAATAGGCGTTGCCATAGCCGCCAGTCGCCAGCACCACGGCGTCGGCGCTGTGGCATTCGATTTGACCGGTGATGAGATTGCGGGTGACGATGCCCTTGGCCTGGCCGTTGACGATGACCAGGTCGAGCATCTCGGTCCGGGGATACATCGTGATCGCGCCCGCGGCGATTTGGCGGCACATCGCCGAGTAGCAGCCGAGCAACAACTGCTGGCCGGTCTGCCCGCGCGCGTAGAACGTCCGCGACACCTGCGCGCCGCCAAACGAACGGTTCGTCAGCGTCCCGCCGTACTCGCGCGCGAACGGCACGCCCTGCGCGGCGCACTGGTCAATGATGTTCGCGCTGACCTCGGCGAGTCGGTGAACATTGGCTTCGCGGGCGCGGAAATCGCCGCCCTTGATCGTGTCGTAGAACAGACGGAACACGCTGTCGCCGTCGTTTTGGTAGTTCTTCGCCGCGTTGATTCCGCCCTGCGCGGCCACGCTGTGGGCGCGGCGGGGACTGTCCTGAATGCAGAACGATTTGACCCGGTAGCCCAGTTCCGCGAGGGTCGCCGCCGCGCTGCCACCGGCCAGTCCCGTGCCGACGATGATGATTTCGTATTTTCGTTTGTTGGCGGGATTGACGAGTTTGATGTGGTCTTTGTGGGTCGTCCACTTCTGCGCGAGCGGGCCGGTCGGGATTTGGGAGTCGAGTTTCATGTCAGTTGATCCACTTCAACAGCACGGCGACCGGGATGGAAGAGTAGCCGAGAAACAGCACCAGCCCCACCGTCTTGGCCGCGCCGTCGAGAACGTCGCGATTGCGATCGGTTTTCAGGCCGAGCGACTGGAACATCGCGCTCGCGCCGTGGCTGATGTGCAGGCAAAGCAGTCCCATGCTCAGGATGTAGAAGCCGGACACCCCGCGGTGCGAAAAACCGCTGATCACCATACGATACACGTCGTGGCGGCCTTGGGCGTCGCGCAGGGCCGCGAAGCTCGTGTCAATCTGCAGCGCGGTGTAGTGCAGCAGGTGAAACACGATGAACGTGAACAAAATAATCCCGCTGGCAATCATCGTCCGCGACGCAAAACTGGCGGCGACGAGATCGTTCTTCTCGTACTCGGCCTGCCGGGCGTCGGAGTTTTGCCGCAGCAGCAACGCCGCGGAAACCAGATGCAGACCGACCATCAACAGCAGGCCCGCCCGCGCACCCCAGAGCAGTTCCGGACTGGCTTTGAGGAACGCGGCATACTTGTTGAGCGCCTCCGGACCGAGAAAAATCTGGAGATTGCCCAGCAGATGGCCGATGACAAACAGCACCAGTGCCGCTCCCGAGATGGCCATCACGTACTTTTTCCCGAGCGACGAACGAAACAACGCCACCAAAAGATTCATGCGTCCCGCACTGATAGCGGAGCCGGCCATCGTTGCCAAACTATTTTTGCAGGAAACCGGGATCGCTGTTTGACGCGCCACCAACCGCCAATCAGGACGCCAGCGTAATCCGCTCCGCCGCGGCTGCTGCGACGGGGATTCCAATTCGGCGGCGGGATTTGCCGGTGGGCGCGGATGCGAGCGGCGAGAAGCCGACAAGCGACACCAGTGGCATGGCATCGGTCGCCGCCCGGTGCGGCTGTCCGTTGTGGCCGTTGGCGCTGCGCACGCGCAGCGGCGAAGTGGCGGAGCAGATCGCGCTGGAACTGGGGAAACTGAAGG
>CAZHLM010000068.1:0-16556 GCA_964533295.1 uncultured Verrucomicrobiota bacterium
CTTCCGCCGTTGTCGTCGCGATATCGGGGCACTTCTCGCTGTACAGATCCGAGTACATGGCAACGGACAACCCGATTTGACGCAGGTTGCTCGAGCAGTTGGCGCGACGCGCCTTTTCACGAGCGGCGTTCAACGCGGGGAGCAACATCGCCGCCAAGATGCCAATAATGGCAATGACGACGAGAAGCTCGATCAGCGTGAAGCCGCGGAACTTCTTGATGAACTTCTTCATTGGATAACCTCTCCTCCTGTTAACAGGTGCTTTGTTTTGTCTCGAACACGCTGGACCCGCATCCTGGCGGGAGCGTTCGGGAAAGCGTGCGCAACGCTATCAAACGCCCGGGCGGACTGTCAAACTCCAATCCGCGCCCATCCCGTCGGTCCGAGATCCACCGAAGGTTTTAGCAGTGCAGGTGCCATCGTTGATTTTCCCAAGAAAACGCGAGTTTCCTCACCCGTTGCCCCTCCCGCGTGCGCCATCCGCGCGCCGGAAGCGTGAACCCGACGCGCGTTCAGGCAAAAAGCTGGAGCAGCTCGGCGGCGCTGGTCAGTTTCACGGCGCCCGGGGCCAGCACCCATTTCTCGGTGTGGTGCAAGGTGTCGCCGGGTCGCAATGTGCGTTCGGCGCCCATCGTTTCCATCTCCACCATGAAATTCTTCGGGCCGATGTAGAAGGCGATGTTGCAGCCGAGCGGGCAGGGCGCCGAGATGTCGTGGGGGACTTTTTTGGCGAAGGTGACCCCGCGGCTCGGGTCGCTCATGGCAATGATGCCGTGGTGCGATTCGACCATGCGCTTGTTTTCGAGGCCGACCGGGTGGATGACGAGGAGGTCTTTGCCGGTGACGATTTGTTTGTCGTTGAACCCGCCCTGGCCGTGACCGCCCCAGCGGTGGAAATGGACCATGCGGTAGGCGTTCCACTCGCTGCCGTCGCCCAGCGGCACGGCGTACTTCGTTCCCTTGCCGGGCACGGTGCAGGTCAACGCCCAGATCCCGCCGCTGTAGAGCATGTCGCCGGTATTGTGGACGAAGTTATCCACCTCGAGCGTGCGCTCATCGCGGACCTTGACCGAGAAGCCGCGGCGGGTGCGGTTGACCGGGTTTTCCGCGCCGATGAGGCGGAAGCCGTCGTCGAATATCTCCACCTCGCACGGCGCGTTGTCGGTGGCGTACGTGTCTTCATTTTCGTCGGCCCCCGGGCGCGTGACCCAGACGCGGTGGCCGCCATAGAGGTCCCACGCGCCGCGTTTGTACTTGCCGGGTTTCCACAAAAACAGGTTCGGACCGCGTCGCGGGCCGAAAAAGGCAATGCGCGGGCCACACTGATAGACGGCGACCAGACGCAACGCGGGGGTGAGCAGTTCGAGCGCCTTGGCGCCCTGAAAGGTGGTTTGGTTGATGGTGGTGGTCATAGGATCGCTCCGATGTGCGGGAGAATGTGGTTGGGCCGGTAGGCGAACTTCCGCAGGTCCGCCTCCGTGGTGACGCCGGTCAGGACGAGCACCGTTTCGATTTCGCTTTCGATGCCGGCAATGATGTCGGTGTCCATCCGGTCGCCGATGATGGCGGTCTCTTCGCGGGTGCAACCGAGCTTTTTCAACGCGTGCCGCATGATCAGCGGATTGGGTTTGCCGACGTAGTAGGCTTTGCAGCCGGTGGCCAGCTCGATGGGCGCCAGCAACGCGCCCGTTGCCGGCACCAGCCCGGCCTCGGTCGGGCCGGTCAGGTCCGGGTTGGTTCCGATCAGTTTCGCGCCGGCGAGCACCAGCCGCACGGCGCGCGTGATGCGGTCGTAGGTGTAGTTGTTCGATTCGCCCACGACGACGTAGTCGGGGTTGACCTCGTTCATCGTGAAGCCGGCATCGTACAAGGCGTTCAGCAATGCCGCCTCGCCGATGGCAAACACGCTGCCGCCCGGTTTCTGGCTGGCGAGGAACGCGGCGGTGGCCAGCGCGCTGGTGTAGAAATGTTCCGCGCCGACCTCCAGACCGAGCCGCGCCAGTTTCTGCTGCAGCTCGCGCGGCGAGCGTTCGCTGCTGTTGGTCAGAAACAGGAATTGTTTCCCGCTGGCCCGCAGCCACTGCAAAAACTCCGGCACCCCCGGCAACAAGCGGTTGCCGTGGTAAATCACGCCGTCCATATCAATGATGAACCCGCGCTTGGCGCGAATGCCATCGGTCATGCGGGGTGTTATCGGCAATCACCACCGGCGACGCAAGCCAAAGCGTAACCCCGACCTCCGCCACGGCTCACAGAGCCAGGGCTGCACTCCGGCGAACCCGCGGCTGAATTTGGGTTGAACTGCTCGCGCCCCGCCGCCATCATCCCGCCCCATGCCGAAACGCACGTTTGTCGGATTTGGTTTTGGCGCGATTCAGGGCGGCTTGTTTCTGCTCGAAGCCCACGAGTCGCGCAACTTCGACCGGCTCGTCGTCGCCGAGGTCGTCGCGGATGTCGTGGCCGCCATCCGCCGCGCCCGCGGCACCTACGCCGTCAACGTGGCCACCTGCTCCGGCTTGCGCCAGCAGCGGGTCACCGGCATCGAAATCTACAATCCCAACGTCCCCGCTGACCGCGCGGCGTTGGTGGCGGCGGTGGCCGAGGCGCGGGAACTGGCCACGGCGTTGCCGAGCGTGGATTTCTTCGACCGCGGCGACGCCTCCGTGGCGGCGATCCTCGCCGAGGGACTGGCCCGGCGAGAAACGCTGAGCGTCTTGTACGCCGGCGAGAACAACAACCACGCCGCCGAAATTCTGGAACGCGCCGTGGCCGCCCGAATGCGGGCCGACGACGCGGCACGTCTGGCGACGCGCTGCCAGTTCCTCGACACCGTCATCGGCAAAATGAGCAAAGTGGTGACCGACCCGGCCGAGATTGCCGGCCAACGGCTGGAACCCGTCACGCCCGATCTGCCCCGCGCCCTGCTCGTCGAGCAGTTCAACCGCATCCTCATTGACCAAATCACCGATCGCCGATTCCAACGCGGCATCACCGTCTTTGAGGAAAAACCGGACCTCACGCCCTTCGAAGAAGCCAAACTGTACGGTCACAACGCCACCCATGCCCTGCTCGGCTACCTCGCGCACCGCAAAGGCTACCGGTTCATGTCCGACATCGCCGCCGATCCCGCGCTGCTCGAACTCGGCCGGTCGGCGTTTCGCGAGGAGTCCGGCGCCGCGTTGATTCACAAGTACCGCGGTCGTGACCCGCTGTTCACGCCGGACGGTTACGCCGCGTACGTGGAGGATTTGATGGAACGGATGATCAACCCACACCTGCGCGATGCCGTCGAGCGCGTCATCCGCGACCCGCGCCGCAAACTCGCCTGGGACGACCGGCTGATCGGCACGATGCGCCTGGCGCTCGAGGCCGGTATCCAACCGCACCGCTACGCCCGCGGCGCCGCCGCCGCGCTGGCGATGATCGCCCGCGAAGAACCCGCCAAAAGCGCCGCGCAGTTGCTCGACGAACTCCTGCCGGCCACCCACGCCCCGCGCAAAACCGAAGTCCGCTCCCTCATCCTCCAAGCCCTCGCCGAATTGGACCGGTAGCCCGCTGTGGCCGCGCCTCTGTGAGGCGCACCCGGCAGGCCTGGTTAGAGAATCTTTGCCAGCGCCGCCAGCAACGTCTCGACGTTTTCAGGCCGGCAGGTCTCGCCCATCAGACCGATCCGCCAGACGTTGCCCTTCATCGGACCGAGACCGGCGCCGATCTCGATGTTGAACTCGGTCAGCAACCGTTTCCGCACCGTCGCCTCGTCCACCCCGGGCGGCACGCCGACGGCGTTCAGTTGCCAGAGCCGGTGGCCCTCCTGCGCGGTGAGTTTCAAACCGAGCTTTTCCAGACCGGCCTTGAGAAGCAGATGGTTCTGCTCGTGCCGCCGCCAGCGTTTTTCCAGACCTTCCTCCAACACCAGCCGCAACGCTTCGTGCAGCGCGTAGTTCATCGAGATCGGCGCGGTGTGGTGATAGACCCGTTCCTGGCCCCAGTACGACGACAGCAGATTCACGTCGAGATACCAGCTTTGGACTTTCGTCTTGCGCGTCGTGGCCACTTCCATCGCGCGCTGGCTGAACGAGACCGGCGCCAGACCCGGTGGGGCGCTGAGACATTTCTGCGTGCCGCTGTACGCCGCATCCACGCCCCACGAATCCAGCGCGACGTTGCAGCCGCCCAGCGACGTGACGGTGTCGAGCACGAACAACGCACCGGCCTTGTGCGCCAGCCTGGCGATGTCGTTCGGCGGCGTCAGCGCCCCGGTCGAGGTCTCGGCGTGGACGATCGCGATCAGTTTGGGGCGGGGACACCGCTCCAGCGCCTGTTCGATTTGCGCGGGTTCGATGATCCGACCCCAGTCGGACTCGACGCGCGTGACTTTTGCGCCGCAGCGGACGGCCACCTCGCACATCCGCATCCCGAACACGCCGTTGACGCCGATGATCACCTCGTCGCCGGGTTCGATCAGGTTGACGAAGCAAAACTCCATCCCCGCGCTGCCGGTGCCGCTGAGCGGGAACGTCATTTCGTTGCGGGTGAGAAAGACATGGCGCAACATCTGTTTCACTTCGTCCATCAACTGGATAAACGCCGGGTCGAGATGCCCGACCATTGGTTTGGCCAGCGCGGCGTACACGGTGGGCGCGACGTTGCTCGGTCCGGGTCCCATCAGCAAACGTGGCGGCGGCGAAAACGGCAGCGGTGCATTCATGGCGCGGACGATAAAGTTGCCATCCGCGCCTGACAAGCCCGTTATCGCCCGCCCCGCGTGTTTTTTTTGCCCTGTTCACTTCTTTGAGACGATCGTCTCAAAGAAGTGAACAACGGGGCGCGCGGCGGTGGGGTTGAATGTTCTCGAATCAGTCGCGGGGCGCCGCTAGCATGGCGACATGAATGAGGAGGTTCTCGCGGCGTTGCGCGCGGTGGTCGGTCCGGACGGTGTGATCAGCAGCCCGGCCGAGTTGGTGGTGTACGAGTGCGACGCGTACACGCTGGAAAAACACGCGCCGCAGGCCGTGGTGTTGCCGCGCACCACGGCGGAAGTGGCCGCGGTGGTCAAGCTCTGCGCGGAACACGAGTTGCCGATTATTCCGCGCGGAGCCGGCACGAGTCTCAGCGGGGCGGTGTTGCCGGTCGAGGGCGGAGTGGTGATCGCGTTGACGCGAATGAACCGGGTGCTGGCGGTGGACGCGCGCAACCGGCGGGCGCTGGTTGAGGCCGGTTGCGTCAACGCGCGCGTGACGCAGGCGGTCAAGGAGCACGGGTTGTTTTTCGCGCCCGATCCGTCCAGTCAGATGGCCTGCACGATCGGCGGCAATGTAGCGATGAATTCCGGCGGGCCGCACACGTTGAAGTACGGCGTGACGACCAATCACGTGCTCGGACTCGAGTTGGTGTTGCCGGATGGCAACGTGGTTTGGCTCGGCGTGACGCCCGATGGCGGGGAGGAGGTGGCCGGCTACGACTTGCGCGGGGCGGTGATCGGCTGCGAAGGGATGTTCGGCGTCATCACCCGCGTGCTGGTGCGGTTGGTGCGCGCGCCGCCGGCGTGGCGGACGATGTTGGGCGTGTTCGAGACGGTGGACGACGCGACGCAAACAGTCAGCGACATCATCGCAGCCGGCATCGTGCCGGGGGCCTTGGAGATGATGGATCAACTGATCACGCAGGCGGTCGAGGACGCGTACGGATTCGGGTTTCCGCGAGATGCCGGGGCGGTGTTGATTATCGAGTTGGACGGCTTGGAGGCCGGGCTGGGCGAACAGGCCGACCGGGTGGTGGCATTGTGCCGGCAGAACCGTGCTCGCGAGGTGCGGGTGGCGCAGACGGAGGCGGAACGCGCCGCCCTGTGGAAATGCCGCAAGCGCGCGTTCGGCGCGGTCGGCCGATTGAGTCCGAATTTCCTGACACAGGACGGGGTGGTGCCGCGGTCGAAGTTGCCGGAGATCATGCGCTTCATCGCGGCGGTCAGCGCGAAATACGGACTGCGCATCCCGAACGTGTTCCATGCCGGTGACGGCAACATCCATCCGCTGGTGCTCTACGACGAACGCGATCCGGATCAGGTGCGGCGCGCGGTGGCGGCCGGCAACGAGATTCTGGAACACTGCCTGGCGTTGGGCGGGAGCGTGACCGGGGAGCACGGCATCGGTGTGGAAAAAATAGATTTCATGGAGAAGCAATTCGCACCGGCCGATTTGGCGGCGATGCAGGCGGTGCGGCGCGTGTTCGATCCGGTCGGCCGATGCAATCCGCACAAACTGTTCCCGGGATCGAAACGGTGCGCGGACTTCCTGCCCAAAAAACAGGTGGCGGCGTGAACAGCGGGGTTGGGGATGAATAGCTACCAGGAATTGGAGGTGTGGCAGCGGTACATTCGCTACAAGCCGACAACCGGTTTGGGAACCGGTGTAGCCACGGCGCTGCGAGCCGTGAGGATAGTGCGAACGGCCTCGGATGCGCGCCTCACAGAAGCGCGGCTACACCAGAAACGACTTTCCAGTCACGCACTGAGCCGAAACGGTGCTGTCGGAAAACCCCTCACCCTGACCCTCTGCCCATCCGATGGGGAGAGGGAATCTGCTTTGTGCATCCCAGGGAAGTCGTTGCATGGGTGTGTTGGATTCTCACACCGCTTCCCCTCTCCCCGCTTGCGGGGAGAGGGTCCGGGTGAGGGGCCGCGGCGTTTCAGCGGCATCGTTCCGGCTAAGATCGAGATTCGGGGCAAGATGATCAACAAGCTCACCGAGGCGCTGCGGAAACGTAGATGATCTCCCCAACCGCAATCCGGCACGTGCCCGAAGATATGACCGCCTGCGTTCGCGCCGAGGTGACGTTGGGCGAATTGCAGCGCGAACTGGGTCGGCGCGGGCAGTGGTTGCCGGTGGATCCGCCGGCGACGATGACGATTCGCGATGTGTTGGACTCCAACGCCAGCGGGCCGCGCCGCTACGGCTACGGAACGGTGCGCGAGCATTTGATCGGGATTCGGGTGCGATTGCCGAACGGCCAGGAAATCCGGTCGGGCGGCCAGGTGGTCAAGAACGTGGCCGGCTACGATCTCGGCAAGCTGTTCATCGGCGCGCAGGGTCGGCTCGGCGTGATCACGGAAGCAACGTTCAAACTGCGGCCGCGCCCGGCGGTGGAGCGATTCGTCCACGCCGACGGTCGGTCGTGGGATGAGGTGGCGGCGTTGCTGGAGGCGGTGGCCGCCGCGCCGGTGATGCCGGTGGTCTTCGACTTGATTTCGCCGGGCCGGGTGGTGTTGGGATTTGCCGGCACGGCGGCCGAGGTGGAGTGGCAGTTGGCGGAGGTGTCCCGGCTCGGTTTCACCGCGCCCGCCAACCTCGATTACGTCCATCCGTTGCCGCGACGCGCATCGGTGCTGCCGTCGAAACTGGTCGAGACGCTGCGGGAACTGCGGCCGGCGGCGTTCATCGCGCGGGCGGGCAACGGGGTGATTGAATACCGGGGCGGCGAGGAATGGCCGGTCACGTCCGCGCCGGCCGAGTTGTGCGCGCGATTGGAGGCGGCGTTTCGATGAGCGGCCGGCCGTTTCTCGATGAACGCAAGGCGCTGACGTGCGTGCATTGCGGGTTGTGCCTCAGCGCCTGTCCGACATTTTTGGAGACGGGCGATGAAAACGACTCCCCGCGCGGTCGGATTTACCTGATGCGCCAACTGCAAGCCGGTCGGCTGCCGGTCGAAGGGACGGTGGTGACGCATCTTGACCGCTGTCTCGGTTGCCGGGCGTGTGAAGCGGTCTGCCCGAGCGGCGTGTTGTACGGCGAGCTGCTCGAGACGACCCGCGAACACATCGAGCGCCACCACCAGCGGTCGGCGTGGCAGACGTTGTTGCGGCGGGTGGCGATCGAACAGGTGTTTCCGTATCCGTGGCGGATGAAACTGGCCTTGCTGCCGGTGCGTGTGGCGCGCGCGCTGGGGTTGCGAAACTGGTTGCCGCAGGCGGCGGAACTGATCCCCGAGACCTTCTCGGCCCGCGCGTTGCCGGAGGTGTCGCCGGCCATCGGGCCGCGGCGCGGCCGGGTTGGGTTTGTCCGCGGCTGCGTGCAGAGCGTTTTGTTCGGCGGGACCAACGCCGCGACGGTTCGGCTGCTGAACCGGGCCGGCTACGAGGTGGTCACACCGCCGGATCAGGTGTGTTGCGGGGCATTGTACGCGCACACCGGTAGTCTCGCGGAGGCGCGCCGCTGCGCGCGGCACAACGTCGCCGTCTTCGAGAGGGAACGGCTCGACGCGATCATCATCAACGCCGCGGGTTGCGGTTCGACGCTCAAGGAGTACGGTCATCTGCTCGGCACCGATGCCAGCCGGGAGTTCGCGCGCAAGGTCAAAGACCTCAGCGAAGTGCTCTCGCCATCATCGTTTCAGCGGCATCCGGCCGGCAAGGTGACGTATCACGAGGCCTGTCATCTGGCGCATGCTCAGCGGATCACCCAACAACCGCGCGACCTGATCCGCGCGGTGGCCGGGACGAATTTCGTGGAGCTACCGGAGAGCGATATCTGTTGCGGCAGCGCCGGCAGCTACAACCTGACCGAACCCGAAATGGCGCAGCGGTTGCAGCAACGCAAAGTGGCCAACATTCTCCGCACCGGCGCGGAGATCGTGATCACCACCAATCCCGGTTGCCTGCTGCAAATCCAGGCGGGGTTGAAGAACGCGGGCGCCGACCAGATCCGCGTGATGCACCTGGCCGACTATCTCGACGAACAGGCCCGGTCGCAGTAAATCTCGAATTGTGGGAGCGCCCTTCCGGACGCGACGAGGCTTACGGTCGCGCCCGGAAGGGCACTCCCACGAACGAACGTCGCGCCCCGAAGGGCGCTCCCACGAACGGCTACTTTTTGCGCGGGGGGGCGTGGACGCATTCGCCATGGACGGCGTGGGCGGCTTCCATCCACGCCTCGGCAAACGTGGGGTGAGCGTGAATCGTGCGGCCCAGTTCGCGGGCGGTGAATTCGCCGCGAATCGCCACGGTTGCCTCGGCGATCAATTCCGTTGCATGGGCACCGACGGCGGCCGCGCCGAGCAACTGATCGGTCTGGGCGTCGGCGATCAGTTTCACAAAGCCGGTCGTCTCCGCGACGGCAATCGCGCGACCCAGTCCGCCGAACCGGAACTTGCCGGTGGTCACGGCGCGGCCCTGCTTCTTCGCTTCGTCTTCGGTCAGACCGACCAGCGCGACTTCGGGGGCCGTGAAGATGACACCGGGCACGAGCGTGTCATGCTTCGCGGGCTTGTGGCCGCAGGCGTTCGCCGCGGCGACCATCGCTTGCGCGGTGGCGTAATGCGCCAACTGGGTCTTACCAGTCACGTCGCCGATGGCATAGATCGTCGCGACCTTCGTGCGGCAAAACTCGTCGGCTTCGAGGAAACCTTTGTCGGAGGTTTTCAGTCCGGCATTCTCCAGTCTCAAGCCGTCCGTCACCGGCTTGCGTCCGACCGCGACAAGCAGCAGACCGGCCTGCAATTTCTCGTCCCCGACGGTACCGGATACGCCGGACTCGGTCGCGGTGACGTTGGCCAGTGGCTGGCCGGTGAGGATGCGGATGCCGAGATTCTTTTCCATGTGCGCGCGGACTTCGCGGCGCACGTCGGCGTCGAGAAGCAGGAGAATGTCTTCGAGCAGTTCGACGATCGTGACCTTCACGCCGCATTGCGCAGCGAGGCAGGCCAGTTCGCAGCCGATGTACCCGCCGCCCATGACGATCAGCGAGTCCGGCAGCTTGTCGAGGTCGAGGAACGCCCGGCTTTCGACGATGCGGGGATGCTTCGGGAGCGACCCCGGTACGACGGAGGTGGAGCCGGTGGCGATGATGATCTTTTTCGCGCCGACGCGCGTGCCGTTGACCTCAAGTGTCTGGCGGTCCACGAATGACGCGGTGCCGGTAAATTGTTTCACGCCGTTGGCCGTGAGCAACTGTTTGATCCCGCCGCGCAATGTGCTGACGACCTTGTTTTTGTGGCCGACCAGTCCGGCATAATCCATGGCCGCGTCTTTGACTGCGATGCCGAAGGTGTGGGCGTGTTTGATCTTCGCCAGCAAATCACTCGCGGCGATCATCGCTTTCGTGGGGATGCAGCCCCAGTTCAAGCAGGTGCCGCCGAGATGCTCGCGTTCCACGATGGCAACCGCAGCGCCGAGTTGGGCGGCGCGGATGGCAGCCGGATACCCGCCCGGCCCGGCGCCGATGACTACGAGGTCAAAAGTTTCCACAGTTCGATGTCCTCCAGTTTTTGTTTCACCGCGTTGATGAACCGGGCCGCCTGCGCGCCGTCCACGAGCCGGTGGTCCGAGGAAAGCGTCAGGTTCATCATCTGGCGGATGACGATCCGGTCGTCGCGCACGACCGGCTTCGGCAGGGTGCTCGACACGGCCAGAATGGCGGCCTCGCCGGGATTGATGATCGCGGTGAAGTTTTCCACGTTGAGCATCCCCATGTTCGAGATGGTGAACGTGCCGCCGCTCATCTCCGCCGGCGTGAGCTTGCCGGCGCGGGCTTTGTCCACGAGCGTTTTCGTTTGCTGGTTCAACTCCCGCAACGTCAACTCGTCGGCATGGCGAATGACCGGCACCACCAGCCCCTGTTCCAGTGACACGGCCAGACCGAGATGGACGTGGCTGTGCCAGCGAATCGTTTTGCCGTCGGTCGAACTGTTAAACTCCGGGAATTCTTTCAGCGTGAGAACCACCGCCTGCGAAATGAAATCCGTGACCGTGTACGGCTCACCGGCCGCCTTCCGTTGCGCGCGGAAACTGATCAGGTCGGTCATGTCCACCGCGACGGTCACGTAAAAATGCGGCGCGGTCACCACGCTGTGCGCGAGGCGTTGGGCGATGACCTGCCGCATCTTCGACATCGGTTTCGGTTTCTCGGCGATGGCGTGCTGCACATCGGCCACCCCGATGCGCTCGCCGTCGCGGCGCAACGTCAACACATCAATCCCTTCGCGGCGGGCGAGCTGTTTGGCGGCCGGCGTGATCCGCAGTTTGTGGTACTGCTGCTGCTCGAGATACGCCCGCACATCCTTCTCCACCACGCGGCCGCCCGGCCCCGTGCCGGTAATCCTGGCCGGGTCAATCACGCAACGTTCCGCCAGCTTCGCCGCGCGCGGTGAAATCCGGAACCGCGTCGGGGCCGCGACGCTGGCCGGGGACGCCGCCGGGGCGCTGGTCGCAACGGGCACCGGCGCCGGGGCAGCCGCGATGGCCACCGGCGGACGAGCCGCGGCGGGCGCTGACGGTTCGGTTTTCGGCGGCGCCGGTTTCGGCGGTTCGACCGCCGGGATCGGTTCACCGGGCTGGCCGAGCCAACCGACCGTGCTTTGCACTGGCACGTTCACGCCGGGCGGGACGAGGATTTTCAAGAGCGTCCCATCGGCAAACGCCTCCGCCTCCATCACCGACTTGTCCGTCTCGACGGTGAACAGCACGTCGCCTTTGGCGACCTTGTCGCCTTCTTTTTTGCGCCACTCGACGATGGCGCTCTCCTCGGTCATCTGACCGAACTTCGGCATGATGATGGGCTGGGGCATGGGTTAGGGCTTTCGTTTGACCCGGTAAGTCGCGGCTCGTTCCCGGACGTGAAAACCGATCTGTTTGCGGGCCGGTTCCGGCGGATTCATAAGCTGGCGGAGTTCTTCGAGGATGCTGGCAATGATTTGTTCGTGATCATCCAGCCGTTCTGTCAGTGTGCGCTCCACTTCTGCCAATTTGTGCACCAACTCCCGGTGATTGGCGAGGGCTTCGCGCATTTTCACGAACGCTCGCACGACAAAGAGACCCATCTGAACCGCTTGCTCGCTACTCAGTACGTTGGCGGCCTGAATCGCGCCATGTTCGGTAAACGCATACGGCCGGTACTTCAGGTTTTGGCCGCGTTTCAAGGTCACAGTTTGTGACCTTGAACGCCTCGCTGACCCGGCTTCCGTGGCCGTCAGTTGGAACATAAAGTCAGATGGAAAACGTTTCCGGTTTCGTTTCACGGCCTGGTTCAACACCTTCGTCGGCACGCCGTAAATCCGCGCCAGGTCCGCATCCAAAATCACCCGCTGACCGCGGATGGTCTGGATCAGGTTTTCGACTGGTTCAACCGGTGCGATGGACTTCGGCATGATGATGGGCTGGGGCATGGCTCAGAGAATGGCGTTGGCGGCGGCGATCAGGTCCTGGGCGTTCGGCAGGAAGGCGGCTTCCAGGATGTGGCTCTGCGGGGCGATGCCGTTCTTGGCGCCGACCCGTTTGACCGGCGCGTCGAGATAATCGAACACGGCGTCGGAGATCGTGCTGGCGATTTCGGCGGTGTAACTGCCGATGTGGATCGCCTGACTGGCCACCACGCAACGACCGGTCTTCTGGACCGAGCGCAACACCGTGTCGAGGTCGAGCGGGACCAGACTGCGCAGGTCAATGATCTCGCAACTCACACCCCGGTCGGCCTTGAGTTTGTCGGCGGCTTTCACGCAGTCGTGGACGACCGGCCCCCACGCCACGAACGTCAGGTCGCTGCCTTCGCGGACGACGTTGGCGACCCCGATCGGCACGAGATAGTCGCCTTCGGGCACCGGGCCTTTCATCCCGTACAAGCCCTGCGATTCGACGAACATGACCGGGTTGTTGTCGCGGATGCAGGACTTCAGCAGACCCTTCGCATCGGCGGGCGTGGCCGGGTAGATCACGTACAGGCCGGGAATGTGACAGAACATGGATTCGAGCGTCTGGCTGTGTTGTCCGCCGTAACCTTTACCGGCGCCGGCGCTGACGCGGTAAACGACCGGCACCTCCGTTTGCGCGCCGCTCATGTAATGCCATTTGGCGGCCTGGTTGCTGATCTGGTCGCTGCTCATCAAGGCGAAGTCGAAGTACATCAACTCCACCACCGGCCGAAGTCCGGTCATCGCCGCGCCGATGGCGGTGCCGCAGATGCAAGCTTCGCTGATCGGCGTGTTGAACACCCGGTCGCGGCCAAACGCTTCGAGCAACCCTTTCGTCACCTTGAACGCGCCGCCGTAATCCGCCACGTCCTCGCCGTAAAAAATCACCCGCCGGTCACGCTGCATTTCCTCGTAGAGCGCCTCGCGAATCGCGTCCTTGTACGTAAGCTGACCGTCCACGCGCTTGATGTCCGTGATCGGCTGCAGGATCGTCGCGTTGGCAAACTCGGCCGGGACCACCTCGCACTTCGTGTCGGTGTACATGTACTTCAACACGTCGGCGGGCGCCGGGTCGGCGGCGGCCGCGGCGCGTTTGGCGGCCCGGGCGTTGCGATCGCGAACACGCTCCTCAATGGCGGCGATGCCGGCCGCGTCGAGAACGTTCGCCGCCAGCAGTTGCGCTTTGAACCCTTCAATCGGGTCCACCGCTTTCCAGGCGGCCTCCTCGTCCTTGGTCCGGTACTCAACGCGCGGGTCGCTCAACGAATGGCCGAAATAGCGGTAGCAATCCACATCCAGAAAGACCGGTCCCTGACCGGCCTTGCAGAGTTTTACGGCGCGCTGGACGGCGTCGCGCACGGCCAGCACGTTCATCCCGTTGACGACTTCGGTGTGCATGTTGTTGTCGGCAAAACCGGCCGCCCGGCGGGCGATCCGTTCGATGCCGGTCACCTCGTCGTCCGTGCGATGCGTCATGCCGTAGTGGTTGTTGATCACCAGGAAGATCAACGGCAGGTTGAATTTGCGATCCGCGGCGTAATGGTTGGCGAACTGTTGCTGGCAGGCCCAGTTCATGGATTCCAGCGCCACGCCGTTGTTGAACGCGCCGTCGCCGGCAAAGCAACAGACCACCGCGTCCTTCTTCAAATACCGCAGCGCCATCGCCGCGCCGGTGGCGATCGGCGTGCCGCCGCCGACAATCGCGTTCGCCCCGAGATGACCAACCGTGAAATCGGCGATGTGCATCGAACCACCGCGCCCCTTGCAGTAGCCGTCGTCCTTGCCGAACAACTCGCAGATCGTTTTGTAAAGATGCTCCTCCAACGCGGCCTCGAGCAGATCGCCGCGGGCGCGCGGGACGCGCTGGCGCAGTTGCTCCTCGGTCATCGCGCGGATCGCCACGGTGCCCTTGGCCAGCGACTCGCCGTGGCCGCGATGGGTGCTGGTGATCTTGTCGTCGAGCCGCAGCGGCACGCAGGCCCCGACCGCGCACCCTTCCTGGCCGATGGAAACGTGGGTCGGTCCCCGGTAGTTGTAATCCGCGATCGGGGTGTATGCGCCCGACCGGAGTTTCACGATCATCTCCTCAAACTCGCGGATGATCAGCATGTCCTCGAAGATCGCAACCGCTTCTTCCTTGCGGATTTGTCCCTCGGCCAGCAACGACTTGAGCGTTCCGCGGAACTGGAAGGCCGGTAACTGGCCGCAGTCAATCGTGAACGGTTCGAAGCGCGGTCGCATATCGCTGAGGCGCGTCGTGGAAGACTTCGGTTTCGGATTTTCGTGAGCGGTCGAGGCCATGTGGTTTTCCTTTTTACACTTTGACGAGTTTGATTTTCTGCTTTGCGAGTGCTTGGGCAAACTCCCGGGTCAGCTTGTTATCGGTGATGACCACGTCCACGTCCTCCCACTGCCCGGCCTGGGCGAAGGCAACCTTGCCTTCCTTGCTGCTGTCCACCAGCACCACCACCTGGCTGGCGGCGGTCATCACCCGTTTTTTCGTGAACGCTTCATTCGGATCGCTCGTCGTCAGCCCGGCTTCCGCGCTCAACCCCATCGAACCCATGAACGCCACGTCCACGTGGATTTCGCGCAGGATGTGTTCGGTCAGCGGACCGACGAGCGTCTGGCTCAAGCGCCGCAGCTCGCCCCCGACGAGAATCAGGCGCGGACCGCGCCCGGCCAGCTCGAGCGCGGCGCGCAACGAATTGGTGACCACCGTCAGGTGCGTGTGATCGCGCAGCAGCCGCGCCAGTTCCAGCACCGTGCTGCCGCCGTCGAGGTAGATCGTGTCGCCCGCTTTGACGAATTCGAGCGCGGCTTTTGCAATCCGCTGTTTCTCCCGCGTGGCCAGGGCGGTCTTGGCGTCGAACAACGGCTCCTCGATCTTGCTGTCCACGCTGACCGCGCCACCGTGGACACGCTGGATTTCGCCGAGCTGCTCCAAATGGGCCAGATCACGACGGACAGTGGCCGGCGAGGCGTGCAATTCCCGGCACAGATCCTCGACGCGCGCCATGCGGTTTTGGCGCAACGCCGCCCGCAGCCGATCGAGCCGCTCGGGAGCAAAATGCCGGTGATGGATACTGACCATTCCTGATTACTTGTGATTGATTGTAATCATAAACGATCAGCCGTCAATCGCTAAAAACAAGCGGCCGGCTCCGCCCACCGCGTTAGCCCCGGACAAGCGGGCCGGCTCCGCCGCGCGCGGAAAATGTCACAATTCACCTCTTGACGAAAGCGGGGGGGGTATAAGGTTGAGCCGTGATGAAATGGAGAAGCATCACGGTGGCGGTAGCGGGTGCGCTGGTGGTCGCTGGGGTGGCGTGGGCGCGACCGTTTCTGACCGGGGTTCTCTTCGAGCGGGAATACTGGCGCGTTGTGGCCGACGTTCACGAAACCAAGTCGTTGCGGCTCGATCCCACCTTCCACAAACTGCCGCCGCCGCATCGCTTGCTCGCAGATGGAACATGGGCCACGACCGGCACCGGCGACTTTCTCCTAAAACTTCGTCGCGATTACCCCGGTGACGCGGCACTGCTCGACTATTACCGGGCGTGTTGGGATTACTGGCAGAAGAACTACGCGGCTGCGGAGCGGGTGTTTCGGGAGCAGGGGAAAGAAGTGGAACTGGTGCGGACATTGGGGACCGGAGGTCAGTGGTCGGCGGTCAGAGGTCTGGCCGAGTCGGCGCAGTCTGACGAGGCGCGCGCGCAGGCGTGGTGGGAGCTTGCCCGGCCGTCCGGTGTAGCGTCCGCTGTCTCAGCGGACCGGCGGGACAACCCGAATCGCCTGGGGACAGGCGACGCTACAGCAGCAGGCTGTTTGGTGCGCGCCTTGTCGTACAGCGGTCGCGCGGAGATTTGGGAGGCGGTGCGGACGCGGGTCGGGCAGGACATTTCCCACGAGGAGTATGCGACGGCATTGCGAGAGTTGGCTCTGCGGACGCGCAGCGGCGAAGTGGCGGAGCAGATCGCGCTGGAACTGGGGAAACTGAAGGTGGTGAGCCGATGAGCCACAGATTCACACCGATGACACGGATGCTGTTGTCGTTTTGTTGTGGGAGCGCCCTTCTGGGCGCGACGGCCGGGTGGGCCAATGTCGAAGGGCCAGTGGTGGCGTTTCATCGGGTGCCGTTGGCGGCGGGAACGAATGAAGTGTTGATCACGCTCGCGCCGTTGCCGGTGATCGCGACCGGCGAGGCGCCGACGGTGGCGGAAGATTTCGGGATGCAGTTGGCGGAGGGCGACCGGGTGGAACTGCTGGATGTTGTAGCGTCCGCTGTCCCAGCGGATGCCGGCGAAGCCGCCGAGACGGCGGCCACTACACCGGTGGAATGGGGCCAAGTCTATCGGGTGACGGTGGGAGCGGACGGGGAA
>CAZHLM010000069.1:0-16499 GCA_964533295.1 uncultured Verrucomicrobiota bacterium
GGTCAGTCGGGCCGGTAGGCGTGGTAATAGGCGGTGACCTTCTCGACGTAGGCGCGAACACCCGGATAGGTGATGGCGGTGTGGAATTCGCCGGTGGTGGTGGCCCGGCCGTTGGGCAGCCAGCGCTGGACGTTGCCATAGCCGGCATTGTACTCGGCGAGGGCAAACGGGATTCGTTCCTCGAACGGCCGGTCGGCCCAGCGTTGCAGGGCGCGTTGGAGATACCAAGTGCCGGCTTCGATGTTGATCCGCGGATCCCAAAGCATGTCGCGGCTGAAATCGCGCCGACCTGTTGCCCGCGCCCAGTCCCAGCCCGCGCCCTCCGTCACCTGCATCAGGCCAATCGCGTCGCGCGCGCTGTAAGCGAACGGATCAAACCCGCTTTCCTGGCGCATCACCGCCTTGATAAGATACTGGTCGGCACCCTGCCGGGTCGCAACTTCTTCGATGATTTGATTGAACCGCCGTTCGCGGTACGCCCAGCGCAGATACACGAAGGCCGCCGCGCCCAACGCTGCCACCACCACGCCGGTCGCCAACCCGTTGCCGAGGCGCACCAGGCGCTTTGTCGCTCGCCGACTCATCGGGCGCAGTATAACATTCCCGCTCGTGGAGAAAACGATCGCCAACGTCATGGTGGACGTGGCGCTCGACCGCGAGTCCGATTACCGGATCACCATCGAATCTACCTTATCGCACTGAGATCGTTCGTCCTGTGCCAAGCCATCAGGCAACTTTTTGGTCAGGAATCTCGGGACAAGGTTTTTCAGCGGAATCGAATGTGGATCGTTGACCCCGTTGATCGGAGGCCGGTACTCGACAGTTGCCGTCACGGACGGACATGTTGGTGGTTGGGTGGCATCTTTTTTTCCACGTTCCCGTGGGGGGCGACGAGCTTTTCCAAACCCCCGGCCTGCAGCCAGGTTTGGGCGGTGCGGTCCTGTTTCAGGTGGGCATCCCAAAATTTCGTCGTGATCTCGCGAATCAAATCGAGGTGTTTTCGTTCGCCTTGTCCGGCGAAGGTCATGTGTGTTGCGTCCTGCAACGTGACCAGCCATTGATGGGCCAGGCCGATGTTGTCGAAGGCAAACCGGCGATCATTCGCGGTGGTGTCGAACAGCGGGCTGTCATCCTTGGTGCCGGTCAGGTGCAGACAGGGTGTCGTCACGTCGCGGTAGACGGTGGCAAGCGGAGGGCGGGGCGAGGACATCGGAATGGCCGCTTTCACCCGCGGGTCGCGATAACTTTTCCCGGCCAGTCGTTGGCCGATGGTCAGCAAAGTGGTTTGGGCGCCGAACGAGTGTCCGGCGACGCCGATGGCGTTGGTTTGGATGCGCGGGTCGCGTTCCATCTGGGTGATGACGAAACGGACATCGAGCGGTCGGGCGCTGGCGTTTTCCAAATTACCGGCCCGCCGCAGCGCGCCGGGTTTGTCGCGCTGGCCGCGCCAGACGGTGTCGTCGCTGCCGGGATGTTGGACGACCACGCAGACGTAGCCGTTCGTGGCCCAGTGTTCCGCAAGGTACCGGTATCCCTCGCGCGTGCCGCCCAGTCCGTGCGAGAAGACAATCAACGGCGCAGGGGTGGCGACGACGGGCGCGTAAATCTTCACGGGAATATCCCGGTCACGTGTCGCATCGCGCCAAGTGAGGTTGGTGACGGTAACGGCGGTCGCCAGCAGCAATACGGGCATCATCATTGGTTCAGACGACACCACCGCGTCGAAGGTTACAAGAACCAATCGCCAGCGAAACGGTCAAGGGCCGGTATCGGTTTGCAGACGTGTTGTGTGGCCGGTACTCGATTGACCGGGCCGGGTGGGTTGCCTATGCTGGCGGGCATGGTGTTGAAACTGATTTCGTGCAATGTCTTTCAGCGCGAGGTTTGCCTGTGTCTGGCGCGGACGCCGCACGTGGTGGATGTGGAATTTACGGAGCTGGGCGAGCACGCCAACAGCGGGGGGTTGCGGCAGTTGATTCAGTCGAAAATTGACGCCACGGAGGCCGGCGGCAAGCCGTACGAAGCGATCCTGCTGTTGTTTGGTCTCTGCGGCAACGCCACCAGTGGGTTGCGGGCGCAGCGGACGCCGTTGGTGCTGCCGCGGGCGCATGATTGCTGCACGATATTGCTGGGATCGAAACAGCGGTTTGCGGAGCATTTCAAGGACGCCCCAAGCACGCCGTTCTCGTCGGTCGGATATCTGGAGCGGGGGGATTATTTTTTGCGCACGGACGACGGGACGCCGAAGGTCGAGAGCGGGGATGCCTACGCGCAGCTTGTGGCGCAATACGGCGAGGAGGACGCGAAGTATATCTGGGAAACCATGCATCCGCCGTTGTTGGATCACGGAACGAACCGGGCGGTGTTCATTGATATTCCCGAAACGACGCCGCCGGCGATGGTCGAGCAGTTCCGCCAGAAAGCCGCCGCTGCCGGCAAGGAGTGCGTCCACCTGCAAGGCAGTTTGCGTCTCATTCAAAACCTGATCAACGGCCAGTGGGATACGGAGGATTTTCTGACGGTCCCACCAGCCCACAAGATTACCGGCGTGTACGACTGGCAGGAAATCGTCCGCGCCACCCCGGCATGACCCATCCCGCGCCGATTCTGCCGCATTTGTCATGTTGGACGAGTCGGCTGGCGGGTGCGCAGCAGCCGGTCAACACCTACTACTGGACGACCCCGACCGGCTGCATTGTGATTGACCCGGCTGCGGACGCGCCGGCGCGGTCGGACGTGACTGACATCTTCATCACCCATCTGCAGGAGGAACACGCTGCTGGTGGCCGCCAGTTCCCCCGCGCCCGGGTGCACGTCGCCGCCGGTGACGAATATCTCTGCGGTGGTTGGGCCGCGTACGAGCGAGTCTTGACGAAATGGGAACCGCCGTGGGACTGGGAGACGCGCGGCAATTACCGGGGTCATCTCGGCGGCGCGCGCAACGAACGACCGCCCCGCGATCCGTTGTCGGTCACATCCGCGGGGCTGCCGGCCGGCGCGCGCCTGGTGGAAACGCCCGGCCACGGCAAACACGCGCGCACCCTGCTGGCCACCATGGACGGCCGGCGCGTCGCGTTTTGCGGTGATCTGATTTACGGCAACGGCCGGCTGTGGAATTGGTTCGATGCAGATTGGGATTACGGATTGCAGGGCGGCCAGCACGCGTTGCTGGACTCGGCGCAGCGGCTGGCCCGCGAACCGCTCGATTTGCTTTGTCCGGCGCACGGGCCGGTGATCGAAAACCCGGCTGCCGCGCTGACGCGATTGATCGAAAACCTGCGCGCCGTGTTGAACGGCCCATCCGCCGCTTGCGACACCGCCCCGCTTCTGGTTGCGACGCCGGCCGACCCGGCGACCGGCTTTCGGCCGTTGCTGCCGCACCTGTACCAATACCTGCCGGATTGGGGCAACTGCGCCCTGTTGCGGTCGGACAGCGGCGCGGGGTTGTTGGTGGATGACGGGCTCTGTTTTTGGAAACCGCTACCGGAACGGGCGGCGCATCATCGCGCCGTGATCGCCGCGTTGAAACGGTCGCTCGGCCTCGACCGCATCGAGATGGTGATCCCGACCCATTATCACGGTGATCATCTGGAAAACATACCGGAGCTGGTGGCGCTGGAGGGCGCCGAGGTGGTCTGTCTCGACATTGTCGCGGACGTGATCGAGCAGCCGGACCGATTCAATCTCGCCTGCGAACTGCCGTGGTACGGGACGAATGCCGACACGATCAAAGTGGATCGGCGCGTCCCCAGCGGCACGCGCCTGCGCTGGCGCGAGTACGAACTGGAAATTTTTCATCTCGGCGGTCAGACCTATTACCATGCCGGCATCGCCACGGTGGTGGATGGCCAGCGGGTCATTTTCGTCGGCGACTCCGTCAACGCCAGCCCCGGGGTCGAGCCGGTGCTGACCTACAACGATAACGAGCCGGCAACCCGCGGCTGGCTATACGCCGTGGAGCGGCTGATCGAACGCCGCCCGGACCTGTTGGTCTGCGGTCACGCGGCGGCGGTGCGGTCGCCGGGCGAAATTCTGGAGCTGAAACGCCGCCTGTGGCGGGAACAAGTGGAACGCTACCGGCGATTGAGCGCGCGCGATAATCTGCGGTTGTTTTTCGACCCGTTTGTTTGAGTGGTCAGGAGGCGGATGGGGCGCGGGCGGTCGTCATGAGGACCGGGATGTGGGCGACGCGCGGGTCGCTTTTCAGGGAGGCGACGATGGCGTGGGCTTGGTGACCATTGCCGGGAAAACCGCGGTCCACGAGGATCATGGCCGGTAATTCGCGGGCGGCGGCGTCGCGGGCGGCGTCGGGTGATTCGGCTTCGGCGATGCGGTAGCCCAGTTGACCGAGACGGGTGGCCATCAGTCCGCGGATGGCGGGGTCTTGATCCACCAGGAGAATGGTGTGGCGGAAGTTCATGCTCCGCTGGGGGAGCAGTGGGCGTGCCGCCGGGGGTTACTTGGTGAAGAAACGTTTGGCTTTTTCGAGCCAACGGGCGTACTGGGGGTAGGCGCTTTCGTTGGCGAGGCGGGCGAATTCTTCGAGTTTTTGGCGCATCTCGCGGGTGAGTCGGGCGGGGACTTCGACGATGATGCGGACGTGTTGGTCGCCGTGGCCGTCGCCGTGGACGTTGGGCAGGCCCTGGCCGCGGAGGCGGAAGATGGTGCCGCTCTGGGTGCCGGGCGGGATTTTGAGTTTGGCGGGGCCGGTGAGGGTGGGGACTTCGATTTCGCCGCCGAGCGCGGCAGTGGGGAAGCTGACGGGGACTTCGCAGAGCAGGTCGTCGTCCTGGCGGACGAAGAGGTCGTGGGGTCGGATGTGGACGACGACGTAGAGGTCGCCGGGGGGGCCGCCGCGGACGCCGGCTTCGCCGTTGCCGGAGCTGCGGAGGCGGGAACCGTCGTCAATTCCGGCCGGGATGCGGACTTTGATTTTGGCGCGTTGGGGGGTGCGGCCTTCGCCGCCGCAACGTTTGCAGGGGTTTTGGATGATCTCGCCGGCGCCGTGGCAGCGGGGGCAGGTGGAGGCGACCTGGAAAAAGCCGCGGGCATGGATGGTTTGGCCGCGGCCGTGGCAGGTGGGACAAGTTTCGGCGCGGGCGTCGCCGGCGACGCCGCGGCCGTGACAGTCGGGGCAAGCGGCGGGCCGGTTGAAGGCGATTTCTTTTTCGGTGCCGGCGGCGGCTTCTTCGAGGTCAATCTCGAGGTCGTAGCGCAGGTCGTTGCCGCGCTGGCCGCCGCCCCGCTGGCGCTGGCCGCCGCCGCCGCCGAAGGCTTGTTCAAAGAAGCTGTCGAAGATGCCGCCGCCGGCGCCGCCGAAGACTTCACGGAAGATGTCGGCGGGGTCGTGGAAGCCGCCCCATTGGGCTTGGCCGCCGCCGGCGCCGCCGCCACCGGGGGCGAAGGCGGCGTGGCCGAAACGGTCGTAGGCGGCGCGTTTTTGGGAGTCGCTGAGGACTTCGTAGGCTTCGCTGAGTTCTTTGAATTTCTCCTCGGCGGTATGGTCGCCGGGATTTTTGTCCGGATGGTACTTGATGGCGAGTTTGCGATACGCCTTTTTGATTTCCTCGGCGGAGGCGGATTTTTCGACGCCGAGGACTTCGTAATAGTCGCGTTTGGTCATGGGGCCGGGGTGGGGGCTCCGCTGCTGACGACGACGCGGGCGGGGCGGAGGAGTTTGTCGCCGAGCCGGTAGCCGCTTTGGGTTTGTTGGATGACGGCGTGTTCGGGGTGGGCGGGGTCGGGGACGTGGCTGATGGCTTCGTGGTGGTTGGGGTCGAAGGGGTCGCCGGGGCGGGCGATGATTTCGACGAGGCCGAATTCGCCGAGGGCGCGTTCG
This sequence comes from uncultured Verrucomicrobiota bacterium, assembly GCA_964533295.1. Classification (GTDB taxonomy): domain Bacteria; phylum Verrucomicrobiota; class Verrucomicrobiia; order Palsa-1439; family Palsa-1439; genus OMJI01. Next base: position 5,840 of record CAZHLM010000069.1, read on the forward strand.
AATTGTTTTTGGACCTGGAGCAGGCCGTCGTGGAGCGGGGTGCCGGTGGGGCTGTGGTCGAGGGCGCGTTCGAGGTTGTCGAGGGCCGGCAGGAGGGCGGTGATGACTTGCTCGCGGGTGAATTGGGCGATTTCGTCTTTTTCGCGGCGGGCGCGTTTGCGGTAGTTGTCGAGGTCGGCGACGGCGCGGAGGTAGTTGTCCCAGTGTTCGGCGGCTTGTTGTTTGAGGAGTTCCAGTTCGGTGGGTTGGGGCGGGGCTGGCGGGGGAGGTTCGGTTGGTGGCGCGACGGGCGCAGGATTGGTCTGGCGTGGTTCGGGGGTTGTCATACGGCGGCGATACAATGGGGAGGGGTCAGGTTTTTTTCAAGTATTTGACGAGGCGCAGGGTGTTGCCGGTTTGGTCATTGGAGGAGTATTGCACCTCGTCCATGAACTTGCGCATGATGTGGATGCCGTAGCCGCCGGGGGCCATTTGGGCGACGCGGTGTTCGAGGTTGGCGGGCTGGTACTGGTCGAAATCGAAGCTTTGGCCGTGGTCATTGATTTCGATGACGAGGCGCCCGGCTTCGGTGCGGATGCTGAGGCGGATTTCGGGTTCGCGGTGTTGCCAGCGCCATTGTTTGTCGCGGGCGTAGGCGTGTTCGAGGACGTTGGAGCAGGCTTCGTCCACGGCCATTTCGATTTTGGCGACTTCGGTTTCGGGGAAGCCGACCTGGCGGGCGAGGTCGGTGATGATGGCGCGGATGTAGGCGAGGTAGCTGACGTCGCCCGGTGTGGCGATCTGCATCTTGCCGGTCGTTTTTTTGACGCGGACGTGGTCGGGCGTCTTCATGGGCGCACTCACCCGGTTGGTTGGTCAGGCGGTGAAGCTGCCGAGGGCGGCGTCTTCGGTTTCGTGGACTTGGAGGACTTTGGTGAAGCCGAGCAGTTCGATGATTTTGTAAATGCGTTCGGGGACGCGGAGGAGTTTGACGTCGCCGCCCTTGAGGCGGGCTTGTTTGGCGAACCCGATCAAGGCGCCGAGGCCGGCACTGCCGATGTAGTCGAGGTTCTGGCAGTCGAGCACGATGCGGATCAGTCCCTGGTCGAGGAGCGTGCTGAGCTGGGCTTCGAGGCGGGGGAAGGAATACATGTCCAGCGAGCCGGTCAGTTTGACGATTTGGATGTCGCCTTTGGCTTCGCGTTCGATTTGAAAATCTTTCATAGCAGGGCGTTCTCCGTCCGGAATTATTTCGTTTCGTCGCGGCGGCGCTCGACGCTTTCGCGCAGGAATTTGGTGACGCTGCTGAAGCGGGGCGCGTTCCGTTCGTCGGCGCGGACGAGACTGTTGTGGGCGTCGAGCATCAGGTCGGTGGTCTCGTTTTTGTCGAGGGGTTTGGCCAGTGATTCGATGTCGGAGTCCGGCAACCGTTCCACGACGACGCCGCTGGGCCAAGCGGTGGCCGGCTGGTCGTGCTCGAGGGGCTGCACTTGGAACAGGCGGTCCAGGCCGAGGGTTTGCAGCAACTCTAGGTTGCGCGGGCTGACGCTGACGATGCGGATGTGGGCGTCGGGTTTGCCGTCTTGCCGCAGTCGCAAGCCGATGCCGGCCAGCACGCCGAGGAAGGTGCTGTCCATGTTCGGACAGGCGCCGACGTCCACGGTGAATCGCCGGTAATTCTTCTCGATCATCTCCAGCGCGAACCGCCGCAGCGGCTGGCTGTTTTGGAAGGTCCCGCGGCCGACGACGCGAACGAACACCTCGTCGGCGGTGCAGGCGACAGAAATTCCTTTGGCACTATCGCTCACGTGTAACCCTCGGCGGGAACATACACAACCGGCCCGTCAGCGAAAAGGCGAAATTCTCACCGCGCCGCCTCCCAGCCGGCCAGAAAGGCCGCGACACATTCCGGCAGTTCCTCCGCGTACCCGCCCTCCAACACGCCAAACACCGGTCCGTTCCAGCGGCCGAGGGCGCGCCCCACCTCGCCGAACGTGGCTTCGTCCAGCGCCATCTCGGTGATCGGATCGTTGTGAAACATGTCAAACCCGGCCGAGACGGCCAGCGCCTGCGGCGCAAACTCCCGCGCGATGTCGAGGGCGCTGTCGAGCGACTCCAGGAACTCGGCCGGCGCCGTGCCGGGCGGCAGCGGGAAATTGAAACAGTTTCCCCGCGAGACCAGTCCCGTGCCGGGATAGCACGGCGATTGGTGCAGCGACACAAACCGCACCCGCGGATCGTCGCGGAAAATGTCCTCCGTCCCGTTGCCGTGATGACAGTCGAAATCCAGAATCGCCACCCGCTCCAGCCCGCGCGTGGCCAGCAACTCGGCCACGGCGACGGCCAGGTTGTTGAAGTAGCAGAAGCCCATCACCCGGTTGCGCTCGGCGTGGTGGCCGGGCGGGCGCATCAGCGAGAACGCCGGCCGGTCGGTCACCGCCGTCCGCGCCGCCTGCACCGCCGCGCCGGCGGCCAGTCGCGCCAACTCATCCATTTGCGGGAAGTGCGGCGTGTCGGCGTCCGCGTAGTCGCCGCGGCGCACGGCGGCCAAGTGCCGGGGGTGATGAACCCGCAAGAGCTGCTCGTCTGAGCAGGCGACCGGTTCGCGCCAGTCGTGAGCCTGCCGGCGCAGCCGGGCGACCGTTTCGCGGACGCGCGCCGGCCGTTCGGGATGTCCCGCGGCCGCGTAGTCCAGGCAGCGCGGCGAGTAGTAGATGACCATGGGGGCAGTGTAGTCCGTTGGAGCGCCGCGGCAAGCGGGGCGTGCGGGGAAATGTTACGATTCCGTGAACGACTTTTCGCGGCTTGTGCTGCCGGAGCGATCCGGTAGTATCGGGGCGACTGGGAGGACGGATGGCAGCCAAAAAACATTGCTGGATCGGCTTCGATCTGGGCGGCACCAAGATGCTCGCGACGATTTACGATGCGAATTTCAAGCCGCTGGCGTCGAAGCGCAAACGGACCAAGGACTTTCGCGGGATGCGCAACGGACTGGCCGGCATCACGCAGACGATCGAGGACGTGTTGCAGGAGGCCGGGGTCGAGCGGCGGCGGCTGCGGGGCATTGGCCTCGGCTGTCCGGGGTTGCTGGATTTGGATCGGGGCGTGTTGTTGCACTCGCCCAACCTCGGTTGGCGGAATCTGCCGTTGCGGGCGAAGCTGGAGAAGACCTTCAAGTGCCCGGTCGTCATCGGCAACGATGTGGACGTGGGCACCTACGGCGAATACCGGTTCGGCGCCGCCCGCAACACGCGGTGCGCGGTGGGCGTGTTTGTGGGCACGGGCATCGGTGGCGCCTGCATCTATGAGGGAAGGATCTTGCGCGGTCGCACCGGCTCGGCGATGGAGGTCGGCCACATGCACCTGCAACCCAAAGGCGATCTTTGCGGCTGCGGCCGGCACGGGTGTCTGGAAACCGTGGCCAGCCGGCTGGCCATTTCCGCCGAAGCCGCGGAGGCGGCCTACCGGGGCAACGCGCCGCATCTGTTCGAAGCGGCGGGCACGGATTTGACGGCGATTCGGTCGCGCACGCTGGTGGCCGCGATGGAGGACGGGGACGGAGCGGTGGCCGACATCGTCCGTCACTCGATCAAGTATCTCGGTGTTGGCGTGGCGACGCTGGTCAATCTGCTGGCGCCGGACGTGGTGGTGCTGGGCGGCGGGATGGTCGAGGCCATGCCGCGGCTGTACATGGAATTGGTTCGCAAAGCGGTCCACGAGCAGGCGATGCGTTCGCTAGCCAAGGCGTGCCGGGTCGTGGTGGCCCAACTCGGTGACGAGGCCGGTGTGCTTGGCGCCGCGGCGTTGGCGGCGGAGGCGAATCATGGCGGACAGCGGTAACGGCGGCCGTCCGGTCGCGGTGATTGATGTCGGCGCGACGGCGATTCGGATGGTGATTGCGGAGATTGACGAAACCGGTCGCGCCCATCCGCTCGAATCGCTTCAACAGGGCGTTCATCTCGGCAAGGACACCTTCACCAAGGGCCGCATTCAGCCGGCCACGATCGAGGAGTGCGTCACGATTCTGCGCGACTACCGCCGCGTGATGCGCGAGTACGGCGTGACCACGCCGGATCAGATACGCGCGGTGGCCACCAGTTCCGTGCGCGAGGCGGAGAACCGTGACGCGTTTCTTGATCGGGTGTACACGGCGACCCAGATTGACCTGGAAGCCATCGAGGAGCCGGAGGTCACGCGGCTGACCTACGTCGCGGTGCAGGACGTGTTGCGCGAACAACCGCTGTTTGCGACCGGCCAGTTGCTCATCGTCGAGGTCGGCGGCGGCAGCACCGAACTGCTGCTGGTCCAGCAGGGCAACGTCACCTACTCGAACACCTACGGCCTCGGCTCGCTGCGGATGCGCGAACAGCTCGAAACGTACCGCGCCCCCGCCGACCGGCTGCGGCAGATTCTGGATCAGGACATCTCGCGCACCGTGGACGACATCCGCCGCAACGTGCCGGTGGAGACCGCGGCGCCCTGCATCGTGGCGGTCTCGGGCGACGCGCGGTTTGCGGCGGCGCAACTCGTGCCGCATTGGGAGTCGGTGGATTGCGCGACGGTGGCCGCCAAACATCTCGCGAAGCTGGCCGATGAAATCGCCGTGGTGCCGGTGGACGAACTGGTGCGCAAATTCGGGTTGCCGTATCAGGAAGCCGAGACCGTCGGCCCGACGCTGCTGATTTACAACCGCCTCGCGCAGGTGTTCAAGGCGCGCAAATTCCTGATCCCGAAATCCAGTTTGCGCGACGGCCTGCTGCGCGAGATGGCGGCGCGCGAGCACTGGACGAAGGAGTTTTCCGAGCAGGTCATCCGTTCGGCGCTGACACTGGCGGAACGCTGTCGCTGCGACGAGGCGCACGCGACTCATGTGGCGGCGCTGAGCCTGCAACTGTTCCGCGAGCTGCAGCCCGAGCATCAATTGGGCAAACGCTTCGAACTGCTGTTGCAGGTGGCGGCCTTGCTCCACGAAATCGGCATGTTCATCAGCAACCGCAGTTATCACAAACACACGCTGTACATGGTCATGCACAGCGACCTGTTCGGGCTGACGAAAGAGGATATGCTGCTGATCGCCCTGATGGCCCGCTACCACCGCCGCGCCGCGCCGCGCCCCTACCACGAAGGCTATGTCAACCTCGACCGCGATGACCGGATCGCCGTGGCCAAATGCGCGGCGATTCTCCGTGTCGCGGACGCCCTCGACAGCTCCGACAAACAAATCGTCCGGCACCTGACTTTTACCCGCGAACCGGGCCAGTTCATCATCACCGTGGCCGGCGTGGAGGACCTGACGCTGGAGCGGCTCGCCCTGAAACAAAAGGGGACAATGTTTGAAGACGTGTACGGCCTGCGCTGCGTGTTGCGGGAAGCGAGCGCGACGGGGGGAGGACGCGGTTGACGCGTCGCCGCGGAAACGTCATGGCCCGGAAAAACATCCCCCTGATCAACCGCGAGTTGTCGTGGCTGGAATTCAACGGGCGCGTGCTGGAGGAGGCGCGGGACGCCGGTCTGCCGATCTTGGAGCGGTTGAAGTTTCTGGCGATTACCGGGTCGAATCTCGACGAGTTTTTCATGGTCCGCGTCGGCGGGCTGCAGTTGCTGCGGGCGCAGCGGGGCGCGCTGCCGGACGCGGCCGGCCTGACCCCCGCCCAGCAATTGCGGGAAATCGGCGCGCGCGCGCGCGATTGTGGCGGCGCAGTACGAGTGTCTGGCGCGCGAAATCGAGCCGGGGCTGGTCCGGGCGGGCATCAAACGGTTGCGGACCGCCGAGTTGAACGCCCGCCAGAGACAGCATTTGGAGACCGTCTTCACGCAGCAGGTGTTTCCGGTGCTGACCCCGGTGGCGGTCGAGTCGCCGCGGGATTTTCCGTTGTTGACCGGCCTGACCATCCAGCTGGCGGTGCGACTGGCGCCGGAAGGCGAGACGGGTCGCAAGTACCGGTATGCGATCGTGCCGGTGCCGCGCGGGCTGGCGCGGTTCGTCACGGTGCCCGCCGAGGGGCGCTACGAGTATCTGTTGCTGGAAGATCTGGTCACGCTGTTTCTCGACGCGTTGTTTCCCGGCGAGGCGATTGTGGAGAGCGTTCCCTTCCGGCTCACGCGCAACGCCGACATGAGCGTGCGGGAGGATCAGGCGGGCGACTTGTTGCAGCGGATGAAAGAGGTGTTGCACGCCCGCAAACAGAGCGATTGCGTGCGGCTGGAACTGGCGCGCACCCCGACCCCGCCGTTGCTGACGTTTCTGAAGCGCGCCCTGCGGGTGGCGGCGCCGGATGTTTTCGTGACGGACGGACCGCTGGACCTAGCGGCGTTCACGGCGCTGGCCGGGCTGAGCGGGTTTGAGGCGTGGAAGGTGGAACCGTGGCAACCGCAGCCCTCGCCGGACGTGCGCGCCGACGAGTCGATGTTCACCGTGCTGGCGCGCCGCGATCTGCTGTTGCATCACCCCTACGAAAGTTTCGAGCCGGTCGTGCGGCTGGTCAACCAGGCGGCGGACGATCCGGACGTGCTGGCGATCAAACAGATTCTCTATCGCACCAGCCGCCACAGCCCGATCATCGCGGCGCTGGCGCGCGCCGCGCAGAAGGGCAAACAGGTCACGGCGGTGGTGGAGTTGAAGGCGCGGTTCGACGAGGCGCGCAACATCGAGTGGGCGCAGGCGCTGGAACAGGCCGGGGTGCAGGTGATCTACGGGCTGCGCCGGCTGAAGGTGCACGCGAAACTCTGCCTGATCATCCGCCGCGAGGCTGCCGGCATCCGGCGGTACTGCCACTTCGGCACCGGCAATTACAACGAGTTGACCGCGCAGTTGTACAGCGACATCAGCTTTCTGACCAGCGACGGGGATTATGGCGCGGATGCTTCGACGTTTTTCAACACGATCACGGGGTATTCGCAGCCGGTAAAGTACCGCAAACTCGATGCCGCTCCGTTGACGTTGCGGTCGCGCCTGCTCGATTTGATCGAGGCGGAGCGGCGGCGCTGCCAGCAGAAACAACCGGCCCAGATCCGCGCCAAACTCAACTCGCTGGTGGACCCCGAGATCATCTTCGCGTTGTACCGGGCCGCGCAGGCGGGCGTGAAAATCGAACTCTGCGTTCGCGGCATCTGCTGTCTGCAGCCCGGCGTGCCGAAGCTTAGCGAAAACATTCGCGTCATCAGCATTGTGGATCGGTTTCTAGAGCACGCGCGGATTTTCCAGTTCCGGCACGGGGGCGAAGAGCGCGTGTTTTTGTCGAGCGCCGACTGGATGCCGCGCAATCTGGATCGGCGGGTGGAACTGCTGGTGCCGGTGGAGACGCCGGCGCTGCGCGACCGGCTGATCGGCATTCTCGACGCGACGTTTCAGGACAACGTCAAGGCGCGGCAGATGCGGGCCGATGGCCGGTACGAACGAGTCACCCCGGCCGGCAAGCGGCGCAGTCAGGAATGGTTTTACCGCCAGGCGCGCGAGGCGGCCGAACAGGCGCAACGCAACGAATACAAGGTCTTTGAGCCGCAACGGCCCGCAGGCAGCCCCCCGGCATGAGCGCCCCGCCTCTTCCCTCCATCGAAACGCTTTGCGCCCGGCACGGCAATGAAAGCGTCCACACCGAGCATGTCGCGGCGCTGGCGCTGCGGTTGTTTGACGCCACGCATGCCGCGCTGGGCATTCCCGCGGGGCATCGGCGCTGGTTGTTGGCGGCGGCCCGGTTGCACGATGTCGCCTACCGGCTTGATCCGCTGCATCATCTGACCGCCAGCGCCGAACTGGTGGCGCACGAGGGGGTGGCGGGATACCGGCCCGCCGAATGGCCGGTGATCGCCGGGATCATGCTCTGGCACGGCGGGAGTCTGGCGGCGGCCCAAAACGAGGTCCTCGGCCTGGACTTGACCGACGCGCAGCGCGACCGCGTCAAACGACTGGGCGCGTATTTGCGGATCGCGGACGGCCTGGATTACGGGCACGTGCAGGATGCGACGATCCTGGGTGTGCGGGTGTACGCGCGGCGGATTCGCGTCCGGGTCGCCAGCCCGGTCTTTCCCCTGAACATCGCGCGGGCGGATCGGAAGGCGGACTTGTGGCGGGCGGTGTTCGACCGGCCGATCGAATGGGAGGCGGTGGAGGCGCCGGCGGTGTTGTTGACGCCGGGATTGCCGCCGCCCGAGGCGGCGCGGAAACTGTTCTCGCTGCACACGAAACGGCTGTTGGCGAATGTGGATGGGGCGTTGGCGGGGACCGATGCGGAAGCGTTGCGGCAGGTGCGGGTGGCGATTCGGCGGTTGCGGTTGTTGCGGCGCCTGTTTCGGAAGTGGGTGCCGGCCGAGCTGGGGGCGGCCCTCGACGAGGCGCTGGCGGAGTTGGGCAAGGAGTTGGGGCCGGCGCGGGATTTGGATGTCTGGTTGCAACTGTTGGAGGGGGAAGCAGCGCGGCAACCGTTTGCCCGCAGCCGGTTGTGGGCGCCGTTTCTGGCGCATCAATGGCGGCGGCGCGAACTGGAACAGCTTACGATTCGGCGCAGTCTGCGCGGGGCGCATTTTGCGGCGTTGCGGCATCGCCTGGCGCGGCTGACGCGGGTGGAATTGGTGGGGGTGCCCGGCCGGGCGGGCGCCTTGCCGGGGTGGGCGGCGAAACGCTGGCAGAAAGCGCTGCGGCGGGTGCGCAAACGGGCGAAACTGCGCCACGCCACGTCCAGCGACAAGCTGCATGAGTGGCGGACGACGCTGCGGCGGGCGCGGTATGTGGGGGAGTTTTTCCATGACCTGCTGGAGCCGCGCGACCACCGGTTAACCCGGCGGTTGCGCGCCACGGAAAAGTTGTTGGGTCGGGTTCACGACATTCATGTGGCGTTGGAGCAGTTCGTGCCGGTGGGGCCGACGCCGCCGCGGGCGTTGGTGCGGTGGTTGCGGCAGGAGCAGACGGAAGTGTTGAACCAGGTGGAGCGAGCGTGGGAGCGCGTGGATTTGTCGCCATGAACTTTCGAACGATTTGGATTTCGGACCTGCATTTGGGCACCCGGGGAAGCGACGCGGAGGGGTTGCTGGATTTCATCCGCGCCCACGACAGCGAGACGCTGTATCTCGTCGGTGACGTGGTGGATTTCTGGGCGCTGCGCCGCGAGCATTACTGGCCGCAGACGCACAACGACGTGATCCAAAAGTTGCTCCGCAAGGCGCGCAAGGGAACCGAGGTCGTGTACATCCCCGGTAATCACGACGGGTTCACGAGCAATTTCATCGGGGTGTTCGGCAATGTCTCCGTCAAGCCGCACGATGTGCACACCACGGCGACGGGACGGCGGTTGTTGGTGATGCACGGGCATGAGTTTGATGCGGTGGCCAAACACGCGCGATGGCTGGCGGTGTTGGGCGATGTGGGGTATCGCTTGCTGCTGCAACTGAACCGCCCGCTGAATTACGCGCGGAATCGGTTCGGCCTCGGGTACTGGTCGCTGAGCGCCTACGTCAAGGCGCGCGTGAAAGGCGCCGTCAGTTTCATCAGCAATTTCGAGGACGCCGTCGTCCGCTACGCGGAGTTGCACCGGGCCGATGGCATCGTCTGCGGCCACATTCACACGCCGGTGATCAAGGACATCCGCAATGTCCAGTACTTCAACTGCGGCGATTGGGTGGAGAGCAGCACCGCCTTGGTGGAACATTACGACGGCCGCATCGAGTTGATCCGCTGGCACGAGTCTCCCGTGACCAGCCGCGCGTGACTCTTTGGTGACGCGTTCCACGGCCGCGGCCGGATTCCGCGCAAGTCCTTGCCCGCGCGCCGGCTGGTGGCTGTCGCGAAGTCGTCGGTGTTTCGCGGAAAACTGACAGCTTGCCGGCGATGGTTCCGGTAGCTTCCGAAAAGAGATTGCAAAGCAAAAGGGGGACAACATGAAACATTTAGGGGTTGTGGCGTTGGCGTTGGTGCTCGGAATTTCACCGGCCATGGCGTTGCCACTCGTCGTCACGGCCAGCGGCGTCGGCAACGACGGAGAGACGCTCAAGGCCAAAGCCACGTTTGATGCCGTCGGCGGCGAGTTGGTGATTCAGCTTTTCAACGAAGGCACCTACGATCCAAACGATGCCGGGGATATTTTGACGGCGCTGTTCTTCGATGTCAGGGGCAACCCCGCTTTCACGCGGGTCGAGGCCAAATTGACGCTCGGCAGCAGCGTCAAAGGCAACGGCGGATTGACAGACCCGGGCGGGGTGGTCGGCAGCGAATGGGCGCACAAGGGCGGTCTCAGTGGTGCGCCGCACGGGGCGAAGTACGGCGTATCCAGCGCCGGGTTTGGCTTGTTTGGGCCGGGCGACCGTTTTCCCGGCGCCGATCTCCAGCCGCCCACCTCGCCGGACGGGGTGCAGTACGGCGTGACCACGCTCGCCGACACGGCCGGTAATGATAATGGCAGTATCGCGTCGAGCGGATTGATCAAGAACGGTGTTGTCTTCCGACTCGGCAACCTGCCGGCCGGGTTCACCGTGGATCAAAGCGCCAACGTCAGTTTTCAGTACGGCACCGGCCTCGACGAGATCAATCTGATTCCCGAGCCGAGCGGTTTCTGGCTGGTGGCCAGTAGTCTTGCGGTATGGTTCGGGATACGCCGGCGCGTCTAACCGCCCCCTCGATGCCGTTCGTCCCTACCGGTTCACTTCTTTGAGACGATCGTCTCAAAGATGTGAACTGTTGTTTTTGCGGGGG
>CAZHLM010000070.1:0-2666 GCA_964533295.1 uncultured Verrucomicrobiota bacterium
AACAGGTAAAATGCTTTACTTTTCGTTTTTTTGCTGTTGACACGTTTTTGTCCGGCTGCTAGTCTCCGGTCAAGTTCATCAAGAAGTGAACGAGTGGGGTTAAGGGAAGGTATAGGACCAATGACCTTTTCCCCGACGAAAAGGAATATGAAAGCAGGCACAATTCGGAGGTATGGCATGCACAGGCGGCTCGCGGTATTTGGCGTTGGTTTGGTTTCTCTCTCCGTTCTCTTCCCCGCGACGACCAACGCGGTGGACGTGTACACGGATCCGGTTGGCTTTATCACGTTGAACATACAGGGAACCAACGGCACGACGGTGGGGAGTGCCGGCGCGCTCAGCTATCAAGGGTTTGGCATGTCTCCGCTCACCAAAAACCGGGGAGTGATTTCCAGTGCTGTGACCAACCGCATCGTGGCCGCGAACCAGAACTGGGCAACCGGTCAGTTCGATGGAACCAACGGCGAACACTACGTAGAAATCGTAACTGGCCCCAATGCGGGTTTAACCGAGGATATCCAATCCACCATTGCTCCAGACACCATTTACACCGCGAGTGATTTGTCTGCACTGATTGCAGCGGGAGAAAAATTCAAAATTCGCAAACACCGCACAATCGCCGAGGTGTTTGGCCCTGCCAACGAAGCAGGACTAAAAGCCGGGTCCTCAACCACAGCCGACCAAATTTTGGTTTTCAACCCGGTTACCCAGACCTACACGACCTACTATTTCTCGAACCAAGGATTTCCCATTGGCACTGGTTGGCGCCGTTCAGGTGGCGGTTCCACAGACGCTTCGAACGTGAAGCTCTACTACGATCAAGGATTCTTGGTGCGACGCAAGACGGATTCAAACCTGACTCTCAAGCTTCTTGGCGAAGTCAAACTCGGGCCGTCCGTTATTCCGATTGAACAACTCAACAATTTCGCAGCCAACGTATATCCTGTCAGCAATCTTACCTTAGGTGCGAGCAACCTTTACACGGGCGACCCGAACACCGGTTTGGCTCCTGGTTCCTCCACCACCGCTGACACCGTGTTGATTTTTAACCCGAACACTCAAACATATGCCACCTACTACTATTCGAACCAAGGTTTTCCGATTGGCTCAGGTTGGCGGCAATCCGGTGGCGGTGCAACTGACCAATCCAACGTGCCGCTTCCCATGGGTGGCAGCGTACTCGTCCAGCGGAAAGCACCTCGTTTGCCTTTCAATTGGATTGCACCCCAAACGTTTACGCCCTAACCGTACGAGCCATACACTTTGAGCTTTGCCTTCGGGCAATGGCTCTTGGAACCAAGAGCAAGGGACAGAAAGCAACAAAAGGAACAAAGGGAGAAACGAATGATAAAGACACTGAAAATCACCGCTGTTGCGGCCGTAGTCGGGTTGTTTGCGACCACCTCGCAGGCTGGCAATATCACAGTGAACTGGGGAGCGACAACAGCCGGTCTTGTTTTGGCTGACCTTTCAACACTCGCCCCAGCCGACACCCAAATTCAGATTGGCGTGTTTACCGGGCCGTTGGCCCTCGGAGTATTCGACCTATCGAGTTTCGTACCGTTTGCAACCGGCCACGTTACCGATGGGTTTGGGGCTGGCTTTGATGGATTCTTCTCGATACCGTCAACCGACGACGAGGCGGGTTTTGCGACACAACAGATTTACCTTGTAGCGCAGAACACGACTCTCAACCAAGGCGGGATCTACACCTCACCGAACTGGAAGTTCCCGCAATCAGTTGATATTCCCAACTCGACGGACATTGACCTCGGCGACGTCGAGGCGGCCGGGGTCATTTTCGGTCAGGGACCGGTTGTTGGCGGACCAGTCAACAAGCTAATAGCCATGAAGGTAATTCCTGAGCCGACGACTGGTGTTTTGGTCGGCCTCAGCCTGTTGGGCGTTGTCGGTCTTCGCAAACGCAAATAGCGTTTCTCGTTGATTCTGTTCCGGGAGGCCAGTCGCAAGACTGGCCTCTTGCTTTTTGGACGCGGGGCGGCCTACGATGGCGTGGTGAGCGGACGACTGTTTCTGGTGGGGACACCCATCGGCAATCTCGAGGATATCACCCTGCGAGCGTTGCGCGTCCTCAGGGAAGCCGACCTTGTGGCCGCCGAGGACACCCGACATACCGGGCGCCTGCTGGCCCATTACCAAATCCGCAAGCCGCTGCTCAGTTACCACGAGTTCAATGAGGCCCAAAGGGCGCGCGAGTTGGTTGAACGTTTGCGAAACGGGCAAAGCGTTGCCCTTGTCTCGGATGCTGGCATGCCGGTGATTTCCGACCCGGGGATGCGGTTGGTGCGGGTGGCGGCGGCGGCCGACATCCCGATCGAGACCGTGCCCGGACCGTCGGCCGTCACCATGAGCGTGGCGCTGGCGGGTGTGGGGGATGGGCGGTTTTTGTTTTACGGTTTTCTCCCGCCCAAGCCAACCAAGCGTAAAAAGATTCTGACCGAGTTGGCTCCCCTGCCCTATTCGCTGGTGTTTTTTGAATCGCCATTCCGCGTGGTCGCGGCGCTGCGGGATCTGGAGGAGGCGTTTGGCGAGCGGACCGGGGTCGTTGGCCGCGAGTTGACCAAGAAATTCGAGCAGGTATTGCGCGGGAGCATTGGGCAGTTGCGGGAAAAGCTTGAGTCACAACGTGTGAAAGGTGAAATTAC
>CAZHLM010000070.1:2766-16148 GCA_964533295.1 uncultured Verrucomicrobiota bacterium
GCATTGGGCAGTTGCGGGAAAAGCTTGAGTCACAACGTGTGAAAGGTGAAATTACTATTGTGGTGGAAGGAGCCCGAGATTGATGGCGCACCTGTTGGCCAGCTGGTTGACTCTTGTGGTTGTGCTCGCGACGGGGTGTGCGGCCGGTAGCCCGCGCATCGTCGAGGTCAACCACCGCCAACGGGTGGTGAATATCGCGCCGGCCGATGAGCGAATCTTTTCCCGCGACCGCGCTTCGCATTTCCGAACGGCAATCGTTTCGCTCCCAGCGGAGCAACAGCGGCAGGAGTTTCTGGTTCGGTGGCGGGCTGCCGGCGTGCGGGTGGTGAAGTTGGAGTATCGGCTGGGCGACGCACCGGGTACGGTTGGCCAACAGACTGTAGTCGTGGAGAACGCGAGCCACGCGGACTTCCACATCCAGGGCGCCGTCACGGCTTGGCGCGCGTCGCTTTGGGACGAGGCCGGGCAGGAAATCGCGGAGCAGAAATCAGCGTTGTGGTGAACTCCGTTCTGGAAGGATTCGCGCAAGCGGTGGCGGAACATCCCCGCCGCCCGGCGGTGTTTTGGGGTGAAGAAACGATCCGGTATCGGGAGCTTGCGGAACGGATCAACGTGGCCGGCGCGCACTTGCAGCAGCACGCCGGGATCCAACCCGGGGATCGGGTTGGGATCTTGTTGAAGAACTGCCCGGAATTCATCTATGTCCTGTATGCCATTCTCAAGTCCGGCGGCGTGGCGGTGCCCATCAACCATTTCCTGAAAGCCCCGGAGATTCAGCACATCGTGTCCGATTGCGGCCTGGCGTGTCTGGTCACCAGCCCGGACTTTGACGAGACGGTGGCGAGCGTGACCGTGCCGAAGCTGGTGCGCGTTGGGGATCTGTGCGGCGCGCCGCTGGAATCGCCCCGGTGGGTTCAGCCCCGAGCCGCGGATCTTGCGGTGATCATTTATACGTCCGGTACGACGGGCAAATCGAAAGGGGCGATGCTGACGCACGGCAATTTCGCGGCCAACGTCGCCAGTTGCATCACGGCGCTGGAGGAGACGCCGCGCGACCGGATGACGCTCCTGTTGCCGATGTTTCACAGCTTCATGTTGACGGTGTGCATTTTCACGCCGCTCTCGATGGGGGCGGCGATTGTGCTTATCAAATCGGTTCAACCGTTCAAGCTGGCGCTAAAAGAAATGATCCGGCGGCGGGCGACCGTGTTCGTGGGCATCCCGCAGATTTTTCAAGCGTTGGCCCAAGCGCCGATTCCGTTCTACGTCCATTGGCTACTTAACATCCGCGTGGCGGTATCCGGGGCGGCTCCCCTGCCCCACGAGACGCTGGAGGCGTTTGCACGCAAGTTTCGCTTTCCGCTGTTGGAAGGATACGGGCTGAGCGAGGCGTCGCCTGTGGTTTCCTTCAACCCCATTCGGGGAGTCCGCAAGGCGGGTTCGGTGGGGCTGCCGCTGCCGGGCGTCGAGGTGAGCATCGTGGACGACAACGACCAGGAATTGCCGGTCGGTCAGGTGGGCGAGTTTGTGGTGCGCGGGCCGAACGTGATGCAGGGCTACTACAACCAGCCCGCCGAAACGGCGGCCGCCCTGCGGCACGGTTGGTTGCATACGGGTGACATGGGCAAGAAGGACCGTGACGGCTATCTCTATATCGTGGATCGGCGCAAAGAAATGTTTCTGGTTCGCGGCATGAACGTCTATCCGCGCGAGATCGAGGAGGTCATCTACCGCCTGCCGAATGTGCGCGAGGCCGCCGTGGTGGCTCGCCCGGATGAAAAGCGCGGCGAGGCGGCGGTGGCGTTTGTCGTGCCCGTCGCGGGCCAGACGCTGACACCGGACGCGGTGTTGCAACTTTGCCGGCAAAATCTGGCGGATTACAAACTGCCGCGGGAAGTACGGATCATGTCAGAGCTGCCCCACACCGCCACCGGCAAGATCGCCAAGCTCGAACTCAAGAAGTTGCTTTGACGGCGCCCAACGCCTCGCGCAACGCCGCAAAAACGGTCGCGCATTGCGCTTCGCTCACACAGTACGGCATTAGAATCACAATCACGTTGCCGATCGGACGTGTCAGCACCCCGCGCCGCCGCATCTCGTCGCAGACGCGGAATCCCATTTTCGCTTCGAGCGGATACGGGCCGATCTCGACTGCGCCGATGAACCCGCAGCGGCGCACGTCCACGACACCCGGCAAGTCGCGACAACTGTCCAGACCAGCCTGCAACCACTGCATTTTGCGGGGCAGTTGATCGAGGACTTGCTCGTCGCGAAAGACGCGGAGGTTGGCCAGCGCCGCCGCGCAGCCGAGTTGATTGCCGGTATAGCTGTGCCCGTGAAAGAACGTCTTGAATTCGTGGTACTCCCCGAGGAACGCCTCAAACACTCGCTCCGTCGTCAACGTGGCCGCCAGTGGGAGGTAGCCGCCGGTAAGTCCTTTGGCGACGGCCAGGAGGTCCGGTCGGACCTGCTCTTGTTCGCAGGCGAACATCGTGCCGGTGCGTCCGAAACCGGTCAGCACTTCATCTGCGATGAGCAACGCGCCGCTGCGGTCGCACCACTCGCGCAGCGCGCGCAGCATCCCCCGCGGCCAGAGCCGCATACCGGCGGCGCCCTGGACGAGCGGTTCGATGACGACGGCTGCCACGTCGTGGCCGTCCGGCAGTTCTTCGATGCGGCTGACGCGCTGCACCGCGAAGGTCAGCGGGCGAAATGTCTTGTGGAATAAATCAATGCCGCCCACGCTGACCGCTCCGATGGTGTCGCCGTGGTACGCGTTGGTGAAACCAACGAACTGGGTGCGCCGGCCGCGCCAGTATTGGAGTGCCATCTTGATTGCGACCTCCATTGCGGTCGAACCATCGTCGGAGTAGAACACGCGTGGCAGGCCGGTCAGGTCGGCGAGCTGGGCCGCCAACCCGATGGCCGGTACGTTGGACAAGCCGAGGAATGACGAGTGCGCGATCCGGTCGAGTTGCGCCTTGATCGCCGCCGTGATGATCGGGTGCCGGTGACCGTGGAGGTTCGTCCAGATGGAGGAGTTGGCGTCAATGTACTCGCGTCCGTCCACATCCCGCAACACCGAGCCCTCGGCCGACTCGATGATGAGCGGCGGAGCCGTCATCCATTCCTGCATCTGCGTGAACGGATGCCAGACGTGCCGGTGATCCCAGTCAGCGAGCGAATGCATCGAGAAAAGCCTGAATGTCGGCGCGAGTATGACCGGCCGTGACGGTCACGCGCAAGCGCGCTTTGCCTTTGGGCACCGTGGGATACCGGATGGCGGGCACGAATATGCCCCCCTCCTGAAGCCGGTGGGCGCGCTCCACGGCGGCCGTTTCGTCGCCAAGAATCACCGGCAGAATGGCGCTGCGCGATTCGTTGGGCACGCCTTGCGCGGCGAGACCTTGTTTCAACTCGCTGACGTTACGCCACAGTTGCTCGCGTCGTTGGTGACCGGCGTCACTCATCACAAACTCCACGGCCGCGGCCGCCGCGGCGACAATGGCCGGGGGCAGCGCGGTGGAATAAATCAGACTGCGCGCGCGATGGCGGAGGTAGTCAACCAGCACACGCGACCCGGTGACGTAGCCGCCGACACAGCCGAGCGCTTTGCTGAGGGTACCGACCGTGATGTCAATCTGGTCGGCCACACCGAGTGGTTCGGCCAGGCCGCGGCGGTGATGACCGTACAGGCCGGTGGCGTGAGCCTCATCAATCATCAGCCAGGCCCCGTGGCGCTGTTTCAGCTCGACGATTTCACGCAACGGCGCCAAGTCGCCATCCATCGAAAAGACCGTCTCGGTGACGATCAGCACGCGGCCGGTCGCAGTTGAGAGCAGGTGAGCCAGTTTGCCGGTATGGCCGTGGGGATAGACGCGGATGGTCGCGCCGCTTTGGCGGGCGCCGTCAATGATGCTGGCGTGGTTGAGCTTGTCGAGGAGGACGGTGTCCCCCTTCCCCACCAACGCGGTGATGACGCCGACATTGGCGGCGTAGCCACTGCCGAAGACCAGCGCAGCCTCGGCGTTTTTGAATTGCGCCAGGCGTTCCTCCAATTCCCGGTACGGAGTCAGGTTCCCGCAGACCAGACGGGAGGCACCGGCGCCGACGCCGTACTGGGTCAGTGCCGATTGGGCGGCGCGAACCAACAGCGGATCGTTGGCCAGGGCCAGGTAGTCGTTGCTGGAAAAATTCAACAGCTCCCGGCCGTCCACAACGATTCGGCAGCCTTGCGGCGAGGCAACCTCGCGCAAGGCGCGCTCCAGTCCGGCCGCCCGCCACTCGGCCAATTCGGTGTTCAACTGGTCAATTAGCGGGGCGCGCATCCGGTGTGTGGGGAGGTTCGGGTGGTGAGAACACTACGGCGTGTGTCTCGACGCGATAGCGCACGCCCGCCATTTGGGACACGTAACGCAGTGCCTCGCCGAGCGGCACGTTGCGCAACTGAAGTGTCACGCGAACGGTTGTGGCGTGCGGCGGGACTTGCCAGACGATGTTGATGCCTTCCTTGGCGGGATCAAGGCGTCGGCTTTCGTCGCGCACGTGCATCACGGCATCCGCCGCCGCCGCGTCGCGAAGGTTCAGTTCCGGAAGGATGATCTGTTCCAGCTTCCGGCGCAATGCCGTCGCGGGTTCGCCCCGCTGGCGGGCGAGTTTCTGCTGCGTGTCGCGGAGCAGTTCCTTGAGCGTCGGCTGGTCGGGCTGCCATTTGACCAATTGGAGCAGGCGTTTCTCGGCTTCGGCGTACATTCCCTTTTGGCGGAGCAAGACCGCTTCCATGAACATGCGCTCCTGTTCTTCTGCGGCGGGCGCTTCGGCGAACACGCGCCCGGCAACCAATAGGGCCAGGAGCCAGCGTTTCATCCGCGCACCACCTTGCCGTTGACCATGGCGAAGACGACCGGGGATTCGGCGTACACGACCGCCTCAATCGGGTCGGCGACGTTTTGGGCCGGGACGGCGATTAGATCGGCATAGGCGCCGGGGGTGATCTGGCCGAGTTTGCCGCCGCGGTTGAGGGCGCGGGCGCCGTTGATCGTGGCCATGTGGAGAATCTGCTCGGGAGGCAACCGGGGATAGACGTGGGAGAGGGTTTGCATTTCGGCGAACATGTTGAGCGTGTCGTTGCTGGCGAGGCTGTCGGTGCCGAGGCAGATGTTGACCTGCTCTTCCCACAAGGCGCTCAACATGGGCACGCCCCGATTGAAGTAGCGGTGGCTTTTGGGGCAATGCACGACGTGAGTGCCGGTCTTGTGCAGCAGTTTCACATCGTGCGGGGTGAGACAGTTGGCGTGAACTGCCAGACAATTCGTCCCCAACACACCCCACTCCGCGAGCAATTGCACGACGCCGAGCCGTTTGCAGTCGCCCATGTCCCGCCCCGCGCGGGCGAAGTAATCGTACATCGGCCCGGTGCCGCGACGGAACATGTCATCCTCCTCGGACGACTCCGCGACGTGGGTGGTCAACAGGGCGCCGCGGGCGGCGGCGGCCCCGGCAGCCAGCGTGTAGAGGGTTTGGCTGGCGGTGTACGGCGCATGCGGCGAGAATCCACACCACCCGGCAAGCTGGGGGCGGGCCTCGATGAACCCTTCCATTTTGCGGACGATTTCCTCGGCAGTGGCTTCTTGATAGAGGTCAATCATCTCCAGGCACCACACCGTCCGTAGCGGTAGACCAGGGAGTTGGTCGAGGATGCGCGGGAAGGCGGTGATGTTGACGACGGTGGTTGCGCCGAAGTCGAGCAACTGTTCCGCGCCGCGGGCTGTGGCGCGGACGTAATCGTCCTCGCTGTGAAGTTGTTTGGCGGCGACGATTTGGAGCAGCCACTCGACAAACGAGCCGCGCCATTGGAGTTCGCCGCGCAGGCAGGTGTAGTCGAGATGGCAATGGGCGTTGATCAAACCCGGGGCCAGCGCGACCTCACCGAGGTCGCGCACTTCTTCCCACGGTTCTGGTGTGATGGCCGCTACCGGCCCGACCGCGGCAATCTGTTCCCCGCGCACCGCCACGGCCCCGTTGGCAATCGGCTGACCGGTGACGGGCACGACGTATTTCGCTCGGATAATCACGCTGCAGTATTCACCGAAATTCGCACGCGCTCAACTGTTCGCGCCCGGCCGTTCAGCTCCTCGACCTCGACAATCACGCCACACAACTTCACGTCCGCGGCCGCCACTTCCAACTTTTGCGGCAACTGGGTGAGGAACCGCCGCACGACCGGCGCGATTTCGCGTCCCAGCACCGAGGCGTGCGGCCCGCACATTCCGGCGTCGGTGAGGAATGCCGTGCCGCCCGGAAAAATCTCCTCGTCGGCTGTCTGGACGTGGGTGTGGGTGCCGACGACTAGGCTGACGTGGCCGTCGAGATGACGGCCAAGGGCGATCTTTTCGCTGGTGGCCTCGGCATGGATGTCCACCACGATGAGATTGGTTTGCCGCCGCAGTCGGGCAACCTCCGCTTCGACTGTGCGAAACGGGCAGTCGCACTGCACGGGCATGTAAACGCGACCGAGGGCATTGATGACGCCGACCTGAAATCGGTCTGCGATCGTGACCACCACGGAGCCGCGGCCGGGCGCGGAGTTCGGAAAGTTGATGGGGCGGATGACCTGTTCAAACCGCTCGATGTCTTTTTCGAAGCCTTTTTGATCCCAGACGTGGTCGCCCGCGGTGATCACGTCCACGCCAGCCAAAAGCAGTTCGCTTACGGTGGCGGCGGTCATGCCGGCACCGTGCGCGCTGTTTTCCCCATTGGCGATGACGAAGTCCAGTTCGCGCTCGCGGCGCAGGGCGGGCACAAGTTTTGTGACGGCTAGACGACCGGGCTTTCCCACCACGTCGCCAACAAACAAGATCCGCATGGCGTTATGGTGACACGCTCGCCCGCCTCGAGGCAAAGCAAAATTGACGTGGCCGGGCGGACCGCACCTTTGGAGGGCGGTCACCCCAACGACGGGATGCTCGCCCTGCCATTCCGGCCGAATTCAACACAGGCGGTGCGCTTGAGGGTCTGGATGCCGGCAATCGCCGCTTGAAGGTCGGAACGGGCGTGTGGTAGTCTGTCACCGTTGATGGCAGGCAGCGAGGAGGCTGTCCGACCGGGAATCATGACAAAACCACCCAAGAAAACGCTTGTTCCGCGACCGGCAGGCGACGCACCGAGTTTTGAGCAAGCGGTGGCGCGGTTGGAGACGATTGTGGCGGCGATGGAGTCCGCGGAGCTTCCGTTGGACGACTTGCTCAAGAAGTATGAGGAAGGCACGCGGCTGGTGCGGTACTGTACGGTGAAGCTGAATGAAGCGGAGAAGAAGATCGAGTTGTTGACCAAGAAGGCGGACGGCTCGGTGGCGGCAACGCCGTTTGCGCCCGACGACACCGTGCCGCCGGTGGAGCGGGAGGAAACGTTGTTGTAACCGAGGAGACCATGATGGGCCGATACCTGGATATGATGAATTCGCCGGCGGATTTGAAGTTGCTGACGCTGGAACAATTGGACGTTCTGGCGCAGGAAATCCGCGAGGAACTGATCACGGTGCTCAGCAAGACCGGCGGCCATCTCGGCCCGAATCTCGGCGTGGTGGAGTTGACGATCGCCATGCACCGGGTGTTCAACTGTCCCAAGGATCGGTTCGTGTGGGACGTGAGCCATCAGGTTTATGTTCATAAACTGCTGACGGGGCGGCGGACGCAGTTTCACAAAATTCGGCAGACCGGCGGTCCGATGGGATTCGCATTTCGATCGGAGAGTGAGTACGACTGTTTCGGCGCGGGGCATGCCGGCACGGCGTTGTCGGCGGCGTTGGGAATGGCGGCCGCGCGCGATCACGCCAAGACCGACGAGCACGTCGTGTGCGTGGCCGGGGACGCGGCCTTGACCAACGGGATTACGTTCGAGGCGCTGAACAATATCAAGCATTCCACGAAACGGTTGATCGTCATTCTCAACGACAACGAATGGAGCATCGCGCCCAACGTCGGCGCAATCGCGGAGTATCTGAATCGGATTGTCCGCCATCCGCACTACGCGGCGGCGCACAAGAAGATCGAGCATTTCCTGCAACGCTTTCCGAAAGTGGGTCCGGAGATCCGGCAGGTTGGCCACAAACTCGAAGAGGCCGTCAAAGGACTGATTGTGCCCAGTCTGTTGTTTGAGGAATTCGGGATGCGGTACATCGGGCCGATTGACGGTCACCATACGAAGGAACTGATCGAAACGCTGGAGTGGGCGAAACAGCAGGACGTGCCGGTGCTGCTGCATGTGTTGACGAAAAAGGGCAAGGGGTACGAAAAAGCGCTGGAGGATCCCCAGACATTTCACGGCACGGGGCCGTTCGATATCGCGACCGGCAAGGCGCCGCCCAAAAAGGAGGGCGCTGCCCCCAACTACCAGGACGTCTTCGGCGAGGCGATGGTGCGATACTGCGAGGTGAACAGCAAACTGGTGGGCATCACGGCCGCGATGCCTTCCGGGACGGGGTTGATCAAACTGCAAAAAGCCAAACCCGACCGGTACTTTGATGTGGGAATCGCAGAGGAGCACGGCGTCATTTTCGCCGCGGGGATGGCGACGATGGGGTACCGGCCCGTCTGCGCGATCTATTCGACGTTTCTCCAGCGAGCCTACGATTGCATCATTCACGACGTGGCGTTGCAGGGGGTGGACGTCATTTTCGCCATGGACCGTGCGGGTCTTTCCGCCAACGACGGCCCGACCCATCACGGCGTGTTCGACATCGCGTACGCGCGTTGCATTCCCACCGCGATTCTGATGGCGCCCAAGGACGAAGACGAACTGTGCGACATGCTTTGGACGGCGCTCCAGTTGCACGGGCCAATTTTTATCCGGTATCCCCGGGGTGCCGGTGAAGGTGTTCCGATCAAACAACATCCCGCCATCCTGCCGACCGGCAAAGCCGAGTTGTTGCAGCACGGGACCGATGTGGCGGTGTTTTTCTACGGCGCGGTCCAGAAGATCGCCAAGGAGACCGTCACCGCGCTGCAGAAGGACGGCTTGTCCGTGGCGCTGATCAACAGCCGGTTCGCCAAGCCGATTGATGTCGAAATGCTCGAACGCTACGGCAAAATCTGCAAGGTGGTCTGCACCATCGAGGAACATGTCTTGATGGGCGGGTTTGGCAGCATCGTGGCGGAAACGCTCAACGACATGAACATCCGCACGCCGGTGGCTCGCGTGGGCTACGCCGACGCCTTCATGGAACATGCGACGACGAACAAGGAAATCCAGGACAAGTACGGCCTGAATTCCGCCGTCGCGGTGCAGAAGGTCAAGGCCTTGTTGGCGGATCCGCAGGCGGCCGGCAAGCCCCAGCAGTTTCGGGTGGTGACGGCCGCCGCCGCCGATGCGCGCACGGCTTGATACGGTGCTCGTCGAACAGGGCCTGGCGGCGAGTCGGGAGCAGGCCAAGCGACTCATTCTGGCCGGTGCGGTCCGTGTTGCCGGCCAACGCGCGCAAAAGCCCAGCGACTGGATCCCGGTGGATGCGACCGTGACGGTGACGGCCGCGGAAAAATATGTCAGCCGCGGCGGGTACAAGCTGGAGGCGGCATTGCTGGCGTTTGCGATTGATTGCCGGGGCGCCGTGGCTGCGGATCTCGGAGCGTCCACGGGTGGGTTCACCGATTGTCTCTTGCAACATGGCGCCCGCCGGGTTCACGCGGTGGATGTTGGTCAGGGCCAGCTCGCCTGGCGTTTGCGGCAAGACCACCGGGTGGTCGTCCATGATCGGCTCAACGCACGTTCCATCTCTCGTGGCGAGCTTGGCGAGGCGGTGGACATCGTGACAGTGGATGTGTCGTTTATCTCACTGGCCAAAGTACTGCCGGCGGCGGTGACGCTCTTGCGGCCGGGCGGGACGCTGGTGGCGCTGATCAAACCGCAGTTCGAGGCGGGAAAAAAGTTTGTGAAGCGCGGCGGCGTTGTGCGAGACTCGGCGGTGCACGACCAAGTGAAAGCCGACATCACATCGTTGATCGCCGGAGCGCTCGGATTGCGCGTGGTGGGAACGATCGAATCCCCCTTGCTCGGTCCGGCCGGGAACAAGGAATTCCTCATCGTGGGGCGTCACCCGTGACATCTCCCCTGCCCCGAACCGTTGGCGTGGCTGCCAATAAGAGCAAGCCGGAGTGCCGCGCGCACCTGCACGACCTGCTGCATCAATTGGCGGGTTTCGGCATCACGGTCCTGCTCGACCCGGAA
Source organism: uncultured Verrucomicrobiota bacterium (assembly GCA_964533295.1). Taxonomy (GTDB): domain Bacteria; phylum Verrucomicrobiota; class Verrucomicrobiia; order Palsa-1439; family Palsa-1439; genus OMJI01. The sequence continues at coordinate 12,988 of CAZHLM010000070.1, forward strand.
GCGGCGAGCGTGGCCGACCGGCCACGCGACGCGCAGCCGCTGGCGGTCATCGGCCAACGAGCGGATCTGGTAATGGTGCTTGGCGGCGACGGGACGATTTTACGCGTGGTGCGGGAACTGGAAGGCGCGCCGCCGCCGATCTTTGGAATCAACGTCGGGAATCTCGGCTTTCTGACCAGTGTGCGCGGCGAGGAGATGCGGAGAGCCGTGGAGTTGCTGGTCCGGGGCGAATATGCGGTCAGCGAACGGCATACACTGGAGGCGACGTTGCTCCGGCAGGGGAAACGGCTGGAATCTCACCGTGCCTTGAACGATGCGGTGATTTCCCGCAGCGCCTTCTCACGGATTGTCCGGCTGCGCGTGGAGTTGGACGGCGGGCTATTGACAGAATATGTCTGCGACGGCATGATTTTCGCCACGGCCACCGGCTCGACGGCCTATTCGCTGAGCGCCGGAGGGCCGATTTTGCTGCCGGAAACGAGAGCGTTCGTGATGACGCCGATTTGTCCACATGCGCTGAGCAATCGCCCCATTGTGGCCGGCCGCGATTCCGTGGCGCAGTGCGGTGTCGCCAGCGCCGCCGGCGAATTGTTGCTGACGGTGGACGGCCAGGTGCAGGTGCGGCTGCAAGTTGGCGATGTCGTGGAAGTGAAACGATCCGGCAAGGTGGTCCGGCTGTTGACGCCGAGAGGACACTCGTTTTTCGACGTGTTGCGCCAGAAACTGAAATGGAGCGGTTCGAATGTCTAATCCGATGAAGCCCGCTGTGGGAAAAATTGCGCCGTTGCTGTCCGTGGATCATGTCAACCTCGAGTTGCGGTCCACCAACAAGTCCGGAGCATTGCGCGAGGTTGCGTCCCTGCTCTCGGCCGGTGGGTGCGTGAGTGATTTCGAGTCGTTCTTCAAGGAGATCCTGGAGCGCGAGCGCGTCAGCAACACGGCGCTTGGCCACGACGTGGCCATCCCGCACGCCCGCACCGACCAGTGTACGCAGATTCTGGTCGCCGTCGGACGAAGTCCGGAGGGGATAGATTTTGAGGCCAAGGACGGCCAGCCGGTGCGGCTGATTTTTCTCATCGGCACGCCCAAACAAATGGTCACCGATTACCTCCGCGTGGTCGGCAACCTCGCCCGCCTGCTGCGCCAGGATGACTTGCGCCAGCGATTGCTCGAAGCGCCGAACCCGGCCACGTTTATTCAGATCATCGCCGAAGCGGAAGGCGGATGAGGCGGCCAAGCCGCTGACTCGCACCCGGCCACAGACGTTTTTGCGGGGGACCGCGCTGCGTTTGTTCAGGTCATCGGCGAAGCGGTAGACCGACTGGCGGGCAAAATCCGGTTGCGAGGCCGGCGGGGTCGGGCTATAAATCGGCGCATGAGCAAGCACGCCAGCACGACAACGGAATCGGCCGCGAAGGCCAGGGAACCCGCGAGCATGAAAGGCGCGGATTTGTTGATCCGGTGCCTCGAATTGGAGGGCGTGGACACGGTATTTGCTTATCCGGGCGGCGCCAGCATGGAAATCCATCAGTCGCTGACGCGGTCGAAGAAGATTCGCACCATTCTGCCGCGGCATGAGCAAGGCGGCGTGTTCGCCGCGGAGGGCTACGCGCGGGCGACCGGCAAGCCGGGCGTGGCCATCGCGACCAGCGGACCGGGCGCGACGAACTTGGTGACCGGGGTCGCGGATGCGTATTTGGATTCGGTGCCGATGGTCGTGATTACCGGGCAGGTGCCGACGAAGATGATCGGCAAGGGCGCGTTCCAGGAGACGGATGTGTTCGGGTTGTCCGCGCCGATCGTGAAACACAGTTACCTCGTGATGAACACGGAGGATATTCCGCGCGTCGTCAAAGAGGCGTTTTACATCGCGGGCACGGGCCGACCGGGGCCAGTCTGGATTGATATTCCGAAAGATGTCCAGCAGGGGCACTGTCATCCGGTGTTCCCGGACAAGGTGCAGTTGCGTGGTTACAATCCCGACAAGCGGATTGACGCCATTGCGGTCAACGAGATTGCCGGGTTGATCGAGAAGAGCGAGCGGCCGGTCATCTACTGCGGGGGTGGCATCATTTCCTCGAACGCCAGCGCGGAGTTGGTGGCGTTCGCAGAGAAGGCCAACATCCCGGTCACGACAACCTTGATGGGCATCGGCGCAATTCCGACCGACCATCCGCTTTCGATGAGTTGGCTTGGCATGCATGGGACGGTAACGGCCAATTACGCGGTGGACAAGGCCGATTTGCTCCTCGCGTTTGGCGTGCGATTTGACGACCGGGTGACCGGCAAAGTCAGCGAGTTCGCCAGACACGGCACGATTGTTCACATTGACGTGGATGCGAGTGAGTTGAACAAGAACAAGGTCGCGCATCTGCCGGTGATCAGCGACATCAAGTACGCCTTGCAGCAGTTGTTGCCGGTCGTCAAAGGCAAAGAGTTCAAGGCTTGGCACGCCCAAATCGCCGAGTGGAAGAAGCAATTCCCCTTCCGCTACCGGGTGACCGACGAAGTGATGCGGTCACAGTATGTCCGCGAATTTCTCGGCGGCAAGCCCGACGAAATCATCATGCCGCAGTATGTCATCGAGTTGCTCAGCGAATTGACCAACGGCGAAGCGATTCTCACGACCGGCGTCGGCCAGCACCAGATGTGGGCGGGCCAGTACTACCGGTTCAAACACCCGCGCACGTTCCTCACCTCCGCCGGTCTCGGTTCGATGGGGTACGGCTATCCGGCCGCCATGGGCGCAAAAGTGGCCTTTCCCGACCGACAGGTGGTGGATATTGACGGCGACGGTTCCTTCCTGATGAACATTCAGGAACTCGGGACCGCTCACATCGAACGGATCGCCGCCAAAGCGCTGGTCCTGAACAACCAGCACCTCGGCATGGTCGTCCAGTGGGAGGACCGGTTCTACCAGTCCAATCGCGGTCACACCTACCTCGGCGATCCGGAGAATCCCCACCAGATTTACCCGGATTTTCTGGCCATCGCCAAAGGGTTCAACGTGCCGGCCGAGCGTGTCTTCCGTCGAAGCGACTTGAAGCCCGCCCTCGAACGGATGCTCGCCTCGCCCGAACCGTACGTCCTCGATGTGATTGTGCCCTACACCGAACACGTGCTACCCATGATTCCCAGCGGCAAAACCGTCCGCGACATCA
>CAZHLM010000071.1:0-15898 GCA_964533295.1 uncultured Verrucomicrobiota bacterium
ACCGCCGGGCGCGCCGTTTCTTGTCACGCAGCTTGACCACCCGTTGCCGTCGCCAACCGGTGATTCCGAGCCGCCGGAACAATCTGGCCAGCGCCAGCTCGGTATCCTTGTTCCCGTGGCTGCGAATCCGCGCCATCACTTCCGAGCGTTTGCGCTTGCCGAAAACGTCAGGCATGAGAAATCTTACCGGTAAATCTCGCGCAACTCGGCCATGAGCACACGCGCCACCGCTGCGGCCATTCGCGGCGGCACGGCGTTGCCTACCTGCCGGAATTGTTCAGTGCGCGGGCCTTCAAAAAAGAAACTGTCCGGAAATGACTGGCAGCGCGCCGCCTCGCGCACTGTGAAGGATCGGCATTGATTGATGTCTGGATGAATGTAGTAATGACCGTCCTTGGCAATGTGGGACATCACGGTGGCGCACGGCTTCGTCCACCATTGCACTTTGAACCGATCCAAGAACTTATCCAAGTGCTCGTGCTTTGGTTTGAGGTCTGGCCGCTTCTCCAGCAAGTCCAGCAACGTGGCCGGGCGGTTGCCATTCTTGTGAGATTCGATGAAGAACTTGTAGCGTTCCAAGTCGCTCTGCATGTGCGAGCGCGCTCTGTGATTACACACGCCCGCTGACAAGCGGCGCATCAGCGCTTGATACGGTTTCGGTCGCTGTTGCGGTGCATACTCCCTGTACCAACGGTCGCCACCTTCGCCGGGCTTCAGGCGCGGTAGGTCACCAATAGCGTCTTCTACTGTGAGTACGGTTCTCTTGCGAGAATTGCGCAGTTTGATGAACACGTCCCTAATGCTGGGATGTTGTCGGCCTAGTTCGCGCCGATAGCCGATCAACAGCACGCGCTTGCGGTGTTGCGGTACGTGAAAATCAGCGCTGTCCAGCAAGTGATCTCGCGGATTGTCCCGCAAGTCCCGGTAGCTCGGTGCGACCTCATAGGCTGGTTGAATGGCGGCAAAATCCTTGAGGATCGTCTGAAAGATGTCCTCTCCGTGTGCCGTAGCCGTCAACAGACCAGGTACATTTTCCAACACAAAAAAATCGGGCTGCAAGTCGGCCAGAACGTCAAGATAGTGCTGGTAAAGAAAATGGCGTTCGTCATCTTCCATCCGATTAGGATCGCGAGAACGCCCGACCAGCGAATACGCTTGGCACGGTGGCCCACCCAAAAGCACGTGGACTCGGTTCGCGCCGTAATACTTCAGCGCAACTCGCACACGCGAGATGACTTGTGCATAGTAGGGGGCTTCACCAAATGCGCGTCTGATGACGCGAGCCTCAGCAATGTCGGCCACTTCGGGAAAAGCCTTAAATATCATCTCTTGCGCCACTTCGCCGCAGACGTATCGATGAAACCAATCCAACCTGCCACTACGTCTCAATTCGTGAAACAGCACGCGTGTCCGTAACGTCTCGCAGGCCCAATCGTCTTTCTCCAAGTAGGCAGCAATGGTGAAACCGGCCCGGGTAAACCCTTCGCTAATGCCCCCGCACCCAGCAAACAAATCTACTGCAATCGGCATGAAGTTTCCGACTCCCACGGCACCGGCTATCTCCAATCTGGTCCGAGTATGGCCACCGTATCGGGTCGCCAAGCATTCGTTTCAACCGCCGCCGGAAGATATGCGTTGTCCTTATTCTGGTTCATCCATTCGACGGCTTCACGTACGGACTGGACACGCCGTCTTGCCCATCGCGTGGTGTTTGGTCGTTTGCCCGGCTCTCGGTACTTCAAGACATAGTTCATTGTTGCCTTTCTCGCGGCGAATTGCCGAAGAATTCTATTCAGCCAGCCGCTCGCTGCGATTACGGCGGCTGATTGCTATCTTTCACTGACCGGTGAAGAAAATCTCCCAAACTCCGCAGGCAGCACGCCGAGCAACTCTTTCACTTGCATCGCGTACAAATCCCAAGTTACGTCAAACTGATTGAGCACAACTGCCAAGCGGCGCGGGCCTCCTCCCTTGGTCTCGCTCTTCGTCTGTGCGCCACGCTTCGGTTGGTTGGTGTCCTTGTCGACGTAAAGAATCGTGGCCGCAGCCATGACCGCTGGATTTGTCACCAATTCTTGGCGCGAAGCGAGTTGTTCCACAATGTCGCCCGGTTTGTCCAGCGGTTGGCACAGAACAGCCAGCGCAATTTCCGGGTTCTTTCGGTGCGCTCGATAAATCCGATAAGGGCCGGCAAGCAGGTGACGGTAATAACGCTGGTAGTTGCCGGGTTCAAGGATATAGCGTGCCCGCTCGCCGGGTGACCGCTCACCGGCATGGTCGGGAGGGCATACTTGGTCAAAATAAAACAGGGCAAGCCAAGACCAGAGGCCAGCGTCCCGTTCTGATTCAGGTAGCCCAGCGTCGCTGAATTGATTGTCAAAGTATTCGGCAACTTCAAAGCGACTGCCAAACTTTCGCTGGGTGATTTCAACGTCCACTGGAAGCTGCTCGGACAACATCGGCTTATTCAACACATCTGACGGTACGAGGCGGGCAGGTTCGTGCTCCAACGCGTCCAAGTACTCTCCGAAGGCAGCAATTCCAGCCGGTGTGAGTCGCCTGAGTTTCATGGTGTTGCCCCCTGCCAAAACTCTTCGAACTTCAGGCGCGCTTGAGTTTTTCTCGCAAATGCTGCCACGCTCTTGTCAATCCAGTCGTAGCGCGAATCTACATCATCAGGCTCCGGCAACTCGCCCAAACCCGGTAACATCGTGGCGAACCTGAGCCACTGCGACCGCCAATCATCGGGTGATGCATCATCGTCGTGCTTATCAACCACAAGAACGCGCACCAACACTTCCCGCAACACAGCCGGATAGACAAGGGAAGCAAACACGGGATGCATCCCGATTGCCCGGTAGTCGCCGAGATCGCTGTTGATCAGTAAAAGCGGGCGATCTTCCGAGAAGTCTACCCGGAAAACTTCATCGCCGAGCTTTTGTGGCTTAACCGGCAAGAGCGGTTGCTTGGCAGCTTCGCTCTCATCCGGTTTAGCCAGTGGAATCCGGTCAGCTTCTGCAAGCAGCGTGTGCGTGTCGCCAACAGGTGTCACTTTTACTCGGAACAGGATTTCTTCGGGCGAATCAAATTCCGTCAGGTTGCGATCCGCCGGCGGCTGTAACGCACCAACGCGCCCGAAGTCAAAGCGCATCCACGAGGTTTGTCGGTACGCTTCCACAAATACGAGGCTTTCCGGCGGCAGTCCGTAACTTGAAAGCCTCGAAAGGTCGGCGTCGAAATAAAAACGCCCGTCTTTTTCTCGCAAAGTGATGCGCGCATCGCGACGCCGAATGCGAACGCGGTTCGTGTAGTTAAGCCTGCGAATCATTGGCCGCTTCCTCCATCTTCACGTTGACGTATAAATCTCGTTTCTCGTCGAAGCCCACCACGGTAAGGCGGAAATTCGGGTCGAGAATTTCCACACTGATGCGATTTTTCTCCTTCGTGCAAATTTTCATTCCCTGCGGCGGTGGGTCAAAATTGATTGGAGCATGATCCATACGGAAATCAGCAATGTGATACTTCCGTAGCGGATTGCCACGTCGCAAGTCGTACGCTACACGCACGTCGAGGCGAGCCGGTGGTTGGGTTTCGGCGTCGCCGGGCGTGATCATGAAACCGCCTCGAACCCATTGGACGCGGAAGCGTTTCTTGCGCGGCTCTTCGATCTCTGCTTCTTCCGGTGGCTCGGCACCGGGCTTATGCTTGGGGCGCGGCTCAGGTCGGTGCGGCGGCTCTTCTTCCTTTGGCGCGGGCAACGAAAAGAAGTCCAGTAAAAGGGTCGGGTCCGGTTTTTCATCGAGAGCACGAAGTGCGTGTACGAGCGACGCAACAGCCTTCGTGACGAAGTCGAGACACGACGAACCATGAATGTACTTGCCCTTGAAATTGGAGGAATCGCGCTGCCACTGCGTGTGTGCCGGGTTTTCTGAATCTCCCAAAAGCGTCGCTATGGGTTCGTCTTCGATGACAACCAAAGATCGAACCCCACGTACACGGGGAGCGCGCACGTCGGAGATGATAATTCCGTCCCGTATGAAGATGGGCCTGCCGCTCTCGTAGCCATCCTGTCGCAGAAAGAAATCGAAGTGAGTGTGACGCGCCGGTTTCCCCTTTTCCCTGATCGTCAAGAATGCTCGCACAGCCAACTTGTCCCCGCGCTGAAGTAGCTGCCGCATTACCGGCAGTTTATCAGCGGGGATGAGATTGTCGGACCACGCCGGCCGGTCCGGATCGCATGGATTCAGTTTGATAAAATCTTGGTCACGGCGGAAGGCGGCCCACTCGGCGAGGTCAACAACGGGCAGCAGTTCACGGCCAGTGTCTCCGTCCAAGCCCAGAGCCACATCGACGAGAGTCTCGGCGTTGACCTCGATTTTCTCATCAGGCGTTTCGATGGTCACAACCAGCGCGCCGGTCAGGATAGGATAGAAGTAGCCGCTCACGACCGCTTCTTTGAGGTGGGCGACGGTAAAATCCAAGTCGAGCCAGGGAACGACGATGGACAATCCCGGCTCATTGTGGCGGACAAGACGAAAATCCCGGCAGAAACGATCCAGCGTGGCAACATCCTTGATCGGCATCACGAGGTGGTCGGGGCGGATGACGCCGAAATAGCCGTCGGGCGAGAAGTGTGTGCCATTGACGCGATGCGATTTCAGGACCGTTTGGCCCATGAGCAACCGTTGCGAATCTTCGGCTCGAACGGTCAGCCCGAAGAATGTGCTGAGGCGACTGGAGCGGGGAAAAACGTGTTTGCCGATGCCCCAGCGCCCGCGATCGGTCTCACTCTTGCCAGAACGCCCTTCTGCGCGAAAGAAGTAGAAGAAATCATTGGCTTGGCCAGGCTCGTCGAACGCCTGCGCCGGGTCGCCGCCGAGACCGGTCGTGTTGAAATCCTCGAACGCCAGAAACGGGCACGGCTCGCCGGGTTGCGGCGGCTCACGGAGGCCGTTGCCGGGCGCGTGAAAGTGATCCCACACACCGGTAAACCACGCTGCGGCTTGCTGAGGTGGCAGCGCGTGGCTGTTGCTTCCCAAGAATATCCGAACCCGCACGGATTCGCCGTTTGCGGCGTCGAGCGTGTTCTGGATGCCTTCGCGTATCAGCGCCTCGGTTGGATTGTGGATCGCGTCCGTGGAGAAAAACTCGCCCTGAATGGGTTCGCGGGTCTTCTCCCCCACCGCCAAAGGTCGGAAATGCCAGTTCATCTCGCTTCTCCTTCAATTCCTTTCCGCCTCGATGCTCTCGGCGATTTCACCAAGCAGCCAGTCTTTGTTGGCATCGCTGGGATTTTTGTAACACCGCTCGTAAAGCTCAAGCATCTGCTTGAGAGGCATCGCCGCGAGACGGCGGCGATACTCGTCGGCGACGATTTCGGAGAACGCGACACGGTCGGCATCGGCGGCGCAAAATTTCTCCGTCAAACCATCCAGTGTGAACGGGTTGCCGGGGCTGACCGATGCCCGGATTTGGCTTTCAATGTTCGCGTTCATTGGTGTGATTCGCGGCGTTCAGGATGACAACGTTGGAGGTTCATTTCAGCCAGTGGATTTTGATTTCTTTTTCCAGTGGCTTGAATTCCGGGTCGCCGGTGACAAGGTCGGCTTTCTTTTCCTTCGTCAGCGCGGCGGCGAAGGCGTCGGCCAGGCTCATTTGGAAACGGGCTTTGAAATCGGCGGCGGTGTCGGCCAGGGCGCGGCTGGTGGAATGGAAATCGATCGGCAGACCCTGGAGAATTTTCGCGGCTTGCTCCCAGGCGGCCGCGCCGTCCTTTTTCAGCACCGCGTACTTGACCTCGGCGTAGTTCACGTCGGTCATGTGCAGCGGGGTGTCTTTCTTGCCGGCGGTGACGAGCAGGTTTTCCATCGTTTCCGCGCCCGGTTCGTCGCGGAAGTAGGCCAGGAGCGCGAAACTGTCGAGCACCTTACCGGGCATGGCGCTCCTCCAGTTCCTGCTCCCGTTTCTGATGCTCCGCCCAGTCCTCGGCCAGCGGCTTGGCACCGGGCGGGCGCTTGAGGATGCCGCGCCCGTGTTTGATCAGGGCGGCGGTGACGGGCTTGAGCAGGATGCCTTCGGGCGTGGCCTGCACGACGGCCTTCGTGCCGTCCTCGATGTGGAATTGTTTGCGCAGCCAGGCGGGGATGACGACCTGGCCTTTGGTGGTGAACCAGACGGAATCGGTTTTGGTTATCATGCTAACGGGACAACTTCTAACATCCTAAAATATTTCCGTCAATAGGCGAAATGTAAGATATGTGTTCTTTTGTCGGATATCTGCTCGCCTGTTTTGCCGACGATCGCGGCGGTCGGTGGCCGCCGCGGTTTGGGGGTGAGTGGCGGATGGTGATCGGGGCGGTGGGGGCGTGGGTTATTCCAGCAGGTGGCGCAACCGCACCCGCAGGGTTTGTTTGGCGCGATAAAGCCGCAGTTCGACGGCTTTGCGCGAGCAGCCCATGATGGTTGCAATCTCGGCATCCGGCAGGGCGTGGTATTCGCTGAGAATGAGGGCCACGCGCTGGTCCTCGGGAAGTGCGGCGACGGCGGCGGCGATTTGGTTTTCCAGTTCGCGGTTTTGGACGTCGCGATCGTGCGTGACCGGTTCGGGGGCGGTGGCGAGTGGTTTGGTGGGGTGGCGGTGGCGGTGGCGGTGCCGGTCCAGGCACAGGCGGCGGGCGACGGTGAACAGCCACGCGGGCAGAGGCCGGTCGGGGTCGAGTTTGGCGCGGTGTTGGTGGAGGCGGACGAAGGTTTCCTGCGCGACTTCATCGGCATCGGCGGCGTTGCCGAGGAGGCGGTAACAGAAATTGAGCACGGCGCGGTGATGACGGTCGAGCAGCACGTCCAACGCGCGGTCGTCACCGCGTTGCAGTTCGCGAATAAAATGGGAATCGGGAAGTTCCATGGCTGATCGGAGAGCGAGACACCACCGGGGCGGCGGTGCGCTCTCAAATCAGCCAGGCGTGGGTTGTGACAAAGAGAGGGGGTGCGTGACAGTGTGCTGGATGTTCCACGCGGCGACGCGCCGGCGCGACGGGCAGCCAGCACAGCGGTTCGGCCGCGATGACCGCGCATCCTTCGGGCATGGAGACGGGAACGGCAGGGAGGCTGACCGGACCGGGGTCGGGCGCCGGGGTCAGGGAGCAGGAACAATCGGCGCACGACGGCGCGGGCGTGCAGCAATCTGTTGTCGTCGTCCCGCACGGCAGCGGGTTCGCCGGCGCCGTGGCGATCAGGGTGACGATGAACAGGACGATCAGTGACTGCACGCCCCACACTAGGCAGGCCGCGCGCGGGCGTCAAGTTGGGGCCCGGTAGCGGAGCAGGCGCATGGCGTTGAGGATGACGAGCACGCTGCTGAACTGGTGGGCGATGGCCCCGCCGAGCATGTTCATGTGACCGCTGCCGGCGAGGGCGACCATGGTGACGTTGTACACCAGCGCGAAGGCCAGTCCCTGGCGGATGAGGCGGAGCGCCTGCCGGCTGAGGCCGACGGTGAAGGCGATTTTGCCGAGGTCATCGGCCAGTAACGCCACGTCGGCGGCTTCGTGCGCGACGTCGGTGCCGGTCACGCCCATGGCCATGCCGACGTCGGCCACCGCCAACGCGGGCGCATCGTTGACGCCGTCGCCCACCATCGCGACGCGGCCCTGTTTCTTCAAGGCCTCGATATGGTGCGCTTTCTGTTCCGGCAAGACTTCCGCCTGGACTTCATCAATCCCCAGCGCTCCGCCAATGTCCGCCGCGACGCGCCGGTTGTCACCGGTCAGCATCACGACCTTTTCGATGCCGAGTTGCCGGAGCTGCTGGATGGCGGCCCGGGCATTGGGGCGCACGGTGTCGGCGACGGCGATGCTGCCGCAGAGTTTGCCGTCGTGGGCGACCAGGATGTCGTGATGATCACCGGCCCGGTCCACGTCCACGTCGTGCTCGGCGAGCAATTCCGGGCGGCCGACGACGAGTTTGCGGCCGGCATGTTCCGCGACGACACCGCGTTGGTGGGTGGTGAAGGAGGTCGGGTCGGGCGGCATGCCACCGGCTTTGCGGACGATGGCCCGCGCGATGGGGTGCGAACTCATCTTTTCCGCAATCGCGGCCAGTCCGACCAACTCCGCGTCGGTGTGATGGCAATTGCGCCGGATGTCGGCCACCTCCAGTTGGCCATGGGTGAGGGTGCCGGTCTTGTCGAAGACGATGATCTTCAACCGCGCCACCGCCTCGAGGTATTGGCCGCCCTTGATCAACACCCCGGCCCGCGCAGCCCGCGCGATGCCGGCCATCACGGCGGTCGGCGTGGCCAGGATCAACGCGCACGGACAGGCGACGATCAGGACCGTGATGGCGCGCTCGATGTTGCCGGTCCAGAGATAGACCGCGGCGGCCAGCCCGAGCATCACCGGCACCAACCAGCCGGCGAGCCGGTCGAGCTGGCGTTGGACGGGCGCTTCGCGTTGCTGGGCCGTCTCGACCAGTTGCGCGATGCGCGCCAGCGTGGTGTCGTTGCCCACGCGTGTCGCCTCGACCAGCAGCGCCCCGCTTTCGGCCAGGGTGCCGACGTACACTTCGTCCCCGGCCTCTTTGGTGACCGGCAGGCTTTCGCCCGTGACGGGCGCCTGGTTGACCGTCGCGTGCCCGCTGCGGACCACGCCGTCGGCCGGCAGCCGGTCGCCGGCGCGAACGACGATGATTTCGCCCACCTGCAACTCGGCGCTGGCGATCTCGGTTTCGCGCTCGCCGCGGCGAACGCGGGCGGTGGCCGGCATCAGCGACACCAACCCGCCCAGCTCCCGGCGCGCGCGGCGGGTGGTGTACGCCTCCAGTTGCCCGCCCAATGCCATGATGAACGCCACCTCCGCGGCGGCGATGAATTCACCCAGCGCCGACGCAGCCAGAATCGCGATTGCCACCAGCACATCGGCATCGAGACGGCGCGCGAGCAACGCCTTGCCGGCCCGCAGCACAATCGGCAAACCGGCGAGCACGAGCGCCGCGATGACCAGCACCTCGACTCCGGCCTGCCAGCCGGCCAGCAGCAACAGTCCGATGCCGCCGGTCCGCAGCAGATCCCGTCGCGCCGCGCGCGCTTCCTCCTGCTCGCGGGTCGCGGTGGGAATCTTGGCGCTGTAACCGGCCGCTTGGACGGCGGCCATCAGCGCGGCCGGTTCACCCCCGGTCACGGCGGCAGTGCGGGCGATGAAGTTGACCGTGACCGATTCGACCCCCGGCACGGCGGCCAGGGCGCGGTGGACGTTGCGGGCGCATCCCGCGCAGGTCATCCCCTCGATCTGGAGTTTGAGCACGGCCATACCATCCACCCAAGGTTAGTCGGGGCGGGTGTGGCTGTCGAGACTGACGGGTGAGATTTTCGAAGGCGCCCTCCCCTGGGGGTGGTAACCGCCCCCAAACCGGCTTCGGAGCCGATCCGCGATCGTGTCTTTCACCCAATTGTCACGGTTTCCGCACGGGAGATTCACACAGCCGGCGGATGCTGCTCCCAGGGTTTGGGAGTCGCCCGCTGCGGATCGTCCTGAACTTCTGCCTCGCCGAATGGCTCGCCGGGGCGTCGCGCAGGGAACAAGGGGCGCGACGCCCCGCTCCTTTTCTTGGCCGAACCACACCGCTTTGCTACGCTGCCGGCCATGCACATCCTCATCGTTCAAGCCCGCGTCAAACCGGAATGCGCGGAGACCTTCCGCGCCGCCACACTCGAGAACGCCCGCCACAGCGCGCAGGAACCCGGCGTGGCGCGTTTCGACGTGTTGCAGCAACAAGACGATCCGACCCGGTTTGTCCTCTACGAAGCCTACCGGACCGCCGACGCGCCGGCCGCGCACAAAGCCACGGCGCATTACAAAAAATGGGCCGAGCTCACCGGCGAGATGTTCGCCGAACCGCGCGCTCGCGCGCTGTACCAGGTCGTTTATTGGACGGAATCGGCACCGGCGTGATTTGCTCATGATGGGATTTGAATTCGCCACGGCCACGCGGATTCTCTTCGGGGCCGGCAAGATGCGGGAAATCGGGCGGCTGGCAAAACCGTTCGGGAACCGCGCGCTGGTTGTCATCGGCCAATCCGCCGCCGCGGTGCAGCGGGTCGAACCGGTGCTGGCCGCGCTCACGGCGGCCGGAGTGGATTACGCGACGTTCTCCGTGGCCGGGGAACCGACGCTCGACACGGTGCGGGCCGGTCGGAAACCGTGCGAGCTGGTCATCGCATGTGGCGGGGGCAGCGTCCTGGATACCGGCAAAGCGATTGCCGCGTTGCTGACCAATCCCGGTGACCCGCTCGAATACGTCGAAGTCATCGGCCAGGGCCGGCCACTGACCCACCCGCCCGTGCCGTTCATCGCCATTCCCACCACGGCCGGCACCGGCTCGGAAGTCACCCGCAACGCCGTGCTCGGTTCGCCCGAACACAAAGTGAAAGTCAGCCTCCGCAGCCCGCTGATGCTGCCGCGCATCGCGCTGGTCGACCCCGACGTCGTCCACGCCGCGCCCGCCTGCCGGCTGGATGCGTTGACTCAACTGATCGAGGCGTTTGTGTCCGCGAAAGCCAATCCGTTGACCGACGCGATTTGCCGTGAAGGAATGCAACGGTGGCGCGTCGGCGGGAACGAAAACTGGGCGCTGGCCGCGTTGTTCTCCGGCCTGGCGCTGGCCAATGCCGGACTGGGCGCCGTCCACGGATTTGCCGGTCCGCTCGGCGGGATGTACAACGCCCCGCATGGCGCCTTGTGCGCCGCGTTGCTGCCGGCAGTGCTCGACGTGAATGAACGGCGGGGCGTCACCCGCATCCGGGAAGTGCGCGCGATCATCGGCGACATCCCGGCTCTCGTCCGCGACCTCCCGATTCCCCCGCTGCGAACCTACGGCATCCGCCGGGAAGATTTTCCGGTCATCCTCGCCAACGCGAAGCGCGCCAGCAGCATGCAAGCCAACCCGGTCGTGCTGACCGATGCCGACCTGCGGGAAATCCTCGACCGCGCCTGGTGACTCCGTTTGCATGACTTTGTAACAATTGCTGCAAAGTCGTGCAAGGGTTGGCGACATGGTGATGCGGGAGCGCGCCGTCCCGGGGCGCGCCCCACCCAGTCAGCCGGTATCCTCGCCCGTGCGGCGCTGGCGAGGAGCAGATTCGCCGGCGCGCCAAACTCCTCGCCCGAATACGGCAGCGTCACCTTGATCTCGTTGGCCGCGCCCAACCGCTTGTCCGGCTCGATCAACGTGATCCACTCGCCGAAGCCGAGTTGGACGAGACGCCGAGGGGTCAGGGCGGCAGACCTTCGAGATGTTCCCCCGGTTGATCTCGTCAATCACCAGCGCATAGGCTACTGGATCGGTAAGCGACGAACCCTGAAGCGTTCGTCGTCCACACTGACAATCGCCCCGGTTCGCACCGCTTCATCCACCACCGGCAGGATCGCCTGCAACACTTCGTTGACGTGCTCCACATTGGGCGACCCCAGCCGCAGCACAATCAGCGACGGCGCATTGTTTCCACTTGTCGCGATGAGACTGGTAAAATCTAAATCCTGACTCAAGACAACCCGCCCTTCTGCCAGAGCCAGCGCAAGAATAGCCTGGTCGGGAGCGTTGCGCGGCAATCGTTCGGAGACGCGAACCGCATCGTGTCCCAAGCCTTTGAGGAATTCGAGAGTTCGCGGCGAGATGTGCTGGTCGGCGAGGATTTTCACGCCACCGAAGCGGTCTGTTCACTGGCCAACCATGCCGCATACTTCGCTGCCTGCTGGATGTCGGCGAGAGTCAATTCCGGGTAGTCCCGCACGATGTCCTGCGCCGCCAACCCGTCGCCGATGAGCCGTAACACAAAATCCACCGTGATCCGTGTTCCCCGGATTGTCGGCTTGCCCAAGCAAATGGCCGGGTCGGTGACGATGCGTTCCAATTTCATGCCCAAAAGATAACAGCCTTACCGGCAAAAGCCAAGCCCTCCATCACCTGCAAACTGAGAACTGGAAACTGCGCGCTTGCGCGCCACGCCTTGCTGCGCCCGTCAGCATGTGGCTATCCGGTGGCCAATTCCGTCAGAGCCTGCACGAACGCCGCGTCTTCCGTGATTGATTGGAGCCGGCAAACCGTCCGGTCGTCTGCTCCATCTCCATCGCCGAGCTTGATTGTCTGGGTCTGTACGAACTTCTTGCCGAGGATCGCTTCCAGCTTCTCTCCATCCCCATAGAAATACTCCTGCAAGAGCGGCATCACTTTGTGCTCCCACGCAAACCGCAGGTCGGCCACATCGTTTAGCCCCATGAAATAGCTGTGTCCAATCTGGTGGTCGCGGTCGAGATACGCCTCCAACTTCCGATTCAGCGCCGTCAACAGTTGGCCGAGCGGCACGCCCGCCACTTCGCCGAGCAGTTTCGGCTGCGGCATCAACTCCACAAACGTAAACCGCCGCCGCAACGCCACGTCCAGCAGTGCAATGGACCGGTCCGCCGTGTTCATCGTGCCGATGATGAGCAGATTCGCCGGCACGCCAAACTCCTCGCCCGAATACGGCAGCGTCACCTTGATCTCGTTGGCCGCGCCCAACCGCTTGTCCGGCTCGATCAACGTGATCCACTCGCCGAATACCTTCGAGATGTTCCCCCGGTTAATCTCGTCAATCACCAGCGCGTACGTGCGCGACGGGTCCTGCTGCGCCCGCCGGCACAACCGCTTGAACACGCCGTCCTTGACCTCATACCAGACGTTGCCGTCCGCATCGCTTGCCGGCCGCAACCCCTCCACGAAATCCTCGTAACTGTAGGACTGGTCGAAGGTGACGAATAGGCGCAATGGGTTGAAACAAGTCGTGCCCGCGCGTTGGCTTCGTCGCCAACACAGAAGACCACACGTATGATATGCTCTCTTGACGGCAAACGATGAACAACGCTGGAAACAGTCAGAACAGAGTGCGGGCAACCTCGCAACACACCGGGGCGATTGCACAGCACACTACAAATTGCCGTCTTTGCTTGCAGGCAGGTGACCTGTGCGAGTCGCACATCGTGCCGGAGTGTTTCTTCGACCAACTGTACGACAAGACGCATCGCTACTACGCCCTCAGCAACATCGAGGGCAAACGCATTCGCCTACTGCAAAAGGGTGTGCGAGAGAAGCTGCTTTGTCGGCGCTGTGAGCAGCAACTCAGCACCTACGAACATCACGCAAGAAGCGTGTTCTATGGCGGCACGGAAATCAGCGTTGAGGAACTCGGCAACGACTTCCGGGTCGGACAAATTGACTATCGAAAGTTCAAGCTGCTCCTGATTTCGTTGCTGTGGCGACTCGGCATAACGAGCCTTGAGTACTTCCGGGGTGTTGACCTTGGCCCAAAGCACCGAGAGAAACTGAGGCAAATGCTGTTGTCGGGAAATCCGGGCGAACCGTGGGAGTATGGCTGTGCGATCACCGGCCTCCTGCATGAAGGCAAGGCCTTCCCGGAACTAATTTCGCCTCCCGCTTGGGGCAAGGTGGCAGGTCACCGCGTGTACACGATGGCCATCGGTGGATTCATTTTCGCCTTCGTGGTTTCGAGTCACAAAGCCGATGGCCTCGTCGAAGGTTTTCTCCAGCGAGATGGTCAACTGTTGATTTCCCGCAGGGAATTCACGCAAATCCCGTTCTTGATGCATCTCGGGGCGGAAGTCGTCGCGGCAAGAAAGGGAAGGCCGTTGCCGGGTATAAAAGCGTAGCAGTGAACGGACAAAACCGCCGGCGCTGGGAAGGCGGTGATGGCTTCAACTCGTGTGCGGAGGCGGCTGCGACCGACGAATGCGCTGAGACTCGTTCTCAGCAACAGCAGCCTCCCGGTTCTTTCCGGTCTTGGCGAGTGATGCCGCGAGATGTTCCAAAGTGACTGCGACGGAAACATCCTGCGCGCCCAAGTGCTGGCGCTTGATCGCTAACGCACGTTCGTAAACCTGCTGGGCTTCCAGATGCTTGCCCTGTTCGTCATAGACAACGCCCAAGTTCGTGAGGAATGCACCCAGATTTCGATCATCCTTCCCATAGGACTTCTCAATGACCGCAACCGCCCTTTCGTAAAGCTGTTCTGCTTCGGCTAGACAGCCTTGCGACTGACAAATGTGTGCGAGGTTGTTCAGCAGCGGCGTGACGTGGGGAAACTCCGGCCCCATCTCGTCCTCGACGATCTGAATCGCTTCTCGATACACGGTTTCTGCCCGTCTGAGGTTGCCTTCGTCTGCGTAGGCATCTCCAAGTTTCGCAAGTGCGGCGATGTGTGGCTGGGTACGTGGGAACTTCGCTGACGCCTCGGCGAGTTTTTGTTTGGCTGCACGCACCGCCGGTGACTCGGGAGGTTTGGCGTACTGACCAAGTTCGCGCTTACAGAGGGCAATCGCTTCCGCCGCATGAGGAAACCCCAGCTGTTCGGCCTTGATGAAGCACGCCAATGCATCGCGGACTTTGCCGCAGTTTCCAAGTTCAGCGCCTTTGTTGTGCCATGTTTCTCCGTCGGTTGGCTTAAGAGCCAATGCCTTGTCGAAGCAGTCCAATGCTTCCATGTGTCTCCCGATTGCGCCAGCAACAACCCCTCGACAACTCCAAGCATAGGCATTCATGGGGGCGAGTTTCGTGGCTCGGCTGAACGCCTCATAAGCGGCCTCCATGTTTCCTTTGGATTTTAGGGAATATCCTTTACCAAGCCAAGCATCTACGTGCGTTGAGTTCTGGGTTAGGGTCTGGTCATAAATAGTTAGTGCATCATCAAAACGACCAAGGTCCGCGAGGGATCTACCTTTGTGTGCCAAGTAATTTGAGTTGTTGGGAGCGAGAGCAAGAGCCTGCTCAAAACTGTTGAGCGCTTCTTGATGTTTACGAAGCTCGCACAGCGATTTACCTCTGTTGAGCCAGAATTCCGGCTCGTGTTCATTGAACCGGAGTGCTTGATCAAAACAGCGAAGAGCTTCTTGGTGTTTCTGACTTGCTGCGAACATCACACCCATATTTGACCAGATCCCCGCGGATCTACGGTCGGCTGACAACGCTGTTTCCATCGCAGTGATCGCCTCGTCCAACCTCCCCTGAGATTTCAGTGCCAATCCTTTGTTCGACAAAATTGACGCGGCAATTCGAATGTTCGGCTTCAGGTCTAAAGCACGGTCAAAACACGATAACGCTTCGTCGGCGCACCCCAACGCTTTTAGACTCGTTCCCTTGTTGTTCAATGCTACCGCATCCAAATCCATACCGGCTGCCGGCTGAGGAGCGATTTCACCCGTCACCTCCTCATACAAATTTGCCAAGGAACGCCTCGCTGCCGGAAAGTCACTAAAACGGTCGGCCGGTTTCTTGGCCATGCAGGTGTGAATGATTGAGTTCATTAACGCATTCTCACGGTCACCAAGTGACCGGACCGTTAACGATGGCAAAGGGGCTTCACGGTGGAGTAGTCCACACTCCTGCCAGGTCTTGCCGGGAAAAGGCAACTTACCGGC
Source organism: uncultured Verrucomicrobiota bacterium (assembly GCA_964533295.1). GTDB lineage: Bacteria > Verrucomicrobiota > Verrucomicrobiia > Palsa-1439 > Palsa-1439 > OMJI01. The sequence continues at coordinate 15,462 of CAZHLM010000071.1, forward strand.
CACCATCACATAAAGCATTACCCCGAACGAATAAATGTCCGCACGGACATCCACGTGTTTGGCGTCGCGGAACTGCTCCGGCGCCATAAACGGTGGCGTACCCGCTCCCGTGCCTGTGCGACTCAGCGTAAGGCTTGAATCGTTCAAGACGGGTCGATCTGTTCCGGGCCCTAAGTTTGTCTCATCAAAAACCTTTGCCAATCCAAAGTCCGTGACCTTGAGCGTGCCGTCTTCAGTAATCAAGCAGTTGCCCGGCTTGATGTCTCGGTGAGCTTTGACGCCTTTGGCCAAAGCGTGCGTCATGCCGTCGCAAAACTGAACTGCAAAACGGAGTACTTGAGGCAAATCCGCCGTAAGCCGTGAACCAACCCATTGCCCCAAATCGCCGCCGCTCACGTATTCGAGAAAGAGATAAGGTTTACCTTCGATAGTCTCAA
>CAZHLM010000072.1:0-15839 GCA_964533295.1 uncultured Verrucomicrobiota bacterium
CGCCGGTGACGGCGGTGGCGAGCGTGCCCGGTTCGGCACCCGGCGCGCCGGCGGCGGTGGCGCGGGCGCAGGTGTACCGGGATCCGGGGGGTCGGTTTGTGTGCGAGGGGCCGGCGGGGTGGCGGGTGCGGGGTTCGAACACGACGGAGCGGTCGCTGGCGGTGTGGGCGTGGGGTGACGACGAGATTCGGGTGAGCGCGCAGGCGGCGCGGGGGCCGGTGGATGCGGAGCGAACAGTGGCGGCGGTGCGGGAGTTCGGGACGGTGACGGTGGCGGGGTGGCGGTGGTTGGGGTCGGAGCGGGCGTTGCAGGTGGAGTTGACGACGCGGCACGAGCCGGTGGCGCAGGTGCGGTTGGTGAAGTTTCAGCGTGGCGGTCAGGAGCACACGGTGGCGTTGTATGCGACGACGGCGGGGGAGCGGGAACGGTTGCTGGGACAGTTTGAGGATTTTTTGAAGAGTTACCGGATGCAGTAGGGGGAGGCTATGCGACGATTGGTCATTCTTTCAGGCAGCGCCAAGGGTCAGGCGGTGGAGCTGACGCAGGGGACGCTGAGCATTGGTCGGGCGGACGAGAACAATCTGGTGTTGGAGGATAGTTCCGTTTCGCGGCGGCATGCGGTGTTGACGGTGGACGGGGCGGAGTACCGGCTGCGCGACGTGGGTTCGCGCAATGGCACGCGCGTCAACGGTCGGCCGGTGCAGGAAACCAAGCTGGTGCCCGGGGATGCGGTTCAGTTTGGCGAGGTGGAGGCCCGGTATGAGGCGGGCGGACCGGCGGTCAGCCGGCCGGTGGTGGCGGCGCCGGCGGACGCGGCGCGGGTGAAGGAGTTGCAGGCGCAGTTGGAGCAGTTGACGGCGCAGAATCGGGAGCTTGCGACGAAGTTGGCCGGGGCGGAGCGGAGTGCGGGTGAGTTGGCGGCGGCCCGGCAGGCGGCGGCGCAGGTGACGGCGTTGCAGCAGGAGAAGCAGGCGCTGACGCAGCAGTTGGCGGCGGCGCAGAAACAGGCCGAGGAAGCGCGGCAGCGGGCCGCGGAATCGGCCGCGGGGGACGTGGCGCGGTTGACGGCGGATTTGGCGCGGGTGTCGAGCGAGTTGGCGCAGGCGCGGGCGGAAGCGGAGCAGGGCAAACAGGCGGTTGGACAGTTGGCGGGATTGCAACGGGAGCGGGCGGCGTTGACCGAGCAACTGGCGGCGGCGCGGAAACAGGCGGCGGAGGTTCAACAGCGCGCGACGGAAACCGGCGCGGTGGAGTTGGCGCGGGTGACGGCGGAACTGGCGCGGGTTTCGATGGAGTTGACGCAGGCGCGGGAGGCGGCCGCGCAGGCGAAGATCGCCGAGTCGCAGGTGCAGACGTTGGTGGTGGAGCGGCAGGCGTTGCAGAAGCAGATTGAGGCTGTGCAGCAGGAGTTGCTGCGGGAACGGGCGCAGGCGGCGGAGCGGGAGTCGGCGGCGCGGGTGGAGTTGCAGCGGGTGACGACGGAGTTGGGGGCCACGAAGCAGGAGTTGGCGGCGGCGAAGGAAGTGGCGGGGCGGTTGGTGGAGTTGACGGAGCAAAATCGGCAACTGGCGGCGCAGTTGAGCGAGGTGAACCAGCAGCTCGGCGCGGCGCAGCGGGATTTGCAGGCGGCGCGGGCGGAGGCGGAAGCGGCGCGGCAGCGGGTGAGCGCGGCGGAGGCGGCCGGCGGCAGCGCGACGGCGGCGGCGCAGGCGGAGTTGGCGAGATTGCGGGAGGAGTTGGCGCAGGCCAGACAGGCGGCGGCCCGGGTCGAGGAGTTGATGCAGGAGCGGCAACGGTTGCTGGCGCAGGTGGTGGCCGCCGAGCAGCAGTTGCTGCAGGTGCGCGAGCAGGCGCAACGGGAGATGGAGAAGGGCCGGCAGGCGCAGGAGCAGTTGGCGCAGGCGCGGCAGCAGTTGGAGCTGGCGAAGAAGGAGACGGCGAAGATTGTGATTGCGCCCCGGACCGGTGCGCCCGCGGCGGCGCCGAAGCCGGACGGCGAGGCGAAGCGGTTGCAGGCGGAGCTGGCGGAAGCGCAGGCGCGGTTGAAGGAAGTCGGCGCCGAGTTGACGAAGACGAAATCGGAGTTGGAACAACTCCGGCAGGCTCCTGCGGTGGCGGCGGCGAAAGCGGTGGCACCGGCCACACCGTCCGTTTCGGTCGCGCCGTCTGTCCCGGTCGGGCCGAAGGCCGCGCCGGTGGCGGGGGAGGATGTGGCGGCGCGCAAGGAATCGGTGGAGGCGCAGATTGCGTTGTTGGAGCAGAAGATCGCGCAGGCCGGAGCGGGGGCGGAGACGGAGGAGTTGAAGAAGTTGAAGTCGGAATTGGCGGTGGCGCGGGCCAGTTTGTACAACCTTGTAATGCAGGGGCAGAAGTCCGGCAAGCCGGTCGCTGCGGAAGCGCCGAAGCGGGTCGAGGCGCACCGGGCTTCGCCGCCGAAGGCGACGAGCGCGCCGAAGCGGTCGCCGGCGACAGTGGCGGGATTTGCGTTGTTGGCGGGGTTGTTGGTGATCGCGGTGGTGTGGTTGTATCTGAAATGGTCGGAGCCACCGGAGGTCGAGCCGGCGGTGTTGCCGAGTCAACCGGCGGTGGAGCCGGTGGCGCCTCCGAAGGTGGTGACGGAGCCGCCGTTGACGACGCCGGACCCGGTGGTGGAGCCGGCGGTGGAAAAGCCGGTGGAGAAGGCGGTGGAGCCGCCGGTCGAGAAGCCGGTGCCGCCGGCGGGTGGGGAAAGCCGGTATCAGGATCCGCAGGGTCGGTTTGTGTGTTGGGTGCCGGACGGTTGGCAGGTGCAGCGGCAGGGTGAGGCGGCGCATGCGGAGTTGCATTTGGTGAAGGGCAAGGACGTGATCAAGGTGGTGGTGCATGGGCAGGACTGGCCGCCATTGACGCGGGAGGATCAGCCGCGGGTGGAGACGGCGTTTTTTGAGCGGTTGCGGCTGGCGTATCCGGAGGGGTTGTATGGGCAGTTGGTCAGTTCGCAGTGGCGGACGGTGGAGGGGGAGTTGGCGTTGCAGATGGAGACGAGCATTACGTTGCCGACCGGGTTGGTGACGGTGCAGGCGGTGGAGTATCGGCGGGCGGGGCGGGCGCATTTGGTGGAGATGCATATTGCGTCGCATGAGCAGTCGGTGTGGTTGGCGGCGTTGTTCGAGAAGTTCATGGGGCGGTATCGCGCCGGGGGGACCGGCGTGTTGGTGATTGGGAAGTAGCGGCGGATTTTGCGTTGCCGCTGCCGGCGGGCTGCCGTATTCTGCGCGGCGCTATGGAACCCGGTCAGGATCTGATGAAGCCCCGGTTGGAGAAGCGGGCGAAACTGCTGGCGCGCGGTCTGGACCCTTACGGCGGCTTGTTTGAGGTCAGCGAGTTCATCGCGGCCGCGCGCGAGAATCCGACGGCGGAGCGCGAGGTGCGGTTGGCGGGGCGGGTGATGAGCCATCGCGACATGGGCAAGAGCCTGTTTTTGGATCTGAAGGATTCGAGCGGGAAGATTCAGTTGTATGTGCAGAAGAAGGTGCTTTCCGACGAGTCGTTCGAGTTGTTCAAGCAGTTTGTGGATTTGGGCGATATCATCGGGGTGAGCGGGAAATTGTTTGTGACACATGCCGGTGAGCTGACGGTGCGGGTGGAGAGCTGGCAGATGTTGAGCAAGGCGTTGCGGCCGTTGCCGAAGGAGTATTACGGGATCGAGAATGTGGAGACGCGGTTGCGGCAGCGGTATCTGGACGTGATTTTGAATGACAAGGTGCGCGAGACGTTTCAGACGCGGAGCCGGATCGTGGCGGAAGTGCGGCGGTATCTGATGGAGAACGGGTTCATGGAGGTGGAGACGCCGATGATGCAGCCGTTGGCGGGGGGGGCGGTGGCGAAGCCGTTTCGGACGCATCATGAGGCGTTGAATTTGGATTTGTTTTTGCGGGTGGCGCCGGAGTTGTATTTGAAGCGGTTGTTGGTGGCCGGGTTTGAGAGGGTGTTCGAGTTGAACCGCAATTTTCGCAACGAGGGGATTTCGCGGCGGCACAATCCCGAGTTCACGATGCTGGAGGTGTATCAGGCGTACGGGAACTTCGAGACGATGATGGAGCTGGTGCAGGGGATGATCACGACGGTGGCCGAGCACGTGCTCGATTCGCTGGTGATCAAACGGTACGACGGCGAGGAGATCAACCTGACGCCGCCGTGGCGGCGGGTGCGGTACGAGACGCTGGTGGCGGAGCGCGTGGGGGCGGATTGGTTTCAGATCAGCGCGGCGGAGCGGCGGGCGCGCGCGCAGAACATGGGCGTCGAGTTTGCGGCGGATGCGCCGGACTACGAGGTGACCAACGCGGTGTTCGAGAAGACGATTGAGCCGACGTTGCTGCACCCGACGTTTGTGACGCATTTGCCGGCGGAGTTGGTGGTGTTGGCGAAGCCGAACCGGCAGAATCCCGGGGTGGTGGATGTTTTCGAGTTGGTCATCAACGGGCAGGAGATCGCGCCCGGCTACACGGAATTGAACGATCCGGTGGTGCAGCGGGAGCGGTTGCTGGCACAGGCGGCCGGGCACGCCGAGAAGCTGGATGAGGATTTTCTGACCGCGCTGGAGTACGGGATGCCGCCGGCCGGTGGGATGGGGGTGGGGATTGACCGCTTGTGCATGATGTTGACCGGGGTGGAGAGCATTCGGGATGTGATTCTGTTTCCGCAACTGCGGCCCCAGACATGAGGCGGCTGCCGTTCGAGTTGTTCCTCGGTCTGCGGTATCTGAAGCCGAAACGGACGTTTGTTTCGGTGATCACGTTGATTTCGCTGACGGGCGTGACGCTGGGGGTGTGGGTGTTGATCGCGGTGATCGCGGTGATGAGCGGGTTTGACCGCGAGTTGCGCGAGAAACTCGTGGGGATGCACGCGCATGTGACCGTCAGCGGCGGGGTGATCCCGGCGGCGGAGGCCGACCGGCTGATGGCGCGGGCGGCGCAGTTGCCGCACGCGAAGGCGACGTCGTCGTTTGTGTTGGGATTGGTGTTGGTGGAAGCCGACCGGCGGGTGGCGACGCCGTACCTGAAGGGGATTGATCCGCAACGCGAGGTGTTGGTTAGCCGCATCGGAGAATATATCCGGCAGGGGGCGCTGGATCTGGACGGCGAGAAGGTGGTGCTGGGGCGGGAGCTGGCGATTCAACTCGGCGTGTACCTCGGCGACAAGATCACGGTCTATTCGCCGCGCAATTTCGAACGGAAGGGCGATGAGGTGTATCTGCCGGTGGAACTGGAGGTCACCGGCATTTTCGAGTCCGGGATGTTCGAGTACGACGTGGGGTTGATGTTCGTGTCGCTGGCGACGGCGCAGGAGTTGTACGAGTTGGGTTCGGCGGTGCACGGGATTGAAGTGGTGACGGATGATCCGATGGCCGGCGCGGCGGCGGTGGCGAGTGGTTTGCGGCCGGAGGTTCAACCGCCGTTGCGGGCGCAGACGTGGGCGGAGATGAACCGGCAGTTGCTGGCGGCGATTCAGGTGGAGAAGTCGGTGATGTTTTTCATTTTGACGTTCATCATCGTGGTGGCGGCGTTTGGGATCATGAGCACGTTGATCACGGTGACGGTGCAGAAGACGAAGGAGATCGGCGTGTTGAAGGCGCTGGGGGCGCCGTCGCGGACGATTCTCGGGGTGTTCGTGTTGCAGGGTTTTGTGGTGGGTGTGATCGGCGTGGTGGCCGGGGTGGTGCTGGGGGTGTTGACGGTGGAGAACATCAACCCGATCAATGAATTTCTGTCGTCGGTGGTGGGCGTGGAGTTGTTTCCGAAGGAGGTGTACAACTTTCCGCGGATTCCGGCGTATTTGACGGGGCGGGATTTGGTGACGATTGCCGGGGCGGCGCTGGTGATTTGTACGCTGGCGGGGTTGTTGCCGGCGGTGCGGGCGGCGCGGTTGGAGCCGGTGGAGGCGTTGCATCATGAGTGAGGCGATTCTGGAGGCGCGGGGGGTGACGCGGACCTATCCGCTCGGGCGGCAGGCGGTGCCGGTGTTGCGGGGTGTGGATTTGACGGTGGCGCGCGGGGAGGCGTTGGTGATTGTGGGGGCGTCGGGCGCCGGGAAGAGTACGTTGTTGCATGTCTTGGGCGGGTTGGACGCGCCATCGGCCGGGGAGGTGATGTTTGAGGGACGGTCGGTTTTCGGGATTTCGGCGGGGGAGCGGACGCGGTGGCGGAATGAGCGGGTGGGGTTTGTGTTTCAGTCGTATCATTTGTTGCCGGAGTTGACGGCGTGGGAGAACGTGTGTGTGCCGGCGTGGGTGGCGGGGTCGCCGCAGCGGGCGCGGGCGGAGGAGTTGTTGCGGGCGGTGGGCTTGGCGGAGCGGGGCGAGCATCGGCCGGCGGAGTTGAGCGGGGGCGAGCAGCAGCGGGTGGCGTTGGCGCGGGCGTTGATGAACCGGCCGAGTTTGTTGCTGGCCGATGAGCCGACCGGCAATCTCGATTCGAAGACGGGCGAGGCGGTGTTGGAGTTGTTGTGGCGGTTGCGGGCGGAGTCGGGGACGACGTTGGTGATGGTGACGCACGACGAGCATTTGGCGCGGCGAGGCGACCGGGTGTTGACTATTGCGGATGGGCGGATTTTGGGTTAAACGGACTTCGTCATGGCGTTGCAAATTTATTTGGATGGGAAGTTGGTGCCGGAGAGCGAGGCGAAGATTTCGGTCTTCGATCACGGGTTGTTGTATGGCGACGGGGTGTTTGAGGGAATTCGGGTGTATCACGGGCGGATTTTCAAGTTGCCGGAGCATCTCGACCGGTTGTTTGCGTCGGCGCGGGCGATCCGGCTGACGATTCCGCTGACGCGGGAGGAGTTGACGCGGGCGTGCCGGGAGACGTGCGCGGCGAACGGGTTGCGCGACGGGTATATTCGGTTGGTGGTGACGCGGGGGGTGGGGTATTTGGGGTTGAATCCGTTCAAGTGTCCGAAGGCATCGGTGTTCATCATTGCTTCGACGATCGAACTTTACCCGGAGGCCGTGTACCGGGAGGGTTTGAAGCTGATCACGGCGGCGACGCAGCGGATCAATCCGGCGGCGTTGAGTCCGTCCATCAAATCGTTGAATTACTTGAACAATATTTTGGCGAAGATCGAGGCGGTCAACGCGGGGACGGTGGAGGCGATCATGTTGAACAGCGACGGCTACGTGGCGGAATGCACGGGCGACAATCTGTTTCTGGTGCGCGGGAACCGGTTGGAGACGCCGCCGGTCAGCGCGGGGGCCTTGAATGGAATCACGCGGGGTGTCGTCATGGAGTTGGCCCGGGGGATGGGGTTGACGGTCGGTGAGCCGAACCTGACACGGTACGATGTGATGACCGCCGACGAGTGTTTTCTGACGGGGACGGCGGCGGAGATCGTGCCGGTGGTGTCGGTGGACGGTCGGGTGGTTGGAAGTGGTCGGCCGGGGGCGGTCACCTTGCAATTGACGGACGCGTTCCGTAAGTTGACGCAGACGACGGGAACGGTGATTTGAGATGTTGTGTTACCTGTGCAAACAGAAGGAAGCGACGGTGCATCTGGCGCAGATTGCGGAGGGGCAGATGCAGAAGATTGACTTGTGCGAGGATTGCGCGAAGGAGAAGGGGGTCTCCGACGTGACGAGTGTGTCGCTGGCGAGTTTGTTGATGGGGCTGGCCGGCAATCTCGAGGCGACGAAGCCGGAGCCGGCCGGGACGCAGTGCCCGGTGTGCGGGTTCACGCAGGGGGATTTCAAGAAGACCGGGCGGCTGGGATGCAGCGTGTGTTGGGAGACGTTTGACGCGGCGTTGCAGCCGTTGTTGAAGGCGATGCACAAGGGCGAGCGGCACGGGGGAAAGATCCCCAGCAAGGCGGCCGACGCGCTCGCGTTGCATCAGCGCGTCAAGGAGTTGGCGGAAGAGTTGGAGCGGGCGGTGCGGAGTGAAAAATACGAGGATGCGGCACAGATTCGCGACCAAATCCGGGAACTCGAATCCAAATTGAAGGCGGCACGCGTGGCGGGATGAATATCGAACAATTGTTGAGCAATCCGACGGAGTGGATTTTCAATGAAGGTCCGAACGGAAAGATTGTGCTCTCGAGTCGGGTGCGGTTGGCGCGCAATCTTCGCGAGCGGCCGTTTCCGGGCTGGGCCAAGAAGACGGAGCGACAAAAGGTGCTGGAGGTCATTCAGCCGGTGGTGGAATCGCTGCCGGAGATGAAAGAGCATTTTGCCAGTTCGATGGACAACATTGCGGCGATTGACAAGCAGGTGCTGGTGGAGCGGCATCTGATCAGCCGGGAACACGCGGCCAAGAACGTCGGCAGCGGAGTGGTCATCAACGAAAAGGAGACGATCAGCGTGATGATCAATGAAGAGGATCATCTGCGCATGCAGGCGGTGAAGTCCGGGCTGCAACTGAAGAATGTGTTCAAGTGCATTGACAAGGTGGATTCGGAGTTGGAGGAGCAACTGGATTTTGCGTTTTCGCCCCGGCTCGGCTTTTTGACGGCGTGTCCGACGAATGTGGGGACCGGGATGCGCGCCTCGGCGATGGTGCATTTACCGGCGTTGGTGTTGAGCGACCAGATCAATCAGGTGATTCAGGCGGTCAACAAACTCGGTTTGGCCGTGCGGGGGTTGTATGGGGAAGGAACCGAGGCATTGGGCAATGTCTTTCAGGTTTCCAATCAGACCACCCTGGGCGAAAAAGAACTGGACTTGGTGGAGAGACTGAACAAAGTCATCCTGCAAATCATCGAGCATGAAGAGAACGCGCGGATGACCCTGCTGGAAAAGAAGGCCAGCGTGGTTTACGACCAAGTCGGCCGGGCCTACGGAGTGTTGACCAATGCGCACACCATCACTTCCAAGGAGGCATTGAATCTGCTAAGCATGTTGCGGATGGGCGTGGATTTGGAACTGTTGCCGGCGACGACGCGGGGGGTGGTGGATGAGTTGATGGTGCAGGCCCAACCCGCGCACGTCCAGAAAGCCGCCGCCAAGAAGTTGACGGCGGAAGAGCGTGACACCCTGCGCGCCGAATTGATTCGAAACCGGTTGGCCCAAGTGGCGAAGCCGACGATGGAAGGTCGTCCGCCCGCCGAAACAGATGAGACGGAGACAGCATGAGAGAGGAAGGTGAGTCCATGAACAACTTTACCCCGCGCGCCCAACAGGTGTTGGCCCTGGCCCGCAAGGAAGCGGACCGGTTCAACCACAATTACGTGGGCACGGAGCATCTGCTGTTGGGCCTCATCAAGCTGGGGCAAGGCGTCGCCGTCAACGTCCTCCAGAAACTCGGCCTCGACCTCGAAACCGTCCGCATGGAAGTCGAGAAACAGGTGGGGACCGGCCCCGAAACGAAGATGGTAGGCAACATCCCCTACACGCCGCGCGTGAAGAAAGTGCTCGCGCTGGCGCAGAAGGAAGCCAAGGCGCTCAATCACAATTATGTCGGCACGGAGCACATCCTCCTCGGATTGCTTCGTGAAGGCGAGGGAGCGGCGGCTCGGATTCTCAAGTCGCTGGATGTGGACATCGAGCGGTGCCGCAATGAAATCTTGAAGGAACTCGATCCGAACTTCACGCCCTCGGAGGGGGGCGGCACCGAGGAGGGTGAGTCGCAACCCGCCGGTCAAGGCGGCCAGCCGAAAAAGGATGTTAAGACGCCCGCCTTGCGGATGTTTGGGCGGGATCTGACCGAACTGGCCAAGAAGAACGAACTCGATCCGGTGGTTGGACGGGCCAACGAGATTGAGCGGGTGATTCAGATTTTGTGCCGCCGCACAAAGAACAACCCGGTGTTGCTCGGAGAAGCGGGCGTTGGCAAGACGGCGATTGTCGAGGGGCTGGCGCAGGAGATCGCCGCGGGCAACGTTCCGGAGATTCTGCGCGACAAACGGGTCGTGACGCTTGACCTGGCGTTGATGGTGGCGGGGACCAAATACCGCGGCCAGTTCGAGGAACGGATCAAGGCGGTAATGGACGAGATCAAGCGGTCCAAGAACGTGATTTTGTTTGTGGACGAGTTGCACACCATCGTGGGCGCCGGCAGCGCGGAAGGCGCGATGGACGCCAGCAACATCATCAAACCGGCGCTGTCGCGCGGCGAGTTGCAGGTGGTCGGCGCGACCACGATGAACGAGTACCGCAAGTACATCGAAAAGGACGCCGCGTTGGAACGGCGCTTCCAGACCGTGGTGGTCGAGCCACCGACGGTGGAGCAGACGGTGGAGATTTTGAAGGGACTGCGGCCGAAATACGAGGAGCATCACCACGCGAAGTTCACCGACGAGGCGTTGGTGGCGGCCTCCCGGCTTTCGGACCGGTACATCACGGGCCGGTTTCTGCCCGACAAGGCGATTGACGTGGTGGATGAAGCCGGCGCCCGCGCCCGGATCAAATCCCTGACGCGGCCGCCGAACGTCCAGGAGATGGAGAAGGAGATCGAACAGCTCAAGACCCAGAAGGAAGCGGCGATCAAGGCCCAGGATTTTGAGTTGGCGGCGAATTTGCGGGACAAGGAAAAACACGCGCGGGACCGGCTCGAACAGGTGCTCAACGAGTGGCGGCAGGCGCGCGACGAGAAGGAAATCATCGTCAACGAGGAGGATATCACCCAGATCGTCGCGAAGTGGACCGGCATCCCGTTGAACCGGATCGAACAAAAGGACGCCGAGAAGTTGCTGCACATGGAAGATGAACTGCGCAAGGCGGTGATTGGCCAGGATGAGGCGGTGGGGGCGATCAGCAAGGCGTTGCGCCGCAGTCGCGCCGACTTGAAAGACCCGAATCGGCCGATCGGCTCGTTTGTGTTCCTCGGACCCACCGGGGTCGGCAAGACGCTGATGGCGCGGGCGCTGGCGGAGTTCATGTTTGGCGACGCGGATTCGTTGATCCAGCTCGACATGAGCGAGTACATGGAGAAGTTCAATGTGTCGCGGTTGGTCGGTTCGCCGCCCGGCTACATTGGCTACGAAGAAGGCGGACAGCTCACGGAAAAGGTGCGCCGCCGACCGTACGCGGTGGTGTTGTTTGACGAGATCGAGAAGGCGCACCCCGACGTGATGAACATGCTGCTGCAGATCATGGAAGACGGTCACCTGACCGACTCGCTGGGGCGCAAGGTGGATTTCCGCAACTGCATCATCATCATGACCTCGAACCTGGGCGCGGCCGAGATTCGCAAGGCCGGTGGGCTGGGCTTTGTGCCGGCCAAGGAAGAGCACACGTACGAGGAGATGAAGAGCAAGCTGATGGACGAGGCAAAGCGCGCGTTCAAGCCCGAGTTTCTCAACCGGCTCGACGATGTGATTGTGTTCCACACGCTTAACCGCGGCGACATGAGCCGCATTGTTGAATTGGAGGTGGCCAAGGTCAAAGGGCGGATGAAGTTCAAGGACGTGGAGATCGTGTTGACGCCGGCGGCGACCGAGTTTTTGATTGATAAGGGTTACGATCCGCAGTTCGGCGCGCGGCCGTTGCGGCGGGCGGTGGAGAAGTATCTGCAAGATCCGCTGGCGGAGGAGATCCTCCGGGGCAGCATCAAACCGAACGAGACTGTGGAAGTCACGGTGGCCGACGGGAAACTGGTCTTCAACCAACTGGCCGCCAGCGCGAGTTGATCTTCGACGGTCAACGGCCGCGCGGGGGCGGTCGGGCCGCGGGGATCAAATGCGGAAGCTTGCCGGGCGAGGAGGTCGGCTCTATTGTCAGCGGCCATGACGGCGTTGGCGGCGCGCTTGGGAGGATATGTGGTGGGACAGTTGGCTCAATTGGGCCAACTGTTTTTGTTGTTCGGCGATCTCGTGCGGACGGCGCTGACGCATCGCCCGCGCTGGTCGGAGACGATCGAGCAACTCTTCAAGATTGGCTGGCAGTCGCAGGCGGTGGTGCTCATTACCGGGGCCTTTACCGGAATGGTGTTTGCGGTGCAGACGTTTCACCAGTTTCACAAGGTGAAGATGGACACCGCGGTGGGGCCGGTGGTGAGTGTGGCGATGGCGCGGGAGCTGGCGCCGGTGCTGACGGCGTTGATGGTGGCCGGGCGGGTGGGCGCGGCCATTGCCGCGGAGCTGGGCACGATGAAGGTGACGGAGCAACTGGATGCGTTGCGCTCCATGGGCACGTCGCCGGTCAATTATCTGGCCGTGCCGCGGTTTGTGGCGTTGTTGCTGGCGTTGCCGTTGCTGACGGCGGAGGCGATGGCGTTTGGGATTTTCGCCGGGTACGTGGTGGCGGTGCACATGCTGGGGGTGGACCAGGCGTATTTCCTGAAGCACATGTTTGAGTTTACCGATGTGAAGGACGTGGGCAGCGGTTTGGTCAAAGCGTTCTTCTTCGCGACGTTCATCGGGCTGATCTCCTGTCACAAGGGATTCACCGCCGGGGAAGGCGCGGAAGGGGTGGGGCGGGCGACGACGCAAGCGGTGGTGGTTTCGTCGCTGACCGTGTTGATCGCGAACTTTTTCATCGCGGTCTTGTTCAACGCCCTCATGCCGCCATGATCCAGATTACCGGGCTGCAGAAGGCCTTCCACGGCACCGAGGTTTTGCGCGGGGTGGATTTGGAAATCCGCGAGGGCGAAACAGCGGTGATCATTGGCCGCAGCGGCGGGGGAAAAAGCGTGTTGTTGAAGCATCTCTGCGGCCTGCTCAAGCCGGACCGCGGTCAGGTGGTGGTGGATGGGGTGGACATCGTCCCGTTGCGGGAGGGGGAGTTGCCGCCGATTCGGAAGAAGTTTGGTTTTCTGTTTCAAGGGGCCGCGTTGTTCGACTCGCTGACGTTGTTCGACAACGTGGCGTTTCCGTTGCGGGAGGAGCGGCGGGCGGAAGCCGAAATCGAGCGGCGGGTGATGGAGATGTTGGAACTGGTGGATTTGGCGAAGGCGCGCGACAAGAAACCGGCCGAGTTGAGCGGCGGAATGCGCAAGCGGGCCGGGCTGGCGCGGGCTTGTGTCGCGCGGCCGAAATACATGCTCTACGACGAGCCGACGACCGGGTTGGACCCGATTCGGGCGGACAACATCAACGAGTTGATCCTGCGCATGCGGGATCATTTGCAGGTGACCGGGGTGGCGGTGACGCACGATATGACCAGCGCCTACAAGATTGCCGACCGGATGGCGATGTTGCACGAGGGACGCATTTACGCGGTCGGCACGCCGGCGGAGATTCAGCGCTCCGCCGACCCGATTGTGCAACAGTTCATTCACGGAATTTCGGATGCGAAATTGAAGGAGGACAGCGATCATGGCGGCGTCTCGATCCATTGAAGTGCGCGTGGGGATTTTCGTTCTGGTGAGTCTGGTGGTGGTGGCCGGTTTGATTATCCGCTTTGGCAACTACACCCGCGGACTGGATGACACGTATGAGATCACGGTGGTCTTCCCGAACGTCGGCGGGATTGTTCGCGAGGCCAAGGTGTTGTACGCGGGCATCCCGGTGGGCAAGGTCAAACAGATCCAGTTACAAGAGGCCGATCGGCTTCAGGTGCATGTCGTGTTGCAGCTTTACGAGGGGGTGGTGATCCGCGAGGACGCGCAATTCGTCATCAACCAGTCGGGCTTGCTCGGGGATCGTTACATTGACGTCATCCCCGGCACTGTGGCGGCGGCGCCGATCCGGCCCGGCCAACACGTGCAAGGTGCGACCAGTGTGGATTTGTCGGAAGCCATTCGGCATGTCGTGGAGGTGCTGAAAGCCGCGGCGGGCACGATCGAACGCGTGGACCGGGCGATCAAACGGATTGATGAGACTGTCTTGAGCCAGCAGACGCTCGGTCATGTCAGCGGCGCGATGGCCAACCTCGACTCCGCGAGCACCAACGCCGTGGCGTTGCTCGGCGAACTGCGGCAGGTGGTGGCCGATAATCGCGCCAGCATCGCCACCGCGCTGGCCAACCTCCAGCAGGCCTCGTCGAACCTCACGACTTCGACCCAACGGCTCGATGACATCGTGGCCGCGAATCAGGACGAGGTCGCGTTGGTCGTGAGCAATCTCGTCGCGAGCACGGAACGGGTGGAAGGCGTGCTGGCCCGGCTCGACAGTGGCGAAGGGACGGTTGGGAAATTGATCACCGATCCAACTTTGTACGACGAGGTGGTGCGGCTGGTTCAAAATTGGCGAAAGTTCGGTTTGTTGTACAAGGAAGGGCGCAGTGCCGGACCGCCCCCACCGGGGACAGAAAAGCGCGGCGGCCGGGTTCCGGTGCCGGCACGGCCGGCGCAGTAACTCGCGCGCCGCCAACAGGTCCCGTGGCCTTGTTCCTGCTCGAATGCCGGCGTCATGACACTGACCGTACTTCGAGCCGCCTTTCTTTTTCTGTGCGCGTTGGGCGGCTGGGCGATTTCGCAGCTCGACGAAAAATGGGGCGCCTTTCCGTTGCTCGCCGTTGGCGTCGGCTTGTTGATGGGTGCGCTGGTGATCCTGCTGGACACCTGGCTGAAGGGCTTCTCCCTGCGCGGTCTGTCGGCGGCAACCTTCGGTCTGTTCATCGGTTCGTTGATCAGTTACTTCATCGGCAACTCGGTCATGTTTTCCTTCATCGAGCCGGACACCCGGCTCGTCGCGCAAATCATCCTGTACGTCGTCTGTTCCTATCTCGCGATGGTTATCTCTCTGCGCGGCAAGGACGAGTTCAACCTGGTGATCCCTTATGTCAAATTCCGGCGGGAGGAAAAGCCTGAGCGGCTGGTCATTCTCGACACCAACATCATCATTGATGGCCGGGTTGTCGAGGTCAGTTCCACCGGCTTTCTGACCGCCGTGTTCATTGTGCCGCGCTTTGTATTGACCGAATTGCAGTTCATCGCCGACTCTGCCGACCCGACCCGCCGCGACCGGGGTCGGCGCGGTCTGGAGGTGTTGCGTCAGTTGCAAAAGAACCACCGCGTCGAAGTCCGGTTCCATGAAGACGACGTGCCGGGCATCAAGGAAGTGGACGGCAAGCTGGTGCAACTGGCCAAGATGCTCAGCGCGGAAATCCTGACCAACGACGTGAACCTTCAACGCATCGCGGAGTTGCAGAAGATCGCGGTCCTCAACCTCAACGATCTCGCCCGCACCCTGCGGCCCGTCCTCCAGCCGGGCGAACGGCTCACCGTCAAACTCGTCAAAGAAGGCCGCGAGCCGGATCAAGCCGTGGCGTATCTCGACGACGGCTCGATGATCGTCGTCAACCGCGCCCGCCACTGCCTCGGTCGCGAAGTGGAATTGGAGATCACCAGCGTCCTGCAGACGGCTGCCGGTCGGATGGCCTTTGCCGATCTCGTGCACGCCCCGGTGGCGCCCGCTGTCCTTGCGCGTGACGGTTAGCTTCTGGTACGGTGGCGGGAATGAGACGGGTGTGGAGAACCCAGCGCCGATGATCACGGCGATTGTGCTGGCGGCGGGTCGTTCTTCGCGAATGGGCGGGGCGCAGAACAAACAATTTCGCGAACTGCGCGGCAAACCGATTGTGTGGTACTCGCTGGCCGCCTTCCAGCAATGCCCGGTCGTGGACGCCATCGTCATGGTGCGGCGGCCGGATTATGCGGCGGAGGCCGACCGGGTGGCGCGGGACTTCCCGAAGGTGACGGCCTTCGCCGCCGGCGGCGAGGAGCGGCAAAACTCGGTCTGGAACGGCTTGGAGCGCTGTGATCCGCGCACGGAGATTGTGGCCGTCCATGACGGCGCACGACCACTGGTCACGCCCGAGTTGATCGAGGCGACGGTGGTCAGCGCGCGGGCGCACGGGACCGGAATCGCGGCGACGAAGGTGGTGGATACGATCAAGGAAGCGGAGGACAAGGTCGTGACACGCACGGTGGATCGCACGAAGTTGTGGGCGGTGCAGACGCCGCAGACGGTGCGTTTCGAGTTGTTGCAGC
>CAZHLM010000073.1:0-15098 GCA_964533295.1 uncultured Verrucomicrobiota bacterium
CCCCAAGAAAACTACCATGACCCACCAATTTGCTGAACCTTCCCGACACTACCCACCCCTCTCCCTTCCACGACAAGGGAGAGGGCGTTGCTGGCCGGATCTACGTTTTCCTGTCCTGTCCCCGCGAAAAGAGTCCAGAACTTATCCGAAAACCTCCCTCGATTGTCACCCTGAGTGCAGCGAAGGGTCTCGGTCGTTCCGAAATTCGCCGCCAACAGCAGAGATTCTTCGCTGCGCTCAGAATGACATCGTTCAGGAAAGAGGTTCCCGGATGGGTTCTAAATTCCGGCGTCGAAAACTGCGTGGCTCTGTGGCCGACTCTGTGGAGCCGAGTCCGCAAGACGGCGCTGTCGTGTGCGCCAATCGGCGAATTTCGATGCCCCCAACTCGACGCGCCGACTCACAGAGTCGGCCGACAACAGCAGCGTGCGACCCCAAATTGTGAACTGCACCCGAACAGAATGCCCCGAACAGGATGAAGGCTTGACATAACTTGGCGATTATGCCAAGTTGCCAATACCATGAACCGAGAACGCTTAGCCAAGCTGAACGTGAAGGCGCGCGTGCTTAAGGCGATGGCTCATCCCAGCCGCCTTTGTATCGTCGAGGAACTGGCCAAGAAGGAGCGGTGCGTGTGCGAACTGACGGAGATGATCGGCGCTGACATGTCCACGGTGTCGAAACATCTCACAGTGCTGAAGCATGCGGGGATCGTTGCGGATGAGAAGCGCGGGGCGATGGTGTTTTACCGGCTGCGCGTTCCGTGCTTGGGGAAACTGTTTGAATCGGTGGAGTCGGTGTTGGAATGTAGCGCGCGCGAATTGGCGGAGGCATCGAAGTGAGCGGCCGGAGAGATTTTTGTATGGGTAAAAGTTGGCGGATTGGCCAAGTGGCCATTACCGGTCAGGCGCAAGCGCCGGTAGGGACAGACCCCCGAGCTGTCCGAAGCAGCGGCGCGCCCGGCGGTCGCGCCCGACCAGAGAGGCCGGTATGAACTGGCGCAAGGAATGGAAACCGTTGGCCCTGATTATTGGGTTGTTTCTGGCCTGCTTTTATCTGCCAGTCGGCATCCCGCGCTTTGACAATGCGGTGACGGAAGCGTTCGAGCTGGTGAAGTGGTATGCACGCGAACACGTCATCCTGTGCCTGATACCGGCCTTCTTCATTGCCGGGGCGATTGGCGTGTTTGTGAGCCAGGCGTCGGTGATGAAGTATCTCGGCGCAAAGGCGAACAAGGTGCTCGCTTACGCGGTGGCGTCGGTGTCGGGAACAATCCTCGCGGTGTGTTCGTGCACGGTGTTGCCGTTGTTCGCGGGGATTTACCGGATGGGCGCGGGACTGGGACCGGCGACGGCATTTCTGTATTCGGGGCCGGCAATCAATGTGCTGGCGATCACGATGACGGCGCGCGTGCTGGGGTTGAAGCTCGGCGTGGCGCGGGCGATCGGGGCGGTGGCGTTCAGCGTGGTGATCGGCCTGTTGATGCACTTGATTTTCCGCAAGGAAGAACTCGCCAAAGCTGCGGCGGCAGCGGAGATGCCGGAGCCGGAAGTGAAGCGGCCGCTCTGGCAGAACATCATCTACTTTGCCGCGATGATCGGCGTGCTGGTCTTCGCCAACTGGGGCAAGCCGGCGGAGGCGACCGGGCTGTGGCATTTCATCTGGATGGCGAAGTGGCCGATCACTTCCGTGTTTGCGGTCGTGCTGGCGGTCGTGCTGGTGCTGTGGTTCGGGATGAAGTGGTGGCAGATGGTCGTCGTGGCGGTGCCGGCCGCGCTGGCGGCGATTGTTTTGCCCGGCGAACCGATGATTCCGTTTGTGGTTGGCGTGGTCGGGCTTTCGATTTTCACGAGCACGAACGAGGGCGAGACCGGGGAATGGTTTTCGGCCACGTGGACGTTTGCGAAACAGATCACGCCGTTGCTGTTGTTCGGCGTGCTCGCGGCGGGGTTCTTTTTGGGGCGGCCCGGTAAGGAAGGCGTGATTCCGTCGGAGTGGGTCACGCAGGCGGTGGGCGGCAATTCGTTGGGCGCGAATCTGCTGGCGTCGGTGGTGGGCGCGTTCATGTATTTCGCGACGCTGACGGAAGTGCCGATTCTGCAAGGGCTGCTCGGCAGCGGGATGGGGCACGGGCCGGCGCTGGCGTTGTTGCTGGCGGGGCCGGCGTTGTCGCTGCAAAGCATGCTGGTGTTGCGCACCATCATGGGAACGAAAAAGACAGTCGTGTATGTGCTGCTGGTCATCGGACTGTCCACGGTGGCCGGGCTGATTTATGGCGCGCTTTCATGAAAGGAGATCCATCATGTTCACGAAAATCGTCGTGGCCACCGACTTGTCCGCCGCTTCGGATCGCGTGCTGGCTTGTCTGCCGGGGTTGGAGCCACTGGGCGCGAAATCCGTGCATCTGGTTCACGCCTTGGGTCTGCGTCACCTGGACACCCTGAAGTATGAACTGGCCCGGCTGGTCGAGCCGCGTTTGCTCGAACAAAAAGCGGCGTTGGAAGCTGCCGGGTTTGAAACCTCGGTGGAGATCGCCGCCGGTATCCCCGAATTCGAGGTCAACCGCATTGCCCGGGAGCGCGGCGCTTCGTTGATTGCCGTCGGCTCGCATGGCGCGACGCTGGCCCGCGAAGTTCTCATCGGCGGCGTGGCGCTGGCGATTCTGCATCGCGCCACCGTGCCGGTGCTGGTGATGCGGCTGCGGATCACCGAAGCCGACCGCCGGCCGCAATGCGAAGCGGTCTGCGCGAATTTCACAAGGCACATCCTGTATCCAACCGATTTCTCCGACAACGCCGAGCACGCCTTCCGGTACTTGGAAGCGATTGTGAAGGCCGGCGCGAAACGAGTCACGCTGCTGCACGTGCAGGACAAGGCGCGCATCAGCAAGCACCTCGAACACAAACTCGAGGAGTTCAACCGCATTGACTCCGAACGGCTCGAACGTCACCGCGACGCCCTGCGCAAACTCGGCGCGACCGAAGTGAACATCGAGTTGCCCTACGGCTCACCGCTTCAGGAAATCCTGCGCGTCGCCCGCGAACGCGGCGTGTCCGAGATCGTGATGGGCAGTCAGGGACGCGGCTTCATTGCCGAGGTGTTTCTGGGCAGCGTCAGCCACCAAGTAGCCCGTCACGCGCCCGTGCCGGTGTTGTTCATTCCGGCAGTGCGGGAATAGATGAGAGCGCAAGAAAAGAAAGGAGTCAGCCATGAACGAAACAACTCCGACCCGACCGAAAGCCCTGCTGTTCTGCACGTGCAGCGGCGCGTGCGCCAGCATGGCCAAGATAGATTTCTGGGCGCTGACCGAGCGGGTGCGCTTGGAGTTCGGCGACCAGATCGAGTTTCTCGCATTGCATCCGCGCCTGTGCGAGGCGGACGGCGAACGGCTGATGCAGCACGTGTTGACCGACAAGATGCTGTTCATCACCCCGGCCTGCGCGGAAAAACGGCAGGAGAAACTTTTGCGCGACGGTTTCGCCAAAGCCGGCGTGCCGATGGACAACCTCCATTGGATACCGGTCAGCATGGCGATGGAAACCACCGAAACCGTGTTCGAAAAAATCAAGGCAGCACTGGCCAAAGCCGACGCCGTTCCCAACCAATAGGAGGACACGATGACAGCCAAAACGTATCTCGGCATACCGCGCCACCTGCTGGAGTGGCATCCGATCATTGATGCCGACCGCTGCATTGGCTGCGGCGACTGCCTCGATTTCTGCGCCAACGACGTTTATGTCCTGAACGAAGCGACCAACAAAATGGAAGTGGCGCATCCGCTCGACTGCGTTGTGCTCTGCGACAAGTGCGCGACGGTTTGTTCGCAGGAGGCCATCCGCTTCCCGGACAAAGAGCACTTCAAGCAAATCGTGCGCGACCTGCGGCAACGTCTGCCGCGGTGCGCCTGTTCCGACAGCAACACCTAACCACAAACAGAAGGAGACCACATGAAAAAACTGCAAATCCTCGGTACCGGTTGCCCGAAGTGTCAGAAGCTCACCGAAAACACCGAGGCCGCCGCCAAAGAACTCGGTCTGCAATACGAGTTGGAGAAGGTCAAAGAGATCGCCCAGATCATGGCGTTCGGCGTGATGATGACGCCGGCCTTGGCGGTGGACGGCAAGGTCAAGGTGTCCGGCAAGGTGCCATCCGTGGAGGAAATCAAGAGGTTGCTCATATGAAAACGCCGCTAAAAATCGCGATCCTACTCGGCGTCGCTGGTCTTGTGGCCGGCGCCATCGTCCTCAAGCAAGATGCCCCCCCGGCGCCCGCTGCGGCAATTGCCTCACAAAACCTACCCAAGCTCCTCGACCTCGGCGCGACCAAGTGCATTCCCTGTAAAAAGATGGCGCCTATCCTCGAAGAGTTGAAAACGACCTACGCCGGCAAAATGGACGTCGAGTTCATTGACGTGTGGCAAAATCCCGATGCCGGCAAGCAATATGGGATCAAGCTGATTCCCACGCAGATTTTCTTCGATGCGACCGGCAAGGAACTGTTCCGCCATGAAGGCTTCTACGGCCGGGAAGACATTCTGGGCAAATGGAAGGAACTCGGCGTGAACCTGGCCGACGCGAAGTGATGGAACAACTCTTCACCCATCTGAGTCACGCCGTCGAGGGCGCGCCGGCGATTGCACT
Source organism: uncultured Verrucomicrobiota bacterium (assembly GCA_964533295.1). Lineage (GTDB taxonomy): Bacteria > Verrucomicrobiota > Verrucomicrobiia > Palsa-1439 > Palsa-1439 > OMJI01. Next base: position 4,641 of record CAZHLM010000073.1, read on the forward strand.
GGGGGCGGCGGCGGTGTGGGGCGTGTTGAGCATCGTGCTCAGCCCGTGTCATCTGGCCAGCATCCCGCTCATCGTCGGATTCATCAGCGAACAGGGCAAGGTGACGGTAAGCCGGGCGTTCTGGACGGCGACGTTGTTCGCCGTCGGCATCCTCATCACCATTGCTGGGATCGGCGCGCTCACAGCGGCGGCGGGGCGGATGATGGGCGACATCGGCCGGTATGGGAATTATTTCGTAGCGGCGATCTTTTTCGTGGTCGGACTGCATCTGCTCGGCGTGATTCCGATGCCGTGGTCGGGGCCGGGTCAGGTGAACATGGAACGGCGCGGGCTGCTGGCGGCGTTCATTCTCGGGCTGGTGTTCGGCGTGGCGCTCGGGCCGTGCACGTTTGCCTACATGGCGCCGATGCTGGCGGTCACGTTCAAGCTGGCGAAGACAAATCCGCTGTACGGCGCGTCGTTGTTGCTGGCGTATGGCATCGGTCATTGCGCGGTGATCGTGGTGGCCGGCACGTTCACCGAAGTCGTCCAGCGGTTCTTGAACTGGAACGAGAAATCGAAGGGCGTCGCCGTCGTCAAAGCCGTCTGCGGCGTGCTGGTGATTTTGGGCGGCGTGTGGCTGGTGTACACCGCGCCATGAATAGAGGTTTATGTTCGATTAACAGAAAGAAATCATGAGGGCTAAATCAGAAATTGATGCCGGTATCTGCGGGTTTCACACGACCGTGCGTGCTCAGAGCGAGGACGACCAGTTTGTGGCGTTCGATCTGGCCACTGACTGCGAGAAGATCAGCCGGCTGGGCGAGCGCCTGAAAACGCTCGGCCCGCTCGACGCTTTCGAGGAGATCAACCCGGCATCGGGGAGCCGGTTGATGGAGACTGTCCGCGCCACGCTGCCCGGCTGTTGCGCGGGCTGCGCGGTACCGGTGGGGCTGTTCAAGGCGATGCAGGTCGCGGCCGGGCTGGCCCTGCCCAAAGAGGTTCGGATTGCCATCACTCAGGAATAAACCATGTGGATTGTACGATTAGCGCTGCGGCGGCCTTATACGTTTGTGGTGACAGCGTTGTTGCTGTTGCTGCTGACGCCGGTGGTGCTATTGCGGATGCCAACGGACATTTTCCCGGCAGTCAACATCCCGGTCGTCAGCGCGGTTTGGATTTATAGCGGATTGAGCGCGCAGGAAATCGAGCAGCGCATCCTTTACGTCCACGAACGCATGATCACGGTTGTCGTGGACAACATCGAGCACGTCGAGTCCACGGCCTACAAAGGCGCGGGCGTCATCAAAGTGTTCCTCCAGCCGGGCGCTTCGGTGGACGCGGCGGTGGCGCAACTGGCCGCCACGGGGCCGGCGATCCTGCGCCAGATGCCGGCGGGCATCAACCCGCCGATCATCATCCGTTACAACGCCTCCACCGTGCCGATTCTCCAATACAGTTTCGCCAGCACGAAGTTCTCCGAGTCGGAGTTGCAGGACATGGCGTTCAACCAAATCCGCGTCGGCCTGATGAACGTGCCCGGCGCCGCGATGCCGTATCCGTACGGCGGCAAGGCGCGCGTCGTCGCGGTGGACCTCGATCTCGCGGCGCTCAAATCCAAAAACCTTTCCCCCACCGAAGTCGTCAACGCCATCAACGCCCAAAACCTCGTCCTGCCGGGCGGCTCGGTCAAAATCGGCGCGACCGAGTTCGACGTGAAACTCAACAGCAGCCCCGCCGTGCTCGACGAACTCAACGATCTGCCCATCAAAACCGTCAACGGCGCGGTCATCCGCGTGCGCGACGTGGCGCTCGTCCACGACGGTTATCAGCCGCAGCAAAACATCGTCCGCCTCAACGGCGTGCGCGGCGTGTTGCTCACGGTGCTCAAGAGCGGCGAGGCTTCGACGCTGAAAATCGTCAACGGCATCAAAGCCGCCATGCCGCGCGTGCTCAGCGGGTTGCCACCCGAACTGAAAGCGCAGGAGTTCGCCGACCAATCCATTTTCGTGCGCGCCGCCATTGACGGCGTGGTCAAGGAAGGCGTGATCGCCGCCGCGCTGACGGCGTTGATGGTGCTGCTGTTTCTCGGCGCGTGGCGCGGCACGCTGATCATCGCGATTTCCATTCCGCTGTCGGTGCTGACTTCGATTGCGGTGTTGCACGCGCTCGGCGAAACGATCAACCTGATGACGCTCGGCGGACTCGCGTTGTCGGTCGGCATTCTCGTGGACGACGCGACGGTCGAAATCGAAAACGTCCATCGTCACATGGCGATGGGCAAACCGACCGTGCAAGCCATTCTCGACGGCGCGCAGGAAATCGCCCTGCCAGCATTTGTCGGCACGCTCTGCATCTGCATCGTGTTTGTGCCGATGTTTTTCCTGACCGGCACGGCCCGGTATCTGTTCGTGCCGCTGGCCGAAGCGGTCGTGTTCGCGATGCTGGCCAGCTACGTGTTGTCGCGCACGCTTGTGCCGACGCTGGTGATGTGGTTCTACCGGCGCGTCGGCTATCACGGACATCTGACCGATGCCGCGACCGTTTCGGCGTGGGCCCGGCCGTTTGTCGCCGTGCAAGGCGCATTCGAGCGCGGGTTCACCCGCTTCCGCGAAGGCTACCGGCGTTGGCTCGGCGCGGTGTTGGCGCACCGGAAAGCGTTCACGGCCGGGTTCGCGTTGTTCTGTCTCGGCACGGCAGTCGCGCTCGTGCCGCAGCTTGGCCAAAACTTTTTCCCGACGGTGGATGCCGGCCAGTTCCGCTTGCATCTGCGCGCCCGCAGCGGCACGCGCGTCGAGGAAACCGCCAAGCTCGCCGATCAAGTGGAACAGGTCATCCGCCGCGAAATCCCCGCCGCGGAACTGGCCGGTATCCTCGACAACATCGGCCTGCCGTGGGGCGGCATTCCGTTGACCTACATTGACAACGGATTGGTCGGCAGCGGCGACGCGGACATTCTGGTCTCGCTGCAAAAAGGCCACCGGCCAACGGCGGATTACGTGCGCCGGTTGCGGACGGTGTTGAATCAGGAATTCCCCGGCGTGACGTTCTATTTCCTGCCCGCCGACATTGTCAGCCAGACGATCAACTTCGGGTTGCCGGCGCCGTTCGACATTCAGATTGTCGGCCGCGACCAAACGGCGAACCGCGCCATCGCGGGCCGGTTGGCCGAGAAAATTCGCGCCGTGCCCGGCATTGCCGACGTGCGCGTCCAGCAACCCGCCGACCTGCCGCAGTTGGAATTCGTCGTGGATCGCACGAAAGCCTCCGGTATGGGCTTGACCGAGCGCGACGTGGCCAATGCGATGTTGCTCGGCCTCAGCGGCAGCAGTCAGGTGCAGCCGATGTATTGGCTCAACCCGAAAAACGGCGTGCAGTATCTCGTCAACGTTTCCGTCCCGCAACCCGCGATGGATTCAGTGCCGGCCATCGCCGCGATCCCGACCAGCGCCAGCCGCGCCGGCGAGGGCGACGCCCAACTGTTCGCCAACCTCACCACGTTGCGCCGCGCCAACATCCCGCCCATCGTCAACCACTACAACGTGCTGCCGGTCATTGACGTGCTGGCGGGCGTCAACGGACGCGATCTCGGCGGCGTGTTGCGCGACATTCGTCCGTTGATCGAGGCGGCCAGGAAAGAATTGCCGCGCGGCAGTTTCCTCAACATGCGCGGCCAGGCGGAAACGATGAACTCCAGCTACGTCGGACTGGGCATCGGCTTGGTGATGTCCATGGCGCTGGTGTATCTGCTGCTGGTCGTCAACTTCCAAAGCTGGCTTGATCCATTCATCATCATCACCGCGCTGCCCGGCGCGCTGGCGGGGGTGGTCTGGGGATTGTATCTGACGTTCACCACCGTCAGCGTGCCGGCGTTGATGGGCGCGATCATGAGTCTCGGCGTCGCCACCGCCAACGCCGTGCTCGTCGTCACCTTTGCCCGGCAAAACCTCCGGCACGGCCAAGACGTGCTCACCGCCGCGTGGGAAGCCGGCGTGGGCCGGTTGCGGCCGGTGTTGATGACCGCGCTGGCGATGATGATCGGCATGTTGCCGCTGGCGCTGGGTCTTGGCGAAGGCGGCGAACAAAACGCGCCGCTCGGTCGCGCCGTCATCGGCGGGTTGGCCGTCGCCACGTTCGCCACGTTATTTCTCGTGCCGGCGGTCTTCACGATGTTGCACCGCCACACCGGCGTCAAAACTTCCGAAGACCTCGATGCCGTCATTACACCCGGTACGTCCGAGAGGAGTCCATCATGAATTCCGCACCCGCCAACCCCACGCCGCCGCCGCCGAAACTCGCGCGCGTCGTCGTAATCGCCGTCGTGATCATCGTCGTGCTGGCCGCCGTCGCCTACTGGCCGCGCTGGCAACACCGGCAAGCTCTCGCCGCCGAAACGCGCGATCTGTCCGTGCCGACCGTCACCGTCGTGTCGCCCGCGCCCGGCAAGGCCGCGACGGGATTGCCGTTGCCGGCCGAGATCAAGCCGTGGATCGAAGCGCCGATTTACGCCCGCGCCAGCGGCTACTTGAAACGCTGGCTCGTGGACCTCGGCGCGCGGGTCGAACCCGGTCAGTTGCTCGCGGAGATTGAAACGCCTGAATTGGATCAACAACTGGAGAAATCCCGGCACGATCTCGCCTACGCCGAAGCCGCGCTGGCACTGGCCAAAATCACCGCGGCCCGGTATGCTGATTTGGTCAAATCGGCCAGCGTCAGCGAACAGGAGAACGCCGAGAAGCAGGCCGATCTCGCGTTGAAAACGGCCAGCGTCGCCGCCGCCCGCGCCGAAGTCCGTCGCTTGGAAGAATTACAATCGTTCAACCGCGTCACCGCGCCGTTTGCCGGCACGATCACGCTGCGCAACGTGGATGTCGGCGACCTCATTGCCGCCACCGGCGGCAAGGAACTGTTCCGCCTCGCGCAGACCGACAAGCTCCGCGTCTTCGTCCGCGTCCCGCAAAGCCTGTCGCCGTCCATCGTCCCCGGCCAGACCGCCGAGCTGCTGATTGCCGAACGCCCCGACCGTGTGTTCACCGCGCAAGTCGTGCGCACCGCCGGCGCGATCTCCGCCGATTCGCGCACGTTGCTGACCGAACTGGAAGTGGACAACACGCGCGGCGAAATCCTTGCCGGCAGCTTCGCCCAAGTCCGCCTCACCGGCGCGCCGCTTGCGAAAATCCTGACCGTGCCCGGCAACGCGTTGTTGTTCCGCGCCGAAGGCCCGCAAGTCGGTGTCGTCCAACCAGACGGCAAAGTTGCATTGCGCTCCGTCAAACTCGGCCGCGACTTCGGCGCAACCGTCGAAATCCTCAGCGGCGTTACCGGTGCCGACCGCGTCATTCTCAACCCGTCCGATTCGCTCGCCAACGGCGCAACCGTGCGCGTCGCCGAACCCGCCAAGTCGAAATGAAGTCGGCACAATACATTCTGTTGCTGTTGCTAGCCGGCTGCGCCGTCGGGCCGGATTACAAGCGACCGGCTGCCGTCGAAACGATGCCGGCCCAATACGCCGGTGCGACCGACGAATGGAAAATCGCCGCGCCCGCCGCCGACGTGCCGAAAGGCGCGTGGTGGGAAATCTTCGGTGACGCCGAACTCAACCGGCTCGAACAACAAGCCGCCACCGCTAATCAATCGCTCCGCGCCGCCGTTGCCCGATTCGAGCAGGCGCGCGCCACTGCCGATGTCGCCCGCAGCGGACTGTTCCCGCGCATCGGCGTTACCGGCACAGCCACGCGCCAGAGTGATTCCGAAAATCGTCCGCTGGCCACCACCGGCAAAGAAGCCGGCACGTCCTTCACCTACAACAATTTCAGCATCCCGTTCGATCTCAGCTACGAACTCGATCTCTGGGGCCGGGTCCGCCGACAACTCGAATCCGCCCGCGCCACGCAGCAGGCCGCCGCCGACGATCTCGAAGCCGTCCGCCTCGCCATTGCCGCAGAAGTGGCCGCCGATTATTTCACGTTGCGCGCCCTCGATGCCGAGAAAGCCGCGTTGACTGTCAGTGTCGCCGCCTACCGGAAATCGATGGAACTGACCCGCAACCGCCGCGCCGGCGGCCTCGTGTCCGACCTCGACGTGGCGCAAGCCGAAACCGTGTTGCAAACCGCCGAGGCGCAACTGCCGGCGCTCACGCTGACGCGCGCGAAGTTCGAGCACGCGCTCGCCGTGTTGACCGGCCAACCGGCGACGTTATTCAAACTCGCGGAGCAGCCGCTCGACCGCGAACCGCCGGTAATCCCGGCCGAGTTGCCGTCCGCGTTGCTCGAACGCCGGCCCGACATCGCCGCCGCCGAACGCCGCATGGCCGCCGCCAACGCCAGCATCGGCGTGGCCAAAGCCGCCTTTTTCCCGACCGTCCGTTTCAACGGCTTGGCCGGCTTGCAAAGCATTGACGCGGGGACACTGTTCAACTGGCCGAGCCGGTTCTGGGCGGTCGGCCCGTCGCTGACGTTGCCGTTGTTCGAGGGCGGCCAGCGCAACGCCAACCTCCGCAGCGCCCGCGCCAGCTACGAAGAAACCGTCGCCCGTTACCGGCAAACGGTGCTGACCGCGTTTGCCGAGGTCGAGGACAATCTGGCGGCTCAACGGTTGCTGGCGGAACAATATCGGAAGGAACTGGCAGCCTGGCAATCCGCCCGTAAACAATTTGAGATTGCTGAAAACCGTTACCGGAGCGGTTTGGTCAGTTACCTACCGGTGGCCACAGCACAGACGGCGGCGTTGGAACGTGAGCGCGCCGTTGTCCGCTTGCGCGGCCAGCAAGCCGTCGCCGCCATCGCCCTGATCAAATCCCTCGGCGGCAGTTTTGCCGCCCAGCCACTCAGTGCCGTCGCCCGGAAAAAGGAAGCTCCATGAACCGGCATACACACTTCCGCTCCCTGTTGAACCTGACGGTCGAGCCGAAACCGTTCTGCTCCACAAATGGCCGGCCACTCGTTATGCCGCTGATCGGTAAGGTTGTCGAAATGAACAGACAAGAAAGGAATAGGCCATGACGATCAGCCAGACGAAACTCGATGAAATCCTCGCGTTGGTTCGGCAGAAATACCCGGGCTGGACCGGCTTCTCCGATTCGCGATTCGAGAAGGACGAGGTGACTTACAAGCAGGCGACCATCGCCAAGGCCAAGACGTTGTTGAGTCAGGCGGAACTGGCACGGCTGATTACAGAGTCCCAGTTCGACGAGTTCATCAAACGATTGGAGCAGATTGGCCGCAATAACAACCTGCTGTATCAGAGCGTGCCGTTGAGCGGCGATTTGTCGGTGCTCTACCAGCCGAACTTGGACAAACCTGCGTTTTGCCGCGCGATGCTCGACTTGTTGTACGGCGAAGGCCCGGCTCACGTGCGCCTGACCCGGTACGCCGACTTCGTCAAAGCTAACAACCTGCCGAACAAATGGACATTTCCCACCTACTTCCTTTTCATCTGCCATCCCGACACGGAAATGTTTGTAAATCCGCGCACGATAAAATGGTTTCTGGAGTTCGTCGGCGGCCCACCCGCGTTCACCAGTGTCCCGACGCCACCAACCTATGTGACCGTCAAACAGTGCGCCCAACTGCTCAAAGACGGCCTGCAACAATTTGGCCCGCGCGACATGGTGGACATCCAAAGCTTGATTTGGGTGTGCCGTCACGTGGTTGGCGATGACTCAGAAGAAGCGCCGATGGTTGTTCGTGAAAACACCAGCACTCAGCCGGGCTTCTTCACAGCGAAGACGTTTGAATTGCTCGAAGCTTTGCACAACAATCCGACCCAGCAGTTCTACGCGGAGCACAAAGAGGAGTTCCGACAGTATGTGCAAGAACCGCTCCAGCGGCTTTTTCATGAGGTGCGCGACCGGCTGCCGCAGCAAATCCGGGACGCGATGGAGACCGAGAAACACATCTTCGCGCGGATACCGAAGAACGATTACGGGCGCGGCGGCACGTGGGATTTTTACTGGGGCGCGTTTTACACCAAAGGGGGGAAACGCACGAGCGATGCTCAACTGTTCATCGACATCCACAGCAGTTTCCTGCACTTCGGTTTCTACATCGGCGAACATGAAAGCCAATGCCGGGAACGCTTTGACGCCAACTTGAAAAAACATCGCGATGAGTTGGTTGCTCTGCTGCAGGACAATCTCACCGGCTTGGGCATACTGTTCGGTCATCCCGACGACGTTGAACCGCCACTCGATCACCAAGTAACTTCATTTGCCGAATGGGCGGGTAGCGAGTTGGACTACAGCGCCCGCAAGCATTTCCCAAAGGAAACCGTCATCCAAATCCCGTCCGAGGAGCTTGTCCGGCAAGTCACCGAGACATTTACGGCAGTGTTCCCGTTGGTGTTGTTGACGATGAGCGATGATCCGATGCCGGCGATTCGCGCCTATTTGAATCAGCCTGTTGCTTCGCCGGTTCCCAACGCGGTCAATCCAGAATATCCACTCGCTCAATGCGCCGAGGATACCGGCTTGGCGGAAACACTTCTCGACCGGTGGAAACGGGCGATTGAACGCAAGGGTCAGGCCATCCTTTACGGGCCGCCGGGCACGGGGAAGACGTTTGTGGCAGAGAAACTGGCGCGACACTTGATTGGCGGCGGCGATGGCTTTGCCGACTTGGTGCAGTTCCATCCGTCTTACGCCTACGAAGATTTCATGCAGGGCATCCGACCGCAACGGGTGTCTGGTGGACTGGATTATCCAACGAAGCCCGGCCGGTTTTTGGAGTTCTGCGACCGGGCGGCACGCTGCACTGGGTCGTGCGTCTTGATCATTGACGAGATCAACCGCGCCAATCTCGCGCGGGTGTTTGGCGAGTTGATGTACCTGCTGGAATACCGGCAACAGGAAATCCCGTTGGCGGGTGGCGGACGGTTCAAGATTCCCGGCAACGTGCGTCTGCTGGGCACGATGAACACCGCCGACCGTTCGATTGCGCTGGTGGATTATGCGTTGCGCCGGCGGTTTGCGTTTCTGCCGTTGTATCCGAACTTCGATGTCCTGCGCCGGTACCATCAGAATACCGGCGTGGCGGTGGATGGATTGATCCGCGTTCTGCAACGAGTCAATCAAGCGATTGACGATCCGCATTATCACGTGGGCATCAGCTTCTTCTTGCGGGAGAACCTGCCGGCCGAACTGGCGGACATCTGGCAGATGGAGATTGAGCCGTATCTGGAAGAGTTTTTCTTTGATCAGCGCGCCAAGTACGAGCAATTCCGCTGGCCAAACATCCAAGGAGAGATTGGATGGTAAATCGGACGGCAAAAACGGTGATTGAATTGCCGGAGTTTGAGCCGGTGACGCTGTCGCGGGAGACGATTTCCGATGAACTGGCATTGCGACTCTACAACGAGCACGGTCAACGCATCCGCATCGAATGGCCCAGTCCGCTCAACCAATATCAGTGGCGGCTGACATCGCAGGGCTGGGTCGGATTCATCCCGGAATCGCCGGACTTGCTGTTGGCGCTGCGCCCCAAAGTGTCGTTGCGCAGCCTGTTTGGGATGCTCGAATACGCCTACCAAACCGATTTCAAAATTCTGCCCGATCTGATTGATTGCGCCACGCTGGAGGAGTTTTATGACCGGCTGGCGCATCTGTTGGCGAAGCGCATCCTCGCCCGGCAACGTCTGGGTTTGTATCGCGCCTACGTTCCGCGTGCCGAACCGCTGGCTTATGTGCGCGGGCGCTTGGACGTGCAACGGATGATTCGCCGTCCGTGGGACACCGCGTTGGATTGCCAGTTCGAGGAGCACACCGCCGATGTCGAGGACAACCAGATTCTCGCGTGGACGTTGCGCTGCATCGCGCAAAGCGGACTGTGTACCGAACACAGCCTGCCGGCCATCCGCAAAGCGTGGCGCGGCATGACCAGTGCGGTCAGCCTCACGCCCATGAGCGCGGCATCCTGCACCCGTCGCTCCTACAACCGTCTGAACCACGATTACCAGACCTCGCACGGACTCTGCCGGTTCTTCCTGGAAAACAGCGGCCCGACACACGCCGCCGGAGAGCACACCATGTTTCCGTTCTTGGTGGACATGGCGCAACTCTATGAAAAGTTTGTCGCCGCTTGGATCGCCGTGCCGGGAAGGCTGCCGGCTCACGTGGAAGTGCGCGCTCAGGAGCGAGTTCACTACGGACAGGATGCGGCCGCGCATTTCCGCATTGATTTGGCACTGTATGACATTGCGGCGGGTGTTCCGCTCTGTGTCCTCGACACCAAGTACAAGACGCCTCTTACGCCCGCGCCAGAAGATATTTCGCAGGTCGTTACGTATGCGCACGCCAAAGGCTGCACAGAAGCGATCCTCGTTTATCCCCAGCCGTTGTCGCAACCGCTCGACGCCACCATCGGCCAGATTCACGTCCGCTCTCTCACCTTCGCCCTCGACCGCGATCTGGACCAAGCCGGCAGGGAGTTTCTGCACGTGTTGAATTTGCCTGCAAATTTATGGAACAACTCTTTACCAATCTAA
>CAZHLM010000074.1:0-14825 GCA_964533295.1 uncultured Verrucomicrobiota bacterium
TGTACCTGTTGTTGTTCGAGAGCGCGATGCTCGGCGTGGTGCTCAGCGCGAATCTGGTCGGGTTGGTGATTTTCTGGGAGTTGACGAGCGCGGCGTCGTTTTTGTTGATCGGGTTTTGGCACACGCAGGAACGCGCCCGGTATGGCGCGTACAAGGCGCTGTTGATTACCGGGTTGGGCGGGTTGGCGTTGGTGGCGGGGGTGGTGCTGATGTACCTGGCGACGGGGACGACGGACATCCGCGAGTTGACGGCGCGGGCCGGCGAGGTGCAGGCGCATCCGTGGTTCGTGGCGATCCTGGTGTTGGTGTTGCTCGGGGTGTTTACGAAGTCGGCGCAGTTTCCGTTTCATCTGTGGTTGCCGGATGCGATGACGGCGCCCACGCCGGTCAGCGCGTTTTTGCATTCGGCGACAATGGTGAAGGCGGGGGTGTTTTTGCTGGGCCGGGTGCATCCGATTTTCCGCGGCCGGGAGGAATGGTTCTGGATTGTGTCGTGCGTGGGGATGGTGACGATGTTGTTGGGGGCGTACGGGGCGTTGCGGAAGACGGATCTGAAGGCGTTGCTGGCGTACTCGACGATCAGCCAGCTCGGATTGATCACGGTGCTCTACGGGTTCGGGACCGAGCTGGCGGCGTTGGCGGCGACGTTTCACATATTCAATCACGCGGCGTTCAAGGCCGGATTGTTTCTGGTGGTGGGGATCGTGGATCACGAGACCGGTACGCGCGACAAACGGTTGTTGAAAGGGCTGGCGAAACAAATGCCGGTGACGGCGGTGTTGGGCGCGGTCTGCGCGCTGGCCAGCGCGGGGGTGCCGTTGTTGAACGGGTTTTTGAGCAAGGAGTTGTTCTACGAGGAGATGGTGACGCACGTGGGGCGCGGGCCGGTGTGGTGGTTGTGGCCCGTGTTGGCGGTGGCGGGGAGCATCTTTACGTTCGTGTATTCGCTGGAGATTGTTCACGGCGTGTTTTACAGCAAGCTCGATCCGCACGTGGAATGGCCGCACGGGGCGGGACACGGTCATGGCCACGCGCACGGCAAACCGCACGATCCCGGCTGGGGCATGTTGGGGCCGGTCGGCTTGTTGGCGGCGGTCTGCGTGACGGTCGGGCTGTGGCCGGCGGGATTGGAGAAGATGGTGTTGAAGCCGGCGGTGGTGGCGGTCTGGGGCGCACCGGTGGAGTTTCACGTGGCGATCTGGCACGGGTTCACGACGCCGTTGATGTTGAGCGCGTTGACGGTGGCGGCCGGGCTGGTGATGTACGCGCAACGTCACCGGCTCGGGGCGGTGCAGGACCGGCTGGCGTGGGGTTTTGGGGCGAACACGATTTATGACGGGGCGCTGGCCGGGTTGATCCGCGGCAGCACCTGGTTGACAAACACGCTGCAGAATGGCCGGCTGCGGACGTATTTCTGGTGCGTCATCGTGACCGTGCTGGTCGGCGTCGGGCTGGCGTGGGGCCGGCAGGAGCGCGTGGGCGTGTGGCCGGCGGAGTGGACCGCGCCGGCCGCCGCGGAGGCGGTGCTGATCGGATTGCTGATTGCGGCGATTCTCGCGGTGGTGGCGCGCCATCAGGACCGGCTGGTGGCCGTCATCGTGTTGGGCAGCGTGGGGTTTCTGGTGGCGGCGGTGTACCTCGTCCTGAGCGCGCCCGATTTGGCGCTGACGCAACTGCTGATCGAATCGGTGACGATCATCTTGTTTTTACTGGTGCTGCAGCGGCTGCCCAAGTCCGCCCCGCCCACCTCGCCGCGCCGGGAGCGGCTGGCTGACGCGGCGTTGGCGGTGGTGTTTGGCGGGGTGATGACGGTGCTGGTGCTGGCGGTGAGCGCCGCCAACGCGGCGCGGCCGGTGGCCGAGTTTTTCACGGAAGCCAGCCGGCCGCGGGCCGGTGGGCGCAACATCGTGAACGTGATTCTCGTGGACTTCCGCGGTTTCGATACGCTCGGAGAAATCACGGTGTTGGGGATTGCGGCGCTGGGGGCGTTTGCGCTGATCAAGCTGCGGAGGACGCGATGATTTCGCTGATTCTGGCCACGATCACGAAGCTGGTGTTTCCGTTGTTGATTTTGTTTTCGCTGCACCTGATGTGGCGCGGTCACAACGCGCCGGGCGGCGGGTTCATTGCCGGGTTGATGACGGCGGCGGCGATTGTGTTGGTGCACGTGGCCTACCGGGGCAAGCAGGTGCGGGAATGGTTGCCGATGAACTACCGGGTGTTGATCGGGGTGGGTCTGGCGCTGGCGTTGGGCACCGGTCTGGCGGCGTGGGTGTATGGCAGCGCGTTTTTGGAGCACCGGTTCGGTCATTTCCACGTGGCGGGTTTTGGCGAGGTGGAACTGGCCACGGCGCTGGCCTTTGATGTGGGCGTGTATCTGGTGGTGGTCGGGGTGACGTTGATGGTGATCGGAACGCTCAGTCAGGAGGGCAAATAATGGAACTGCTGATGGCGCTGGCGATCGGGACGCTCTTCGGCGCGGGGCTGTACCTCTGTCTGCGGCGGCGGACGTTTCAGGTGGTGCTTGGGATGGCGTTGCTGGGACACGCGGCGAATCTGCTCATTATTAATATGAGCGAGATCCGGCGCGGGCAGCCGCCGTTGGTGACGGAGCCGCCGACGGCGACGACGGATCCGTTGACGCAGGCGCTGATTTTGACGGCGATCGTGATTGGCTTTGGTGTCACGGCGTTTTTGCTGGTGCTGGCGTTCCGCAGTTATCAGGAGAACGGGACCGACGAGGTGAATCTGCCGGCGGAGGAAAAACATTGAGCGCGCATCTGCCGGTCCTGCCGATTCTCTGGCCGCTGGCGACGGCGGTGGTGTTGCTGTTGTTTTTCCGGCGGCGCGTGGCGGCGCAACGAGTCGTCAGCGTCGCGTCGCTGCTGGTGTTGCTGGCGGCGGAGGTGGCGTTGTTTGGGCGGTTGAGCGGCGGGGAGATTGCGGTCTACCGGCTGGGCAACTGGGAGACGCCGTTCGGGATTCTGCTGATGGCCGACCGGCTTTCGACGATCATGTTGTTGCTGGCGGGGACGACCGGGCTGGCGACGTTGTGGTTCGCCTGCGCCGACCTCGATCCGCAACGGCAGGAGTTTCATTTCCATCCGCTGTTCCAGTTCATCCTGATGGGGATCAACGGTGCGTTTCTGACCGGGGATATTTTTAATCTGTTTGTCTGGTACGAAGTGACGCTGATTTCGTCGTACGCGCTGCTGACCTTGGGCGGCGAAGCCCGGCAGTTGCGGGCGGGGTTGCCGTTCCTTGCGTTGAACCTGCTCGGCTCGACGTTGTTTCTGGCGGCGGTCGGTTTGTTGTACGGCGTGACCGGCACGCTGAACATGGCGCACCTGTCGGAGGTGACGGCCGCCAGCGACGGCGCGGCGCGGGTGGTGGTGGACGTGGTGGCGGTGTTGTTGCTGGTGGTGTTCGGGCTGAAGGCGGCGATCTTCCCGTTGTATTTCTGGTTGCCGGACGGCTACCCGGCTCCGCCGCCGGCGATCTCGGCGTTTTTCGGCGGTGTCGCGACGAAAGTCGGCGTCTATTCGATGATGCGGGTTTTCCCGCTGGTGTTCCCGCAGCAGACCGGGCTGGTCGGTGAAGTGTTGCTGGCGCTGGGCGCGATTTCGATGCTGGTCGGCGTGCTCGGCGCGGTCTGCCAGATCGAGCTGCGGCGGTTGTTGAGTTTTCACATCGTCAGCCAGATCGGGTATCTGGTGTTTGCGCTGGGCTTGTTCACGCAGGCCGGGCTGGCGGCGGCGATTTTTTACATGGTGCATTACACGCTCGTAAAATGCGCGCTGTTTCTGGTGGCCGGCGTGATGGAGCGGATCACCGGGCAGAACAGCGTGAAGAAAATCGGCGGCTTGATGGAGAGCGCGCCGGCGCTGGCGACGCTGTTCTTCATCGCGGGTTTGTCGCTGGCCGGGGTGCCGCCGTGGAGCGGATTTTTCGCGAAGTTGGCGGTGCTGGTGGCCGGTTTTGGCGAAGGCCGGTATTTCTACACGGCCGTCGCGGTGCTGACCGGGTTGTTTACGTTGTTTTCGATGATGAAGATCTGGCACCTGTCGTTTTGGGGGGCCGCGGCCGGGCACCGGCGGCCGGCGGGGCCGGTCTTGTACGGCGCGACGGCGTTGCTGGTGTCGTTTTCGTTAATCCTCGCCGTGGCGTTTCCGTCCGCGCAACGGTTCGCGCAGCAGACGGCCGCGCAACTGTTGGCCCCGCAGTCGTACCGGCACGCCGTGCTTGGCGGCCAACCGTAGAACGTCTTGGCCCGGCGCGCGGCGATTACACTGGCGCGGGCGGGGCTGGTTTGAGAGCGTGCATCGGGTTCGATGATGGAACTGGTTTTCAAACTCAGCGGCGGCATCGGGTTGTTTGTGCTGGGGATGGTGCTGCTGACCGACGGGTTGAAAGCGTTTGCCGGGGAGGCGTTGCGGCGGGCTTTGGTGCGGTTTACCGGCACGCCGCTGAAGGCGTTTGCCTCGGGCGTGGCCGTGACGGCGATCGTGCAATCGTCGAGCGCGACGACGGTGACGGTGATCGGGTTTGTCAGCGCGGGTCTGCTGACGTTTCCGCAAGCGGTCGGCGTGGTGATGGGCGCCAGTCTCGGCACGACGGGGACGGGCTGGATCGTGGCGGTGCTGGGGTTGAAGGTCAGCGTCGGGTTTTATGCATTGCCGTTGGTTGGTGTGGGTGCGTTTCTGAAATTGCTGGGGCGCGGTCGCTGGCGGTCGCTCGGGGTGGCGCTGGCGGGGCTGGGTCTGATTTTCATCGGCATCGAGACGCTGCAGAGCGGGATGCAAGGGCTGACGGCGGTGGTTGATTTTTCCAAGCTGCCGGCGGCCAACCTGCCGGGCCATCTGCTGGCGATGCTGATGGGTGTGATCCTGACGGTGCTGATGCAATCGTCGAGCGCGGCGGTGGCGACGACGTTGACGGCGTTGCACACCGGCGCGGTCAACTTCGAGCAGGCGGCGTCGGTGACCGTCGGCGCGGCCATCGGCACGACGGTGACCGGGGTACTGGCCACGATCGGCGGCACCGTGCCGGCCAAGCGGACGGCGGTGGCGCATGTGGCGTTTAATCTGGTGACCGGCCTGGTGGCGATCGTGCTGCTGCCCGGCTTGTTGTCGATGATTCAATGGGCGCAAACGCATCTGGAGCTGGAGCCGGGCGCGCTGAGTCTGGCGGCGTTTCACTCGACGTTCATCGCGCTGGGCGTGATTCTCGTTTTGCCGTTCGTGGACCGCTTCGCGCGCGCGGTGGAGCGGTTGTTGCCTGAGAAGGGGCCGGTGTTGACGCAGCATCTGGATGACTCGCTGTTGCACGTGCCGGCGGTGGCGTTGGAGGCGACGCGGCGGGCGCTCGCCGGCATCGCGGCGGAATTGTGCGGGCGGTTGCGGACGGCGCTCGACCCGCCCGCCCGCGCGGGGACGGACGACCAGGCGGCGGTGCTGCGCGAGGCGTTGCAGCGGACGGAGGAGTTTTTTGCGCGCATCCCGCCGGTCTCGGAAGACGCGCCGCTGACCGCGTCGCGGCTGGCACTGGTTCACGCGATTGATCATTTGCAGCGGTTGCAATCGCGCGTGGCACCCGCGGAACGAATCCGCCAGTGGTGGGAGCGCGAGCCGGTGCGGACGGCGGCGACGCATGGCCGGTCGTTGCTGGAACTGGCGACGGCCGGCTTGCGCGGCGCGGGCGCGACAGACTGGGTGGCGCGGGTCGAGCAGCACGCGGCGGCGCTGGCGAAATTGCGGCGGCAGGAGCGCGTGACCGTGCTGGGCGAAGCGGCCGGCGGGGCGCGGCCGCCCAATGATGCGATCGAGATGCTGGACGCATTGCGCTGGCTGGACCGGGTCGGCTATCACACGTGGCGGGTGGTGAATTATCTGGCCGGGACGGGTCAGCCCGAACCGGCGAGCGTGACGGAGGAGAACGGATGAAGCGGAAATGCCCGGTGACGGACTTGCAAGTGGCCGAGGGACAGAAGGTCAACCTGGCGAAGTGGCCGACGCAGATACCGGCCTTGTACCGTTCCAAGAATCATTACCGGGAGTTGCTCGAGCAGTACCGGACCGAGATCGGGGAATGGCAGGAGCGGCTTTACGCGCACAATCGGTACGCGGTGCTGCTGATTTTTCAGGGGATGGACGCCGCCGGCAAGGACGGCGCCATCAAACACGTGATGAGCGGGGTCAACCCGCAGGGCTGTCAGGTCTTCAGTTTCAAGGAACCAAGCCGGGAGGAGTTGGACCATGATTTTCTCTGGCGGACCCATCGCCGGCTGCCGGAGCGGGGACGGATCGGGATTTTCAACCGGTCGCACTACGAGGAGGTCCTGATCGTGAGGGTGCGGCCGGCGTTGCTGGCCGCGCAACAGTTGCCGGCGGAGTGCATCGGAAAACATTTCTGGCGCGACCGCTACCGCGACATCGTCAATTGGGAGCAGTATCTGCATCGGAACGGGACGCGGATCGTGAAATTCTTTCTCCATCTCTCCAAGGCGGAGCAACGACGCCGGTTGCTGGCGCGGTTGGAGGACCCGCTCAAGAACTGGAAGTTCGCCCCGTCGGATCTGGAAACCCGGCGCGACTGGGCGGCGTTTCAACGGGCCTACGCGGATTGCCTGAGCGCCACCAGCACGGCGGCGGCGCCGTGGTTCGTGGTGCCGGCCGACGACAAGTGGAACGCGCGGTTGCTGATCTCGCAGGTGATCGTGGACGCGCTGCGGCGGTTGCCGCTGGAGTACCCGCGGGTCAGCGCCGCGCACCGCCGCGAGTTGGCGCACATTCGCCGCGCCCTGGCGCGCGACCGGGGTTGAGCCGGGACGGGTGGGCTTGCAATCGGTCGCGGTCAACGCTAAGAGGGAAACCATGCTGGGCCACATGTTGTTGAACGTCGTGTTGGGGGTGATCTGGTGTTTTCTGGTGGAGAACTTTCGCGCCAGCACGTTCGTGGTGGGCTATCTGGTGGGCGCGCTCGTGATGTACGGCTCGCGGCGGATGCTGGGCGAGGTGATGTTCTTTCGCAAGACCGTCGTGTTGGTGAAGTTACTGGCGGTGTTTCTACGAGAGCTGGTGGTGGCCAACGTGCAGGTGGCGTGGTGGATTTTGCGGCCGCGGTTGCGGGTGCAACCGGCCCTGATCCGCGTGCCGATTACGCTGAAAACCGACGCGGCGATTACCGCGCTGGCGGGGATGATTTCGCTGACGCCCGGCACGGTGACGGTGGATGTGGCGCCCGATCGCAGGTCGCTGGACGTGCATTGCCTGAACGTGCCGGACATCGAAGCGACCCGGCAGAGCATCCAGACGATGTTCGAACAGCCGTTGCGGGAGTTGGAACGATGATCACGACGGTGGCGGATGGCTGTTTGCTCGCGCTGGCGGTCTCGGCGGGGATGTGCCTGTGGCGGCTGGTGCGCGGGCCGAGCCTGCCGGATCTGGCGCTGGCGCTGGACACGCT
The DNA here is from genome assembly GCA_964533295.1 of uncultured Verrucomicrobiota bacterium. Taxonomy (GTDB): domain Bacteria; phylum Verrucomicrobiota; class Verrucomicrobiia; order Palsa-1439; family Palsa-1439; genus OMJI01. The sequence continues at coordinate 7,465 of CAZHLM010000074.1, forward strand.
GGCGGTAAATTTGATCGGGCTGATCGCCCTGTTGTGCATCCGCCACACCACGGTGGCGTATTTCGACGCGGTGCTGGTGATCGCGGTGCTCGGGTTCCTGGGAACGGTGGCGGTTTCGAAGTATCTGCTGAAAGGGGACATCATTGATTGAGTGGCTGATTGTGGTCTTGCTCGTCATCGGCACGGCGTTCATGGTCACGTCGTCGGTCGGCTTGCTCCGTTTGCCCGATTTTTACACGCGGATGCACGGACCGACGAAGGCGGCCACGCTGGGGGTGATCTGCGTGTTGCTGGCGGCGGTGTTGTATTTTTCGGTGGAGCAAAACATCTTCAGCATCCGCGAGGTGCTGGCGGTGGCGTTCATCTTCGTCACCGCCCCGGTCGGGGCGCACATGTTGACGAAAGCGGCGCGCGCCCGCGGCGTGAAGTTCGACCCGCGAACCCGGATCGAGTCGTAGCGCGTTGACGGAACGGTTGCGTGTTCCACGGCGGGTTGTTATAAGCCGCCCACCATGAGCGACCATGCAAGTCCGGCCGCGGGGCCGGCGGTTGTGCAACTGTCCGGAACGAAATTCATCGTCGGCTGCGCACTCGCGGCCGGGATCATTCTGGCGCTGGGACTGACCCACGTGTGGCGGCCGACGGCGTGGGTGCTGGCCGGTGAGGTCTTTGCCACCATCCTCGCGTTGTTCGTGCTCGGTTCGATCAAGTACCGGCTCAACAAGAACGCGCTGACCTACGGGGCGGCGCTGGTGATCGTGGCCACCTTTGCAATGGCTGGCTCGACCGCCACCTCGGCGTTCCATCGCGAAATCGCCGAGCATGGCTGGGGGCATTTTCTCGTCCATCATCTGTTGTCGTTTCACGGGTTGGACAATCTGGTCCACGCCGACACGATGTTGTTTATCCTCGGGTTGACGTTTTTTGTGGCGGTCATCGCGCAAACCCGGTTGCTGGAGTGGACCACGATGGTGCTGTTGCGGCGCTGGCGGGGCGGAGTTCTGCCGACCATCATCTCCGTAACGATGGTGGTCGCGTTCGCCTCCGGCATCCTCGACGGCGTCTCGATGATCGGCCTGACGATTCGGACGTTGGTGATTATTCTGATGGTCGCCGCCGCGCCCACCGCCTCCATCCGCTACGCCGTGATGGTCTGCACCGTGGTCACCACCGTCTGCGGCATGTGGCTGGCCTACGGCGAGCCGCCCAACCTGATCATGAAAGCCAACGTCGTCGTGACCAACCCCGTCAACAACTTCGGCAGCGGCGGCGCGCCGTTGCCGGTCGGGCGCCCGTTGTTGACCGACGCCTTTTTTCTGCGCTACTGCCTGCCGGCGGCGGTGGCGGCGTATCTCTGTGTCGCGATCAACCTGGGGCGCAAACTCAAAGGCACGCGCGTGGACCTTGCCAAAATGGATGTGCTGGATGAACACGCCGCCACGGTCCGCTTCCTGCAGGCTCAACGTCATGGTTGCGTCGTCACGCCGGTGGAGTTCGTCGAATCCAAGACCGCCGCGTTGGGCGACCGCGTGGCGGCCATCGTCGCCCGCCTGCGGCACGGTGAACCGCTGGGACTGGCGCTCGTGCGGGAACACATTCCGCCCGCCACCCGCCGGGCGTTGCTCGGCGACTTCGTGGCGGAGGAGCTGGCCGAGCCGCTCGACAACCGGTATGTCCTGCTCGACCGCGGCGACGAACGCGGCGTCGATCTCGCCGACACGGCGGTCAACGAGGCGATTGACCGGCTGAAACCGCGACGGCTGCTGGCCCAGAAAATCGGCGCGCTGGCGCTGGTGCCGTTCATCGGGCTGCTGATTGTTCACGCCCTGAACCATCACGTGCCGCTGTTTCTCGCGTCCTTTGCCGGATTCCTCGTGGCGTTTCTCGGCATCGCCAATCTGCCGAACATCCGGCGTCTGGCGCTGCGCGAGGCGCGGCATGAGTACGCCGAGTACTACTTCCTGTTCCCGTTGTTTCTCGCGATCACGCTGCTGGCGACGATCGGGTTTTTCAACCAACTGCAAACCCTGATCGAACAGGGCGTCGCGCAAGCCGGCGCGGCGGTGGTCGCCTGGCTGCAGTTTGCCGGCTGCACCATGCTGTCCGCGATGCTCGACAACAATGTCGTGGCCGACTTCGCGTCGCGGGCGTTGCTTAATCTCAACGATGTCGGCCTGATCCACCTCTTCGCCATGTCCCAGATTGCCGGCTACGCGGCCGGGGGGTGCTGGACGCACATCGGCTCCGCCCAATCCGTCGTCGCTTACGCCTTCATCCAGCGCGATGTGGACGAGCAATACACGCCGTTCCAGTGGATCAAGGAGATGACGCCGGTGCTGCTCTCCATCGTCGCCGCCCTGACCGTCATCATCCTGATCGAAGGCGCGTTCCTGAACTGGCTGCACTGAGCGCGGCCGGTGGACAACCCGAAACCGCAGCGGCGGTCACAGACCGCCGGTACCGGTCGTGGCGACTTCGAGCGGGGTGAAGTCGGTCAGCGGCAGGTTGCCGTTCCACATTTTGATGGCGAAGGTGTGCGGCTCGGCTGCCGGTATCTTTTGCGTTTTCCCGCCGGCACAGCCGAGAATCAACTCCCCGGCGCAAATGTCCCACAGCTTGATGCCGTATTCGATATAGGCGTCAAACCGCCCGGCCGCCACATACACCGCATCCAGCGCCGCCGCGCCCATCAAGCGCATCTTGCGGACGCGACCGACGAGGTGCTGAAAGTCTTTGAGGCTGCGGCGAATCGTCTCCTCGTTCTTGAAAAAGCCGATGCCGACAATCGCCTCGGCTAATTGCGTCCGGTCGCTCACCCGGATGACCTGCCCGTTCAACGTCGCCGGTTGACCGCGCTCGGCGGCGAACATCTCATCCACTTCCGGCGCGTACACCACCCCGGCCACCGTCTGCCACTCGTCTCCGCGCCGCTCCTGCGCCGCAATGCTCACGGCATAGTGGGGGATGTTGTAAAAATAATTCACGGTCCCATCGAGCGGATCCACCACCCACCGCACATCCGCCTGCTCTTGGCCGGTCACGGCTTCCTCCCCGAGGATGCAATGGTCGGGAAAATCAGCGAGAACCATCCGGGTAATCAACGCCTGCGCCTGCTCATCCAGCTCCAACTTGATGTCGTGATGCGTGGCGAGGTTGACGTTCAGCGCCGAGCCAAAGTTCTGCCGCAACAACTTGCCGGCCGCCGTGGCCGCTTCGAGCGCGGTGTCCAGCATGGGGGGCACTCACACCGCCAGTTGGTCGGACGCCGGAGGGCGGACGGTGGCCGCCACGGTTTCGCCGACTTCCGCGGCCGCGGCAACGGCGGCTTTGACTTCGGCCGTCAAGTCGGCCGGTGGCTTCGTCCCGAGCACCGGTTCGGTCTCGGCCACGACCACCGGGACTTCGGCGATCTCGGCGACCGTCGCTTCCTTGCGGACGAGCAGGTCGTTGTGCAGCGCTTCTTCATGCGGTCGGACGTCGGTGCGCAGAATCGCCGCGCCGTCAATCCGGTCTTCCTGAGCTTCGCGGGAATGTTCCTGTCGCTTGCGTTCGGTTTCTTCGCGCGGGCTGAATTTGACGCTGACCACCTTGCTGACGCCGTGTTCTTCCATCGTGATCCCATAAAGCGCGTCGGCCATGCCGATGGTGCGTTTGTTGTGGGTGATCACGACAAACTGCGACAGTTGCACGAACCGTTGCAGGATGCGGATGAACCGGTTGATGTTCGATTCGTCCAGCGGCGCGTCCAACTCGTCGAGTACGCAAAACGGCGACGGTTTGACCATGTAAATCGCAAACAGCAACGCCGTGGCGGTGAGCGTTTTCTCGCCGCCGCTGAGCAACGTGATGCTCTGGAGCTGCTTGCCGGGCGGCTTCGCGTTGATCTCGATGCCGCATTCGAGCGGATCGTTTTCGTCGAGCAACACCAGGTTCGCCTTCCCGCCGCCGAACAACTCGGTGAACATCTGCTGGAAATTCACGCGCACTTTCTCGAACGTTTCGAGGAACAGTTGTTTCGTCGTGGCGTTGATCTTGGCGATGACCTGCAGCAACTGCTCTTTCGCTTTGACCAGATCGTCGTGTTGCTGGGACAAAAACTGGAACCGCTGCTCCAGCTCGTCGTACTCCTGAATCGCCTCGACGTTGACCGTCCCCATTGCGTCGAGTTTGGCCTGCAACTCGACCACCTGTTGCTCCAGCGCATCCCAATCCACCGGCAACGCCACCTGCTCGCTGACCACCGGCCCCTGATCAGCAATCGTCACCGTGATCTGCTCGCTGCGCACATCCTCGACGTTGACCTGATATTTCTGCCAGACGCGATCCTTGAGATTTTGCAATCCCATTCGCTTCTGCGCCACCGCCACATCGAGACCGGCTTTCTCGTTCTGCGATTCGGCGGCGCGGGCGCGCACGGCCCGCAATTCGGCCTCCGCCTGCTCAATGCCGGTGGCCACCTCGGCCCGTTGATGCTGCAAGCCGTTCCACTGCTGCTGCACCTGCTGGCGCGTGACGGCCACCGCGGCAATCTCCTGCTCCGATTCCGCCATCTCGACCCGCCACTGCTCGATCTTGCCGGTATACGCCGTGATCTCGCGGGCGCAGGTCTCGATCCGCTCGCGCAGGTCGCGGATCCGGCCACGAATCGGTTCGCGCTGCGCCTGAATCGCGCCGCGTTTGTGTTCCCATCCGCCCACGGCGACCCGCAACTCGGTCAGCGCCTCGGTCGACGCCGATTTCCGTTCCGCCGCCGCCGCCACGGCCTGCTGCGCGGCAACCAGTTCGGCTCGCGCCTGTTGTTCCCGGCTCTCCGCGTCCTGCAACTCGCGTTGAATCTCCTCGCGCCGCTGGTGCTCCGCGCGGCTTTGCTCCTCCAGCGAGGTCAGCTCGAAGACGACCGTGTGAATTTTGCTCTCCAGATCGCGCTGCTCGGTCTGCAGCGTGTTCCACTCGCCCTGTTTCGACGCCAGCGCCAGTTCCTGCGTGTGCAATTCCGCCCGCTGCCGGCTCAATTGCGCCTCGGCCTGCGTCTGCGCGGCCTGAAATTCCGCCTGCCGGGCCGCCAACCGACCGGCCTGCTCGTCGAGCCGCGCCACTTCCTCCGTCAACCGGCTGATCTCGCCAATCTGGCTGGCCGACACCCGGCTGAGGATGCCGAGCGCGCTGAAAAATTCACCCGCCGGCGTCGCCGCCGCCAAGCCGGGATACGCCGCGCAAATCCATTCCGCCACATCCAGATTTTCCACAATAACCACGTTGGCCAGCAGCGACTCGACCAGCGACTGAAACCGCGGATCGCGCACCCGCACCACGTCCAGCGCGCGTCGAGCCGCGCCGTTGTGCTCGATGACCGGGGGCTGAATGGTGAAATCCGCCACCGCCACACTCGGGTTTTGCAGCTCGCCGTTCAACAACGCCCGGGCCGCAGGCCGGTCGTCCACCAAAATCGTCTGCACCTTGCCGTTGAGCGCCGCTTCGATCGCGGCGCCGTAAGCCGGTTCGACTTCGAGAATCTGGCCGAGCGTCTGCCGACCATCCGGTGTGGTGAAGAACTGCCGCAGGACTTCGAGCCGCGCGCGTTTCTGGGAAAGCTCCAGCGTCGTCGCCTGCCAGGCGGCGGTGACCTCCGCCAGTTGCCGACCGGCTTCGGTTGCCGTGTCGGTGGCCGCCGCCAGCGCGGCGCGGCCGGTCTCCGCCGTCGCCGCCAGCGTTTGCAGACCTTGTTGAAACTCTTCCAGCCGCTGCGTCACCGCGCGGCGCTGGTCTTCGAGCTGGAGTTTTTCGGCGGATAACCGGTCGGTCCGCAAGCGATCCTGCTGCTGGCGCAGGTCGAGCGCGTTCCGTTCGTTGCGATGCCGCACCAGCAGCGATTCCAGCTCGAACAGGGCGGCTTTGGCCGATTCGAAGGCGCGGGTGTTTTCGCCCAGTTCCGCCTCGGCCTGGCGGACGGCGTCCTGCTGGGCGCGCAGTTTTTCCTGCTCGGCGGTCAGTTGGGCGTCCACCTCGTCAAACTCCGCGTTCAACCGCGCGAGGTCCTGCTCGTTGGTGCGGATTTTTTCCTCGTTGGCCGCCGTCTCGAGCCGGTGCTGCTGGATCAATTGTTCGTACTCGGCGATTCGTTCGGTGTGGGACCGGATGCGGTGCTGATGCCGGTCGGCTTCGCTCTTCAACTCGTGGTCGCGGCCGACGGTTTCCTGAATGGCGCGGTCCAGCTCGGCCAGCGAGCGGCGCAGTTCGGCAATCTGCGTCTCGCGCTCCGCGATGTCGGCGGCGAATAACTCGGATTGCGCCGCGAGCGTGGCGATCTGATCTTCGAGGCCGGTGATCTCGGCGTGCAACCGGTCGTACTGGTGGCGGGCCAACCGGGTGTCGAGCGCCTTGAGCTGGTCGAACAGCTCTTTGTAGCGGCGCGCCTTGCCGGCCTGGCGTTGGAGGGAAATGATCTGGCGTTTGACTTCCTTGATGATGTCGGTGAGGCGGACGAGGTTTTGCTCGGTGTATTCGAGTTTGCGCAGCGCCTCTTTTTTCTGGTGCTTGTACTTGTTGATGCCGGCCGCTTCCTCGAAAATCATCCGCCGATCTTCGGGCCGGGCGGAGAGGATTTGGTCAATCTGCCCCTGCGCCATCATCGAGTAGCTGCTGCGCCCAACGCCGGTATCCATGAACAATCCCTGAATGTCGCGCAGCCGGCAGGGGGTCTTGTTGATGAAATACTCGCCGGTGCCGTCGCGATACACGCGGCGAGTGATGGTGATTTCCGTGAAATCAAGATTCACCCCCGGCAACGACAACGTGCTCGGGTCCACCTCGGCGAAGGTCATGCTGACTTCGCACATCCCGATGGCCTTCCGACCGTCGGTGCCGCTGAAAATCACGTCCGCCATTTCACTGCCGCGCAACGCCTTGGCGGATTGTTCGCCGAGCACCCAGCGAATGGCGTCCGACACATTGGATTTGCCGCAACCGTTCGGACCGACAATCGCGGTCACGCCCGGCAAGAATTCCAGCGTCGTCTTCTCGGCAAACGATTTGAAGCCGACGAGCTGCAAGCTCTTCAGATACATAACAGGGTCCCCACCCCTTTCTTTGCCGCGCAGAATAGCCGGTCGAATTGCGAACGCAAGCGAAAAATCAGGGGTTTACGCGGGCTTCTTCACTGTGAATAACCTGTGAAGAAGAATCACCGCCAATCTAAATCCCGCAAAGTCGCAACCCAGGTCCGACAAGGAAAATGTTCGCTCCAGCAGCTGGAGCCGGGAAGCTGTCGAACGCTGACTACGTTGGGTCTCGCCGTATCCGAAGATAAATTGGTCGGGCGCCGTTTGTGTGACCAGAAGCCCCCCCATCAGTGATCTCTTAGC
>CAZHLM010000075.1:0-7107 GCA_964533295.1 uncultured Verrucomicrobiota bacterium
CGCATCCTCGCGGCGAAGCGGGCGGACGCGGCGGCAGACGTGTCGGCGTGGGAGCGGGAGATAGACGAGCGGGTCTATCGCCTCTACGGTCTGACGCCGGCGGAGATCAAGGTGGTGGAGGAGGGTGCCAAATGAGAACGCCAGTTGAACCGTTCGGCTGGAAGACCAGTAGCGACCCGGAGGTGGAATCGGCGCGTGCCTGTATGGCACAGTTGTGTTTGTTTCCGCCATCGCCTGCTGACGTGCTCGAGCGCATCGGACTGAGCTGGCTGGCGGCAGATGAGCTTTATGCAGGCGGTTGGCTGAGTTTTGACCCGCGTCGTCTTGCCACTCTTGATGAAGCACAAGAGGCAGAACTGGCGTTTATGGGATCACTGGCGGCTGCTGGTTGCGACCGCAGCATGCTTGCGCGCTTGCTTCATGGGCTTCGTCGCCCGTACCAATACCGGCCCGGGACGATTTATCTCGACTGGGCGGCGGCGCGTTGGCGGTTGATCCCCAAGCCGGAAGAGCCTGATGCCGAGTCTGTGTTTGAGGATTGGTTGACCCGGTTGATGGACGAGGGCGACCGCCAAACGCTTGAGAAGATTGAATCCCAAGTAGCAGCCGCTTTGAATGCGTTGGATGAGAGCGAATCTGAAGAAGAGGACTCTTCTCAATGATAACCCAGACGGGGATGCATGCGCCCGCCGCTGTGCGGGACAATAGATCAAAATCTTGGAGGAGGGCGTGAAATGAAGCCGTGGCCTGACAGGCGCGCCAACGTCTTGGAGTGCAGTAGTCCTCTGCCGCTTTCCAGCCGCACCGCCGCCGCATCCAAAGCGCCAGAGGACTGGCGCAGCCCAAAAGCTCCCGCCCCCTCGCCGCGCCGGACTGACCGCATTCTCGCGGCGAAGCGGGCGGACGCGGCGGCGGACGTTTCGGCGTGGGAGCGGGAGATCGACGAGCGGGTGTACCGGCTCTACGGGCTGACGGCGGCGGAGATCAAGATTGTGGAGGGGGAGAGGAAAGGATGAAGGATGAAGGCGGACAAGGGCGGGAACGGAGTGATAAGGTGTTATGCGATTTTGTATAACAGGATATAACTATCGGGGTGAGCCGGTATGGAACTGACCCAAAACATCTGGGAGCGGTACGGTTTTCGCGGCAATCCGTTTGATACCGGGGCGCTGTCGGCGACCGCCGAATCGCTGCTGCCTATCAGCCAAGCCATCGTCGGGCGGGAGATGGAGTCGGCAGAGTCACGAGCGTTGCTCGGGGTGCTCCAGAGTGCCGGTGGCGGACGCGCCGTAGTCGAAGGCGACATTGGCGTAGGGAAAACCACGTTCGTCAACTATCACCGGTATCTGTGGGAGATCGAAGCGAAGGACAAGCTGCTGACCACCGCCACGGAGATTGCGTTGCCGAGCGATGTCACGCTGCGGGATGTGCTCTGGAACATCCTTGGGACGCTGGTGGGGAAAATCTTGTTATTGCGCGGGGAAAGTTACGTCCAAAGCCGCCCGTTATTGCGGGAGTTGTTTCTGCTGAACCGGGTGTTTTTCCAGCGGTCGTTGGCGGTGCAGGCGTCGGTATTTGGTTTCGGTGGCGGCGTGGGACGGTCGGCACAGGTCAGCGTTGCTGAACCGACGGACGTTCAACTTCAGACGTACTTGCGCGACTTGGTGGGTGAAGCCCGGGAACTTGGATTCAAGGGGCTGTTCCTGCATCTGGACAATCTGGAACTGATGAGCCTGCGCAATCCGGAGCGCACGCGCCAGTTGCTGGAGGACCTCCGGGATACGCTGCAAACCCCAAATGTCTATTTTGTATTGGTCGGTCAAACGGGATTCTTCACCGAGATGATCAGCCCGTCGGAACGGGTGCGCAGCGTGTTCTTTGGTCACCCGATCCACATCCCGCCGTTGCGCAAGGAGCAGGTGTTGGAGGCGGTGAACAAACGCTACCGGCTGCTCGCGGCGCATCCCGACCGGTTTATCCGGCCCGTGACGGATGAGTTGATCGAATATCTGTATGACCTGTACGACGGCAAGATGCGGTTCGTGATGGACGCCGTGAGTACGGTGGTGACGCACTTGAGGGTGTCACCGGCACAGGCGTTGGACACAACCGGTGCCAAGACGTTTCTGGCGGGCCTGGTTTTTGAGCGGCTGCGGCGGGAGTTGACAGCCCGTGAGTGGGACGTGATTCGCGAAGCAGTGCGTCTCGGCACATTCACCAATGCCGACATTGCCAAAAGCCTGAAGGTCAAGCCGCCAAACGTGACGAAGTACCTTAATACGCTGCTGGATCGTCATTTCATTTATCCTCATCGCCGTGAAGGCCGGCAAATCTTCTACCGGGCCAGCGAGGATGTGCGCATCATCCGTGACCTGCCGGCCGATGTGCAACGGAAGTTGCCGCTGGAAGGCGGGCAAGAATGAGCCACGACATCATTGATAATCGCAACGAGAAGCTGGCGGATCACATCAACCGGATCCTGTCGTCCACGGAAGCGGCGCGGTTTGCGGTCGGATACTTTTTCCTGTCGGGGCTGGAGAGCATCGCGTCGCGGCTGGCGAGTGTGAAGGAGTTGCGGTTGTTGATCGGGAACACGACGAACCGGGAGACACTGGAACAAATCGCGGAAGGTTACCGGCGCTTGGAACTGGTCGCGGAGGCGCGCGAGGCGGAAGCGTACCCGAAGCGGGCGGACACGAAGCGGATGACGGGCGAGACGGCGGCGAACATCCGGTCGGCCATGGAGTTGATGGATCAGACCGATGAAGCGCAGGCGGTGGTGACGACGTTGGTGCGGATGATCGAGGAGAAACGGCTCAAGGTGAAGGTCTATACCAAGGGCCGGTTGCACGCGAAGGCGTACATCTTCGATTACGGCAAGGTCTATGGCAGCGATGGCAAACCCGTCGAGCGCCATGAAAAGGGAATCGCGATTGTCGGTTCGTCGAACCTCACGCTGTCCGGGGTGACGCACAACACGGAATTGAACGTGGTCGTGCAGGGCAACGACAATCACGCGGAGTTGGTCCGGTGGTTTGATGAACTCTGGCAGGAAGCGGAGGATTTCGACGAAGCGCTGATGCAGGAGATGAAGCAGTCGTGGGCCGTCGCGGCGGTGCGCCCGTACGACGTGTACATGAAGACGTTGTACACGCTGGTGCGCGACCGGCTCGAAGGCGAGGACGACAAGGACATTCTGTGGGATGACGAGATCACGAAGAAGCTGGCGGATTTCCAGAAGGTGGCGGTGCGGCAGGCGGTGCAGATGATCCGCGATTTCGGCGGGGCATTCGTTGCGGACGTGGTGGGGTTGGGCAAGAGCTACATCGGCGCGGCCATCGTGAAACATTTCGAGCGGACGGATCATGCCCGGTCGCTCATCATTTGCCCGGCGCCGTTGACGGAAATGTGGGAGCGGTACAACGAAGTGTATCAGTTGAACGCCCGCGTGCTTTCGATGGGGATGTTGCGTGAGGACAATGACGGTGCAGTCAACCGGTTGCTGGAGGACGTGCTCTACAAAGACCGCGACTTTGTGCTGATCGACGAGAGCCACAATCTGCGGCATCCCGACACGCAGCGGTACAAGGTGGTGGAGGCGTTCCTCAGCACGGGGCGGCGGTGCTGTTTCCTGACGGCCACGCCGCGCAACAAGAGCGCGTGGGATGTTTATCACCAGATCAAGTTGTTCCATCAGGATGACAAGACCGACCTGCCGGTTGATCCGCCGAACCTGAAGGAGTATTTCAAACTGATCGAAAAGGGCGAGCGCAAGCTGCCGGATTTACTGGCCAACATCCTGATTCGCCGGACGCGCAATCACATCCTGCGCTGGTACGGTTTTGATTCCGAGACGCACCAGCCGGTTGATCCGTCGCAGTTCCGTGATTACCTCGACGGACGGAAACGGGCATACGTGATCGTTGGCGGCCGGCATCAGTATTTTCCGAAACGGGAGCTGGAGACCATCGAGTACAGCATCGAAGACACGTATCAGGGGCTGTATCAGGAGTTGCTGGGGCACATCGGCAAACCGTCGAAGCGGAAACAGCCGCGCCGGGTGATCGAGCCGACCGGCGACGAACTCACCTATGCTCGGTACGGGCTGTACAACTACGTTCCCGCCGAGAAGCAAAAGCGCGAGCCGTACGCCAGCCTGCACCGGGCCGGGGCGACCTTGCGCGGGCTGATCCGCATCCTGCTGTTCAAGCGGTTCGAATCGAGCGTGTTTGCCTTCAAGGAAACCGTGCGGCGGTTGCTCATCGTCCACGAACGATTCCTGAAGGCATTGGATGAAGGATTTGTCCCGGCCGGCGACGAAGCCCAGGCGATCCTCTACGAGCCGAACCAGGACGAAGAACAGGACTTGATGGATGCGCTGCGGAAGGTGTCGGGCCGGTACGACATCGCCGATTTCGATTTGCCGAAGCTGAAAGCGGCCATCGCGCATGACGTGAAGCTGTTGAAGAAGATGCTGGAGCTTGTGAAGCCGATCACACCGGCACAGGACGCCAAGTTGCAGAAACTGAAGGAGTACTTGGGCAAGAAGCCACTCAAGGACGGCAAACGGTTGATCTTTACCCAGTACGCCGACACGGCCCGGTATCTGTACGAGAACCTGAATCCCGGCGGGAAACGCGACGACATTGACGTGATCTACAGCGGCGACAAAAGCAAGATGCGCGTCGTGGGCCGGTTTGCGCCAAAGGCCAATCCGCAGTATCAGCGCCCGGCGGGGGAAGCGGAGTTGATGACCGTGGTGGCCACGGATGTGTTGGCGGAAGGTTTGAACCTCCAAGACTGCGACAACATCATCAACTACGACCTGCACTGGAATCCGGTCAGACTGATTCAGCGATTCGGGCGCATTGACCGCATCGGCAGCGATCATGACGTGGTTTACGGGTTCAACTTCCTGCCGGAGACGGGCATCGAGCGCAACCTGAACCTCCAGCAGAAACTCCACAATCGCATTCAGGAAATCCACGACACCATCGGCGAAGACTCCGAGATTCTCGACCGCACCGAGAAGCTCAACGAAGACGCGATGTACGCCATTTACGAAAAGAAGAACGGTGGGCAGTTGAGCCTGTTCGAGGACGAACAGGAAGAGGAGTTCCTCGATCTGAACGAAGCCGAGGAGATTCTCCGTCAACTCCGCCGTGAAAACCCCGCCGAATACGAGCGCATTGCCGACCTGCGCGACGGCATCCGCACCGGCAAGGCTTCGACGCACAAGGGGCAGTTCGTCTTCTGCGAAGCCACGTATCCGAATCAGCCGGAGCAGAAGGGCTACCAGCAATTGTTCCTTGTGGACACGACCGGCACGGTCGTCTCCAAGGACGTGTCGAAGATTCTCGGCCTCATCAAGTGCGGCCCGGACACGAAAGGCCAACCGCTACCCAAGGACTACAACGCCGCCGTCATGCGCGTGCAGCGCATCTTCGCCGAGGAAGTGAAGCACCGCCAAGCCGAGCTCCAGCACACATCGTCGCTGTCTCACGGCCAGACGTACGTGTTGCGCGAAATGCGCGTGCTGTTCGGCGCAACGGAAGACGAAGATCAAAAGGCGATGATCAATGTCCTCGAAAAGGCCCTGCGAGGCCCGGTCACCCGTGCCGTGAACAAGGAGCTAAACCACCTTCGTCGCAACGGCGTCAGCGGTCCGTCCTTGTTGAAAGCTCTCGCCAAACTCTACGACCAGCACAACCTGCGCGATTGGGTTGACCGCCGCAGCCTCCACACCAACGACCGCCCCATCCCCAAGATCGTCTGCAGCGAGGCATTGACATAGAAGCGGTCAAGGTTCGGTGCGATGGGTGGCCATATTTCACGCCGCCGCCTTGTCCAGCACGGCGTTGACAAAGTCTTGCAGCACGACGTGCGTGGCCAATCCCGCGTCGTTCAACCGCGGCAACAGCCGCCGCAACAACGAAGTCTTGCCGCTGCCCAGAAACCCGGTCACCAATAACAAGGGTGTCATGCCACGTCGCTGGCCGGGAACGTGGCGTTCCCGGCCAGCCCGCGATCTCCTCTCAGCGTTCCTTGCGCCGTCGCGCCCAAAGCAGGCCACCGCCCAACAGCAACAGCATTAAGGGTGAAGGCAAACAGCCGTTTCTTTGTCATGCAACAAAATGGCGTTATAGCAGGCGGCGCGTTGGCCGCAAGTATTTTTGGCCACTTTGTTGCTTTTATAATCCGGCGGCCGGGCGCTTGACTTCGCTCCGCCGGGTCGGCATTTTCTCCGCCGATGGCTTGGCCACGTCACGCGTTCTGGCTGGTAATTCTTTACGTCGGCTTTCTCGTCGGCGGCGAGTTGCTTGCGCATGATCATGCCGCCCACGCGGCGGGGTGCTCGGACTCTTGTTTCGTTTGCGTCTGGCACGCGGCGCATCCCGCCCCGCCGTTGGTGGCCATTCCCGGTCGGCCTGACCGCACTTCTTGCGAGACGCACCGACCGGTGGAATCGCAACAGCCCCACTTCACGTTTTCCACTCCTGCCACCGCGAGCCAGGCTCCACCAGCGCCATCCGGTCGGTAATTCGACGGTGGTCGTACCGGCTCGCTTGCCGTGAGCCGTGAACTCAACTTATTCAGGAGAACTGTCATGTATCGTTTCTTTCGAGTCGTACTGGCGACGGCTTTGTTGGCGCCGGCCGTGGTCAGGGCGGATACCGAGGAGGAGATCCGCCGCAAAGTGATGGAGGATTTGAAGCCGTTCATTGAACAGGAAGTCCAACGCCGGGTCAAAGAAGCGCTGGCGGCGCAGACCGCTGCGGCCCCGGCGCAGCCCGTCACCGCGCCACCGCGCAGCAGCACGTGGTCGCCGAGTGATCCGTTGACCGTGGCGAAGGCGGGACCAGCGTATATGAATGTGAGCGTGGTCGGGACGATGGCGTTTGGGTGGAGCACGACGCCCGACGTGGAAGCCATCAACGGCGCGCACCATGATCCAAGCCAGCGCGGGTTCACGTTGCAGGGCGCGGAACTGGCGCTCGATGGCGCGGTGGACCCGTATTTCAAGGGATTGGTCACCATTCCGCTCGTGATCGAGCCGGGTGGTGAGACGATCGTCGAGTTGGAGGAGGCATGGCTGCAGACGACCTC